>JBBQHI010000043.1:0-33304 GCA_038323835.1 Solirubrobacterales bacterium
CACTCGCTGAGGCAACCAGTCGACAAGCTGTCGCTGGGGAGCCGGGGTGGAGCATGAGGTTCGGGCTCAGGCCCGGGAACAACGATTGGAAAGCGAAAAGAGAGAACCCCAGCCTAGGCCCCGCCCGGGCGCCCCGCAAGGGCATCGGGGAGAGAGAATGGCTTAGTAGACAAGTCTCCGCTTGCGCCGAATCTACGCGCCGGTCGAGCATTGGACTTCCTGGAGGTGGGCGTTGCGCCACGACACCCGAGGTCGCCCGGTTCAACGCGACGGGTTCCCGTCCAGACAGCCCTTCCACGCAAGAATCTGTCGTTCGACGCTTACGGTGCCGGCGGGCGCGTCTGACGGGGGACCCGCGCCAGCTTGAGGAGCACCACCCGCCGCGCCCGCTGGTGACCGTTCACGATCACCCGCACCCGGGCGCTCGCTCCGCTCAATCGCCTGCGGAGGCGCAGCCCAACGAGACCGTTGGTCTCGACGTCAACCCGGCGTCGGATCGTGCGCCGCGCATCGCGCACCACGAGCACCACATCGCAGGTAGAGGCGCATCCCACCGCCGCAAAGGTGGGGCGCCTAGCCTCGCCGATGCGGTTCTTGAAGATCTGGACGCGCGGCTTGCCGCATTCCGCGAACCCGCCTCTCGACGCCCTCACGGGCCCCACGAGCTCGGAACGCACAACTGTCGCCGACGGTGGGGGTAGCGGGATGTCGCGGGGCCGGTTATGGCCGACCCCCGCAAACGCCGTGTCGCGAGCCAGTCGCCCGTCCATGGCCCGCACCCACCATCCCAAGTAGCGGTGACCCAGAACCGCGCCCCCGCCGGGGCAAACGAGCGGGTCCTCACCCTGGGCGGCGAGGGTCTCGCACGACCCGCCGGCCGCGGTGCGGCACGCCTCGAGGTTGAAGCGGTCGTAGTCGCCCGGCCAGCCCCCCGTCCAGGTGGCAGCGCGGGGAAGCACGATTCGCCCCACCCGAAGCGCACCGGCCACTCCAGGCGAAACGGTGGCCGCCACCCGACCCCGCCACGGGGTGCTACGCGCGGTCGTCAGCACACCCGCGTCGGATCTCACATCCATCTCGAACGACGTGCCCGCCGGCACGTCACCGGGTTCGATGAGGAACTCCTCCTTCCCCGGAGGGACCGGACGGCAGGGCAGACCCGGCCTGCACTCCCGCCAGGCGACCACCTCGCCCTTGCTTCCGTCGGGCACCGGATTACCCAACAGGTAGGGGAGGCCGTTACGGGTGAAGATCTGCTGGCTGATCTCGGCCCGCTGGGCCGTGGCCGGGCCACAGAACACAAGCGCCGCGCAACCCGCCAGCAACAGCCCAACAATGCGCCACGATGAGCGGCTCCTCACCCCACCATTCATGGGATGTCGTCCTCGGTGACGTGTGCCTCGCATCCCACCCGCTGCGCCTCTGACACGGCGCCGGAGCAGTACTCCTTGACCGCGTCGCTCGCGCCGTTGGCCCGGTCGATGTCGTCTCGCTCGAACTCGTGGGACGACGATCCGTCAACACGCTCAGGGGTGGGGTCCACCCCTGGGCTCGAGCCGTCGCCACATCCCGCGGCAACCACCACCAGCACTAACACCCAACACCTGCGCACGCCCACCCCACCCATGGTGGGGGAGCCTATTCCGCTATCTCGCGACAACCACATGGCAGGACGCTGGACCTAGTTCGGCCCCTCAGCGGGCGTCCACAGACCGCGTGACCTTCGGGCTCCAGCGCCTTGCCGTGGTCCGGGCGCTCATCGTGACTCGGTAGCGGCGCCCACCGGGAAAACGGCCGAGCCGTCGGGTGAGCACGTGGCTCTCGCATGCGCCGGTGTGGCGCAGCTTCGTCAGCCACGTGGTGCGCGAGTCCACCGGGCGCTTGCGCCCCGCCGGGCTGGACGCCTGCGTGAACCGGAGCAGGGCGGTGCCGGGCGCTCCGCACACACGGGCGCGGATCTCCAGGGCGCCCTCGGAGTGGCCGGCGAGGTGCCCCGGCCGGAGCGCGAGCCGCACCCGGCCGAGGCGCGCCACCGGGCTACCGGATGTCAGGTGCTCCCGTGCGTCCACGAGGGTGAAATCCCCGCGCGTGAAAGGCCCGCCTCCGGTGCTGTCGAATCCGCGCGGCGGCGGCTCGCCGGGCGAGGGGCAGTTCACGGGCGGCCGGCGCAGGTATCCGCTGTAGACGGTCACGTCCACGGGGTGTCCCCGTCGCGGTGGGCCGTGATCAACGGACGAGCTCAGGAATCCCCGCCCGGCCATTCCTCCGGTCTCGATCCGGTACCCGGCCACCACCGCGTTGCCGGAGACGTTGGAGCAGGTGGCCGTGGCCTCGAAGTTGAGGTACCCGCGCACCGTGAGCGTGCCCACCGGGTTCTCCCCGTTCGGACCGGAGTGCCCCTCGCTAACGAAGTCGGTCTGAAGGACGTGACCGGCGCCGAAGCCGGAGTCGCCAGCCGGCGGAGTCTGACCAGGCACGACCCCGGGCAGAACGACCAGTGCCGCGACGAGCGCCGCCGCGCAGACGAGCTGAACTGTCAGATGCCCGCGCATGCGGTCGAACCTAATGGTCAGCGACTGTTGAGTCAACGGCCCGGACGGTGCCCTCGGTCCAGCCCGGCTCGCTAGCGAAGAGATGGCCTGCCGAGGTCGCCTTTCGGCTGGCAGCGAACTTGGCCAGGCCTCGTGCTCTCCAGACAAACAGGGCACGATCCGGCTAGTACAAGCGAGAGCGCGGCGAGCACTCGAACGGTGCTCGCGCCCATGACCGCCACACCCAGGCTCCCGAGCAGCAGCGCTGTCCAATCGGCCCACGGCACATAGGTGCCCGAGGCCAGCACGGCGCCGTCGGATTGGACGTCGCAACGAGTGGTCCCCGGCGGCCACCACTGTGCACCAAACGAGTAGCTGTACTCGCTCGCGCCCACCTCGGGGCAGGCCTAGCCGGGCACGCCATCGAACGGGAGCCCGGCCCAGATCAGGACGAACCCGAAAGCAAACACCAGTCCAGCCAACACAACTGACAGCGGTACGTGACGACGCGGGTGAGCCTCGAACACGGTGGCCGAGGGGCTCACCTCTACTGCGAACGCCGGTGGGTCGGGACGCGGCTCGGCGGAGCGCTCATGGGATGTCTTCCTCGGTGACGTGCGCCTCGCATCCCACCCGCTGCGCCTCCGACACGGCGCCCGAGCAGTAATCCTTAACCGCGTCGCTCGCGCAGGCAGAAAAAGGCGACCTGCGCCGCGGAATCAGCGCCGACGGAACCGAGCGCCGCTGAACGTGAACCGCAACGCAACAGGAAGGCCTCGGACAGCCGCTCGTAAAGCCACTCGAGAGTACGCGCCGCCCGAGCTCGACCCTCGGGCTCGAAGTCCCAGGTCTCGGCGCCCCAGCCGGCGGCATCTGTCAGGTATTCGTGC
This sequence comes from Solirubrobacterales bacterium, assembly GCA_038323835.1. Classification (GTDB taxonomy): domain Bacteria; phylum Actinomycetota; class Thermoleophilia; order Solirubrobacterales; family Thermoleophilaceae; genus JACVRW01. Next base: position 3,422 of record JBBQHI010000043.1, read on the forward strand.
AGGTCGGGGACCTCCGAAAACGGCTTCCGGCGAAGGAATCCAAGTTCCCAACCACTCCAGATGCGAAAGCCGTCGGTGAGGCTCTTGCTGGCTCAGAGATCTCCTTGGCGCGCTTGTTGGTCAGCTCGTGGGACCGGATCTGTGTCTGAAGGTCGGGCGTCATGAAGGAATCGAACTTAGGAAGGAGCTACGGAGACAACGGGCTCTAAGAACCTAGAGCCCTATGAAGGCTGGCGGCAAGAGCGAGGGCACCTGTTCGGGCTTCATTCGGCCCCGGCCACCACTCAGGCTTTCGCGCAGCGCGGGCGGGTGTTCAGGGAGCCGCTGGGCTCGAAGCGTTCCCTGGTGAACATCTCGCTCCGCGACGACGAACAGTCGTCGTCTTCCCTGCGCTGGCCAACCCGCCTCGGGTGTCCCCCACTTCCCTACCCGTCCCGTGACGATCCGGTCTGCCCCACGAAGGAACTGGATTGCCCTCTCGTCGTCCTCGACGACGAAGACGACAACGGGTGGCTCGCCGAGAGCCTTGTAGCGGGAGTGGGCCATGGCCCACCCGTTCAGCAGGGCGTCGTAGCGGCGGAACTTTTCGTAGTTCGAGGAGGGCCGGCCTGATCGGTCGAGCTCAACTAGTAGCTCCACGCGGCGTTTGGTGTTCCCGAGCGAGAGGTCGAGCTCGATGGCCAGGTCGGGCCGTACAGGGGCGAACTCCTCGAGCTGCATGTCGGCGAGGTGGTGGCCGCTGCCGAGCGGCACGGTGTCGGGCGCCACCGGGACCCACTGGCCGCGGATGCGCTCTCCCGGCACGTCGAGACGGGCGGCTCGGGGGCCGCGCCACTGTCTGAGCACGTTCGGGGCGAGCATGGCTTCGAGGGCGAAGAGCCAGGCGTTGGCGTGCAGGTCGTGGACGACGATGCGTGGGTCGTCGACCTCGGGCGAGCGCCACTTGGCTTCCGGGTCGACGTTGCGGGCCAGGAGGGTGCGGCCGCGGTGGGCCTGGATCAGCTCGTAGCCGGCCTCGTCGAGGGCGTAGACACGCTGGGTATGGCCGCGCTCCCGGCGGGCGATCTCGCAGCGCCGCAACCAGCCGGCGCGGAACATCAGGCCGAGGCGATGCTGAACGGACCGGAGGGCCCGGCCGTGCATGAACTGACGGCCGATCTGGGAGGCGAGCAGGAACCGCAGCTCGTGGAGGGCGGCGAGGACCTCCAGGTCGTCCCTGCGCGGCAGCGGTGGCTTGTGTGGACCTGGTGGGCGTTGCTCCCAGCGCAGGCCGGTGGCGGCGTCGAACTCGTCGAGCTCGGTGAAGCTGTTGGGCACGGCCTTCCGGACCGGGGAGCCAAGCGGCGCCACCCCGACTCGGTCGGCGCGGTCGTCGTGGCTTGAGCGCTCCGGGTTGAACTCGGGCACCTCTGAGCCGTTGCCGGTCGCGCTCGCCTCGCTAGTCGCCTCGGCCGCGAGAGAGCGCGCCGTCTCGCTGGGTTCGGCCGTGGCTGTCCGTTCGTCGCCGCCTGCGGTTTCCTCGCGCGGGACGAGGTCCTGGATCTTGAGGTAGGTGGAGAGCCGGTTGGGCGGTGGGATGGGTCCGGGGTAGTGGGCGCCGCGGTCGCGCTGGGCCTGGAGGTGGGCTTGGATCCGTTCCGGGTTCTCTTGCATGGGGAGTGTTTGGGCGATGAAGGAGCCGACGCGGGCGCCGTCGGCGATCCAGGAGCAGGCGGTGTGGAAGTTGGGCATGTGCATGAGCGCGTCGGGGGTGATGCGCATGCGGGCGCGGGCGGGCTGGTCGTCGCGGATGACGTCGGCGTAGACCGTTTGGAGCATGTCGGCCATCTGGCGGGCGTCGTCGTCGGCCAGAGAGAAGATGAAGCGGTGGCGCAGCAGGCCGAGGATGATCGCCCGGAGGTTGCGGTCCTCGATCTGCCCAAGGGACTGCCAGGCGGCGACGCATTCGAGTCCGGCGGAGCGGTCCATGGCCAGCATGCGGGCGAAGGTGGCGCTGAAGAGCAGGTGGGCCTCGTCGACCTTGAGCGCCACCCGGGCACGCTGGTCCTCTGGCAGCTCCTGCTGGCGGATCATGGCCCGGTGGACCATGTGCAGGATGAATTGGAGCAGCACCCGGGCCGATCCTTCGCCGAAGGAGCCGACGGAGCCGGAGACGACGAGCACGTCGCGGTTGCGGATCACCTCGTCGATTGAGAGGGCGAGCGGGTGGCGCAGGATGCAGTCGAGCTTCGGCTGGCCGGTGAGCTTTTGCAGCTTGTTCACGGGCGAGTCGAGCCGGGGGACGATCTGGCTGCGGGCGGCGTGCAGCTGGGCGGGGAGCTGCTCGCCGAAGAACATCGCCGGGGCGGCGAGCTCGGGGTCCTTGCCGATCGCTCGCACCACCTCCTTGCGGAACTCGTCGGCTGAGGGGAGCAGCATCGTCCACATGTCCCAGAGCGTGGCCCGCTCCTGGCCGGTGCGCTCGACCCAGCCCATGCAGGCGATGGCCGCCTGGCGCAGGTAGCGGTCGGAGGAGGCCTGGATGGATCCGTCTTCGTGGACGTCCTTGAAGGCTTCGACGATGGCGTCGGCCACCGCGTCGCGGTCGGCGTCGGCGGTGAACGGGTCGATGCCCACCTCGGGGTGGGCGAAGTCGAGGTAGTGGAGCTTGCGCCCGGGGCCGAGGTCCTCGGGGATGACTGACAGCGCCTTCAGCGCGAGGTCGGACTTGCCGTCGAGCACGATCACCGCGCAGTTCGGGTCGGCAGCGTCGGCGGCGATGCCGCGGCACATGACCGAGGTCTTGCCCGTCCCCTGAGCGCCGAGCAGCATGGCGTTCATGCGCTTGTCCCCGTCGGCGATGGCCACCGGGCCGCGCTCGTCACACACGAGCGCCCCCTCGTCGGACGCGCGGCCGATCTCGGGCGGGGCGGGCACGCGTGGGACGGAGGAGCGCTCCATGCGCACCCCCTTGACGAAGGGCGAGGGCAGCTGCCACAGCCCGGCCAGCTCGGACGACGAGAGGACGCCCCGGTCCCATGACGGCAGCGGGTTGCCGACCGCTCGTTCGATGCGGCGGCGGTAGAGGGGGCGGCGTAGCCAGATGCGGCGCTCGATCAGCCGGTTCTCCGCCCCGGACCCGCCGCGGATGACGCCGGCCACGGCGTGGGCGGTGCGGTGGTCGGGGGCGGCTACGCGCAGGTCGGCGAAGAAGAGCCGGCGGTGCTGGAGCTCGAGGCCGCCCTCGAGCTCCTGCTGGGCCACCTCGGAGCGCACACCGGGGTCGGCCCCCTCGGTCCGGACCCGGGCCCGCTCGAGCTGGCGCTCATGCGAGCGAAAGAGCCAGCGCGCCCAGCGGTCGAAGGAAGCCGGGGCGGGGGTCAGCGCGTACTGCACCGTGCAGGGCAGCTCGAGCGCCGACATGGTGGACACCAGTCCGTCGACCAGCGGCTGCTCGTAGCGGTCGGGGGTCTCGAGCCGGGTGGTGAAGCGCCGCCGTTTCTTCAGCCGCAGGATCGCCTCGGTCCAGGTCGGTGCCCCGCCCCCAGGAGCGAGGCGGCTGTCGCGCCAGCACGCGACGAGCCGCCCGTCGAGCGCGTCGGCCAGGCGGGGCTCGTCGGGGAAGGCCACCATCAGCCGCACCCGGGTGCCGCCGGGGTCGGGCAGCGAGTGGATCTCGAGGGAGAGCGAGGGTTGGCCGAATAGGAGTCGCTGCCACCAGCGCCGCTCGGTCATCTGGTGCCAGGCCTCCAGCAGCCGGCGGACCTGGTCGGGGGTGGCCTCGTCGGCCCGGTAGGGCATCAGCCAGTGGCGGATGTAGCGACGACGCGCCCTGCTCACTAGCCGCAGGACCAGGAGCGCGGAGGTCAGCAGGAGGTAGAGAAGCGCCACCTTGGACGCGACCCCCCAGACCGACCCCGCCACCCCGGCAACCCGGGATGGCAGCGGCCGCACCTGGTCGGGAAGCCTCGGCGCGCTCGGGGCGGTCTGTCGCGCGCGCTCGCGCGCGCGAGGCTCGTGGTTCGCGGAGCCGCGCCGAACGCTCTCCCTGACCCGGCCGAGTGGCCCGCGGTCGCTGGCCGTGTAGGCGAGCGTGGCGACGCCGAGGCCCAGGGCCAAGATCAGGGCGAGGGCACGACCGAGCAGAGACGCGGCCATCAGGCGATCCGCCGGACGCCGATGTGGACGTGGTCGTAGTGGCCGGCCGCCTGCCAGAGCAGCTGAAAGCGGTAGCGCCCGCGGACAGCGTTGACGATCCCGGTGTGGGCGGGCAGGTCGAGCGCGGCGGCGATCGCCCGCGCGGTGAGGTCCGCCTCGCCGCCGGGGTAGGTCATGGTGCAGCCGGCGGAGTCGATATCTACGGCGTAGGCGTCGGTGGATCCCACCCAGTGGTCGGAGATCCCGCCCGAGTCGGTGTACTTGCGCTCCCGCTTCTCCGAGGTGGGGACGCACCCGTAGCGGCCCCCCAGGTGGGCCAGGGCGCGGGCGAACTTGCGCGCCCCGCCCCAGGCCCCGGAGGTGTCCGTGAAGTCGAGATCTTCCAGCTCGACCGGTCCGCCGCCCAGGGCGAGCGTGCAGGGGCCGCGGTAGCGGTCGGCCAGGTCGAGGACCTCCTGGACGTACCAGTCGGCGTGGTTGTAGGAGAAGACCGCCCGATACCAGTCGCCGGGGGCTCCGGAGGCGTGCAGGTAGCGGGCGGCGCCATGGATCGCGTCGTCGGGATCGGCCGGGTCGCGGCGCCCGTCGCCGTCGGCGTCGATGCCGTAGGCGGCCCAGGTGGCGGGCATGAACTGCATCCATCCGTATGCGCCGGCCGAGCTCGGACCCAGGTTGCGCCCGAAGTCCGACTCGATCGCGTTGATGGCGGCGAGCACGGACGGGCCGCGCGCCCCGAGCCGGTAGCGGGCGCCGGCCTCGGCGTAGATCGGGCGCAGCTGCGCCGGGATCGCCGTTGTCCCGGCCGGGGATGTCTGGCAGGCCACCTGGCCGGAGGCCGGGGCCCCGAGCAGCGCGCCGAACAGCGCCAGGAACGAGACCAGCGCGAGCAGCCCGAGCAGGGCAGTGGCCGCGCCAGCGGCCGCGAGACGGGAGAGGCCTGTCGGTCTCACCGCATCCTGTCGACCCGCCAGCGCCGCCCGCGGCGAAGCAGGGTCAGCAGCAGGCCGGAGCGACGTCCGGCGCGCTTGATCGTGGCCTCCAGGGTCAGGACCCGGTGGAAGGCGGAGGAAACGATTAGTCCGACCAAACGCGCAGGCGGCGGCCGATCTCCGCCGAGCGGCGGTCTCGGCGGCTCTTCAAGGATCGTCGTCGCCAGACGGCGGGTCCCCGTTCGCCTCAGCAGGCGTCGACCACGCCCTCCCCCGCGCTCCCAGCGCAACAGTCCGGCGACGAACCGACGACCCACTCGTTTGGAATGTCTACTGGTCGCCGTCCTAGGCGGTGTGGCCCGGTCCTCGGCCACGGGATCACTTCGCGCTGGCGGTCGCGTTCTTGCCTCGCGCGAGCGGTCGGCGGGCTCCTGGGACGGCCCGAGCACAGCCGGCTCGCGATCGGACGCCGCACGGTCCACCTGCGGGTCACCGTGCCCCATGAGCGCCAGGCCGAGGGCGGTGAGTGCAATTACAGCGGTGAAGGCGATCGGAACCGTGCGTCGGCGGGCCTTCATCACCGGCGGTAGAGGTGCTGCCGGCGCTGCCGCTGCTGGCGCTCGTGGCGCCAGGCCTCGCGCTCCTGGCTGCGTCTCCCCTTGAGCTCCTCGCGGTCGAGCAGCAGCGCGGCGCCCTCGATGTCGGCGGGCAGCGGGGCGCGACGATCCTCGCGCGGTAGGGCGGCCAGCAGCACGCGGTCGCGCTCGATGGCCGCCACGGACCGGCGCTCGAGCTCCGCCCTCTGGTGGCTGTCGGCGCGTGCGTGCTCCGCCGGGTCGATGCCCGCGGCCCGCAGCGCCCGCGGATCCGCGGGAGCCAATCCCTGGTCGATCTCCCGCCGCCGGCGCTCGCGGAAGGCTGCCCGGTCGGCCTCCCCCACCGGGGAGCCCTCCCGCACCTGGGCGCGGTCAGCCTCCCGCACCAGGGTCTGGGCCTGGCGCTGGCGCTCCGAATCGAGCTCGCGATCGATTCCCCTGCGGGCGGTAAGCATGGCCGCCTCGTCCTCCGTCGGTCCTCGCGGCTCGCGTCCCATGGCCTCGGCCTCCGCGCGCTGCCCCTCGAAGGGGGCCAGGCGGCGCTCCAGCGCAGAGCGTGAGCGCATCAGCTCGCGCTTGCGCTCGAGGACTCCCCCGGCGGCGCTCAGCTCGACCGTCCGCTCGCCCTGGGCGCGGCGGTCGAGCTCGTCGCGGGCGGAGAGGGCGACCGCACGGGCGGTGGCCTCGTGGCGGTCGTGGCGGCCGGCGGCGGAGCGGCGGTGGGCGAGCAGCGGCAGGGCCGCAGCGGCGGCCACCCCGCCGACGGCGAGGGCCTTGGCCGCGCGTGCGTCCTGGTAGGTGCGCAGCACCCCGGAGCGCCCGCGGCGCTGCCCGTCCTCGCGCTCGGCCAGGGAGAGGACGCCGGTCAGCTCGTGGCGTTTGATGAGGATGCCCCACCAGAATGCGATCTGGAGCAGCCAGGTGCCGAACCAGCCCACCGGCAGTGCGGCCAGCGCGCCCGCGCACACGATCACCAATGCCAGCAGCAGGGCGTAGACGAGCTTGGCCACCAGCGCTCCGAGCAGCCGCTTGGCCCAGGAGATGAAGGCGTCGCGGCCGGTGTCGCCGAAGGCTGGGGCCAGCAGCATCGCGGGGGCGAGCAACAGCAGCATGAGGGCGAGCAGCCCGGCCAGCACCAGTTTGATCGCCAGGTAGAGCAGCAGGGCGATCGCGCCCAGCAGCCCGACGCAGATCAGGGCGAGCAGCGCGAGGCGGGTGAAGGTGGCGTCCTTCTCCTGCATCGCCACCCGGGCCGGGTCCTGGCGCACCAGCTGCCGGACCTCGTCGGGCAGCTCAGCCTGGCCGCCGGCCTGCCCGAGCGCATCGAGAGCACCCAGCGCTCCGCCAAGGCCGCCCGGTCCGCTCAAGATGGAGTGCCCGACCGATTCTTTCAGGTGGTCGAAGAAGCCGCCGCCGTCGGCGTCCTCGCCCCTGGTCAGCTGGTAGAGGCCCTCGCGCTCCTTGCCGTCGGCGGGGAAGGCCAGCCAGAGGTCGGCGTTACGGAGGCCGTCGCTGCGCCGGCCGGTGCACCAGTCGACGTCGCCAAACTCGAGCGCGCACCAGGGCGAGAGCACGAGCGAGTCGAACAACCCCTCACTGGAGCGCGCGAACGAGCGCTCGGGGCGCGCGCCCGAACCGGTGGAGGCGGCGGCCAGAAACTCGAGCGAAGCCTGGTTGGCCAGCCGCGACCCCTCCCCCACCGTGCCTGCCGGGTCGCGGATCACCACGAGCGCGGCGACCATCAGGACGACGGTCACGGCCAGTCCGGTGGCGGTGTCGACCGTGCGGCCCTGCACCAGTCCACGCCAGATGCCCCACAGCCCGGCGATGGCGATGGCGGCCAGGAACCAGCCGGTGCCGAGCACGCTGCCGTGGAGGCGCCCGAGCGAGCGACGCACCGAGCTCATGGCCTCATTCAGGAGATCGAGCGAGAAGGCCCACTCCAGCAGGAGCAGCACGCCCTTGAGGGCGTAGACCAGGCCGAGCCAGACGAGCGCCCCCACGGCCTGGATGGCGGCGTAGAGGTTGTTCTCCACCTTGTCGATGCGCGTGTCGATCTGCACGTCGAGCCCGTAGTTGGAGACCGGATAGGTGTGGGCGATCGAGCCGGCGATGCGGCAACCGGGCAGCGAGCGCAACCCGGCCCGGCGACAGAAGGGCGAGCTCGCCCCCAGCGTCCGAAAGGGATCAGGGTCGCCCCCACCATCATCGTCCGCCGCCGCGGCGTCACGCGCGGACGCCTTGGCGTCAGGAACCGCCTCTCGACCGGGCGGACCGGCTCGGTCCTCGCCCCGCACTCGCCTCCTGATCGGGGAGGACGGGCACGGGCGTTGGTCGTGTGAGCGGCAGTCGGGCCCGGCGGGTGCCGCCAGCACCATGGGCGCAGCCCCCGCGGGCCCCGGCAGGCCCAGGAGGGCCAACGCAGCGACGGCCGCGACCAGGAACCGACTAGGCCGGAAGGGCGCTCGCACCGTCGGGCCGCCCGGCGACCGGGGTGGTGTCGAGGGCGTCGAGCAGCTCGGGGTCGACGAGGTCCACCTGCATCGGGGCGACGCGGCCCTGGTAGTCGCGGAACAGGCAACGGCCGCGACGGAAGCCGGTCAGCTGGCGGCGGGCGCGCGCGTCGTCGGCATCCAGCTGCAGGAGGCGGAGCGCTCGCTCGGCCTCCCTCTCGGTCTCGACCCCGAAGCAGAACGCCGCCCCGATCAGCCCGTCGAGCTCGCGGGTGTCGCCCAGAACCTGGGTGGCCAGCAGCGGGGTCACGTTCTGGGCCCGGCCGAGGCGGGAGATGCGGTCGACGAGCGCCCGCCCAGCCGAGTCGGCCAGCAGGACCCAGGCCTCGTCGAAGCCGAGCACGGCGTGGGTTGACGGATCCGCCGCGGTCAGGCGAAGGGCGTAGACGGCCAGCAGCCGCAGCAGCGCCTGGCCCACGCGCTCCTCCTCGGACAGATCGGCCCGGTTGGTACCGGGGAGCGGCAGCACGAGGTTGCGGATGCGCAGGCTGGTCACTTGGCGGCCCCCGGGCTCGTCGACCGCCCGGTCGGCCGGGGCCATGCCGAGGCCGGCCAGCCCGCTGCCGGCGTGCACAGCGAGCGCCCGGGCGAGCTCGGCTCCGGTCGTTCCGGAGCGCTCCAGCTCGCGCAGCACGAGCTCGCAGCTGCGCCCGCCGTCGGCGCAGACCGTGCGCAGCGCGAGGCGCAGCTCGGTCTGCCACTCGGGCCGCACCGGCTCGGGCAGTAGACCGAAGAGGAAGCCGGCGGCCAGATCCTCGCGGGCCTCGGCTGGCCCGATGCGCAGCGGGTCGAGCAGCCCGCGGCAGGCGTCGCCGGCTACGAGCTCGACGATCTCCATCCGCTCTGCCACCCCGGGGAGACGGTCGAGGCGGTGGTCGCCCTTGGGGTCGATGTCACAAACCAGCGACCCCTGCAGGAAGGCCTGGTAGGCGATCAGCTGCAGCAGCATCGTCTTGCCCGACCCGAGCGTCCCGGCCAGCAGGCACGCCGGGGCGCGCGCGGTGCGTGACGCCTCGGTCGGGTCGAACAGCACCGGCTGGCGAGAGCCCGAGAGGGTGTGGCCGATGTAGGGGCCGGTCTCGGCGCCGACGGCGTGGGTGGCCACCGGCACCATCGCCCCGAACTGCTCCAGGGTCAGGTAGTCGTCGTAGTGTGCGACGGCCGCACGCTGGGCCGGGAGGTGGGAGCAGAACAGGGCCAGCTGGTCGCCCAGCGGGCGGTGCAGCTCGACCGGCGCGTACTCGCGCCGCAGGCGCTCTACGCGCTCCTCAAGCTCCGCCTCATCGCGCCCCGAGACGCAGAGCGAGAGCTGGGCGCGCAGCAGCGGCGGACGCTCCGCGCTCGCCAGGTACACCTCGAGCTCCCGGGCCGCCCGCGGACGCTCGGCCGAGTCGGCGCTCGGCCCATGGTCGCCGCGCGACTCCTCGGCGTAGGCGTGGTCGGCGTCCACGATCCGCCGTCGCACCAGCCGCACCGCCTCCTGGTTGGGGACGTGGCGGGCGTGGAGCGCCGCGTCGACGGGGAAGGGCAGCGCCTCGAGCGGGGCGAACATCAGCTCGGCCTGGCGGCCCGGGAACGTGACCTCCTCGGGGAGCGCCCCGAGACACAGGAACGCCTGGTGCGAGCTCCCCTGCTCGCCCTCGATGCGCAGCGAACGGGCCCCGATCTCGATCGGGGTGTCCATCAGGCGCAGGACGTCGGCCTCGAGTGGGACGTAGGCGTGCTCGTCGGGTCCCTCGACCACCAGCGCCTGGGGGCGAAAGCGCTCGGCCACCCGCGGCTCGCCCAGCGAACGGGTGAACGACCGCGAGATCAGCCACATGAGCTCGTGGCCGGCGGCCGGCGCGCAGGCCAGGTAGTCAGCCACCCGCCGCCCCACCGCCCCCGCCTCGGTGACCAGTCGATCCAGGCGCGCCTGTCCGAGCCGGACCGGATCGCCCCACCCGACCGCGCGCCGAGCACCGTCGAGCCACGACGCGACACCGGCGCTGGAGTCCCCGCGCTCGCGGTCGGCGAGGCGCACGCAGAGGTAGACCTCGGGCCGCTCACCGCCCCGATGGGCGAGCGCGTCGGCGTGACGATCCAGCAGCGCGGCCAGCAGGCCGGCATGTCCCCGGCCCCGGCCGAGCCCGGCCTCGCACCCGGCCCGGTAGTCGTCGACCGACCAGCCGCGACCGATCCGGAGCAGGCTGAAGTCCGCCTCCAGGCCGTAGGCCATCCCCGCCAGGTCGGCGAGCAGGTCGCGCTTGTGCGATCGGGTGAGGCCAGCGTAGGAGCGGAGCTCGAGGCGGTAGACGGCCCAGACGTCGTCCAGGTCGCGACCGAACACCAGATTGCGGTAGACGAAGCGGATCGGCGCCCTCATCGCAGCCGCAACCTCCGGCCGCGCTCCACCCGGATCGACTTGCCCCGCCAGAGCGGATCGGTGCCGATCCGGCGCAGCCGCAGCCGGGACCCGCGCCGCTCAGCGGTGGCGGGGTAGCGCAGGGTCAGCGTGGCCGGCCCGCTGACGTCCGCCCGCCGGTAGCCGACGCCCCGCTCGTCGCCGGCCACGACCACATCGCCGAGCAGCGCCGGGCCGCGAGTCTCTGCCGCGCGAAAGGCCGTCATGCGTGGCGGAGCGGAACGCCAGCGCAGCCAGGCGAGGGCGGCGGCGTGGACCGGGCGCCCGTCGATCCGTAGCCGCACGAGCGCGAAGGCCACGCCGACGGGGAGCACGACCAGCCGCAGCGCCGGATGCACCAAGGCGAGCAGCGGCCCGAAAAGCGGGAGGCCCTGGAGCACCAGCACGGCCGCCAGGGCCGTGGCGGCGTAGGCGATCCCGCGCAGCGGCAGGCCATAGGGCACGGGAATGCGCCAGCGGTCCACGTGATGGATCCGCCGCTCGAAGTCGAAGCAGACCCGGAAGCTGCGAATCCGCAACTCGTCATCTCCCATCCCAGCCATCCCCCGGCTAGGTACCGATGGCCCGCCAGAGGCCCTCGATGACCGCCTTGACCGATCCCTGGGCAAAGACGAAGCCGCCGATCAGCACCACCAAGAGCACGAGCACCAGCCCGCCGTTCACGTCGCGCTTGGCCAGCACCGGGATGGCCACGAGCCCGGCCACGCCGAGCAGCAGGGCGCTGGCCCAGGTCCTCACCTCCTGCCCCACGTTGCGGCCCACATCGCTGGCCGCGGCCAACGCCGGGTCCGGCCCCGCCAGCATGAGCACTAACAGCAGGGGTGCGGCGACGATCAGCGTTCGCCTAGCTCTCATCCGTGTCCTCCTTGGGGTCGTTTCCGATCGCGCGCACGTACCAGCGCTCGCGACGCACCACGGCCAGCTCGTAGCGAAGCGTCCAGCCCGCCCCATCCCCACCCCGCGCCCGCACCTGGACGGACACACGCCGCCCCGGAGCGGCCCAAACGACCGAGTCGACCGAGCTCACCTTGAGCCGCTCGGCGGGCAGCGAAACGACCGCGTCGGGGGCCAAGTCCGCGGCGAGGTTCTGACGCTCGCCGGCCAGGTAGTTGGTCACGACGCGCTCCGCTACCGCCCGCAGCCGGCCGTCCTCCACCTCGGGCTCCGAGGGCGGGGCGGGAGAGAGATCGGCGGGAGGCCCGCCGACCAGCGCGGGGTAGGAGCGCACCACCAGAAAACCGCGGCGGTCGTGGCGCACGGGCACGGAGAGGTAGGTCCGCCGGCCGCCCAGGTCGGCGACCACGGTGACCACGGTGGTCGTTCCCCTGCGACGACGAGCCGCCACCGCGGTCCAGTCCACATAGCCGCTGGCCTTCGGCACGGGCGACAACCCGGCGTCCGGGTCGAGGTCCCGGGCCAGATAGGGGCGCAGGCGCGCCTCCCGCTCCTCCGCGCGCCCGGGCCGCCAGGTGAGGTAGGCCCGGGCGAACCCCTCGGCGAACGCCTCGACAGACGGGTTCCCAGCGACGGAAGGTCGGGCCTGGGTCGATGCGACGCCCGGTTCGGTGAACAGGGCCTTTACCCCGGCCAGGGCGAACAGCCCCACCGCCGCGGCGCCCAGCAGGCGAGGCAGACGGGCCCGCAGGCGCAGCGCCCGCAGCGACCGGACATCGCTCCGCGCCCGGCCGGTCACCGGTCCCGTCCAGGTCGGGACCGGCGCCCATGATCGAAGGGCCAGTCGAAGCTCGGCCCGGAGCCCGCAGCCTCACCGAGCGCCGGCGCGACACGGGCAGGCGCAGGCGGGGGTGGTGGCGGTTCGCGTCTCGCCGTGGACACGGCGGACTCCGGGCGGCGGTCGGCGGGAGGGGCGCCGAACCGAGAACCCCCATCCTGCGGGGGCGAAGAAAGCTCCTCAGGGAGATCGATCAGCCGGCGGCCGCACTTGACGCACGACACCTCCCCGGGCTCCGCATCCCTGATCGGATGGGAGCACCGGCAGCCGCGAAGCTGGGGCCCGCCACTCACGGCGCAAACTCCCCGGCGGGATCAGCGGGTGCTGAGATGCCAACTTTCGGCTTGGGGCGAGGCGCGGCTGGGGACGGCACGAGTGGCGGAGCCGGCCGTACGGGTTGGGGGGAGGGCCGGGTGCGGCCAGAGCTGCGATCTATCCGGTCGCGAGACGCCAGCTCGCGCCGCTCTCGAGGACCGCGCGACAAAGCGCGGGCGCGCCCTCGGGCATGCTCGATCGACGGGGAGCCCGCCCTCGACCGCGACTTGTCACCGGCGGCGGGACCCGGGGAGGGCCCGAGCGTCATCGCCAAAGCAAGGCCGAGTACGGCGAGCCCCAGTGACGCCATGAGAACCAGCAGGCGGCTTCGTCGACGCTCAGGTGCGGGGCTCGCCGTCCCCACAAGGTCGTCGCCACCCAGGGTCTCGTCCTGACGGCCGGCGGGGTCGGCCTCGTCGCTGATCTCGAACAGGTCGTGGCTGCGCAGTTGCATCTACGGCCTGCAGTCGTCGTCCGGCGGATGGCGCCCCCCTCACTTGAGACGACGACGCCTAGCTCCAGCGAAGTATCTGCTTGACCGCTCCGTCTGGCGCCTGCGAGGGTTCACGCAGAAGATGCTGATCGGTGACCCACGTGGCAAGGCCGCCGTTCGAAGGCTCCGACTGAAGCGGTTCCTGTGGGCCGGTGCGCTGGCGTCGGTGTCCTGGCTCTTCGCTTCACCCGCGGAGGCCCGCTTCGTGGGCTTCGGCTCGATCGGTGGCGACGGAGACCGGTACGTCATCTACAGACCCCAGGCGCTGTACCCCACGCGAGACCTCCCGGCCCGACTGACTGACGAGCAGACGGGGGCGACCCGGATCCTCGTCCCGCCAACAGGATGCGGTCCAGGCAGCCTGGAGTCGGGTGAGCTTCTCTGGCACTGCGATGCGACCTATGACCCGCCGTTTCTCATCAGCGACCTCGCCACGGGCCTGACCCAATCCGCCCTTCGCTGGGACAAGGTGCTGGCAGAGCCCTACGGCCTCACCCATGCCCCAGAGGCCATCGGTCGCCAGTGGATGACCGTGCGCCAGACGGGAAACCACGTCAATGTGATCGGCTACCTGAACTGGCACACCGGAACCTGGATCCAGAAGCTCGAGGGCAACCCCCGAGCGCAGCCGAACCTGGACCGGCCTGATCTCGAAGAACCGATTTGCGCGCATTCCGTCGTCCCCGATCCCGCGGTCTCGAGGAGGACGGCGACCAGCCATTCGGGACGATCGAATACATCAAGCCCTACCGGGCCGGACGATCGAAGAAAAAGGACCTCTACCTAAAGCGCTGCGGGAGCGCGCGCACCAGGTGGCTCGACCAACGATGCGACGCGCGCTGTCACTACAAGCTCGGTCCGCGAGGGCTCGTCATCTGGACCACCGCCGGCCGTGGCTCCCCCCTCGTTCACCTCTTCCGCCCTGGCCACCGCGCGATCACGCTCGGAAAGCTGTCGTCCTTCGGAGGCAGCGGAGCCTTCATCACCTACAGCCGCAAGCGAGTGCTCATCTCCGGGGGCCTGCCGGAGAGGGCTTACTCCTTCAAGCTGCCTGGCTGACCGAGGCCCGGGCAACCGGGCTCGCTGGCGAGCCGACCGCGCGCGCCTCGTCGATGTCACGGTGCGAATTCACCGCCCCCAGCACCCCCGGCAGGAGTTGAGTCGCTGCTAGCCCCGAACTCGCTGTCGGCCGGACTCGCGTCCGCGGCTATCGCTGGAGGCGACGCCCTAGCCGCCGCGGCCGTGGGTTCGAATTCCTGAGCAGCAGTGGCAGGCGGAGTGACGGGGTGTGCCGCCGCCGGAGGTGACGGGATGCTACGCGGAGTCGGTGTGGGGGCCGTCGCTTCCACGACCGGTGGCGAGACGTCGGCACTGGGCTCTTCGGCTCTTGCACTTGTCGCAGGCCGCGGGGTGGGGTCGCTCGCGGTATGACGCTCCGCGCTAGCGAGCGCTCGCACGGGGTCTGGAAGGCCTTGGACCGCGCAGTAGGTCGCGCCGCTCCCGATGGCGACGCAGCTCGCGATGGCGGCAACGGCTGCTCCGGGCCTCGCCCCCGCCGCCAACTGCATCGACGAGGTGTCGGAGCGTGACACGAAGCCGGCCACACCGGCTTTGAGGTCCCATAGCTGGGCCTTGGCCGCGGCGACAAGCTCGCCGACCCGGCTCGGAGCCCCGGGGGCCATCGCGGGGAGCGGCAGGATCGCCGCGGCACGCTCGGCCGAACGGCGCAGCTCGGCCGCCATGTGCGAACACCCGGGGCACGAGTCGAGGTGCATGCGCGCCTCGAGCGCACGGGACGGTCCGGCCACGCCGGCCATGTAGGCCAGGATCACCGAGCGGCGCGCGGCACACCAGCGTCCCTCGCGCACGAGCTCGTAGCGGTCAGCCAGCTGGATATAGGCGCGCTCGATCTCCTTGCGATAGGCGCGCTCGGATATGCCGAGATAGCGCTGGATCTCCGGCGGCTTGAAGTCGAGCCAGAAGCGCAGCTTGATCACCGCGCGGCAGCGTTCCGGCAGCTCCTCCACAAGCTCCCTGACCGGCGTCCGCTCCGACTCGGCGACCATCTGCTCGGCAGCGCCCATACGGGAATCGGCGACATCGTCACCCGGCGCCTCAACCGGCGTGGTCAAGCGGTGCTCGGAGCGCGCGGTCACGTTCATCGCACGATGCATCGATGCCGTCAGCAGATACGAGCGCACCTGCGCTTCGTGCATGGCGGCCAGGTCGAGGGTCCCGTCACGCTCCTTGGCGAGCAGCCCCGCGAACGCGTCGTGATAGACGCCCTCGCGATCGTCGGCGTCAAGCCAAG
The DNA here is from genome assembly GCA_038323835.1 of Solirubrobacterales bacterium. GTDB lineage: Bacteria > Actinomycetota > Thermoleophilia > Solirubrobacterales > Thermoleophilaceae > JACVRW01. The sequence goes on from JBBQHI010000043.1 coordinate 18,852, forward strand.
GACAGCGGCGACGCAGCACCGAAAGCGCAACGTGCTTGTTGCGCTCGTAGTACTCCGCTTCGTCGCCCCGCCCGCGTGACCTCATGATTGCCTCAAGAGGTTCAGTTGCCAGAAGACGATCTTCACCCCCCTGGCCGTTCAGTGCGCCGTTAGCGGCTGGTGTTCGGCGTCTCGGGTAGACATCGGAGGATGCGAAACCGTAAGCGCCGTTCCGGCGAGCGCCGTCCCCTCCGGTACCGCGGGCTGACGGATGCGCAAATGAAGAGCTGGGGGCCGGTGGCCCGAGGGGTCGGGCGGCTCGTTCGGCCGCTCGTCAACGCGATGTTCCGGCTGCTCGGCTGAGCTCAGGTGGCGGCGGTCGCTCGAGGTCGCAGATCTCGGCCTTGCGCTCGCCGCGAGCTGGGCTCCCTGCGCATCCGCTAGGGCTCGGCCCGAGCGTTGACGGCCATCTATTCGCGGTGTCCACCGTGGCCGGCGTCGTGCCGTCGTTTTGGCGCTGGCCATCGCCGCCTTTGAGGGGTTGCCCGAGAATCCCGCCAGGAGCGAACGATGGCTCCGAGGTCTGCTGGATCGGCTCACGTGACATCGCGGTCGGGGTTAGGGTGCTCGCATACTTCGGAAGGCACCGTCGAGTCTCGTCCTGTTGAGCTTGGTGGCATCTGCCTTGGCCGGCTGTTATGGCTCTACAGAACCAGCGAGCGACGTAGGGTCGGAGAGCGCGGTCCTGAACGGCAGGGGGACGGCGAACAACGGACCGGCCAGCAGCGTCTTCATCTATAAGCAGACCGGGTCTTTGACTTCGGGTCAGGTCACCCAGCCGCTGCGCTGGCCTGTCGGCGCAGAGGGTCCGGTTGGCGGTAGTGCCAGGCCGCCTCGACGAGCAGCCGGCGGGCGTGTCGGCTGCCGGACTTCGTGATCGACCCCTGCCGCCGCCGCGCTCCGGACGAGTGCTCTGAGGGCACGACGCCGAGATAGCTCATCAGCTGTTCAGGGTGGCGAAAGCGCCCGAAGTCGCCGACCTCAGCGCACAAACCGGCGGCGGTCAGGGTGTCGATGCCGCGCATGCACATCAAACGCTTGGCGGTCTGCGCCCACGGCGAGCTCGGGAGCTGCTGGGCGATCTCGGCTTCGAGCTCTCCGCGGCGGATGATCAGCGCTTCGACCGCGCCGCGATAGTCATCGAACGCGACCTGGGTTCCGGGCTGATCGAAACGCACCGTTGAGAGCCAGCGCAGGTGCGGCTGGGTCCAGTTGCGCTCGCTGCCTTCGAACCGCACGTCGTGGCGCAACAGCAACTTCGACACACGATGGCGCGCGCTCATCAGATCGCCACGGAGATCCTCCCGGGCGCGGACGAGGTCGCGCAGGCTCTCGGCCTCGATCGACGGGACCGTCACCCGATGAAGCTCGCCGGCCATCAACAGGCGCACCAGCCGCTCCGCGTCCCGCTGATCGGTCTTAACCCGATCCGACGGACCTCGCGGAATCAGCCCCGGCGCACAGACCAGACAGTCAACCCCGGCCGTCTCAAGCCGACGCGCCAACGCAAACCCAGTCGGCCCGGCCTCATACGTCGCCCGCACCGGACCCTCGAGACCCGTCACGAACTCGCACACCTCGCTGCCCCGTCCCGACAACCTCTGCCGTCGAAGCTCCCCCGAGTCGCGGTCCACGATCGCCGCGACCGTCCCACTGACATGCACATCCAACGCCACAAACGTCTTAGCCTGCGCCATGGTCGGCACTCCCATGATTGCGGTCCGGGCCCAGGCCAACCCTGAGCCCTAAACCCGCGCATCTCATGCGCGAGTGCCGACCCTCACAACACGACCAGACAGGCCCGCCGCTCAAGACGACAAGCCATACGGTCTAGAACTCCCGAGGCGACTTCGACCGCTTCCAAGCGGAAGAGTTCCGTTGGAACTTCCTTCTGGCCCTGCGCCGCGACCCCACCGACGCGTCAAGTCACCGAGGTGGACCTGACTGCCCTCCCTCACGGGCGGGCGGTTTGGAGCTCGGCGAGCGCGTGGCAGATCTCGGCAGTTTGTTCGTACAGCTGGCGGAACAGGCCGAAGAGCTCGTCGTAGGTCGATGCGGTCCGGGCATCGGGCTCGATCACGCGGGCCACCTGGGTCCAGTCGGCGTCCGCAGCCACTAGTCCCACTCCGATCGCAGCCAGCAGAGCGTCTCCATAGCTAGCGCCTATCGTCTCGCACGGAAGCTCTTGAGCGTACCCCGTCACGTCGCTGACGATCTGGAGCCAGACATCGCTCTGCGAGCCGCCGCCGACTGCGACGAGGCGTCTGGGATCGCCCACGGCTTCCTGGAGCACCTCGAGGTTGTGGCGCACCCCGAACGCCGTTCCCTCATACGTCGCACGCAGGAGGTGCCCGCGCCGATGGGAGAGCGTGAGTCCCGCGATAAGACCTCGGGCGTGCGGATCGAACAGGGGGCTTCTCTCGCCGGCGAAGTAGGGCAGCATGAGCAGCCCCCGGGCCCCGGGCGGAAGCTCGCGGGCCTCGGCGATCAGCTTGTCGAAGGCGGTGCCACCCACCAGGTCACGCAGCCAGTTAGTGATCGTTCCGGACGTCGCCATCCCGGCTGCCAGGGAGTTCGTCCCCGGCTCGACCCCTCTTGTGGCCCAGAGCTTCGCGTGCGTCACGGGCCGGTCGGTCATCTGGATCAGGAACATCGTCGATCCGTACATGACCATCAGATCGCCGGGCTGCCTGACGCCGACGCTGAACGCCTCGGCCCAGGCATCAATCGTGCCGGCCATTAGCGGCGTGCCCTTCGGGATGCCAGTGGCCTCCTCGCCGGCGGCGTTGACCAGCCCGACCGGCTCGCCCGGCCACGCGAGCCGCGGCAGCTCAAGCTCTGGCGCGAGATCCGTGGCCCAGTCCTCGGCCCAGGTCCCTGTGACGAGCTCGTAGAGCGGATCGCACTGGCTCGCGGAGTGATGGTCGAGCACGTATTCGCCGGTGAGCCGAAAGACGGCGTAGCTGCTCGGCATGAAGAGGCGCCGGACCCGCGCCCAGGACTCCGGCTCGTTCCTGCTGAGCCATGCGAGCTTCGGCCCCACCGCCTGGGTCGACAGGCGGGAGCCTCCGCGAGCAACGATCGCCTCGGCGCCGTAACGCAGCTCGAGCTCCTCGATCTCCCGCGTAGCACGGCTGTCGATCCCGTAGAGGATCGCCGGACGGACCGGACGGCCCTTGGAGTCGGAGGCGAGCACACACGGGCCCATCCCGCTCACGCAGACGGCTGCAGGCGAAGGGTGCTCCAAGAGGAGCTCGCGGCAGAGCACGCCCACGTCACCCAACCAGACTGCGTCGGCATCCTGCTCGAACCATCCCGGCCGAGGTGTGGAAAGCTCGTGCGCGCGCTCGGCGCTCGCGACGATCTCGCCGTCCGGGCGAACCATCACGGCCTTGGAGCTCGACGTGCCGATGTCGATGCCAAGGACCGTCTCGGCCATCAGAGCTCGCCGAGCTCGTCCACGCCAACGTCGAGAAGGCCGCATACCTCTCGCAGCTCGTTCACCCAATCGCCCGGAATGGCGTGGATGTGGTTCGATCCGTAGCGGCGCAGCATCTCGTCCGCGGGAGCGCGCAGGCGTGCGAACGCATGCGGCCAGACGTAGGTCGTCGCGTGCATGAGGCGCTCGGTGGTCTCCTCGTCGAAGCGCTCGAACGTTCCGCACGTCAACTGCATCCGGTAGCGACCGGCTTTGCGGCTGAGGCGTGCGAACGTCATCTCACCGGGCGCCGCGACGTGGCGGACGGAGGCGCCGCCAGCGGGGAAGTAAAACTCCTCGGGGAACAGCTCGACGTGCCGCAGGTTCTCCTCCGGCACGTCGCTGCGTGCCGCGAACCAGGTCGCGTGCTGGCCGGAGTTGCACAGGTCCCAGACGTCGAGGTCGGCGTGGTAGTGGCGCACGTCAGCGAACAGCGCCGGCGTACCGGACAGCTCACCGAGGATCCGCATCGTGAGCGCGGCGTCCATGTCGGCCTCGGTGGAGCAGACATGGGGCTTCTTCGGACCATCCCAGTCGTACGGGTCGTTCATGAAGGCCTCAGTGACGTCCATCGTGCAGAAGTGATCCGTGAGCTCCGGCTGGGCCTTGATCCCCGAGAAGTCGAGCCGGTGCTCGTCGATGAGCTCCCGCATGGCGTAGTAGGAGCGGATCTGCCGCTCCAGGATCTCGGGGGTCAACCGGTCGCCGTCGTAATGGATCGCCGCGACACGCTCCTCGAGCCACTTGCGAGCGCCGGCCGCGAGGGCAGGGTCGACGCCGTCGGCGCGCCGGACGAGCTCCAGCTGGTCAATTTCCTCCACGTCGATGCCGAACTGGGTGATCCACTGGTCCGGGTTGGAGACGGCCGTGTACATCCCCATCGGGCGCCCCCCGATGCGGCCGAACGTCGCCCCACGCAGCGAGCGCACCGCCGCGCCCGCGCTGGCGAGGCTGTTGAGCCGCGCGAGGACCTCGGGCTGCTCCACGTCGCCCCAGGCGCGGGCGTGCCGGAGGCCGATCTGATCCAGGGCGCCCCCGGCTGCCAGCATGCCGACCATTCCCGGATAGCGGCCGTCGACGGTGGAGAAGAGCGCTAGCGCTCCAGGGGTCTCACGCGCCGCCAGCACCGTGAAGTGAGGAAATGCCCAGACCGGGACGCTGATCACCGTCAGGTCCGGACGGGCATCGGCAAGCATGCGCGCCGTCCCCACGGCAAGCTCGTTGGACCAGACGATCTCCGGAGCGGCGATCACCTCATGGCCTCGCTCTCGAAGCGCCGCCGCGATCGCGTCCTGCTTGCCGCGCGAGAAGTCACGCGTCTCGAGATGCACGGCTTCGCGACCGTCCGACACCGACATCAAGCCCACACGAGCCATCCAGTCCCCTTTCAGGCGCCGCCGATGCCGAAGTGCCGGGCGAGGTTCCCGCCACGGACCAGCGCCTCTGCCTGTTTGTCGTCGCCAATGAGGCTGCGCACGATCGCGTCCTTGCACCTGTTGGTGGCGAACGGACCGTCCGAGCCCGAGCAGAACTTCTCGGGCCCGTGCACCTCGTAGAGCTCGCGCAGCATCCCGGGAGCCGCTGCGGTCGTGAGGTCGAGCATCACGTTGGGCTCTGCCGCCATGGTGTGGGCCACCGTCGGGACCGCCCACTTGTAGCCGCAGTGCGACGCTATGAAGAGCAGCTCCGGGAAGCGCCGCGCCGTGTCGGCTACCGCCTCCGGTGAGTTGTTCAGGGTGTCGCCGGCTGCGTGGATGAAGATCACGAGCTTCCGGTCGAACTCCGCCTGGAGCGCCGTCAGCCGCTCCATAACGGGGAAGATGATCCGCGGGTTATTGAACTGGTAATGCGTCTCGAGCGGATGCATCTTGAGCCCCCATAGGCCCAGCTCGCCGACTATGCGGTCCAGCTCGTCCATGACCGGGTTGGCGCTCAGCGCCCGAACGCGCAGGCTCCGCCGTACGGCAGCTGGCGGGGGCTGGTGCCAGGGGTTCACGCGGCCCAGACCGATGACGCGCTCCGGGGCCTCCCGCTGGACACTCGCGATGAAGTCGTTCCCGATATATGGGTTCCAGTCAGGCGTTCGGTGTACGAAGCCCTCGTTCACCTGGAAGACCATCTGCACGTCCACGCCTCCGGTGTCCATCCAGCGCCACAGGTCGTCGACCGTCACGTGGACCAGGGGGTTGACGCCGAGATGGAAATGGCTGTCCACGACCGGCCAGCTCATGCCGAGGCCCTGTGGGTCGTGGTCGGCGCGATCACGGGCAGCGCTAGGCGGTCCGCGAGGTTGCCTCCCAGGATGAGCTCCGCTTCCGTCTTGTCGCGCGCGAAGTCGGCCACGATCGCCTGCTTGACCTCGAACGTGCCGTGCGGCCCATCCGTCCCGACGCAAAACCGGCGCGGCCCGTGGCGTTGGTACGCCTCCCAGACCACCGCCCGCTGGGGCATCGTGGACAGATCGAGCAGCAGGTTGTCGACGGATGCCGCGACCCGGCTAACGCTCCCGTAACCCCACACGAAAGCCGAGTGCTGCATCAGGAAGAGCAGGTCGCCGAACCGCCTCGCGGTCTCGGCGATCGCGTCGGGCGAATTGTTGAGCGAGTCGCCGTAGGCATGGACGCTAACCATGAGCCGACGACCGACCTTCGCCTGCACCTCGGTCAGCCGCTCCAGCAGGGGCCAGGTCACGACGGCATTGTTGAACTGGTGGTTGTGCTGGATCGGGTTCATCCGGAGCCCGTGGAGACCGAGCTCGACGATGGCCCTCTCGATCTCGTCGAGCGCGGGACTCTCGAACACGCGGCTGCCGGCGGCGCGGTGCGCCTGGTGCCACGGATGCACGGTCGCGAGCCCTAACACGCGGCCATCGAAGTCGCGCTGCACGGAGGCGATGTAATCGTTCCCCAGGAAGGGGTTCCACGAGGGGGTCTCGTGGTGGAAGCTCTCGTCCGGCTGGAAGACGACCTGTACGTCGATCCCGCCCCGCTCAAGCCACCCCTCGAGCTCTTCCTCCGCCACGAACTCGACCATCGGGCTGACCCCGATCGTCAGACACGTGTCGATGATCACGTTGATGCACCTCCGCGCGCGAGCCACGCGACGAGCTTCTGCCAGAACCGCTCGAAGTGGGCCCATTCTAAGAACTCAGGCGTGGCACCGTGCGGCGCCGCGTCGGGTGTGAAGGCGGCGGACCTTCCCTGCCCGTGTTGCCCGACGGCCAGGATCGGTGCTGTCCCGTGCGCCAGCAGTACGGCCGCGTCGGGCTTCGCCCGGACGATGTTGTGGAACAGCATCGTGGGGAACTCGTCGGGGAGACCCGCCGTGACCTCGTGCTCGCGGCCCGCATCGGTCACCCGTGGCCTAAAGCCCTCCGGAACCTCGTTGCGGTCATCCTTGCCCGGGGTCATCTCGACCGGCAGGGCGGCCTCCACAGGGGTTCCTCCGTACCGCGCCTTGGCCTCGATTCCCTCGAAGCTCATGTAGCCGCCGATCATGAGAAGGCCGCCGCCCCCCTCAACATACCGCTCGATCGCGCGCAACCGGTTGGGCTTCGGCATCGAGCGCTCGGCCGTGTCGGGATGCAGGAGCAGTGTGTTCGTGCCGATGTCCGAAAGGATTACGACTTCGAAGCGCTCGAGCTCCTCGACGGTGAGCGGGAACTCCATCGAGGCGAGGTGGTTAGGCACATGCACGACGCGGTGACCGTCGGCCTCGAGTGCCGAGCGCAGCCAGCGGGTGCCCTCGCCGTACCCGGATAGGGTGAAATGATCGACACCCTTGATGTGGAGGGTGTGGGTGACCCACGTCTCGCCGGCCAACAGCACGTTCAGCTCTCTCTTCATGTCTCATGCCTCGCTTCGCTCGTCATCGCCCCCCTGAAGGGACCGCTCGACCGCCGGACGACGAGGTCCACCGGCAGGACCGTCCGCTCGGCCGTCGAGAGCCCGGACCGTACGTCGCGGAGGAGCAGCTCGATGGCCCTTTGAGCGATCTCACGGACCGGTTGCCTCACCGCGGACAGCGCCGGGTTCACGATCTCCGTCCAGAACGGATCGTCAAACGCGATCACGCTCACCTCCCCTGGGATGGCGAGGGTCCGCTCAGCGATCGCCTCTAGGGCGCCGATCGTCATCAGATTGTTCGCCACGAGCAGAGCCGTGGGTGGCTCCGCCGAGTCGAGCAGCTGGCCTACCGCCACTCGCGCCGGATCGATCCGAAAGCCGCCGTCACAGACGATCCGGTTCAGCCCTAGTCCCGCGGTCGCGGCCGCGTAACCGCCCAGACGCTGGTCCGCGGATGGGATTCCGGACGGACCCCCGACGAATCCGATCCGCCGGTGTCCTAGGTCGATCAGGAGCTCCGTCGCTCGGCGCGCACCGGCCTCGTTGTCGACGACGATGCAGTGCGCCCGCTCGTCCGTCACGGGCCGGTCGACCGCGACTATCGGGACGCCCCGATCCAAGAGCCGGCCTATCTCCCTTCCACTCGGATCGGAGGGGGCGAGGATCACGCCGGCAGGCATCTCGGCCTCGAGGACGCCGAGATAGGTGGCCTGCTTCGCCGGGTCCTCGTCCGTGTTGCTGAGGAGCATGCTGTCGTCGGCCGCAAACGCGGCCGACTCCATCTCGCGGACCATCTCCGTGTAGTGGGGGTTTTCGACGTCCGGGATGACTACGCCAATCACTTCGCTCGTTTGTGTCCGGAGCCGGCGAGCAGCGCGATTGCCGCGATAGCCAAGCGCGGCCACTGCAACTTCCACACGCGCCGTGCGCTCAGCGCCGACCGTCGCCTTGCCGGCTAGCACCCGCGAAACGGTTGCGGTGGACACTCCCGCGCGGGCGGCGACGTCCTTGACGCTCGGCTCGTTCGAGGGCCGCGAGTCGTTTCGTCGCCCGGCGTTCACGGGGCGTCCGCCGCGAGCACGGTTGTGTGATTGATCCGCGCGCCCACGGTCATCCCCGGCCTCAGATCCAGTTCCTCCACCCCAGGGACCTCGGCGATCAGGCGGGCACCCTCGACGGCTAACCACACTTGGAGGGTCGGGCCCTCGAAGATGGTTCGCTCGACGACTCCCGTCAGAAGATCCCCGGGCCCGTCGGCCGCATTCGGCACCAGGGTGACCCGTTCGGGACGCACGTGCAACATCACAGCCTCACCCGGCACGGTGTGGGCCGCGCCGTACGCTGAAAGGACGGCCTGCCCGACGCGCACGCGGACGGCGCCGCCTGCCTCTCCTCCATCTAGGACCGTCGCCGGGAGCCTGTTGCTGATGCCGACGAAGTCGGCCACGAAATGGGCCTCAGGCCGAAGATACACGTCCGTGGGAGAGCCCACCTGCAGGATCCGGCCTTCGTGCATGACCGCCACCCGATCGGCGATCGCGAATGCCTCCGACTGGTCGTGAGTCACATAGATCGCGGTCTTCCCGCTGGCTCGCTGAAGGGCCTGGACCGTGAACTTCAACACGTCGCGGAGCTTACGGTCCAGGGCCGAGAGCGGCTCGTCGAAGAGCAAGACCGCCGGGTCAGTCGCCAGAGCGCGCGCGATCGCCACGCGTTGCCGCTCGCCTCCGGAGAGCTGGTTCGGAAACCGCCGCTCCTTGCCGTGGAGCTCGACGAGATCGAGCATCTCTTCCACGCGCTCCCGAGAGCGATCCTTGGACCAGCCTCGGGCCTCCAGCCCGAAGCTGACGTTCTCTCTGACCCGCAGGTGAGGGAAGAGTGCGTGATCCTGGAACACGAACCCCACGTTGCGGCGGCTGGCGGCGACATCGGTCATGCGTGCGTCGTCGAACCAGACGTCCCCGCTCTCGGGCCGCAGCAGGCCTCCGACCAGCCTGAGCAGCGTGGTCTTGCCACAGCCACTCGGACCAAGCAGGCAAGCCATCTCACCGTCCTCGATCGTCAGAGACACGTCATCCACGGTCGGCACGTCCCGGTCGTAGGCGAGGGATAGCCGGTCGATCCGCACTCGAGTCATCTCGCGGCCCGTCCCGCGTAGCGGCGGTTCACGGCCAGCGTGAAAACGGCGATCGCCACGAATGAGGTGGTCTGGAGGAACACCGCAAGCGCCGCGGTGCTCGGCTGAATGCCCGAGAACGCGATGCGGTTGTACAGAAGCAGCGGCGCCGTGATGTTGGTCCCGGCCACGAATAGCGTGACGAGGAACTCGTTCCAGACGATTATGAAGGTCAGGAGGACCCCCGCGACGATCCCCGGTGCCATCAGCGGCAGGGTCACCCTGAGGAACACGCGGATCCTGCTCGCGCCGAGCACCAGCCCCGCCTCCTCGTAGACCGGCGGGATGCCCCTGAGGACGGTGATCAGTGGCAACAGCATCAGCGGATACGTGCCTACCACCATCGCCAGAATCAGCCCGCCGAGCGTGTCGACGAGGTCCTTGAACACAAGGCCGTAGGCCAAGAGCAGGGCCAGCCCGAAGATCACCGGCGGGATGAAGAGCGCCGCAGTGAGGGCCGACAGGAGGAGGTCACGCCCGCGGAAGTGGAGTCTCGACAGTCCGTACGCGGCCGGAATCGTGAGCATGAGGTTGATCAGGATCGTCGCGACCGTGACCCGCACACTGACGCCGAGCTCGTGCCCGTAGCGCTGGATCAGGTCGCCGTAGGGCGCGACGCTGAAGGGTGCGTCGACCCGTACGGACGCGTGCAGTGAGGCGACGACCATGCCGACCAGTGGTGCGACGTACAGCAGCGACATGGCGGCCAGGAACAGGTAGGCGAGGAGGCCGCCGCGGCGTCTGCCGGGCCGATGCCCCCGCCGCCGCCGGATGGGGGCCGACTGCGGCTCACGCATCATCTCGGGATTGATCGCGCTCATGCCCGGGCCTCCCGGAACTGCTCCCGTGACAGGCGTGTCATCACGTACGTCACCACGAACGCGATGGCCACGAGGGCCATGCCGAGTGCCGCCGCGAGGCCGTAGTCCTGAACGCCGAGCGCCCGTTCGGCGACCACAACGGAGAGGACCTTCTGGTCGGCGGGTCCCCCCACGAGCTTCGGGACCGCAAACTCGCCCAGGCTGAGCGAGAAGCAGATGACGCAGCCAATGGCGATACCTGGCCGGAGGAGGGGCAGGATCACCTTGCGCCAGCGGCGGGCCAAGCCCGCCCCGAGCACCTCCGCAGCCTCCTCGTACGCCGGATCGATCCTTTCGAGCGCAGCGCTGACGTTTAACACCATGAACGGGAGCGTGTAGAGCGCGAGGCCGAAGATCACGAGGCCTCGCGTGTAGAGGATGTCCGTCGCCTCGATATCGAGAGCGCGCAGGACCGGTGCGAGCGCACCGCCGGAGAGCAGCAGGCTCCGGGCTCCGTAGGCGATGTAGAGGCCCCCGAACAGCGGGAACACGAGGAGAGCCCGGAGCGCCGTCCGTAGGGCGGGCTGATACACGCGCCGCTCTAGGATGTAGGCGAACGGAACCCCCACAAGCGCCGCGGCTAGGGTCGCCAGACCGGCGTTCACGAACGACCGGCCGAACAGGGCGCCGTAGCGATCGAAGAAGGCGGAGTAGTTCTCGCCCGTGTACTTCGGCGCGAAGAAGAACGTGTCCGCCTCCGTGACGCTCACTACGCCGACACAGACCAGCGGCACGACCATCAGGGCGGTGGCGAGGATCGCGAGTGGCGCGATCAGGCCTAACGGCCACGCCGCTCCGACCCTCCGCCAACGCCCCATGCGCCTCAGCGTCCGAGCTTTCCGAGGTAATAGTCGGTCCAGTCGCGCTCTTTCGCCGTGATGACCTTCCAGTCAAGCGGTTTGAAGCCGCGTGCGATCTCCTCGAGCGAGGGGTAGAGCTTGTCGTACTGCGGCTTGATCCAGCTGGGGATGTACTTGAGGTACGCCGAACCCAGCACCCCCTCGTGGAGCTCGACCCACGTTCCGCGCTCGAGCCCCCAGCTGGCCGACGGCACCTGGCGCTCCGGGCTGAGGAGGAAGTTCACGTAGAGCTGCGCGAGCACCGGGTGAGGGGCATCGACCGGGATCCACGCCATCCCATTGATGTAGGCGTTCCCCGACTCCGCCCACAGGAACTCCGTGGGATAACCGTTGAACGTCTCGAGGCGCGCCAGCGAGTTCCAGAACGCGACGGCGTCGACCTCGCCCGAGCGCAGCAGCTGCTGCATCTCGGCGCTGTCGCTCGTGTACTTCAGGACGTTAGGGCCGATCTCGGAGACGGCGTAGTCGATGGCCTTCTCCATGTCGCCGTCCTTCGTGTAATCGAGCCGGAGCGCCCAGGTCACGCCGAGGAGGAAGCCCAACGCCGTCGGCGTGCCAGGCTCGCCGAGCGTGATCCTCTTCTTGAGACGGCCGTCCGAGAGGTCCGTCCAGTCCTTCAGGAAGGGGGCCTTCGACTCTTTGTACACGATGCCCGGTGAGGCGTACTGCCAGCCGATGCCGTGCGGATAGCGGCGGAAGCGCTCGTCGACCAGGCGTGCGTTCGGCACTAGCGACGAGGGGAGGAACTTGGTGGCCACGCCCCGCTCGACCGCCTCGATCAGGAAGTTCTCCTCGATCGTGGCGATGTCGAAGGGCGCCGGGTTGCCCGCCCGCCGCGCGCTGTACAGCTTGGTCATGTAGGTCGCGGGGTCCTGCGAGCTGAGGATGTCGAATCCGATCGAAACGCCGTACTCGTCCTTGATGAGCTTCTTGAATTCCTTGATGACCGTCGGGTGGGCTGTGTAGGTCCAGTTGGCCGCGACCGCCGATCCCTCCTTTCGGATCGCAGCTGTGATCTCCGACTTTGTCGTCGGGAGCCCCTTCGCCGACTGGTCGCCGCCGTCGTCGCCACACGCGGCCAGCAGTGCCGGCGTGAGCGCCGCCGCACCGCTCAGCGCCCCCGCCCGGCCGATGAACTGCCGGCGTGAGAGCGGTGGCCAGTCCATAGCCTCGGGCGGGCCGGCTGCGCTCCTGGCGTCCGCGTGACGCCCGTCATCGAACTCATCGTTGGACATGCGTTCCTCCCCTTCTTTCCGAAATGCCCCCACGGCCGGGAGCCGGCCGGAGAGCGCCGAGAACATTCGAGATCACCGCGCAAGCCAATCGTGCGGTGATCCCGCTGACGTCGTAAGCAGGTGCGAGTTCCACCAGATCGAACATCCGAGGCGATCGGGCTCCCACGAGACGTGCCGCAGCCAGCAGCTCTCTCGAGGTGAGACCGGCCGGCTCGGGAGTGACGACCCCGGGTGCGTACGCGGGGTCGACTGAGTCGAGGTCGAAGGTCACGTAGAGCGAGACGCCCTTGGTGCAGATGGCGTCGAGCGCGTCGGAGACGACAGGGCCGATCCCTCGCTCTTCCACCTCGTGGATCCCGTGGACGCGAATGCCCTGCTCGTGCGCGTAGTCGACCCAGGCCCTCGGGTTCAGCGAGCCGCGAACCCCGACGATTGCGATCCTCAGGGGATCGCATCCCGCATCGATCGCACGCGCCACCGGGCAGGCCGCGATGGGGTACGGATCGACCTCGGTGTCGAGGTGGGCGTCGAACGAGAGCAGCGCCACCGGCGTCTCGGCGCTGAATTCCGCGAAGCCCTCGAACCCTCCGATCGTGATGGAATGATCCCCGCCAATGAGGATGGGCAGCGCGCCCGCGTCGAGAACCTCGAGAGTGCTCCGCTTGATCGACTCGAGAGTCGTAGCGGGGTCGGCGAGGGCGATGGCTACGTCGCCAGCGTCGACGATACGGTGTGTCTCTCGGGGGTCCACACCGGATCTGTAGTCCGGTCCGATGAACTGGTCCGACGCTTCCCGGACGGCTCTCGGCCCCAGCCCGGCGCCGGGGCGGTAGCCGTTGCCCTGATCGGACGGCACGCCCACGATCGCGACTCCGGCACCTCGATCCCGGAGCGACTTGTGGTCGCCGGGCGCCAACGGCGCCCGCATGAAGGTCGCTACGCCCCGATGTAGAACTCCGCCCGCCCCTATGCGCCCACCGTCAGGATCTGCCGTCGAGATCTCGCCCTCTCCCCGTTAGGTAATCGGTTTCACGTACCGTAATCGGACAAATGGACGTTTGCAAGTAATCGATTGCATCACCCGCGCTTGCCCGACGCGGCCCGGAGACGGCAGGTCTCGAGGCACAGCATGCGCTCTTCGGCGCGGCCCGACCCGGGACGCCAACGGCACACAATCGACTCGTCGGCCTGCGAACGGGGCGAACGCTCGTCGAGCACTTCTCGTTGTTTGGTCGTCGACTCCCACGCTTGCCCGGGTCCCCCCTGCCTGATCCCGTCCCCAGTGCAGTAGGGCGCGCCGCTGCGGTGACCCCCGGGCACGCCGGAGCTCCCTCGGCCGTCGAAGGCCCGCTCAGCCCAGACAGCGCCCCTGTGCCGGGTCGGGGGCGTAGTCGGCGTAGATCAGGGTGGTGGCGTGGTCGCGGGGTCCCATCCACTCCTGGATCGCGCGAGCCTACCCAAGGGAAAGGTATTTACCCGCGTGTGCTCCTTCGGGTGAGGCGCGGTCGGGCGCTCGTGTAAGCCACCCCGTGGACCCCCGTCCGGCTTCGCCTCCACCCACAGGGTGGGGCCCCGCACCGTCCCGCGGTTCTAGCGACATTCAAAAAGTCGGTCCGGGCCGGCGCCCACCCTGAGAGCAGGGGGTACTTGGCGCGTGGCCTGGACCCCACTCCCGCGTTGACGCTTAGCTGACTGAGGTTGGTCGGACGGGCGAGGAGGGGCGAAGCCCCGACGAGGCTGTCCGAGGCGACTCCCAGCATGGGCCGCTCGACCGAAGGAGATCGAGTTGGCAACCCAACGCAAGTACCGCAAGTTCACGACCCAGCAAAAGCTCGAGATCGTGCTGGCCGGGCTGCGCGGCGACAGAACGGTGAAGGACGTCTGCCGCGCGCACGAGATCGCCGAGACGCTCTACTACTCCTGGCGCGACAAGCTGCTCGAGGGCGGGCGCGAGAAGCTC
>JBBQHI010000044.1:0-32876 GCA_038323835.1 Solirubrobacterales bacterium
GGCCACCGCCCCGGCTGCGCTCCTCCCTCGGTGGTCCGGTGCTCGCCGGGCCACCGCCCCGGCTGCGCTCCTCCCGGCTCACTCGGTGGCCGCCGCAGCGGCCGTCCGGGCGGCCCGCTCCGCCGCCATCGCCCCGCGTTCCTCGCCGCGCAGGTGGGCCCCGCCGTCGAGGCGCTGAACGTCGGCCCTCGCCACCACGTCGTCGCCCACGAGACGCTCGGCGTGCGGCTCCACCGGGTCGTCCGGGTCAAGCACGAGCAGTACGTCCTGCGACACGGCGTGCCAGGGCTCGGGGTCCAGGCACTCGGACGCGATCAGCAGCCTTCCGGGCTCCGCACGCCAATGCAGCTCGAAGATGCCGAGCTTGTAGGCGAACAGCCGCTCACCGTCCGAGAAGAGGAAGTTGAGCCCGGAGAAGGCGGAGCGCTCCACGGTCGCGGTCACCGCCCGCCGGAACGACTCGACCGGAGCCCCGGGGTCGTAGTCGCGGATCAGGAAGTTGAAGAAGTGCTCGGAGTCCGTGTCCCCGACCGGAGGCGCCACGCCCGGCTCGAGCAGGCGCGGGTAGCTCATGATCGTGCCGTTGTGGCAGTAGGAGTAGTTGCCCAGCGTGAACGGGTGCGTGTTCGCCAGCGACAGTCCGCCCATGGTGGCGCGGCGCACGTGCACGTTGAATATCCGGCCGCGCGTGCTGGTGGCGGCCATGAACTCGGCGTCCGTGTGCGCCGCCTTGGGAAACCGGACCAGCCGCGGCGATGCCCCGTCCGTGCGCTCGTAGGCGGCCATGCCCCAGCCGGAGTCGTGGTCCTCCGACTGCCTGATCATCGGATTCTCGGCCTCGAGCAGCTCGTGCCGGATGGAGACAGGTTCGGCGGAGACGCAGCCGAAGACGCGGCACATGCGCGCAGATCCTACCGGGGGGCGAACCTTTGCCACCGCGCACTTCCCCTGGAAACGAGGGGAGGAACTTTGGAGGAGCCGAAGCGCATCTGGTGGGCGCGCCCGCGCAAGCTGTGCGCGCTGGAGCGTCCGGGGGGAGGGGGGCGGACTCACCGCCCGGACCGTCGCGAGGCGGAGACCGAGTACCTGAAGGCGAGTGGGGTGCGGCTGATCGTGTCGGTGATGCGCACCCGCCACAACCTCTCGGCCTACGACACGGCTGGCGTCGAATGGCATCACGCGCCGGTCTCTACGCCGGCCGACGCTCCGGCGGTCCTGGAGGAGCTGCTGCCGCTGTTGAGGCGAGAGCTGCGCCGGCGCGGGGCGGTGGCCGTGCACGGGGATCTCCGCACCGGCTTCCCTGCGGCGCTGTGTGCGGCGCACCTCCACGAGGCGCGGGGCACCGACCCTGCGGAGGCGCTGCGGAAGGCGGCCTCGTTCGGTCTCGGCGCGGGGCCGGAGGCGTGCGCCCTCCTAGGCGTGGACCCGGGGGCGCTCTGAGGCCGCCTCAGCGCAGGAGGAGGGCGCTCAGCGACTCTGAGACCGCCACCGGCGGCGGCTCCACGCCGTCCAGGTCCGCCTCCGTCATGCCGCCCGTCATCACCAGCGCCGAGTCCAGGCCGGCGGCCGCGGCGGCCGCCAGATCGGAGTCCACCCGGTCGCCCACCACGAGCGTCGTTCCCTCGCCGAGCCGGTCCAGCGCAGTGAGCAGCAGCTGGGGCTGCGGCTTGCCCACGATCTCGGCCTTGCGCTCGCTGGCCGTCTCCACGGCGGCCAGGATGGCGCCGGTCCCGGGCCACATGCCGTCGGGCTGGGGGTAGGTGGGATCGCGGCCGCTGGCCAGGAAGTCCGCACCGCGCCGGACCGCCAGCGCGGCGCTGCGGAGATCGTCGTACACGAAGTCCTCCGTGCCGGCCACGATCACCACCTCGGCACGCGAGGCCAGGTCGGTGCCGTTGAGCACGCGGAGGCCGGCGTCCGACACATGGCGGCGCATGGCCGGGGTGCCCACCACGAACGCTGTGCGCCCGGACCGCGTGTCGGCCAGAAGGTGCTGCATCGCGCCGCCGACGGTGACCACGTCGCGCAGGGAGGCCTGCACCCCGATGCGCCAGAGGCGGGTCACGTAATCTTCGGTCGGACCGCGCGGGTCGTTGGTGGCGAAGGCCACGCGCCGGTCCCCCGCACGCAGGGCCGCGATGGCCTCCGGAGCGCCGGGCGTGGCCTCGTCGCCCACCCACACACAGCCGTCGAGATCGAGGATGAACTGCTCGTAGCGAGCCGCGAGGGGGCTTAACGGCACCTCGCTAGCCTACGGCCCGATGCCCCGCTCGCTTGTCATGGCGCTCTGTGCCGTCGCCCTCGGGGCCTCCGCATGCGGCGACGACAACGGCGGCGGCGACTCATCGGCGAACGCGGCCAAGACCACCTCCACAACGACCTCGGGCGGGTGCGCCAAGGTCAAGGCGCCGGCTCCCCGCGCGGCCGGCGGGGCCCACAAGCCCACGAAGGGCCTCGCCAAGCGTCGCCGCTACACCGTGGTGCTCGACACGAGTTGCGGGACGATCGACATCCGGCTGGACCCGCGCGCCTCACCCAACGCCGCCGCCTCGTTCGCGTCTCTGGCCCGCACGGGATTCTTCGACAACACTCAGTTCCACCGCATCGTGCCCGGATTCGTGATCCAGGGGGGCGATCCCACCGCCAGCGGCACCGGCGGTCCGGGGTACTCGACCGTGGACAAGCCGGCCGCGGGCACCACCTACACCCGGGGCACGGTGGCCATGGCCAAGGGCGGCACCGAGCCGGCGGGCACGGCGGGGAGCCAGTTCTACATCGTCACCGCGCCGGACGCGGGCCTGCCGCCCGACTATGCGGTGATCGGCAAGGTGGAGAGCGGTCAGGATGTGGTGCAGCAGATCGGCAAGCTCGGGGACCCGGCCAGCGGCGAGGCGGGCACGCCGGTGAGGCCAGTGGTGATCAAGGAGGCGACCGTCAGTGAGCGTTGAGGCCCCCATCTACGACGTCGACGAGGCGAGCTTCGAGCAGCGGGTGATCGAGAGGTCCAAGGAGATCCCCGTGGTGGTGGACTTCTGGGCCGAGTGGTGCGGGCCCTGCCGGCAGCTCACCCCGGCGCTCGAGCGCGCCGCTCAGGCACGGGCGGGGAAGGTCGAGCTGGCGAAGGTGGACACCGACGCCAACCAGCGTCTCTCGGCCACGTTCCGGATCCAGGGCATTCCCGCGGTAAAGGCCTTCCGCGACGGCCGCGTGGCCGCCGAGTTCACCGGCGCACTGCCGCCCGCGGAGGTGGAGCGCTTCTTCGACGCGCTCGTTCCCTCCGAGGCAGACGAGCTGGCCGTGGGGGGCGACGAGGAGTCGCTCCGCCGGGCGCTCGAGATCGACCCCCGCCACCAGGTGGCCCGTCGAGAGCTCGCCCGTCTCCTGATCCTGCGCGGTGACACCGAGGAGGCGCTGGATCTGCTGCAGGATGTGACCGGCGACTTCATCGCCGACGGCCTCGTCGCCCGGGGCCGGCTGGTCGGCGACGGGGAGCTGAGCCCGGCCTTCGAGGCCTGGGACAGCGGCGACCACCAGGGCGCCCTGGACCGGCTCCTGGCCGCGCTCGGCGACCTCGAGCGCCGTGACGACGTCCGGCGTGTGATGGTGGCCATCTTCACCGAGCTGGGCCCCGATCACCAGCTGTCGCGGGACTACCGCCGCAAGCTCGCTACGGCGCTGAACTGAGCTAAGACGCGGCCCTAGCCCGCGGCTCGCGCGGCGCGGGCCTTGTCCTGGCGTCTTCGCCCGAGCAGAACCAGGACGGCCAGGACGATCAGCACCAGCAGGACGCCGAAGAACACGGCGCTGGCGCTGCCGATCCCGCCCAGCGGGAGCGCGATCAGCTTCACGATCCCGAAGCCGAGAAGGACCAGGAGGATCACGAACGCGAGCAGCAGCAGGATGCCGCGTACTCGCGGGATGATGCCGGCGCTGGAGGGCGGGGCGATCAGGCCCATCAGCCGGAGCAGGAAGAGCTGGCGCGAGGAGGGGGCCTCCTGCCCGAGCTTCTCCATCGCCGCCTTGAGGTCGTCCGGGCGGCGCTCGGCGAGCGCCAGCGAGGCCTTCATCATCTGGCGGAGGGCGGGGCGCTCCTGGGGGTGGCAGCCGGCCAGGGCCTCGTTGAAGTAGCCACGGGCGGCCTTGGCGTCGTAGCGCTCGGCGGCCCGCGCGCCCAGGATGGCCTTGGCCGCAACCCGGTGCTTGGACTCGCTCATGAGCTGCTCGTCGGTGCGCGACTCGAGCTGGGGGATGGCCCCCAGCGCGCCCACCGTCGTCTGCATCCGGACCTGCTTCTGCTTGGCCACCCGATCAGTTTGTCAGACGGGCAAGCGACTCAGGACTCGTCGGGTCCGTCGGGCGTCCCCTCCTGGTCGGCCTCGCCGTACTCCGCCGTGGCGGCGTCCGACTCCTTCTCGGGCGGGAAGCCGGCGCGCGTCGGGCTGGGACCGCCGTCGCCGTGTTCGGCCTGCTCGATGAGCTCCTCCTCGGCCAGCTCGAAGCCCTCGGACTCGCCGCCTCCGCCCTCGCTCACCGGCCGTGCGGCCGGATCCTCGTCCTCCGGAGCGCGGCCGCCGATGGACCCGGCCTCCGCCGCGGCCTCCTCGGCCTCGCGCTCCACTTCCACGTCCGCTGGGTCTCGTTCGCTCATGCGTTTCTCATAGCCCGTTTTCAGATTGGCGAAACCGGGGTACGCCATACCCATGACCATCGGAATCATCATCGCCGTGTGCGTGATCCTCCTGGTGCTGGGCTTCCTGGTGCCGCGTCTCTCCGCCGGGCCACAGCGCGGCGTGGACAGAACGCTGGGAGTGGGGCAGAGGGTCGGTGGAAAGGCCCCCGGGCCAATTGGCCGCCTGTTCTCGAAGTCCTTCGGAACCTCGCGCAAGGCCACGAACAAGAGCGCGTCCACGGGCCGGAAGGCTCGCGGCAAGCTCCCGCTCTAGGGAGGACATGGCTGCGGTGCTCGCCCGATGACATGAGGCTGCGGTGCTCGCCCGATCACCGATCGGGCTGCGCTCCTCCGCAGGCGCTCTAGGAGTCTTCGCCCGCCACCGGCGCGGGCTGCTGCTGCCGCTCGACGGTGGGGGTGAGGGGCGCTGTGTCCGACTCACCGGGCGGGCGCGCGTCTGAGGTGGGCGGGAGCGCAGCCGCCACGGCCTCGGGCGCCTTCAGCCGCTCGGCCGCCTCATCGGCGGTGGCCAGCACCTCGTCGGCCATCCGGCGGACCTCGTCGATCAGCTGGTTGCGCTCTTCCCAGAGGCGGCGGATCTCGACCGCCAATTGCTCCGCGTACTTGTCGGCCTCGGCCTTCGCGAGCTCCGCCTCGCGCTCGGCCCGCTGGAGACGACCCTCCGCCTGGGCCCGAGAGCGGGCCGACAGCTCGTCGGCAGTCTCGTGCGCCTGCTGGAGAATGCCGGCGGTCTGCTCGCCGACCTCGTCCAGCGCGCGCTGCACCACCTTCTCGCGAAGCTGCCTCCCCTCGAGCTCGTCCACCAGCTCGGTGAGCTCGGCCACGTACTCGTCCACCGCGTGGCGGTCGTACCCGCGCATCGTGAGGGGGAAGTCCGCGTCGCGTGCCCGCTCCGAGGCGAGGGTGCGAGTCGTGTGCTGGTCCGTGTTCCCGTTTCCGGCTGTGGCTCCGGTCATGCCACTGAGTATGCCCGGTGGTGCCGATGGCTCACCAAAGCGCAACGATGCCTGCGCGGCGTGGAAGGATTCCGGGCGCGATGGGCATCAGGCGAGCAATCCCCAACCTGCTGTCGCGGGACCTGAGCGCGTCACGCGCCTTCTACGAGGGCTTCCTGGGATTTCGCGTGGCCATGGACCAGGACGGGTTCCTGATGTTCGCCTCCCGCGAGAACCCCGCGGTGCAGGTCACGGTGGCCTCTCCGGAGGGCGGCCTCGACCGCGGCGTCGCGCAGGCGCGGGTGTCGATCGACGTGGATGACGTGGATGCGGTTCACGCCGAGGCGGTGAGGCGAGGCCTCGAGATCGTCTATCCGCTGACCGACGAGCCCTGGGGGATTCGCCGCTTCTTCGTGAAGGACCCCTCCGGCGCCGTGATCAACGTGGCGAGCCACATCGATCAGGGCCGGGGACGGTCCTAGCGGCCGGCTACGCGGCCTCGGAGTAGGCGGGCTGCTCCTCGCCTCGGGCCCGTGCGGCGCCGGAGGCGCGCGCCTCGGCGCGCTCGGTGGGCTCGAGCACGGTGACCGCAATGAAGATGGCCAGCGTGACCAGCGCCGCGCCGATCAGGAAGGCGAGGTGGTACCCGCTGGTGAGCGCGGAGGCCTTGGACTCGCCGCCGTCCAGGAGGTTGCTGGTGCGGGTGGAGGACACGGTGGCGAGCAGCGCGAGCCCCAGTGCGCCGCCCACCTGGGCCGTGGTGTTGATGAGCCCGGAGGCGAGGCCGGCGTCCTCCCGGGTGGCGCCGGACATGGCCAGCGTCATCAGTGCCGGGAAACAGCTGCCGACGCCGATGCCCAGCAGCAGCGTGACGGGCAGGATGTGCTTCAGGTAGTTGCCGTCCACGGGCGCCAGCGCGAACAGGGCGAGGCCCACTGCGATCAGCCCCAGTCCCGGGGGCATCAGGTTGCGGGCGCCGAAGCGCATGATCAGCGGCTCTGAGAGGCGCAGGGACATGAAGCCCATCACCACGGTGAAGGGCAGGAAGGCCAGCCCGATCTGGAGCGCATCGTAGCCGAGCACCCGCTGCAGGTAGAGCGATCCGAGGAAGAACATCCCGAACATCCCGGCCACCGTGAGTGCCTGGAGCGCGTTGGCCCCCGCGACGTTCCGCGAGCGGAAGATGCGGAGCGGAATGAGGGGGTTGGCGGCGCGGCTCTCGCGGAACAGGAAGGCCACCAGCAGCGCGACCGAGAGAGCCCCGAGCCCCAGCGCCTCGCCGGAGCCCCAGCCCTTCTCGGCCGCGGGACCGACAATCGTGTACACCGAGAGCATCAGGGAGCTCGTGATCAGCGCGGCGCCGGGGATGTCCGCGCCCTCGCTGAGGCCGATGCCCTCGTCGCGCTCGAGCAGCCGGGCGGCAAGGAAGCCGGTGACGATGCCGATCGGGATGTTGATGAAGAAGATCCAGTGCCAGCTGATGGACTGGGTGAGGACGCCGCCCACCAGCAGGCCGACCGAGCCCCCGGCGGAGGCCACGAACCCGTAGACGCCGATCGCCTTCGCCTGGTCGCGCGGCTCCGGGAACATCGTCACGATCATGCCCAGGATGACCGCCGAGGTCATCGCGCCGGCCACGCCCTGCACGAATCGCGCGCCCACGAGCATTCCCTGGCTCTGGGAGACGCCGCAGAGCAGCGAGGCGAAGACGAAGAGCGTCAGGCCGGCCATGAAGATGGTCTTGCGCCCGATCAGGTCTCCGAAGCGCCCGGCCAGCAGCAGCAGGCCGCCGAACGAGATCAGATAGGCGTTCACCACCCAGGCGAGGTTCGACTGGGAGAAGCCGAGGTCGTCCTGGATGGACGGCAGCGCGACGTTCACCACCGTCACGTCCAGCACGATCATCAACATCCCGGCACAGAGCACGTACAGGGCGATCCAGCGGTTTCGGTCAGTCATCAGCTCGGTCCCAACTCTTCGACGACTCGGCTTCGGCGCGGCAGGCTAGCACATACTTGGAGAAACCAACCACGAGTATCTAACTCAGGACTCTTGTTACTCACTGAGCTTGCCGAACGGCGCGGCGGGCTTCACCGGGGATTACCCGCCGGCGATGGTGCGGAAAACCGAACCCCAGGTCCCAGGCGGGCCTCGAGGAGGAGGCTGTGGAGGGGGATGAGGCGGCGATCGTGGCCACCCCCGTCAAATGCAATGCTCGATAACGAAGGTTATGGAAACTAATGAGAAGAAATGACCTCGCGCCTGATCCGCTCGACCAGTTCCGGCGCTGGTACGAGGAGGCCGAGAGCGCCCAGGTGGCGCAGCCCGAGGCGATCGCGCTTGCCACCGCAGGCCCGGACGCCGTGCCGTCGCTGCGCATGGTCCTGCTCAAGCAGTTCGACGAGAACGGATTCGCGTTCTTCACCAACCTCGGCAGCCGCAAGGCACACGAGCTGGATGCCAATCCCAGGGGCGCCCTCCTCTCCTTCTGGCAGCCGCTGGGCCGCCAGGTGCGGGTCGAGGGCGCCGTAACGGCGGTAAACCGGGACGAGGTGGAGCACTACGCCCGAAGCCGGTCGCGGGACAGCCAGTTGAGCGCCCTCTCCTCTCCGCAGAGCGAGGTGATCGAGAGCCGCGACTGGCTGGAGCAGCGGATGGCCGAGCTGGAGCGGGCGCATCGGGACGGACAGCTGCCCGTGGCGCCCGGATGGGGCGGATTCAGGCTACTGCCCGAGATGTACGAGTTCTGGCAGCAGGGTGCCCACCGCCTCCACGACCGCTTCCGCTACCTCCGAGAGCCGCACGGCTGGCGGATCGAGCGGCTCGCGCCCTGAGGCGCCCCTCGCTCAGCCGTCGGGGAACGGCTGGAGCTTCACGCCGTGGTCGGTCTCACGGATGCCGAGCTCGTACGCGGCGCCGCCACGCACCTCGAACGCCTTCACCGGACGCTCCTTGGCGTCCACGCGCACCCGCATGTCGGCCACGGAGCAGTTGATCGAGTGGTGCTCGCCGCCCGCGGGATCCGCGTAGGCCCAGGCCACGCAGTCCTCCAGCGCCGCGGACACGTCACCGGAAAGCACGAGCCGGCGCGTGGTGAGGTGGAACTCGCAGAGCCCGGGCCTGGCCTTCACGTCGGCACCGGCGCCGAGCCCGCCGAGTGAGAACCGCTCTCCGTCGATGCTCACCGCGCCGTTGGCGATCCACGGCGTGGTCTTGGAGCCCATCGTGACCCTGCCGATGGCAGCGTCGAGCCAGTCCCCGTCGTCGGTGATGGCGTGGAGCCAGATCCAGCGCTCGGCGTGCTCGGCGCCCCAGTTGTGGCCCACCATGCCGCGCCATCCGTCGAGCGGGATCTGGCGCTCGCCGATGCCGATGCGGCCGCCGAACACCGCGAACGGCGCCGGGCTGCAGAGCTTCGTCTTCGGGAGCTTGGAGCGGTACATCAGGGAGTTCGGGAGGTGGAAGAGCGGCGCCTCGTAGGGCTCGAAGGTGAGCTCCCACCACGCATCCCCGGCCCAGCCGTAGGCCCTCCCGTCACCCATCCCGGCGGCCTCGCCCACCTGGATCCAGTCGCGTTCGCCCGCCACCGGATCGGGGGCGGTGGTCTTGGCGGCGATCGGACCCCCCGCGCCCGCCTCGAAGAAGGTGAACCACACGGAGCCCTTGGGCTTCTCCCCCGGCGGCTTGTGCACCGTGTAGCGAATCCACACGCCGATCGGCTCCTCCGGATGGCAGGCCTTCAGGTAGTAGCTCTCGTAGTGACCCGCCGACTCGCGGACGGCCGGGAATCGCGCGCTGGTGGCTCTGGCTCCGGCCAAGGTTTCGGCAGCCTACCCCCGGCAGTTGCTAGAAACCCCGGCAATGGCAGACGGCCCCGTCACGGTGATCACCGGCGCAAGCAGCGGTATCGGCGCTGCCACGGCGCGCCGCGCGGTCGAGTTCGGCCACCGGGTGGTGCTGGCCGCGCGCTCCGAGGACAAGCTCCGCGCGCTCGCCGAGGAGCTCGGGGACAGCGCGCTCGCCGTCCGCTGCGACGTGACGCAGTGGGAGGACCAGCAGGCGCTGGTGTCCTCCGCCCTGGATCGCTTCGGGCGCATGGACGTGTTCTTCGCCAACGCCGGCTTCGGAGCCAAGCGCGGCTTTCTCGAGGAGACGCCCGAGTTCTGGAAGGCGATGATCGACACCAACGTCTACGGCGCCGCTCTGTCCATCCGCGCGGCCCTGGGTCACTTCCGCGAGCAGGGCAGCGGGCACGTGCTGCTCACCAGCTCGGTGGCCGGTCGCCGCGCCCTCCCCGGGTCGCTCTACTCGGCCACGAAGTGGGCCGTGTGCGCGATGGGCGAGTCACTGCGCCAGGAGGTGGCCGAGACCGACATCAAGGTCACGCTGATCGAGCCCGGCATGGTCGACACCCCCTTCTTCGACAATCCCGTGAAGGGCGCCCTGGAGCCCGACGACATCGCCCGCGCGGTCATGTTCGCCCTCACCCAGCCCCCACACGTGGACGTGAACGAGGTGCTGGTCCGCCCCATCCACCAGCCCCTCTGAGCGGCCTCCCCGGTCAGTCCGGCTGGACGATCAGGAAGCGGTTGCCGTCGGGGTCGCGGAAGAAGAACTGCGCCGGCACGGGATCCCCGACGCTCACCTCGGTTGAGATGAGGCCCGGCCTGCTCCCTCCGGTCCGCGCAATCTCCGCGTCCACGTCGACGCCACTTGCGAGCAGCGTCGCGTGGTCGCCCTCGATGTCGTTCGTGGCGAACGGGCAGTGGGCCTCGTCTCCGCCGGCGGAGGCGCCCTCGCCCTGCGGCACGAGCGCAATCGTGTTCGGGCCCAGGCGGGCGCCACTCGATCCGGCGAATGCCGCCGCCGTAGTCCGCCCACTCCGCCCGCGGACCCAAGGAGGCTCGCGGCCTGGAAGTACGTAGCGCGGGCTGCGGGGGTGCTCGATCGGGTTGAATGACCCACTGCGAACCGCCGCTTGTTTGCATGGACAGATCCTGAGTGAACTGCTTATCTTCATCGTTTCATGAAGGTCGTTTTCTCCTTGAGCCCTTTGAAGCGTCTTTTGGCCGCACTATTCCGTCTGGCGTTGGCGGCCGCTCGCCTCGTCAGCCGAAGGGCTGAAGCAGCCGAACTATCTGCGCGACACCTGCGTGATGTTGAACGCGAACGCTCGATGGAGCATCGCGCCGAGCCCCGCTAGCTACCCCATCCGGTAGACCAAGGCTGACCATTCGCGTCGGCCAAGGCTGACCATTCAAGGAGCCTGCCCTAGACCATCTAGCCGATGGCGAAGACCATAGAACCGTCCTATAAAGGGTCTTCTCTCACTGCGGTTCAAAGCAAAGGGGATATATGGCGGTTGTGGTGCAGTACACAACGGATGTGGGCCAGGCGGAGTACGACATGGTCGCCGCCGCCATTCGTTTCCACGACGACCCGCCCGCCGGACTGATCGTTCACACCGCGGCCGTCACCCAGGACGGGCGGATGCGGATCTTCGACGTCTGGGAATCCATCGAGGATCACGACCGGTTCGTGGAACATCGGTTGCGCCCGGCCACCCTCATGCTCGTCGGGGACAGGGTCCCCCGCTGGCCCGAACCGGAGGTCCATGACCTTTACAGTCTCGTCAGGACTACGCAGCTCGTCGGGGCCGGCGGCTACTGACGGGCTTCGAGAGCGGCTCGTCGTCGAGCGGCCGCACATCGAGGCGGACGCGCCAGCGGGCTCGGTAGTAGTGCTCTATCGCTCCGCGGCGCGCGGCCGTGTCCACGAGTTCCACCATCCCGAGGTCGCGCAGCACCACCACGTGGTAGCTGACATTTCCCAGCGGCTCGCTGAACTCGACCGCCAGCTCGTTCGGAGATCGCGCCTCCACCGTCAACGCCTCGAGGATCCTCGCCCGTAACGGGTGGGCCACCGCCTTCGCGGCCTCGCTGAGCGGAAGCTTGCTCACACAACTGACCGTAGCAAGCACGCTGACCAGTCTCCGGGCCCCTGAGCGTCGACGCAACGAAGAGTGGTGAGTCTGACACCCCCGAGAGCTACCGTGAGGCGGTGTCTGACGAAGCTCCAGCGCGCGTGATCGCCCACGTCGATATGGATGCCTTCTACGTCAGCGTGGAGCTGCAGCGCCGGCCCGACCTGCGCGGCCTGCCGGTCGTGGTCGCGGGCAGCGGCCCGCGCGCGGTGGTGACCACCGCCAGCTACGAGGCAAGGCGCTTCGGGATCTTCTCCGCCACCCCGGCCGAGCGTGCGCGGCGCCTGTGTCCCGATGCCGTCTTTCTGACGCCGGACTTCGAGCTCTACCGCGCCCACTCACGCGACGTCATGACGATTCTGCGCCGGCACGTGGAGCTGCTCGAGGTGGTGGGCCTCGACGAGGCCTACATGGACCTCACCGGGCTCGACCGGCAACGCGCGGCCGCCCGGCGCATCAAGGCGACGGTGCACGAGGGCACGGGTCTGCGCTGCTCGATCGGCCTCGGGCCGAACAAGCTCGTGGCCAAGGTGGCGTCCGACGCCGACAAGCCCGACGGCTTCCTGGAGCTCACCGCGGCCGAGGCCCGGGAGCGCTTCGGCGGCCACTCCCCCGGCCTGATCCCCGGCATCGGGCCGAAGACGGTGGTGAGGCTCGAGTCCCAGGGGATCACGACTCTCGCGGCTCTTGCCGCCCAGCCGGACGAGCGCCTGCGGGAGTGGTTCGGCGCACGGCTCGGCCCGCACCTGGGCCGGCTCGCCCGCTTCGAAGACGAGCGCGTGCTGGAGACCAGCAGGCTGGTCAAGTCCGAGTCGCGCGAGACCACGTTCGATCTCGACCTTCATGGGCTGGAGCAGCTGGAGCCGGTGCTCGAGCGCCTCACCGGCGAGCTCTGCGCGACGCTCGGCCGGCAGGAGCAGAGCGGCCGGACGATCGGGATCAAGGTCCGCTACGCGAACTTCTCCACGGTCACCCGGGCCCGCTCGCTCGAGGCGCCCACCGGGGACCTCGACACGGTCTGGCGCGTGGCGCGCGACCTGTTGCGCCGCCTCGGGCCGGCCATGCCCGTGCGCCTGCTCGGCGTGCGTGTCGCCGGGCTGGACGAGGGGCGGCGGGATGGTCCCGCCGCCCCCGACGACCAGCTCAGCCTGTCGCTCTAGCGGGCTTCGCGCACCGCGGTCATTGGGAGACCCAAACGGTGCCGGTGCTGCCGAAGCCGAGCTTGGCCTTGGTGGCTCCGGTGAGGTCCCACTCGCGGCCGCCCGAGTACGGCCCGCGGTCGATCACGGGCACGGTCAACGACCGGCCGTGGTAGCGCAGCGTGACCTTGGTGCCGCACGGGAGGTACTTGTGCGCCACGCCCAGGGTGTTGTACCCGAGCACCCCGCCGCAGGCGGTGTGATTGCCGTAGAAGCCGGGGCCGTACCACGAGGCGAGGCTCGGGCGGTACACGTACACCCGGCCAGCGGCCAGCGGCCGGCTGACGGCGGGGTTGTGCCCGTCGCCCGCGAACTTCACCCGCAGGCGGTAGCGCCCCGCCACCGAGGACCGCCACGCGGCGCGGTAGCGCCCGCCACGGCCCGTGCGGGTGCGGCCGACGGTCTTCCAGCCCTTCCCGGTGGCGAGCTGGAGGCGGACCCTGCGGCCGGCGAAGCCGGGCACGAGGCGCCCCCTCACGTGCACCGGGGAACCGGCGCGGACGTGCCGGTGGGCCCGTCCACCGAGGCGCGCGACCACCGTGACCGAGCAAGCGTCGGAGATGCCCTCGGCGGAGATCGCGCGGAACGCGCCCGAGCTCTGTGGCCTCAGGGAGAATCGGTAGGTACCTCCCGCTCCGGTCCGCGTGTCGGACAGGCGGCGCCAGGTGCCGCCACGCGGCGCGTACTCCAGCCTCACGGAGCCGCCGGCCGCGCCGGAGGGCACGCGGCCGTTGAGGTTCAGCCGCTCGCCGTAGCGGACGCTGGCCTTGGCCCCCAGGGCGGCCAGGCTCAGGCCCGAGCCGGCGGCAGGGGCGCCGGCGGCCTCGGTGGGTGCGATTTCCAGAATCGTTGTCAATAGCGCGCAGGCAACCAGGACCGCGATGGGCAGCCGGAGGGAGCGTGCACGCGCACGCGTATTCACTTTTGGAACTCCTCTCTCGGCGCTGCCTGCGGGGTTAGCTGTCGGGCTCGGGCGTACGAACGCCCTAAGAGCGGATCACCGCTCCATTCGCCCCTGCCGAGCCTGCGAGAGCCCGGCTGTGGTTCCCCCGTCTGCCGTCACGGGACGACGACAGTTCGGCCACGCCGAATCGAACAACTGTTCGCACCCTAGGCACATAACTCCGCCCTTGTGTGACGGTGGTCACGGTCCGCACTCCTCGCTCGGACGCCCCGAACGGCCAGAAACCGGCCTGTGGCCTTTGCTGGAGGCTGCCAAGGGCCGACCGGAAGCGGAGCGCACCCCGACCGAAGGAATACGTTCAATGACCAGGACTCTCAGGACCCTGACGCTCGCCGGCTGCACGGTCGTGGCGATGGCTTCCCTCGGCGGCGCCGCGGAGGCAAAGACACCCCGATGCCACGGTCTCAGGGCGACGATCGTCGGCTCGGCGGGCAAGGACGTCATCCACGGGACGGCCAGGCGAGACGTGATCGTCGCGCGCGGCGGAAACGACCGGATATCGGGGCGCGGCGGCGACGACGTGGTGTGTGCGGGCGCCGGACGCGACCACGTGACCGGTGGAGCCGGCCGCGACCATCTCGAGGGCGGCGCTGGAGACGATGTCGAGCACGGCAACAGGGGTAACGACTTCGTCGGCGGTGACGACGGCGACGACTCGGTGCACGGCGACAGCGGCGACGACCAGGTGCGCGGGGGCCGCGGGGATGACGACTTGGACGGCGGCGCGGGTCACAACGACTGCGACGGCGGCCGGGGCCATGACCGCGTGAACGGTGAGGACGGCTCGTCAGGGCAGACCGAGAACGGCGACGTGGAGCCCGGTGACGACTCCGGCGACGAGGTGGTGTCGGACGACGAGTCGGATTCCGAGGACTTCGGGGACACGGCGGACGACGGGACCTACGACGACTCCGGCGACCCAGGGGACGGCGAAGGCTACGACGACGGCGAGTAGCGGCCGCCCTGCGCGTAGGGGAGCGGGGTTCCAAACACGCTTGTGTGACGCTGGTCACGCTTGAGCATGAGGATCTGGTCGCGGCCCCGGCCCTGCGGTACCGTGCTTCTCTTGCTGAATTCGCCGAAGGAGGAGCCGTGGTCGGGGACCGCCTGAGCGGGCTGGACGCATCTTTCCTGCACATCGAGAACTCGTCCGCGCACATGCACGTGGCCTCGGTGATGCTCTTCGAGGGGCCCCCTCCCCCCTATGACGACCTCCTGGAGGCCATCGAGCGCCGGCTCGGACTGGTCCCGCGCTACCGCCAGCGCCTCGCCTTCGTCCCGCTCGGCCAGGGCCGCCCGCGCTGGGTGGACGACCCGCATCTGAACCTGCGCTACCACGTACGCGCCACGGCGCTGCCCGCACCGGGCTCTGAGCGCCAGCTGATGGACCTGGCCGGCCGCGTCTTCTCCCAGCAGCTCGATCGGGACAAGCCGCTGTGGGAGATCTGGATCGTCGAGGGGTTGGAGGAGGATCGCTTCGCCCTGCTCGCCAAGACCCATCACGCGCTGGTGGACGGCGTCTCCGGGATCGACATCGTGTCCGTCCTCTTCGACGCCTCCCCGCAGCCCTCGGCGCCGGTCGACGGAGGCCAGCGCTGGCTTCCGCGGCCGCTCCCGAGCGGCACCAAGCTGCTCGGCGAGGCGCTGCTCGAACGCGCCACGGTTCCCGCCGAGGTGGCTCGCTCCATGCGGGCGGTCTTCCGCGGGCCCCGGCGGGTGGTGAACGGGCTTCGCGACGCCGCCGTCGGCGTGGGCGCGATGGCCTGGGCGGGCCTCAACCCGGCCCCCTCGAGCCCCTACAACGCGTCCATCGGCCCCCACCGGCGCTTCACCGGCGTGCGCGCCGAGCTGCGCGACATCAAGGCCATCAAGGACTCGCTCGGGGGCACGATCAACGACGTGGTGCTGGCCACCGTGGCGGGCGCTCTCGGCCGCCACATGCGTCGTCGGGGGCAGGTCACGGACGGTGTGGAGCTGAAGGCCATGATCCCGGTCAGCGTGCGCTCCGACATGGAGCGCGGCGACCTCGGGAACCGGGTGGCGGCCATGATGGCCCCGCTCCCGGTGTGGTGCCAGGAGCCGCTCGCCCGGCTCGACATCGTCCGCGAGGAGCTGAGCGACCTGAAGAAGGGTGGGCAGGCGGTGGGCGCCCAGGTGATGACGGAGCTCTCCGGCTTCGCCCCGCCCACGATCATGGACCAGGCGGCGCGGCTGATGTCCCGGCAGCGCTTCTTCAACCTGGTGGTGACGAACGTGCCCGGCCCGCAGTTCCCGCTCTACCTGGCCGGCCGCCGGATGCTGGAGACCTTCCCGATGGTGCCGCTGGCCGCCGGGCAGGCTCTCGGCGTGGCCCTGCTCTCCTACGACGGAAAGATCAACTTCGGCCTCGTGGGGGACTACGACCTGATGTGGGACCTGGACGAGCTCGCCGACGACGTGCGCGCCTCACTCGAGGAGCTGGCCGACGTGGCCGGAGTGCGCCTCACCGCGCAGCGGCACGGCTTCTCGGCCGTGGAGGCATGAGAGACAGCGTCGAGAGCAGTGCCCGGTCGCTCGGCCTCGTAATGGAGGTCCGGCGGCTGGACGCGTCCACTCGCACCGTGAGCGACGCCGCGCTCGCCATCGGCTGCCAGGAGGCCGAGATCGCGAAGTCGATCGTCTTCATCGCCGACGGCGACCCGGCGGTCTGCGTGGCCTCGGGGCGCCACCGGATCGACACCGAGAAGCTCGCCGACGCCCTCGACGTGGCCGTGGTGCGCCAGGCCGCGGCGGACGAGGTGCGCGCCGCCACCGGCTTCGCCATCGGCGGAGTGCCTCCGTTCGGTCACGACCTGCCGGTGGTCCTCGACGAGGAGCTCCTCAAGCACGAGCGGGTGTGGGCCGCCGCCGGCGATCCGCACAGCCTCTTCTCGGTGGACCCGCGCGAGCTCGCGCGATGTACCAGCGCCACCGTGGCCGCTGTGGGCGAGGACGCCTGAGCTCACGGCCCGGAGCGGGAGAGCGAGAGCCGCAGCAGTCTCAGGCCCGCGAGCAGGACGGTGGCGAGCAGAGTCCAGACCGGCCAGAAGTAACCGGCCCCGGCCGCCAGCCAGATGCCCACCAGCAGCAGGTCCAGGATCCCCAGCGCGCCGATCGTGAGGATCGCGCGGCGCCGGCCCATCTCCCGGCGAAAGGCGCGCTGGCCCTCCACCAGGCCCGCCGGCAGGCCGGAGTCTCGCGGCGTCGGGTTGGCGAGCGTGAGCCACGCGTCGAGCGCCGCCACCGCGGCCAATCCCAGGAGCGGCCACACGATCCAGGTGGAGCCGGCGCTCGTGAGCAGCCAGATCACCACCAGCAGGGAAGCCACCCCGCCCAGGGCGCCCAGCCGGTAGCGGAGGCGGCGCCCGCGGCGCTCGTCGCGCCGGTCCGCCTCCGCGTCCGCGAGCGGCCGGAGACCGGGCAGGGGAAGCCCGTCCACCCGCTGCGGCTCGAGCGGGATCTCGGCCCGGAGAACGGTGCCGCTCCCCCTCTGGCTCTCGATGCTCAGAGTTCCGTCGAGCGCCTCCACGCGGTCCTCGAGCCCGGTCAACCCCGATCCGGAGCCCACGGACGCCCCGCCGGCGCCGTCGTCGCGCACCTCCACCACCAGCGCGCCGTTGTTCGCGGTGGCGCTCACCGAGGCCGCGGACGCCCCCGCGTGCTTGGCGGCGTTGGTGAGGCTCTCGGAGACGATGAAGTAGGCCGCGGCCTCCATCTGGTCCGCCAGCGGCCGGTCGGGCACGGCCACCACCTCCACGGGCAGCGCGGACCGTGAGGCGAGGTCCTCCAGCGCGCTGGCCAGCCCGCGGTTGGTGAGGATGGCCGGATGGATGCCACGGGCCAGGTCGCGCAGCTCGTCGATGGCCAGCCGGGCCTCGATGCCGGCGCGGCGCACCAGCTCCTCGCCCTCCGCGTCGCCCCGGCCCGCTGCCTGGCGCTCGGCCAGGCGAAGCGTCAGCGCGAGTGACACCAACCGCTGCTGAGCGCCGTCGTGCAGGTCGCGCTCCAGGCGCCGGCGCTCGGCGTCGGCCGCCTCGATCACGCGCGCCCGCGCCCCGCGCAGCTCGTGCACCTCGGCCTTCAGGGCGGGGTCGAGGTTCGAGCCGAGCAGCAGCTCGGCGTACTGCGTGTACAGGCCCGCCCCCCGGTTGATGGCGCGCACGCCCAGGAAGGTGGCCAGCGCGCCCACGGGCACGAGCAGCAGCGCCTCGGGAAGCGTGTCGGCCGAGAAGATCCCGACCTCGTAGCCACCGGGAACGGCCCAGAACATGAGGGGCGCGGTGATCGCCCCCGCGGCCACGCCGACGATCGCCGCCGTGACGGTGAAGCTCACGATGCCGACCGGCAGCTGGAGAAGCAGGAAGACCAGGTCCTTCCACGTGGCCGGGTCGGCGAGCCGCCCCCGCAGCCGGTACCACCAGGAGCCGTCCGCGTCCGGGCGGTAGGGCGGCGCGATCGGGGTGCCGAGGAGCGTGCCGATCAGGCGTCGCTCCACCCCCGCATTCCAGCGCCACGCGATCAGCGAGGCGACGAGGATCGGGATGCCCACGATGATCACGGCCAGTGCTATCCCGGTGGTGAGGGCGACGCTCAGGAAGGTGAACTCGGCGATGCCCAGCGGGAGCGCGAGCAGCAGGTAGGCGATGCGCCCGTAGAAGCGGGGATCGAGGATCTGGCGCACGGTCTGCATTTCGCCTGCCCAGGCTAATCGCGGGGACCGCGCCGGGCCAGGTGGGCAGCCGGGGTGGCGCGAGTGCGGCTAACCGCACCCTGCCGCCGGTCCGGATGCGCGGAATCGGCAGGCGCGCGCCGCGCCCGGCCGGCTTCCGCGCCTACTGGCGCGAGTGGTTGCATTTCGAGCACCGCGTGCAGAGCGCGCGACAGCTCGATCTCACCCTCGGATGCGCGCCGCAGAACCCGCGATAATCGAGGAATGAGCGAATTGCTCCGAGTCGCGCTGGCACAGATCGACCCCACCGTCGGGGACATCCCCGGCAACGCGCGCAAGATCGCCGACTACACCGCTCGCGCACGCGAGCACGAGGCCTCCATGGTGGTCTTTCCGGAGCTGACCCTCACCGGGTACCCGCCGGAGGACCTGCTGCTCAAGACGAGCTTCCTCGACGCGGCCGCCGCCGCACTCGAGGAGCTGGCCGCCCAGACGCACGGGATCGTGGCCGTGGTGGGCTTCCCCGAGCGGGCCGACGACGTGTACAACGCCGCGGCCGTGCTCGCCGACGGCCGGGTGGCCGCGGTCTACCGCAAGATGTACCTGCCGAACTACGGCGTCTTCGACGAGCACCGTTACTTCCAGAGCGGCTCTGAGGCCGTGACGTTCGAGCTCAACGGGATCTCCGTGGGCATCTCGATCTGCGAGGACATCTGGGAGCCCGGGCCGCCCGCGATGTCCGAGGCGCTGGCGGGCGCCCGGTTGCTGGTGAACCTCTCCGCCTCCCCCTACCGCCGCGGGTACGGACGGCATCGCGAGCGGATGATCGTGCAGCGCGCCGTGGACTATCTGTCCGCCGTGGTGTTCGTGAACACCGTGGGCGCCCAGGACGAGCTGGTCTTCGACGGCCACAGCCTGGCCGTGAACCCCGACG
This sequence comes from Solirubrobacterales bacterium, assembly GCA_038323835.1. Taxonomy (GTDB): domain Bacteria; phylum Actinomycetota; class Thermoleophilia; order Solirubrobacterales; family Thermoleophilaceae; genus JACVRW01. The sequence continues at coordinate 19,393 of JBBQHI010000044.1, forward strand.
GGTCGGTGCTGGCGCGCTGCCCGCAGTTCGAGGAGCACCTGGCGCTGGCCACCATCGACCCCCGCGAGGTGGTGGCCGCGCGCCTGCGTGACACCCGCCACCGGGTGAACGTGCGGCGCCAGCGCCGGGCCCTCCGCCGGGCACAGCCCGACGTGCCGGTGGTGAGCCACGCGAGCCTGGCCGTGGAATCTCCCGCTGACCGCGTCAGTGGCGAGCTCGCCCCCGTCCTCGAGGACCACGACGAGGTGTACGCGGCGCTTCGCACCGGGCTTCGCGACTACGTGGAGAAGAACGGCTTCGAACACGTGGTGCTGGCGCTGTCCGGGGGAATCGACTCCGCTCTGGTGGCGATGATCGCCGCCGACGCCGTGGGGCCGGACAGGGTCACCTGCGTGTCCATGCCTTCGCCCTACTCGAGCGACGGCACCCGGGCGGACGCCCGCGCCATCGCGGAGAACCTCGGCACCGCGTTCATGGAGCTGCCGATCGAGGACGCCATGGGCAGCTACGCGGAGATGCTGGCCGCGCCGTTCGCCGGCTCCGAGCCCGACATCACCGAGGAGAACATCCAGGCTCGCATCCGGGGGAACGCCGTCATGGCCCTGTCGAACAAGTTCGGATGGCTGGTGCTCACCACCGGGAACAAGTCGGAGCTGTCGGTGGGCTACGCCACCCTCTACGGCGACATGGCGGGAGGCCTCGCGGTCCTGAAGGACGTGTACAAGGGCCTGGTCTACGACCTCGTGCGCTGGCGCAACCAGCGCGCCGGGCGAGATCTGGTGCCCGCGTCGGTGCTGGAGCGCCCGCCCTCGGCCGAGCTCCGCCACGAGCAGCGTGACGACGAGTCGCTGCCGCCCTACGAGGTGCTCGACGCCATCCTCGAGGGCTACATCGAAGACGACCTCGACGCCGCGGAGCTCGTGGCCCGCTCGCTTCCGGCGGAGGACGTGGAGCGCGTGATCGCCATGGTGGACCGCGCGGAGTACAAGCGCCGCCAGGCCCCGCCCGGCATCAAGATCTCCACGCGCGCCTTCGGGCGTGATCGCCGCCTGCCGATAACGAACGGCTACCGGAGCGTGGTGGCTCCGGTGCCCGAGCGGCACCTCCGCGCCCTGAAGTAATGGCGACCGGCGGCGGCGTGCTCGGCCCGTCGGACTCCGGTGCGACGCGGGCGGCGGGCTGGGGCGCACTGCTGGCCCTTCCCCTGGCCGGGTTCGTGCTGCTGATGGCGGCGCCGGCCACCGACCTTCACTGGGAGCACCACCCCTCCCACTTCTGGCTGGTGCTTTCGGCCGCGATCACCAGCGCGGCGCTGGCCTTCACCACGTCCGGCATCGCCCTGCGCCGGGGCGACGCCCGCCTCTACCTCGTGTCGCTGGCCTTCCTTGCCGCGGCGGGATTCCTCGGCCTCCACGCGCTGGCCACCCCGGGGGTCCTGCTCGACGGGCCCAACCAGGGCTTCACCATCGCCACCCCGCTCGGCCTGCTTCTGGCCGGGCTGTTCGCCGCCGCCTCCGCCCTCCCGCTGAGCCCGGAGCGCTCGCGTGCCGTGATCCGGCGGGCGCAGCTGCTGCGCGGCGCCCTGATCGCCGCGATGATGGCCTGGGCGGCCCTCTCGCTCGGCTCGCTGGCGCCGCTCGACGATCCCACCCCGGTCGAGCGAGCCTCCGGGGGGCTGGTGGTGATCGCCGCCGCGGCCGTGGCGCTCTACGCCTTTGCGGGGGCTCGCTACCTCGCGATGGCCGTGCGCAGCCGGTCGGCCATCCTGCTGTCGGTGGCCGCGGCCTGCGTGCTGCTGGGCGAGGCCGCGCTCGCCGTGGCGCTGGCCCGGAACTGGCACGCCAGCTGGTGGGAGTGGCACCTGCTCATGCTGTGCGCGTTCGGAGCGATCGCCTACAGCGCGCGGCGCGAGGAGAGCCAGGAGCGCTTCCGGGACCTCTACCTCGACGAGACGGCGGCGGGCAAGCGCGAGGTGAGCGTGCTGTTCGCCGATCTCGCCGGCTTCACCAGCTTCTCCGAGGGCCGCGACCCGCGCGAAGTGTCCGAGATGCTGAACGCCTACTTCGAGGTGGCCATCCCGCCGATAGTCGGCGCGCACGGCGGCCAGATCGACAGCCTGACCGGCGATGCGCTGATGGCCACGTGGGGCACACGCGGTGACCAGCCCGATCACGCGCAGCGCGCCGTGCGTGCCGCACTCGACCTCCAGGAGCGTACGGCCGTTGTGGCCGCCCGCCACCCGGGCTGGCCCCGCTTCCGCGCCGGGGTGAACACCGGCGAGGCACTGGTGGGCGTGCTCGGAGCCGAGAGCGGCCGCAGCTACACGGTGATCGGGGACACCGTGAACGTGGCCTCCCGGCTCGAGTCCTCGGCTCCGCCCGGAGGCGTCATGGTGAGCGGGAGCACGCTGGCGGCGATCTCGGGGTTCGTGACCCGGCCGCTCGGGGCGCTCGACGTCAAGGGCAAGGAGGCGCCCGTGGAGGCCCACCTCGTGAGTTAGGCGTGGTTCGGTGCTCGTCCGATCACCGATCGGGCTCCGCTCCTCCCTCGCGCTGCTTTCGCACGGCCAGCGTCACGCGCGACGTGGCGCACAGGCGCCCGTGGTCGTCGGTGAACTGCACGTCCCAGACCCACGTGGTGCGGCCGCGGTGGAACGGCCGGCCGGCCACGTGCACGGTGCCGTCCATGACGGGGCGCAGGAACGTGGTGCTGTTCGACTGGCCTACGGCGAACTTGCCGTCCCTGGACACGAGCACGTGCGTGGTGAGCGACGCGAGCGACTCCGCCATCGACGCGTAGGCCCCTCCGTGAACCAGGCCGAAGGGCTGGCACACGCGGTTCTCGACGGCGAAGCGGCCGCGGGCCCCCTCCTCGCCCGCCTCGATCAGCTCGAAGCCGAGGACGTCGTCCAATGTCCCCGGGACGGGGAAGCTGCTCACGTCCGGTTCGGCCACGCGCGCAGGCTATCGTTCGGCCTTCGTGGCCACCTTCGACCAGCTCTCCGCGGAGCAGCGCGCGATCGTCGAGCTGGTGCTCCAGCGCGGCAAGGATTACGACGAGCTGTCGGACATGCTCGGCATGCCCGAGACGCGCGTGCGCGAGCTCGCTCGCGACGCTCTCGTGGACCTCGCGCCCATGAGCGCCAAGCGCGTGGAGGAGGACTGGCGCGGCCAGCTGGCCGATTACGTCCTGGGCCAGCAGACGGGCCCGGAGGCCACCGCCACCCGCGGCCATCTGCGCCGCTCGGAGCCCGCACGGACATGGGCCCGCTCGCTGCTCGACTCGCTCGAAGGCCTCTACGACAACGGCTCCATGCCCGCGATCCCCGAGGGCGAGCGCCCCGCGCGGGTGCGGCGCGAGCCCGGCACCGGGGGCGGCCTGGCCGCCGCGGACATCCTCCGGCGCCGCCGAGGCGTGGCCGCGGCCGGCGCGGGGCTGCTCGTGGCGATCCTCGTGGCGGTCCTGCTCTGGCCGATCGGGCTCCTGACCGGCGGAGACGACAACAACGGCGGCTCGGACCAGGCCGCCACGACGGCGGCGGCCGGCTCCGGCACGCCCGCCGGGGCGGCGGTGGTGCTCGGCCAGGGCACGCAGCGCGCAGTGCAGGTGCAGGCCACCGGCCTCGTGCCCAGCACCCAGCAGTTCGCCTACCAGTTCTGGCTCTACGACAGCCAGGGCAACGCAAAGTCCCTGGGCGCCCAGGTTACGGACAAGAACGGGACGCTGCAGGCCGTGGGCACCCTTCCGGCCGGCTTCGAGAAATACCGCTACTTCGACCTCTCCCGGGAGCCGATCAGCGGCCCGAAGGGGCATTCGGGCCAGTCGGTGCTGCGCGGAAGGATGCCTCCGCTCGCTCAGCCGGGGGCGGCCAAGAAGGTCAGCAAGCTCGGGCAGGTCGTGCTCACCCCGCCCGCCGGGGGCTAGCCCATGGTCCCGTGCTCGCCCGATCGGCGATCGGGCGGCGCTCCTCCCTAGCCATGGTCCGGTGCTCGCCCGATGACATAAGGCTGCGGTACTCGCCCGATCAACGATCGGGCTGCGTTCCTCCCTAGCCGGGCAGCAGCTTGCCGGGGTTCATGACCCCGGTGGGATCGAGGCGCTCCTTCGCGGCGCGCAGCAGCTCCACGCCGAGCTGCCCCACCTCGGCCTCGAGCCAGGGGCGGTGGTCGCGCCCTATGGCGTGGTGGTGGGTGATGGTGCCGCCGCCGGCCACGATCGCGTCCGATGCCGCCGCCTTCGCCGCCCGCCACTGCGCCAGCGGCTCGTCCGCGTCCTGCCGGGCGAGGAACGTGAAGTAGAGCGACGCTCCCGACGGGTACAGGTGCGACACGTGGCAGAGCACCACCGGCGGCGTGCCGCGCTCCGAGAGCGAGCGCCGCAGGGCCTCTCCGACCGCGTCGTGCAGCGCGTGCAGGTTGCTCCACACGGTGGCGGTCTCCAGGGTCTCCACCATCACCCCGCGTCCCATCAGGTCATCCCGCAGGTAGGGGCCGTGGTAGCGGCCGCGTGACCAGGACGCGCCCGGGCGCGTGCCCAGGGCCAGCGCCCCGCCGGCCCGCATGAGCGCGCCGGCGCGCACCCTGCGGCGCTCCACGTCGTCGGCCCCGCCCTCGAACCCCAGGATCGCGATGCAGCCGCCCTCGTGTCCCCGGGCGCGCAGGTAGGCCTTGCCGAGCCGCTCCATGCGGCTGCCCGACGACGCCAGCGCCATCGACATCCTCGTCTCCTCCTCGTCGGAGAGACGGGCTATGTCAGGGGCCGCACCCGCCTGCTCCATCACCCGGAAGGCGTCGGCACCTTCGGCGAAGGTGCGGAAGGACCAGCCCTCGTAGCGGCGGGACTCGGGCGCCGGGCGCACGCGCAGCGTCACCTCTCCGATCACGCCCAGCACGCCCTCCGAGCCCACCACCAGCTCCTCCAGGTCGGGCCCCGCGGCGGACGCCGGGAAGGGGCGGGTGGCGAGCACCCCGGCCGGGGCGATCAGGCGGACGCCCTCCACCAGCTCGTCGATGCGGCCATAGCCCGTGGACGCCTGGCCGGCGGAGCGGGTGGCCACCCAGCCCCCGACCGTGGAGAACTCGAACGACTGGGGGAAGTGCCCGAGGGTCAGCCCCTGCGCGCCCAGCTCGGCCTCGAGCCGCGGGCCGAGCATTCCGCCCTCGAAGGTGGCCAGCCGCGAGACCGGATCCACGTCCACGAGGCGGTTGAGCGAGCGCAGGTCGAGCGACACCACGCCGGCAAAGCCCTCTCCCAGCGGCTCCACCCCGCCCACCACGCTCGTGCCCCCGCCAAAGGGGACCACGGCCACGCGCTCGCGCACGCACGCCTCGAGCACCGCCTGCACCTGGTCGGGCGAACTCGGCACCGCCACGGCGTCGGGAGCGCTGAGCCCCTCGCCCGAGCGCAGGCGCACTAGGTCCGGGTAGCCGCGGCCCGCGGCGTGCTCGACGCGCGCCGCGTGATCCTCGCGTAGGCCGCCCTCGCCTAGAGCGGAGACGAGGGCGGCCCGGGCGGCGGCGGGAAGCGCCGGGCCGGGCAGGCGCACCTCCTCGAGCGCGACCGGTCCCCTCGGCGTGCCGGGCTCCCCTCCGAGCTCCTCCCGGAGGAGGGCCACCGCCGCGTCGGGAAGCGGGGCGTCATGCCCATCCTCCCCCCAGCCCCACCAGCGCACGCCTAGAGCGCCCTCTCCAGGCCGTCGAGTGCGCCCTGAAGCTGCTTGCGGGCGGCGCTCCGCAGCTGAAGCGGGCTGAAGCGGGCCCAGCCGCGCGGGCGCTGGCGAAGGGCGATCTCCACCCGCGTGCCGCCCTCGTCCGGCTTGAGCACGATCTCGGTGGCCGATTCAGCCAGGATCCGCTCGAAAGGGGTCTCCTCGAGCTCCTGGCGCCAGGACAGCCGCTGGTGGGCCTGCGACTCGGTGCGGGTGTAGTCCGCCCGCACGGCGCGGCCCTTGGCCGAAGTGAGCACGGAGGTCCAGGCCTCGGGGCCGGCGTCCTCCACGCGGGTCACGCCTGGCCACCACTCGGGAAGCCGGCTGGGGTCGCACACGAGCCTCCAGACCTCCGCGGGCGCGGCGCTCAGGTGCCTCTGGCGCTTGACGGTCACTCCTCGTCGTAGACGACGAGGCTGTGCACCTCGCGGGGGCTGAGGCGCTGCCGGCCCGAGAGGTAGGCGAGCTCGATCACGAATGCGCATCCTGCCACGACTCCGCCCGCTCGCTCCACCAGGTCGCACAGGGCCGCCGCGGTGCCGCCCGTGGCCAGCAGGTCGTCGTGGACGAGCACGCGTGCGCCCCCGCGCACGGCGTCGCTGTGCACCTCCAGCGCGTCGACTCCGTACTCGAGCTGGTACTCCACCGACTCCGTCTCGCGCGGCAGCTTCCCGGGCTTACGGGCGAGGATGAATCCCGCGCCGGCGGCCGCGGCGACCGCCCCGCCGAGCACGAAGCCACGCGCCTCGGCGGACACCACGTAGTCCACGTCCCTGTCCCGGGCGTAGCCCGCCAGCGCATCGATCGTCGCCCGCAGCGCCTCGGCGTCGAGGAACAGCGGCGTGATGTCCTTGAAGACGATCCCGGGCCGCGGGAAGTCCGGGATGTCCGTGATGTGGTCCTCCAGGCGCACCGCGCGGACGGTCAGCGCGCGAGCTTCCGGAGATCCCGGATGAGCAGCAGGTGCTTCAGGTGGGAGGCGATCGCGGCCAGGTTCTCCAGCGCCTCCACCGCCTCCTTGCGCCGCTCGGGATTGCGCGAGCGCAGGGCCGGAGCCAGGATCTGCTCCAGGAGAGCGGCCTCGCGGTCCGCCGAGGTGCGGAACACGCGCAGGTTGCGCCCGCCCACGCCGAAGCGCTTCAGCTCGGTGACGGCGCGAACTATCTCGCGCTCGGTGTCGTCGTAGAGCACCTCGCCGTCGCGGCGCTCGCCCTTGATCACGCCGAAGTCCTCGAGCTCCTTCACGAGGCCGGGGTCCGCCCCGGTCTCCTCGAGCACGTCGTCAAGCCGGTAGAGCGACCCCGGGCTGCGCAGTCCCACGGGCGTGCGCTTGCTGGAGCGCGGGTCGGGGGCGGCGGTCTTGGCCACCTCGTCGTCGGCCCGGCCCGCGGCCAGCTCCTGGCGGATCACCCGCAGGGGAAGGAACTCGTCGCGCTGGAGGCGCAGGATGGTGCGCAGCCGGGCCACGTCCCCGGGGCTGTAGAGCCGGTAGCCGCCGGGCGTGCGCCGCGGCGTGAGCAGCTTCTGGTCCTCGAGATAACGGATCTTCGAGATCGAGATGTCCGGGAACTCGCGCTCCAGCTGCTTGCACACGGCGCCGATCGTCAGCGCCTTCTCCTTGCGAGGCGGTGAATCCGCTCCCACGTCGACGCTCATCGCTCGCTCCCGCTCATCGTTCGAGGTAGGTCAGCTTGTACTTGCCGACCTGAAGTTCGTCCCCGTCCTGGAGACGGTGCGACTCGATCCGGCGCCGGTTCACGTAGGTGCCGTTCAGCGACCCGAGATCGTCGATGTAGAGCCCGTCGCGGCGCCGCACCAGCAGGGCGTGGTTGCGCGACACGGTCACATCGTCCAGGAACACCTCGGCCTCCGGGCTACGGCCGATCGTCATCCGCTGTCCCGCCACCGCGAAGGCCTCGCCGGAGCGTCCGCCGCCCGAGCGGATGACCAGGGTGGCGCCGTCGCCGGTGACCTCCTCGGGGTCTACCGGCTTGAGCTCCCCGGCCTCCCCCACCTGGTAGACCTCGGTGGTGTCACCCTCCTTCTCCGCGCGATCGGGAAGGAAGGCTCCGCACTTCTGGCAGTAGTTCGCGCCCTCGGCGTTGACGAAGCCGCACTCGGGACAGTGCAAAGGTCCCCCCTAGGAGGCTTCCGGGTCGTCCGGGATGGCCTTGCCGGAGAGGATGTCCGTGAGCTGCTGCACATCCGCACCGCTGATCACGGATTCGCCCTGGGCGTGCTTCTTGCGCAGCCGGTTTACTAGCTCGGCGCGCAGGATGTCGATCTTGCCGTGGAGGATGCGGCGGCGGTACGACACCTCCTGCTCCTCCTCCGTGAGCTCTTGGATGAGGTCCTTCAGCTCGTCGTCGGAGAGGGCGCCGAGGTCCGGGAAGGTTTCCATCATTTTGCGGATCAGTTCCTTTCGCGAGTCGTCGGGCTGGCGAGTATAGCCCGGATTCTCAAGTTGAGGTTGAGGGTGAATGGCCATCACCGCGCGTCCAGCGCAATCCGGCCTGCACGTACTGGATGGTGGCGCCCAGCGTCATCAGCAATCCGACGTAGAGCAGCGCGTCTGAGAACCAGGTCTCGGTGATGAACGAGAGCGCCAGCGCCGACATCACCGGCCACACGGCCCAGCGCCCCAGCATGTTGATCTCCAGGTCGAAGCCGCGCTTCAGCGCGATTCGTGTGAGAACCAGCATGAACGCCTCTCGGACGGCCAGGGCGGCGAGGGCCCAGCGGGGCAGCAGCTCGAACTTCCAGGCCACCACTGAGCCGGTCAGCACCAGCAGGCGGTCGGTGAGCGGGTCGAGCAGCGCGCCGAGGCGGCTGTACTGCCCGGTGATGCGGGCCACCATGCCGTCGGCGTAGTCGCTCCAGGCAATCACCACGTAGAGGATCGTGGCGGTGGTGCTGCGCCCGTCGCCCGAATTCAGGGCCAGGACGAGGAACACCGGCAGCAGGGCGATGCGCACGAAGCCGATCGCGTTCGGGATCGTCCACGGGTTGAGCGGCTGCTGGCGCCGCGTCTCGGGGGGCGGGCCGCCGGAGCGGTCGAGGCCCAGCAGGCGGCGGGCTGTCAGGGGAGTCCGCGCCACAGCTCCGCCACCGCGGCGGCGGCTCCCTCCAGCGGAACGCTGCGCTTCTCGCGCCCACGCCGCACCTGCACCTCGAGCTCACCGGATTCCACGCTGCGCTTCCCCACGGTCAGGCGGAGCGGGGCGCCCAGCAGCTCGGCGTCGGCGAACTTCTCCCCCGCGCTCGAGGTGCGGTCGTCGTAGAGCACGTCGAGTCCGGCCTCCTGGAGTTCGCCGTACAGGCGATCGGCCACTGCACGAGCCTCCTCGCCCTCCTTGCCCAGCGTCACGAGCTCGACATCGAAGGGGGCCACGTTGCGCGGCCACGAGATCCCGTGGTCGTCGGCCCCCTGCTCGATCGTCGCGGCCACCACCCGCGCGGGGCCGATCCCGTAGGACCCCATCCAGATCGCCTGCTCGCGGCCGTCGTCGTCGAGATAGCGCGCGCCCAGCGGCTCCGAGAAGCGCGTGCCGAGCTTGAAGATGTTCCCCACCTCGATGGCCGGCTCGATGCGGATGGTGCCGCCGTCGGGGGCCCGGTCCCCGGGCTCGACGCACCGGACGTCGGACCAGGTGGGGTCGAAGTCGCGGCCTGGCACCACGCCGCGCAGGTGCGCACCGGGCTCGTTCGCGCCGGCCACCAGCCCGTGGAGGCCGCCGAGGGCCTCGTCGGCCACCACCTCCGCCCTTGCGCCCACGGGGCCGATGTAGCCGGCCGGTGCGCCGAACATGCTCTCCAGCTCCTCCGGCTCGGCCGATCGGAAGGGCGCGCCCAGCGCGTTCTGGAGCTTGATCTCGTTCACGCGGTGATCTCCGCGCACCACCACCAGCACGGGCCCGCGCTCGTTCACCACCACCGGGAAGGCCTTGATCAGCGCGCCCGCCGGCAGCCCCAGGAGGCCCGCCACCTGATCGATCGTGGTGGCGTCCGGGGTGCCCACCCGCTCGGGCGCGTCCAGCGGTGCGGGCAGCCCCTCCACGGGCTGGGCCTCGGAGCTCGCCACCTCCACGTTGGCGGCGTAGCCACTGCCCGAGAGCGCCACCTCGTTCTCGCCCGCCGCGGACGGGGCCATGTACTCGTGGGCGCCGAAGCCGCCCATCATCCCCACGTCCGACTCCACCCGGTAGTACTCGAGCCCGGAGCGCTCGAAGATGCGGTCGTAGGCCTGCACGTGCAGCTCGTACGACTGGTCCAGGCCCTCTCGGTCGCGGTCGAACGAGTAGGCATCCTTCATTATGAACTCGCGGGTGCGGAGCACCCCCGCGCGCGGGCGCGCCTCGTCCCGCCCCTTGGTCTGGAAGTGGTACAGCAGCTTCGGGAGCTCGCGGTAGGAGCGCACGTCGCGGGCGATGTGGAAGGTCAGGTTCTCCTCGTGCGTCAGGGCCAGCACCAGCTCGGCGCCGCGGCGGTCCTGGAGCTTGAACACCTCGTCGATGTCGTAGCGGCCGCTCAGCTTCCACAGCTCGGCCGGCTGTAGGACGGGCATCAGCATCTCGCCGGAGCCGATGGCGTCCATCTCCTCGCGGATGATCTGCTCGACCCGCCGGTGCGCCCGCCAGCCGGCGGGCAGCCAGGTCCAGAGCCCGGCGGAGACCTGGCGGGCAAGCCCCGCCCGCACCAGCAGCTTGTGCGACACGGCCTCGGCGTCCGCCGGCGCCTCCTTGAGCGTGGGCAGGAAGTAGCGCGAGAGGCGGGTCACGCGGGCGAGTCTATTGGCGCTCTCCGGAGCAGGCGGAGCAGGCGGAGGGCCGTTCCGGCCGGGTCCTGGGTGAGCTGGCGCCAGGTGAAGCGGATCACGTCGTAGCCCAGCTCCGTGTGGCCATGGAGAAGCACGTTCACGGCGGGACGCGGGACGGCATGGTCGCGGCAGGGCTCGAGGAACTGACCCTCGAGCGGAGATCGCGTGCGCGTGGCGCCGGGATCATGGTGGCCGAGCACCAGCGCGAGGCGTCCCGCGCCGCGGCGCCCCGGATGCGGCCGCAGCCCCGTGCAGTCGAGCCGCAGGTACTCGGCCTCGTCCAGCGCGCGCTCGAGGGCGCGATGGGTCAGAACGTCGGCGAGATCGATCAGCGTGCGGGCCGGCGTGGTCACAGGGATGCCTTGGAGGCTGGTGGTGTCGTGAGCCTCGAGGGCGGTTCGGTGGACCTCCACGCCGTCCCGCGCCGGGTGCCGGCCGGGCGGGACGCTCACCTCAACACGCTCACGCCCGGACGGCCTGATCTCCCATACAGCGCCAGCACTGCGGTGGCTCAGCGCCGCGCCGGGTCCACAAGCCAGTACGGAGGCCATGTAGGAGGCCAGGGCACTGACGCGTGGCTGGCCGACGGCGTACACGCCGCGATAGACCCCTTGGAGTGCGCCACGCCGCAGCCGCCCCGCCACCTGATCGGCCGTCAACCCGTCCGCGAGGAGCTGGCCGCGCTCCACCACCCCGTGTTGACGCGCGGCCCGGGCCGAGATGACCCGATCCGGGTGGGGTTTGGCGGGTATCCGGGTTATACGCCCGATAAGCCGCCAACCCCCCGGCCTCGCCCCCGCCTCCGGATCCTCAATCGCGCGCCGGAACTGGCCGATACACGAGTCGTGGTGGCAAATCTGCGTCATCCCCGTTCCCTGAAGGTCTTCTGGGCCGTGGCCGCGGCCGGCTCGGCGTTCCTGCTGTTCCAGACCGAGACCGGGATCGGGCCGGACTTGCTCTTCACCGCGGTGTATCTGGGTCTGATGGTGATGGCGGCCGCGTCGTGCCTCTGGCGCGCCGCAGCCGTCCGCCAGGAGCGCGTCGCGTGGACGGTGCTCGGCGCCGGGCTGCTCTCGTGGACCTTCGGCGAGCTCTATTGGACGCTGGCGTTTACCAACGCCGACACCGTTCCGGTGCCGTCGGTGGCCGACGCCGGATATCTCCTCTACTACCCCGCCATCTTCGTGACCCTGGTCCTGCTCTTCCGCGAGCGGGTGCGCGAGTTCCGCTCGAGTCATTGGCTCGACGGCGCCATCGCGGCGCTGGCGGTGGCGTCGCTGGCCTCCGCCATCGCGTTCCGCCCGATCGTGGACGCCACCACGGGCGACGCGGCGGCGATCGCCGTGAACCTCGCCTATCCGCTCGGAGACCTGCTTCTGCTCAGCCTCGTGGTGGCCATCTTCGGCCTCTCCGGCTGGCGCCCGGGCCGGGCCTGGCTCTTCCTCGGGGCGGGCCTGGCGCTGAGCGCCGGGGCCGACGGCCTCTACCTGCTCCAGTCGGCCACCGGGGCCTACGTGGAGGGCGGGCTGCTCGACGCCGCGTGGCCAATCGCCACCCTTCTGGTGGGCTTGGCGGCGTGGCAGCCGTCGCCCCGCCGGGCCAAGGTCCGGCTCGAGGGCGGGCGCGTGATCGCCGTTCCCTTCGCCTGTGGGCTGATCGCCATCGGGCTGGAGTCATGGGACCACTTCGAGCGCATCAGCGACCCCGCCCTCATCCTCGCCACCTCCACCCTGGTGGCCGTGGTGATCCGCATGGCGCTCGTGTTCGCGGAGAACCAGGCCATGATCACCTCGAGCCGTGACGAGGCCCGCACCGACGCGCTCACCGGCCTGCGCAACCGACGCAGCCTCATGGGCGAGCTCGAGGCCGAGATCGAGCGGGCCACGCTCGAGGCGCCCGCCGCGCTGATCCTCTTCGACCTTGACGGCTTCAAGGAGTACAACGACGCCTTCGGCCACCCGGCCGGCGACGGCCTTCTCGCCCGCCTGGGCGAGCGCCTCCAGGACGCCGTCCGCGGTGTTGGACGCGCCTACCGCCTGGGGGGCGACGAGTTCTGCGTCCTCGCCCAGCCCGGCGCGGCGGGCGCCGAGGCCGTGGTGGCCGCGGCGCTGTCCGCCCTGAGCGACAAGGGCGAGGGCTTCGAGATCACCGCCTCACACGGGGTGGCGCTTTTGCCGCAGGACGCCCAGACCGCCGAGAACACGCTTCAGCTCGCCGACAGGCGCATGTACGCCCGCAAGGGCGGTCGCCGACTATCGGCCGGCCGCCAGACCCGTGACGTCCTCCTGAGCACGCTCTCCGAGCGCCAGCCCGACCTGTACGACCACCTGCGTGACGTGGCCGGCCTGGCCATCGCCGTCTCGCGTGAGCTGGAGCTGAGCCCGGAGGACCTGGACGAGGTGGCCCGGGCGGCCGAGCTTCACGACATCGGCAAGATCGCCATTCCCGACGTGATCCTGAACAAGCCCCTCCCCCTCACCCCCGAGGAATGGGCGTTCATGCGCCGCCACACGATCATCGGCGAGCGCATCCTCATGGCCGCTCCCGCCCTGCGGCCCGTGGCCAGCCTCGTGCGCTCGAGCCACGAGCGCTGGGACGGCAACGGCTATCCCGACGGCCTGGCCGGCGAGGCCATCCCGCTCGGGGCGCGCGTGGTCGCGGTCTGCGACGCCTTCGACGCGATGATCACCGACCGCTCTTACCGCCCTGCGGTGACCGCCGACGAGGCCCGCGAGGAGCTGCGCCGGTGCGCGGGCGCGCAGTTCGACCCGCGCGTGGTGGACGCGTTCTGCCGCGCCACCGTGCTCGACGCGGAGGGCTCGCCTACGCCCGTGTGAAGCGGCGCCCGTCGGTGGGCGACTCGTCTTCGCCGAGCACCTTCCGGGTCTTGCCGTTGCCGCCGGCCATCGGCAGCTCGGTACCACCGGAGAGCACCTCGCCCGCGGCCGCGGCGGCCTCCAT
>JBBQHI010000045.1:0-29557 GCA_038323835.1 Solirubrobacterales bacterium
ACCGCCGCACCTACCACTCAAGCACCGAACGCACCGCCACTCTGCAACCCTGGCTCCACCACTACAACCACACCCGGCCGCACGGCAGCCTCAACAAACAGCCACCCATCAGCCGCCTGACAAACGCACCTGGGAATGACAGCTAGCCGGGGCTAGGCGATCAGTCGTCTTACGCGACGCCGGCGTCGCCGCGCACGAGCACCCCGCGCGCGGCAGCGGACGCCATGGCCTGCGCGAAGCGCTCGGGCGGCAGCAGAACGGGCGCCTCCTGAAGCTGCCAGCCCGCGTTCGGGCGCATGATCCAGCGGGCGATGCGGACGCGATCGCCCTCCAGCGGCTCCACCCGCAGCTCGTCACGGAAGTCGCCGGTGCGGCCTGGGCTGCTCCCGTAGGCCAGCTCCGGCCCGGGCACACGGCCCTCCTCGGCGTCCGCGAGCGTGAGCAGGTCCTTCTCCACCGCCTCGGCGAGCAGCCGGGGCAGGTGGTCGGCGTCCACGACGGGCGCCTTGCGCGAGATCTGCCCCGCGTGCCACTCGGCCAGGCGCAGTCCTCCCGGCACCCGCTCCATGCGGACCTCCGTGCCTCCCTCGTAGGGGCCGGCCGACGCGTAGGGGCCGCGGACGCTGGTGCTGGCCTGAGCGCGGCGGGAGGTGGACCCGCCGGCTCCGGCGCCCGTCCGCGCGCGAGGCCTGCGCTCCGCCCGCACCGCGGGATCCAGCACCGTGCCCTTGGAGCAGATCGGGCAATCCACCAGCAGGCGGTTATGGCGGCAGAAACGCGACACGCCCAAGCAGGGTAGTCATCGCTGCGGTGCTCGGCCGACCAACGCTCGGCCTGCGCTCCTCGCGGGCGTAGCCAAGCCTCCTCCTGCCACCATCCTGGCCGTGAGCTTCGCACTGGTCTCCGATCTCCACCTCGGGATCCTCAGCGGGATCGACGTGGCCCGCGACCCCTCAGCACGGGCGCGGCTGGTGGAGGCGGTGTCGAGCGCGGACCACGTGGTGCTGTTGGGCGACGTGCTCGAGATGCGCGAACGCCGGGCGGCAGACCTGCTCGAGATCGCCCGCCCGCTCTTCCAGGAGCTGGGCGAGGTCACGGCCGGCGGGCGCCTCACTGTGGTGCCCGGGAACCACGATCACGGCCTCGCGGCCCCGTGGCTCGGCCGCATGCGCCTCGACGGCCGGGAGCTGGAGGCCGAGGGCGTGTGGGAGGTGCAGCCGGGCGACGGCCTGCTCGGCCGGCTGGCCGCGTACCTGCCCGGCACCCACCTCACCGTCGCCTACCCGGGCCTGCGCCTGCGCCCCGACGTCTACGTCACGCATGGCCACTACCTCGACATCCCCCTCACCGTTCCGCGGATCGAGTCCGTGGCCGCCTCGATCATGGCCAGGCTCGGCGGCCGCGGCCGCCACGCCACCGGCGCCGCCGACTACGAGGCGGCGCTCAGCCCGCTCTACGGGCTCCTCGGGGGCTTCGCCGAGACGGCCGCCGACGCGGCCCTGCGCCGGGGTGGCTCTCTCTCCCGCAGCGTATGGCGACAGGCCAGCGGTCGCCGGCGGCTCGGCGGCCTGGCGATGGGACGAGTCGCCATCCCCGGCGCGGTGTTCGCGCTCAACCGGCTGGGCGCGGGCCCGCTCGAGGCCGCGATCAGCGGCGAGCATCTACGACGCGGCGGCCTCAACGCCATGCGCCGGGTGGCCGGCGTGCTGGCCCCGGACGCCGAGCACGTGATCTTCGGACACACCCACCGCGCCGGCCCGCTGCCCGGGGACGACCTCGCCGAATGGCGCGCGCCCGGAGGACCGAGCCTGTGGAACAGCGGCTGCTGGTGCCACGAGCCGGTGTTCCTGGGCCCTCCCGGCGACCCGGGGCCCTACTGGCCCGGCACGGTCATCCGGCTGGGCGAGATCGGGCCTCCGCGCGTGGAGAACGCCCTGCGGGGCGCCACCCTCCCCGCGCTCGCGGCCTGATCAGCCGGTGCGGGCGGGCCGGCTGGGGCTGCCGTTGGCGGCGGGTGCGACGGCATCGTCGTCCTCCGCCGGAGCCTGGCCCGCCTCGATCGGCGTGGGCACGGCGGCCTCCGCCTCGGCGCGCTCCTCCTCGGCCTCCCCCTTGGGAGGCTCCTTGGCCCACTCCTCGTCGAACTCCACCCGCCATTTGCCCTCCTCGGGGGACTCGAGCCGGAGCTTCGCCCGGAAGCTGCGCCCGGAGCGCCCGCGGAACCCGGGCACCGCCTTGGCCGTGCGCCCGACGCCGGGATCCTCACCGGCCTCACGCGACTGGCGCAGGCTCTCGATCAGCTCCTTGGCCACCGACACGGGCAGGTTCTTGCTCGCCTTCTTCTTCCAGATCACGAAGCCGCAGCCCGGGTCCTCGCGCGACCAGCACGAGTAGCCCTTCCGGTTCTCCGAGATCTCGCGGCCGCAGATCGGGCCGGGGCCGAGCTTGGCCCGCTCGATCTTCACGCCCTTGAGCTTGTCCAGCTCCTTCACCGTCTCGGTGGTGAACTCCTTGATGTCCCGCATGAACGCCGGGCGGGTGTCCTCGCCGCGCTCGATCAGGCCGAGGCGGCGCTCCCAGTCGCCGGTGAGCTCCGGCGAGGTGAGCCGGTGCTCGCCCAGCAGGCGCACCACCTGGATGGCCTTCTCGGTGGCCACCAGTGAACGGCCCTCGCGCTCGAGGTAGCCCACCGAGACGAGGCGCTCGATGATGGCGGCGCGCGTGGCCGGCGTGCCGATGCCGGAGTCCTTCATGGCCTCGCGCAGCTCGGCGTCGTCCACCTCCTTGCCCGCGGTCTCCATCGCGCCCAGCAGCGACGCGTCGGTGAAGCGCCGCGGGGGCTGGGTCTCCTTGCGCATGAACTCGACCGCGCTGGTCTCCACGTCCTCGCCCTGCTCGAGCCGCGGCAGGAGCTGGTCGCCGCCCGAGTCGTCCTCGCCCTGATCGGGCTCGGCCTCGCTGCCGTAGACGGCCTTCCAGCCGGCCTCCACCAGGCGGCGGCCGCTCGTCCTGAACACGTGCTCCTGCACCGTGGTCTCCACCCGCGTGCGCTCGAACTTGGCCTCGGGATGGAAGATGGCGAGGAAGCGCTTGGCCACGAGGTCGTAGACCTTGAGCTCGTCGGCTCCCATCTTGCCCAGGTCGTGCTCGGAGCGCGTGGGGATGATCGCGTGGTGGTCCTGGACCTTCTTGTCGTCCACCACCCGCTGGAGCGGAAGCTCCCCCAGGCCGATCACGTAGTCGGCGCCCTGCTTGTACTGGGGGTTGTGGCCGACCAGCTCGGCCGTGGGCTTGATCTCGGGCACCATGTCCCCGGTCAGGTAGCGCGAGCTCGTACGCGGGTAGGTGAGCGCCTTGTGCTCCTCGTACAGGCGCTGCGCCGCGGACAGCGTGCGCCGGGCCGAGAAGCCGTAGAGCGTGTTGGCGTGGCGCTGGAGCGACGTGAGGTCGTAGAGCAGCTGCGGCTTCTCCGTCTCCTCCTTTTTCTCCAGCTTGGTGATGAGCCCGGGCTTGCCCTCCACGGCGGTGACCACGGCGGTGGCCTCGTTCTCGTTGGGAAGCCGCCGGCCGCCGAGGTAGCGCCCGACGTAGCGGCGCTCGCCCGAGGCCGCGAACTTCGCCTCGACCAGCCAGTAGGGCTCGGGCTTGAAGGCACGGATCTCCTCCTCGCGGCGGGCCACGAGGGTGAGCGTGGGGGTCTGGACCCGGCCCAGGGAGACGGCGCCGTCGAACGCGGCCCGCAGCCTGATCGAGGCGGCGCGGGTGGCGTTCATGCCCACCACCCAGTCGGCCTCGGAGCGCGAGCGCGCGGCGTCCTCGAGCGGCTTCATCTCCTCGCCCGGCCTCAGGGTCTGGAAGGCCTCGGTGATGGCCCGCTTGGTCATGGAGGAGAGCCAGAGCCGGTCCACCGGCTTGTCCACCCCCGCGGTCTCGAACACGTAGGCGAAGATCAGCTCGCCCTCACGGCCGGCGTCGCAGGCGTTCACGATCCGCTCGATCTCGGGGTCCTTGATCAGGCGGTGGATCGCCTTGAGCTGCTTCTCCGCCCGATCGTCGTTGGGCACGAGCTTGAACTGCTCGGGCACGATCGGCAGGTCGGCGTAGCGCCACTTCTTCAGCTTCGGGTCGTACGCGTCCGGCTCGGCCAGCCCCACAAGGTGCCCGACGGCCCACGTGATCACGAACTCCTCGCCCACCAGATGGGTCTTGTCCTTGGCCTGCACATACTGGCCGGGAAGTGCGCCGGCGATGTCGCGGGCCACGGAGGGCTTCTCAGCGATGATGAGTGTCTTGGCCATGGGAGTCCGTCTCCAAGATAGACACTGAATATGCGGATCGAGAGTCACACCGCCGGCGGGTGGTGGCTGGAGGAGGCGGGCGAACCCGACCCTCAGCCCGCTCTGGAAGGCCGTTTGAACGCCGATGTGGTGGTCGTCGGCGGGGGCTTCACGGGCATGTGGACGGCGTGGCACCTGCTGGACCTCGGCGCCAGCGTGGCCCTGCTGGAGGGCGGCGTGTGCGGTCACGGCCCCAGCGGGCGCAACGGGGGATTCTGCGAGTCCCTCTGGCTCAGCGCCCAGCCTCTGCGCGAGCGCTTCGGAGACGGTCCGGCGCGGGCCCTCCTCGATGCATCGAGCCGAGCCGTGACCGATATCGGGGCCTGGTGCCGGGACCAGGACGTGGACGCCTGGTTCGACCAGTCCGGCTACCTGTGCGTGTCCACGGCCCCCGGCTTCGACTCCGTGGGCAGGAGCGCCGTGGCGGCCGTGGCGGCCCTCGGGGTGCCCGACCGGGTGGTGGAGCTCGATCGGCACGGTGTGCGCGCCCGCTGCGCCTCCCCACTCTTCCGGCGCGGCGTGCTGATCCCCGATTTCGCCACCCTCCAGCCCGCGCGCCTGGCGCTCGGCCTCCGCCGGCGCCTGATCGAGCGCGGCGCCTGGATCCGGGAGGACTCACATGTCGATTCGGTGCGGGCGGACGCGGGCGGGGTCACGGCGGAGGCCGGGACGGGCAGCGTCCGCGCGGGCGCCGCGGTGCTCGCACTGGGGCCGCGGACACGCGGCGTGGCTCCGCTTCGCTCGCGGCTGTCCGTCACCTCGTCCCACATCGTGCTCACCGAGCCGGTGCCCGACGTGCTGGCGGACCTGGGCTGGACGGGGGGCGAGTGCATCACCGACGGGCGCACGCTCGTTCACTACTTCCGCACCACACGCGACGGGCGCATCGTGTTCGGGTGGGGCGGCGGGCGCCCGGCCTTCGGCGCGCGCGTGAACGGTCACTCGGAGGTGGACCCCGACGCCGCCCGCGAGGCCCACCGCGCTCTGCTCCGCATCTTCCCGTCGCTCGAGGGCCGCCGCATCACCCACGCGTGGGGCGGGCCGGTGGACGTCTCCCCCAGTCACATCCCGCAGATCGGCACCCTCCCCGTCGCCCCCGTGCACTACGCCTTCGGGTACACCGGGAACGGCGTCGGGCCGTCGAACCTGGCCGGGCGCACGCTCGCCGCGCTCGCCGCGGGCACGGGCGACGACGTGACCCGGCTGCCGATCGTGGACTCGGGGGCGGGGGCCTACGTGCCCGGGGAGCCGCTCGCCTGGCTGGGCGGGCAGCTGGTGCGCTCGGCACTCGTCCGGCGCGAGCGGATCGAGGAGCGGGGAGGCCGGCCGGACCCGGTCACCCGGGCGGTGTGCGCCGCCCCGCGGGCACTGGGCATTCATCTAGCGCGCTAGCGAGGAGTGGAGGCCGAGCGGTGGTCGGCCGGAGCCCCGCAGCCTCCTTAGTAGTACGGCAAGGGGGGGAGCGGCCGCCCCCGGTCCGGTCCCCGGCAGCCCTTCCTGCGCTGATACGGATCGAAGGGCAGCCGGACGATCACCTGCGCCTCGTTGTTGTCCTCGTTCGATTCGTAGACGCCGTTCTTCGGATCGGCGATCTGCGCGTAGGCGAAGCAGCCGCGAAGCCCGGTCACGTCGATCCACTGCTCCGGGTAGGTCGGCGGATAGATGTCCGACCACCCGGGAGAGGTGCCGAGCGTCACTCGCTGACGGGTCGGACTCGTGTTGCACGCCGGGTACACGGGCCGCCGCGGCGAGTGGGGGGTGAGCGGGCGCGTGCGCCGCAGGTCCCTCAGGCAGTAGGCCACCTTCGGCCCCACACGCACCCGCTCGGTGCGCTTGCCCCGGCCGTCCACCCGCCACAGCTCGAAGGCGGCGGCGTTGTAGAACTTCCACCAGTGCAGGCCGAGGTGGGCGAGCTTGTACTGGAGGCGCGCGCCGGTGCGGACCCCGATCTTCTTCTTCGGCTGGTTGCGGAGATAGATCCGCTGGCGCCCCCGCATGAACGTCGGCCCGATGCGCGTGCCGTGAATCTCGGCGGGACCGTGCCCGATGTTGTCGATCGAGTTCCCGGCCCGCAGCAGGGTGCGCCCGGCCCGGTGCTCCACGTAGAGCTCGTGCGGGCGGCGCATCACGAGATCGGGGCAGCGCAGCACCTTCGCGAACGAGGTGACGCATGGGTTCTGGCCCATCGCGGCACGGGGTGCGGGAGTTCCGCGCGGCGGCTCCTGCGCCGCGGCGCGGGGCAGTCCGGCGCCAGTCACGCCGCCCGCGACCGCCGCGGCAGCGGCGAGTGCTGCTGCACCGGTCCGGAGCACCAGGACAGTTCTAGCGATCGCCGGGGCCGGACGCCGAGGTGGGCTAGGGTCCCGCCCGGGGAAGGAGACCATGCGGCGCATAAGCGGAAACCTGGCCGGATTCGTGGCGGCATGCCTGGCGCTGGGTGCCGTGCCGGCCGCGGCGGATCCCGGCTCCCTGCCTCGCGGCCCCGGCCAGCGCCCCGGGCCGAAAATCCTCTACGGGTCGGCGGTGAGGGCGCCGCAGCTCACGAACGCCGCCCCCTGGCGCGCCCGCCCGATACTCATCTCCGGCGCCAGCGCCTACCGGAAGGGCGAGTTCCTATACCAGGACTTCCTCTACGACGACACCGGCGCCCGCGCCACGCGCGACCCGGGCGGGAAGCGCGCCTCCGCCAGCCTCTTCTCGCCCCCCAACGGCACCTACACCTACCCCACGGGCCCGGGCTACGCGGGCAACGCGGCCGACCTGGTGGAGCTGCGGGTGAAGCCGCTGAAGAACGCCACCGCCTTCCGGCTCACCCTGAACACTCTCGTGGACCCGGAGCTCACCGCGGCCACGATCGCGATCGGCAACCCGCCCACGCCCCGGGCGTGGCCCGCGGGCGCGGGCGTGCGCTCCCCGGCCGGCCTGTTCGTCACCTGGCACGGCACAACGGCGGAGATCACCGACGCCGCCAACGGCCTCCACGTGGCCAACGCCGCGGTGAAGGTCGACCGCAGGCGCCGGCAGGTCGAGCTGAGAGTCCCGCATTCCGCCTACAACCCCCACCGGGACAAGGTCCGGATCGCCGCCGGGGTGGGGCTGTGGGACAAGGCCGCCGGGCGCTACCTCATGCCCGGCGCGGCGGCCACCGCCACCACCCCGGGCGGGGCGGGCGGCCTGGCCTCGCCGCCGGCCCTGTTCAACGTGGCCTTCCGCCACCGCGAGCCCTTCCAGGCGCTGGGCACCACCGCGCTGACCGATCCGGCCTGGTGGCGCGACCGCGTCCAGGCCCACGCGCTGGCAAAGGGGGACGTGTCCCCGTTCTCCGCCCAGGTGGACTTCGGCCGTCTCCTGTCCGGGCGGAACACCGAGCTGACCGGCCGGCCCGAGGGCGTTCCCCGGACCGGGCGGATGAACCGCATCCTGGCCAGCCGCTTCGAGACGAGGCAGGGCGCGGACTACTCGCTGGCGTGCGGGATCGCCTCACCCACGGGCTGCACCGGGCAGCTGCTCGGCCGCCTGCAGCCCTACGCCATCTACGTGCCCCCGGGCCGCCCCCGGGGAGGGCGCTACCAGCTCACGCTCCTGCTCCACTCCCTCACCGCGAATTACAACCAGTTCTCCGACTCTCGCAACCAGGTCCAGTTCGGGAAGCGCCGGCGACCCTCGCTCGTGATCACCCCGGAGGGCCGCGGACAGGACGGCTTCTACAACTCCACCGCGGGCGCGGACACCTTCGAGGTGTGGGCCGACGTGGCCCGCCGCTTCCGCCTCGACCCCTCGCGCACCAGCATCGCCGGCTACTCGATGGGCGGGTTCGGCACGTACAAGCTGGCGGCGCAGTTCCCCGATCTCTTCGCCCGCGCACAGCCCACGGTCGGCGCCGCGGTGCCCGCGGGAATGCTGGCCTCGGTGCGCTGGGTGCCCTTCCTGATGTGGAACGCCGAGAAGGACGAGCTGGTGCCCCCCTCACTCTTCAGCGGCGCCTCGAACGCGCTGAAGGACCTGGGCTACCGCTATGAGCTGCACGTGCACGCTCGGGCCACGCTCCCCGCGCCCGCGCCCACCCCGCAGCACCTGGCGCTGGCGCTGAACGACCAGTTCGCGCCCGCGGCCAGGTTCCTCGGCAGGGCGCGCGTGGTCCGCAACCCGCCGCGGGTCACATTCGTCCGCAACACCGCCATCGACTTCCCGAAGCTCGGCACCACCGCCGACCACGCCTACTGGGTCTCGCGGATCCGGGCGCGCGACACCTCCAAGCGGGGCACGATCGACGTGACCTCCGACGCGTTTGGCGTGGGACAGCCCCCCACCACGCACCGGACCGGGCGGGGCACACTCCGCGGAGGCGCGCTGGGCCCACGGCCGTTCTCCTTCGAGCGCACCACCTGGGGCCGGTCCCCCAAGCGCCCCCGTCGCGACCGGCTGCGCATATCGGCCACGAACATCGCCTCCATCCGGATCGACCCACGCCGCGCGCGGATCACGTGCGCCGTGAAGCTCGCCGTGAAGTCGGACGGCCCGCTGAAGGTCCGGCTGGCCCGCTGCCCGGGCCGCGACTGAGCGCGGCGCCTAGCGCGTGCAGGGGCCGGTGTCCACCGGCGGCCCCGCCCGGCTGAGCGCCTCGCGCACGATCGACTCCGGGACGGCGAACCCGGAGTGGCCTCTGTCGTTCACACTGGCGGCGAAGATCGTGGCCACCGCCCGGCCGGCCGAGTCCACCACGGGGCCGCCCGAGTTGCCCGATCGCACGAGCCCCCGCAGCGAGGTGATCTGGCGGCGCACGGGGCCGCGGCCGTAGGCGTCCTCGGTGAGCACCTCGGAGGTGATGCCGAGGCGCGCGGGGCGCACGTCGAAGGGGCCGTTCTCGGGGAAGCCGAGGATGGCCGCGGCCAGCCCGCGGGCAGCGTCCTGGCGTATGGGCAGGACGGGGCGGCCAGCGAGCGCGGGCACCCTCAGCAGCGCCAGGTCGTTGTGCGGGTCGAACCAGATCGCCTCGGCGTCCTCCCGAGGGCCCTCGCCCTGAAGTTGCGCCGTGGTGTCGTCCTGGCCGGCCACGACGTGCGCGTTCGTGACCACCACGCCGTCCGCCGCCAGCCAGCCGCTGCCCTCCACTCCGAGCCCGCACGCCGTGCCCAGCACCTTCACCACGCTCCGGCCGGCCCGCGCCACCTGCGGGTCGCGCGCGATGGCCGCGTTGGGCGGCCCCACTCCCGGGTCCGGGCCCTCGATCTGCGGGAACGGGTCGAAGCGCGCGAGCGCACGGATGATCCCGCCCGACGGCGGCAGGTGGGTGTTCAGCTCGGAGAGGATCGCCGAGCGCTGGATCGGCTCGCGCAGCTCGCGTGCGCCGGGCGTCTGAAGGGCCACGGCCCCGCCGACCCAGGCCAGGCCCAGGCCGAGGGCGGCCACGAGGGCCGCGCCGCCGATCCCGTCCAGCACTCCGAGGCGCTCTCCCAGCCGGTGGCGCAGCCGGAAGCCGAGCACCTCGAGCGCGGACGCCAGGATGCCGCCCACCAGCAGCGAGCCCAGCAGCGCGAACATCGGGGCGTAGGGCGACCTCGACCCCTTCTCCAGGAGCTGAGGGCCAACGCGCGATCCCACCACGGCGCCCCCGGCGAAGCCCGCGAGGGACAGCGCCCCCACGATCAGGCCCTGTGCGTAGCCCCAGGCAGCCATGAGGACCACGAAGGCGACGATGATCCAATCGATGGGGGTCACGCGCCAGACTGAGCGTAGCGCCGTACAGCCGGTGGGCGCTGAGACTAGGATCGAGGGCGCTCAGCCGTGAAAGATCTCACGCCCGAGCGCCGCAGGCGCCTCATCTTCCGCGCATTACCCGCCGTGGCCGGGCTCGTGGCTCTGGCGTTCGTCGCCGGAGTGATCATCGGGGCCGGGGTCCCGTCGTCGGACGAGCGTACGGCGCGCGACTTCGTGCTCGCCTGGCAGCGCGGCGACAGCGACGCCATGTACGGGATGCTCGACGAGCGGTCGCGCGCCCGCTGGTCCCCGGACGCCTTCCGCCGCGCCTACCGGCGCACCGCAGACACGGCCACACTCGTGGAGGTGAGGCCGTCGGAGCCGGACGGGGAACGGGACGGCGCCGTGGTGGTCCCCGTGGCGGTCCGCACGCGCGTGTTCGGCCCGGTCCGCGGGCGGATCATGGTGCCGGTTGCCGACAGCCGCGTGGCCTGGAACCCGAGCATGACCTTCCCGGGGCTCGGACGGGGCGAGGTGCTCGAGCGGCGGAGCCGCCCCCCGAGGCGGGCATCGCTCCTGGCGTTCGACGGCGAGGTGCTGGCCCAGGGAGCGGCGGACCGACGAAGCTCCCCGCTCGGCGAGCTGGCCACCTCGATTGCCGGCCACCTGGAGCCCGAGGCCGACGCGAGCGACCAGACCGACCTCTACCGCCGCGGCTTTCCGCGCGACTGGCCCGTGGGGGCGAACGGCCTCGAGCGCGCGTTCGAGCTGCGGCTGGAGGGCCGGCCCGGCGGGCAGCTCGTGGCCGCCGGGCAGGTGCTCGCGCGGGCCAGGCCGCGCCGGGCAGAGCCCGTCCGCACCACCATCGACACAGGCCTCCAGGAGACGGCCGTGGCCGCGCTGGCCGGGCGCCTCGGAGGCATCGCGGCGATCGACCCGCGGACGGGCGAGATCCGCGCGCTCGCCGGGATCGCCTTCTCCGCCCCCCAGCCCCCGGGCTCCACCTTCAAGATCGTGACCGCCACGGCCGCGCTCGAGGCCGGCGCGGTGAAGCTGTCCACGCCGTTCCCGGTCCAGACGGGCGCCGTGATCGACGGGGTGACGCTCGAGAACTCGAACGGCGAGTACTGCGGCGGCACGTTCCGGAGCAGCTTCGCCCACTCCTGCAACTCGGTGTTCGCGCCCCTGGGGGTGAAACTCGGGTCGTCCCGGATCGTGAACGCCGCCCTGCGCTACGGCTGGAACGCCGCGCCTTCAGTGCCCGGCGAGGCCCCCAGCACGCTCCCGACGGCGAAGGAGATAACCACCCCCCTGGAGGTGGGCTCCACCGCGATCGGACAGGGGAGGGTGCTGGCCACGCCGCTGAGGATGGCCTCCGTGGCGCAGGTGGTGGCCTCGGGCGGCGTGCGCCTGGAGCCGAGCCTCGAGGCCGGCCGGCCGCCCGAGACCGTGCGCGTCACCTCGCGCAGGGTGGCCCGCACGCTCGGCCGGCTGATGCGCGACGTGGTGGTCTACGGGACCGGCACGGCGGCCGGGGTGCCGGGAGTCGAGGTGGCCGGAAAGACGGGCACCGCGGAGCTCGAGGACACGCGCGGGCCTGACGCTCCGGACGCGCCCCCGCCCGACGGCTCGAACACCGACGCCTGGTTCGCGGCCTACGCGCCGGTCAGGCGACCGCGGATCGCGCTGGCCGTCCTGCTCGTGCGCGCCGGTGCGGGCGCGGACACGGCGGCGCCGGCCGCGCGGCTGGTGCTTGAGAAGGCGCTCTCGAAGTAGGAGCCGGGCGGCTCAGGGATGAGCGGAGCCCGATCGGCGGCGAGGAGCGGAGCCTGATCGGTGATCAAGCGAGCACCGCAGCCCTGTGATCAGGCGAGCACCGGACCACTAGGGAGGAGCGGAGCCCGATCGGTGATCGGGCGAGCACCGGACCACTAGATGTCCAGCTCGTACGTGAGCTTCTCGCCCGCGCGCAGGCCCTCGATCTCGAGCTCGAGCGGCCGGTTCTCCGTGTTGGCCACGGGAAGCTTGAACACCAGAAGGGAGGCCGCCGCGGGCCCGAGCTGCGCCACGCTGCCCGACCTGGGGATGCACTCGTCCGGCTTGAGGGTGACCGGCCGGTAGGCGAACGGGTTGTCGCGTGGCAGGGTCTCGGGGTCGAACTCGTTGTGCTGGTTGTCCGTGACCTTGAAGAACGCCGCCGTGTCCTGATCCTCGTCCGTGCGGTTACAGGCGCTGAGGAACACGCCGTAGAGCGTCTCGCCCGCGCCAGGTTCCGGCCCCGACCAGTAGGCCTCATCGGGAGGCACGTCGGGGTTCAGCTGGCGGGTGATGTAGACGTTGTAGTCCACGCCCGCCATGTTCAGGGACAGACCCTCGCGCGCCGGCTCCTCCACACCCTGCTTCTTGCTGTTGCCGCAGCCGGCGAGCACGCCCCCGCAGGCGAGCGCGAGCACGCAGGCGGCGGCGATAAGTACTCGGCGCAGGACCATCCGGGCGGGCAGTCTATTAGGACCCCTGGCGGGGGGCGCGCGCCGGGTCCATGC
Source organism: Solirubrobacterales bacterium (assembly GCA_038323835.1). Taxonomy (GTDB): domain Bacteria; phylum Actinomycetota; class Thermoleophilia; order Solirubrobacterales; family Thermoleophilaceae; genus JACVRW01. Next base: position 12,578 of record JBBQHI010000045.1, read on the forward strand.
CGGTGTGGGCGCCGAACCGCGCCGCCTTGGCGGACTCGTACCCCGCGATGGTCGCCCGCTTGAGGGGCTCGGCGGGCGGCGCCTCGAAGATCATCCGCAGCCGCTCCAGCGCCGTCTTGGTGCGCCGCCGGATCCACCACGCCGCACCGATCTCCTTGAGGCGGTCGATAGTGGTGGCGGGCTCGCTGTAGGTGGTGAGCTGCACCCTGGTGAGGTCGGGGGCCTCCCGGTCGAAGTCGTACACGGCCACCGAGCGGTTGCGCCCGCGGCGGCCGAACTTGATCTCCTCGACGATCCGGCGGGGCCGGTCCGCCTCCTCGATCCGGAGCTCGGCGTACTCGCTGGCCATCGGTGCCTTCAGGCGAAAGCGCGCGGCCGCGCCCACGCCGACCGGGTTCACACGCGCGAGCCGGTAATCGAGGAGGTAGTGATCGGTGTACGCGGGCCGGCCCGCGAGATCCGCCACGAAGTCGAAGATGTCCTCGCGGGGGGCGGAGATGTAGGTGTCGACGGTGACCTGGCGCACGGCGGGCGCATTCTATGGAGCGCGAGCGCTGCGCCCGGGCCGGGCTCCGGCTACGCGGCGGTGCGCACGACGGCCAGCGAACGCTCGCCCGCGCGGACGCGGTCCGTGGACACGGCCACGCGCTCGCCCTCCGGCAGCGCACCGAAGCACAGGGTGCAGAGCACGTGGCCGGTATCCAGACGATGGAGGCGCTCGCCCGCCAGCGGAGTCCGCCGGCACTGGGCGCACGAATGGCCCGACGGCCCGGTGGCCTCGATGCAACGGCGAATGAGCAGCGGTGAGAGATCGGGCATGACCGCCCTTTCTACGCGCCGACGGCCTTTCCTTCGGACGCACGTCCTCCCCCGCGCCAGGCCGCTCAGGGTTGCGCAAAAGGGTGCCGATCCAGACCCCGCGGTGCGTACGGATCGGCCAATCAGGCTAGGCAAGGTTCGCCTTTTGAGGCGAATAGTGCGCAAAGAGCGCGGAACGTTTCCGAGGCTCTCAGGGACTCGTTACCATCGCCACTAACCCTGGCCAAGGAGACTTGATGACGGACGCTTTCAGCTCAGGGACGCTGGCGGGCGCCGGCTCGTTTCGGTGCGAGTCATGCGGCTTCGCACTCGCCCTGCACGGAATCGACGAGCTGCCCGCCTGCCCGGAGTGCGGAGGTGACCGGTTCAGGCGTGCACAGCTGCTCCACCCGCCCCAGCCCGTGGAGCACCACGAGGATCCGGGCACCCCGGACTGGCTCCAGGACGCCCGCGACGAGATCGAGGGCGACGGCGACTACCTCGCCTTCGCCGACGGTGAGGCCCCCCGAGTCGTCGCGCTCGAGGAGGGCTGGACGCGCATCGGCCGCAGCCTCTCCGCGGACATCAGATTCGACGACCCGACCGTCTCCCGGCGCCACGCTCTCGTTTACAGCGAGCCCAACGGCGGCACGCGCATCCTCGACGACCGTAGCCTCAACGGGGTCTTCCGCAACGGCGAGCGCGTGGACCTCTCGGCGCTCGCGGACGGCGACCGGATCGCCGTCGGGCGGTTCACGCTCTTCTTCCTTCACGAGGGCGACAGCGGGTCCGACCGGGCCCCCGAGCCCGACTCTGTCGTAGCCGGGTAGCTCAGCGGGACCGCCCCCGCCCCCGCCCCCGTAGAGGGGGTATGACCAAGAGAGCGGCGGCGGCCACTGTCCTGTTGATCTCGGCGGCGTCGTGGGCGTCGGCCACGGGCACCACCTCGCCGACGCGGCTCGACCGCCCGGTCGGGACGCTCGTCCTGGGCCTTCATCCACCCGAGCAGGTAGCGGTGATGGACGTGGCGAGCGGTCGCCTGGTGCGCCGCCGCGTTCCGGGCGGCACCCTCTGCCACGGACCGCTGATGACCTCCCGCGACCGCGTGATGTGGACCAACCCGCGCGGGGTCGTGGAGGCACGGGCGCTGGACCTCCGCGCCCCTGCCCGCGCCCTCGGGGACGTCGGCGAGGCCATGCTGCCGGCCGGCGATGGGCGCTTCTGGAGCGTTCGGTACCGGGGCCACCGGCCCCCCCCGCGATTGGTGGACGTGCGCTTGGTCGCCAGCGACGGCCGGACCGTGATCCGCTCCGCCCACACTCCGCCGGCCGGCTACCTTCAGGGCGCCACGGAGCGGGCGCTCGTCATCGAGCGCAACATGAGGGGCTGGGAGTGGGAGCCCCGCACCGGCCGGCTGCGGCGCGCTCCCTCCATTTGGCTGGTGGCCGCCCAGGGCCGCCGGTCGGCATGGTGCCCGGACTCAGGGGTCTGTCGGCGAGTACTGCTCACAGGATCCGGGCCGCGACGGTGGTCGGACGAGCTGCCCGGCCGCACGCTTGGCATGCCGGGGTCCTTCTCTCCCGACGCGCGCTTGCTGGCGCTTCCGGCCAGCCGTGGCATCGCGATCGTCGACGTGACAACTGGCGCAATCCGTCTCGTGCCCGGGGCCACGCTCACCGCCAACGCCGCGCTGGACTGGTCGAGTGACGGCAAGTGGCTCTACTTCGCAACGCCCGCGCGGCGTGTGCGCGCCTACCGGGCCGACGACGGACGCATGGTGACCCTGCCGGGTCGGATGCCTGCGCCGGTGCTGGAGCTCGCGGCCGCCGGCTGAGGTCCTACCCGCAGCACCAGCCGCCGAGCTCCGGGAAACCACGCCGCCCGTCGCCGCCCGGATCGAGCTGGCGCTCTATCTGCGAGAAGGTGACAACGCGACGGGCGTCCGGGGCCCCGCGCCGCGCTCCGGGCGAGTGGATGAAGACCCACTGATCGGCGGCGCGCCAGCTCGCCAGCAGCCAGCGCCCGTCCGGGGACCAGGCCACGCCGGAGAAGCGCCCTCCGCCGTCGAACAGGCGCCGGGCTTCGCCGCCGGCGAGCGGCACTGACACCACGCCGCCGGCGTTCCCCACCACGGCTGCGCTCCGCCCACCGGGGTGTAGGGAGAGCGCGCGTCCCGACGTGCCCGGCGGCAGCGGGATGGTGGCCAGCGGGGCGCCAGCGGGGCCGAGCACCCTCACCGCACGTGCGAGAAGCACGACGAGCCGGGAGCCGTCGGCGGTCCACTCCAGATCGCGGACCGATCCTCCGGCGGTCGCCGACCAGCGGGTGCCCCCCGCGTCCAGGTCGCGCGTGACCACGCGCCCGTCGCGCGTGGCCCAGCTCATCGCGTTCCGGGCCACGGGCCGCCAGTCCGGCGTGACCGCCGCGGCCCCCCGGGCCACCGGGCGGTCCCCGGTTCCGTCTCCGGCCACGACACGCACGACGTGGCCCTCGAGGTAGGCCACGCGATACCCGAGCCCGTGCGACCACGATGGCCGGCTCACCCGCCCCGGGCGCACGATCGACCAGCGCACGGTGCCGTCGGGCTCCACTGTGTAGAGCCGCCGGCCCCGTGCCCCGGCCACGTAGAGCCCGCGCGGGGACCATCCGGCATCGGTGTAGTCACCCAGCCGCCGGAGCCCGCCGTCGGCCCGGACGACCCAGGTGCCAGCGGGCGAGCTCACCAGCAGCTCGCCCCGCGCCGGGAGCCGCGAGAGCGTGCGCGACGGCTCCGGGTTCACACGATCGGCGATCCAGTGGCGCACGTCGGCGCCCGCCGGTGTGAGCGCCGTGCCGAGCAGCGCCAGCACCGCCAGAAGCGCGATCACGACGGCCCGCGGCCGCAGCCGCGAGCGATCCGGAGGAGGCACGAGTCCGGCGTGGGCGGCCCGGAGCACACGCAGGGTGCGCTCGCCCGCCTCGCGCTCCCCCGGGGCGGGGCGCTCCCGCAGCGCGCGCCTCAGCTCTCGCTCGATCACGACATCTCCCCCGTCGACTCGCCGAGCCGGTCGAGCGCGCGGCGCAGGCGCGAGTTCACGGTGCCGCGCGGGATTCCGAGCGTCCGGGAGATCTCCCCGGGGGTGCAGTCGAGCAGGTACCGAAGGACCACCACGGCACGCTGCTCGGGTCCGAGCCCTGTCAGCGCCGCCACCATGTCGCTCGAGATGCCGGCGTCCACGGCGGGTGCCTCGGCGGACTCGGCCAGCTCGGCGCCCACCTCCCGGCGAAGCGCTCGCGCGCGGGCATGGTCGATGGCGCGGTTCACCACGATGCGGTGGATCCAGGGCGCGAATGGGCGCCGCGAGTCGAAGCGATCGAGCGCCCGGATGGCGGAGAGGAACGCCTCCTGCGCGATGTCCTCGGCGGCGGCCGCGTCGTGCACCACGTAGTAGGCGGCACGGAAGGCCGCCGGCCAGTGCCGGCGGAAGAGGTCGTCGAGGGCCTCGCTCGAGCCGTCGCGGGCGGCTCGCACGAGGCTCCGCTCGGCGGCCGGTCGCGGCACGGCCTCGGGCCGCCCGGCCCGAGCCGGCGATGTCCGGATCATCCACGTCAGCCGGTGCGCGCGCACGCTCGCGGTGGAGCCTCTCACTCCTGTCACTGAACGTCACTACGTCCAAAATCCGGACATAGGTCCTATAGCGAGAACGGGGGACCTCACGTACTGTGGATTCTGCAGCGGCGGGGCCCCGCGCCTCGCCGCTCACCACTTAACGCCGCCATGATCAGCATGCCTCCACCTCGATACCGCCTGCGCGCGGAGGGTCGCTTCGTCCGCGAGCGCGACGCCGCCATCACGTCGCTTCTCGACGAGCGCGCGATGTCGGGCGAGACGCTCGAGGTCGAGGTGCGCGAGGGCGTGGGTCTCGGACGCAGCGGGCGCCCGGACATCACCATCCTCTGGGAGAACGAGCGGCCGCTGGCCGCGCGCCTGGGAGCCACCGTGCTCGTCCAGGCAGGCGTCGACGCACGCTCGCGCTCGGCCATCGCCGACGCCGCCAGCGCGAAGGGACTCGCGCTGGAGACCATGGGCGAGACCCGCCTGTGGAAGCTGCTGGGCGTCCCCAGCTAGCGCACCCCGCTACCGCGCACCAGCACGAACTACGGCTGGGTAGGGGTACCGCAGGGAAAGACGCCCGAGAAGGGCCGGCGGTTGCGGTCCGGCGGACCGTGTCAGAGCGAGCCGCTTGCGGCGAGCGAACGAGCGGAGACGCCGCGAGAGGTCCGCGCGGACTGCGAACGCCGGACCGAAACCCAAGTGCACGAAGAACGAGCAGAACCGCGGCGGGGGCGGATTCAACCCCACCGCGGCCTGCTGCTGACCATTCCAGACCGCCCCCGCCCGGAGGGGCGACTGGTTTACGTACCCCTTGGGCCCCCGACAAAAGCGGGGGGTGCGCCGTCCGTCCTCATGAGGCCCTGGTGATGCGTGGCAGCGCGGGAGACGGATCCCGTCGCCGGCGGCTGCCCCGGCGTGCTCAGAACGAGCGTCACCGCGAGCACGAACGTGAATGCGGCGCGGCGGGGCATGCCTCGACCGTACGATCGATCCAGCCGTTCGGAGCGCTGCGGTGAGCACCGAAGAGGTTTGGCAGGCGAACCTCCACGAACAGCGACGAGGAACCGCGGGCTATCCGCTGCCCAGGAGATCGAGGGCGTCGGCCGCGGCGAGCGCCCCCACCAGCGACCCGACCAGGAGCCCGCAGAGCTCGGACGTGTCGAGGTCACGGTGCTCGAGCCAGTCGAGGATCGCGCCATCCATGTACCACAGCCAGCCTCGTACGGCGGTCCGCACCTTTGCGGGCGGCTCGCCGCGGGCCTTGAGGCCTTCGAGGATCCGGTCTGCCGTGCGGGCGCGCATCTCCTGGACGAGCGAGCCGGCGTCCTCGGTGCCGGCGGCGCTCTCGATCAGGCGACGGTAGGCGGGCGCGTTCTCCTCGACCCAGCCGAGGTACGCGGTGATGCTCGCCCTCAGCGCCTCCAGCGGAGGCAGCGACGGGTCGGGCTCGGTGCGCTCGGCCACCTCCGCCGCGGCGGCCTCGAAGGCACCCGCGAAGTAGTCCCGCTTGCTGGGGAAGTAGTGGTACAGCAGAGCCTTCGAGATGCCCGCCTCGCGGGCGATCCGCGCCATCGACAGCTCGTCGTAGGAGAAGCGGGCGAAGAGGTCCGCGCCGAGCGCCACCAGTTGCGCCCTTCTCTCGTCCACCTGCAGACGCCGGTAGGCGGGTCCATGCATCGCCCCATGTTAGTTCCTTCTTGACCAGCGGTCGATAGTGGCTTACGGTCTTATCAACCGATGGTCAACAGCAGGAAGGAACGCCGTGACCGCTGACACCCGAATCGATGCTTTGGAGGACCGCGTCCAGGCACTGGAGCGCCGGCTCGCACCAGGGCCCGCGGAGGCTCCGGCCGCCCGGATCGTCCCGAGAACGCCACGTCCCGCCCTCCAGTCCCCCGTGCCGACCTCGGCGCCGCGCCCGCCGCGCCCCGAGCGCCAGACGCTCGAGGACCTCCTCGGAGGGCGGGTGCTCGCGTGGTTGGGTGGAGCGGCGATCGTGCTGGGAGTCGCCTTCCTGTTCGCCCTGGCGATCTCCAGTGGATGGATTGATGAAGCAGCCCGGACCCTGCTCGGCGGGGTCGCCTCGGCGGGTGTGCTGGCGCTCGGCGTATGGCTGCACGAGCGACGGGCCCGGACCGACGCGGCGCTGGCCGCCACGGCGGCCGGCATCTCCGGCCTGTTCGTCTCCGTCACCGTCGCGGGCCAAGTGTACGACCTCCTTCCCCTCGGCGTCACCTTCGCCGGGGCCGTGGCGGTTGGCGCCACCGGGACGTGGCTCGCGCTCCGCTGGGATTCGCGAGGCATCGCGGCGCTCGGCCTGGTCGGCGCGCTGCTGGCGCCGGTACTCGCCGGGGCCTCCGAGGAGGGGTCGAGTGTCGCGCTCGTTTTTGTGGCGCTCTCCTGCTCGACCGCGGTGGTGATCCACAGGCGCTGGAGCTGGCTGGCCCTGATCTCCTTCGCCGTGGCCACCCCGCAATGGGTGTACTGGCTTTACTCGCAGCCGCCCCTCGGCCAGCAGCTGCTGACCCTCACCGGCTTCGCCGTGCTCGGCGTGGTGGCCGCGGTGGGCTATGAGCTGCGCCAGGCCCAGCGCGAGCTCCGCCTCAGCTCGGCCTTCCTGCTCGGTCTGAGCGCCGCCGTGGTGGGCTGCGCCGGCTGGTTCTCCCTCGCGGCCACGGACCATGCGACCGCCGGGAAGCTGTTCCTTGCGGGGCTCGCCGCCGCCCACCTCGCCGCGGGGCTTCGGCGTGGGTTCCTCGAACGGACGTCGGATGACCTCGCGCTGCTCTCGCTCTCGGTCGGAGTGATCCTGGCCAACGTCGTGGCCGCCCTCGTGCTCGACGGCGTCGCGCTCACGGTGGTGCTGGCGGGATCGGGCGTCGGCTTCGCTCTGCTCGGCCGGCGCGCACACGGCGAGCACCGGGCCGCGGCCGCTGGCCTCGGGCTCGGCGGGCATCTCGCCGTGGCCGCGCTCAACGCCCTGATGGCCGCACCGCCGGACACGATCATGGCGGGCGAAGCCGTATCCGTGACCGGCGCCGCCGGATTGATCGCGGTGGCGGCCGGCTGCCTCGTGTCCGGAAGGATCGCCGGCGCGGGCCGGCCGGGGTCGCGGGTGGCGCTAGACGCCGCCGGCCTCCTCGCCGTGGCCTACCTGACCGCCACGACCCTGGACGGCTCGGCGCTGGCGGTGGCCTGGGCGCTGGAGGCGATGGTGCTCGCCCGTATCGCCGCGAACGGCCGCGACGAGTTGGCGGCGTACGCGTCGCTCTGCTTCGTCGCCGGTGCCGCGCTCCAGGCGATCGTCACGGTGGCGCCACCAGAGGCGCTCCTGTACGGGCTCGGGGATGTGCTCCCGGCCCTGACGGCGCTCGCCGCTGTGACGGTGGCCCTGGCCGTGCAGGCGCACGCGCTGGCGTCCTTCGACCCGCGTGTTCGACAGGTGCTCGGCTCGGCCGCCGCGGCGGTAGCGCTGTACCTGGTCTCGACGCTGATCGTGACCCCGTTCCAGCCGACCGGCGGCCTTCAGCCCACGCTCCTGGACCTCGACATCCGGCAGCAGGGCCAGGCCGCGCTGAGCGCGTTCTGGAGCCTCACCGGTCTCACCGTGCTCGTCGCCGGCCTGTTCCGCGACCAGCGCGCCCTGCGATCCGCCGGGCTGTCCGTGCTCCTCCTGGCCGTGGGCAAGGTGTTCCTCTTCGACCTCGCCACGCTCGATTCGGTCTACCGAGTGGCTTCGTTCGTCGGGCTCGGCGTGCTCCTGCTGGTGGCCGCGTTCGTCTGGCAGCGGGTGCGGCCGCGGGCGCTGCCCGACTTCCGCGAGGTGGCGGAGGGCGTGCGCTAACGACGGCCTCAAAGGTCGGGGGGCCTGGTTGGGACGACGCCCGAGAAGGGCCGGCGGTCGCAGTCCGGGCGGACCGTGTCAGAGCGAGCCGCCCCGCGGCGAGCGAACGAGCGGCGAAGCCGCGAGAGGTCCGCGCGGACAGCGAACGCCGGACCGAAAAGCCGCTAGCGCTTGTCGCGCGGACCGGACCAGAAGGCGTCGCCCACGGTCACGGTGCGGGCGATCTCCGCCTGGTGGCGCAGCGAGTTGGGGTCGCCGTCCTCGTAGGCGAACATTCCCTGCGCCGGTATGCGGCGTCCCTCGCCGGTGCCGCCGAGGAACTGGTCCACCACCCGAGCGCAGCGCCGGCCCTCGGCGATGGCGGTGACCACCAGCGACTGGCCCACCCGGGCGTCGCCGCAGGCGAACACTCCAGGCACCTTTGTCCCGTAGACCGCGGCCTTCAGGTTGCCGCGCGCATCCAGGTCGAGGGCGAGCTCGGTCACGGCGCCCTCGTGCTCCGGGTGGCTGAAGCCGATCGCGATCAGGACGAGCTGCGCGGGCTCCACGAAGTCGCTGCCCGGAATGGGCTTCAGGTCGCGCGAGGAGGTGCCCTCCACCTCCCAGCCGCGCACGCCCGCGACCCCGCCGCCCTTGGCCGTCAGCTCGGTGACCTCGGTGCCGAAGCGGCGATTGCCGCCCTCGTCCAGCGCGTAGGTGGTGTTCGTGCGCTTCGGCGGCAGCGGCCACGGCGTGGTGGGCGGCCGCCCGCCCGGCGGAAGCTGCGGGTAGACGTCCAGGATGATCGCGGACTCCGCGCCCTCGCGGAGGGCGTTGGAAATGCAGTCCATTCCCGTGTCGCCACCGCCGACCACCACCACGCGCTTGCCTGCGGCGGTGATCGTCTTCTCGGGCGGTGTCGGCCGCGAGACCCTGCCCTGCGACTCCGCCACCCAGCGGTTGCGCTGGTAGAGGTAGTCCATCGCGAAGTGCACGCCGTCGAGCCCGCGTCCGGGCACCTCGAGGTCGCGATGAAGGCGGGAGCCGATGGCCATCACGAGAGCGTCGTGGCGCGCGCGCACCTCGGCGGCGTCCACGCCGCCGCCCACGTCGGTGTCGCAGACGAACTGCACGCCCTCCGCCTCGAGCAGCGCCACCCGGCGGTCGATGATCCACTTCTCGAGCTTGGCGTCCGGCACGCCGAAGCGCAGCAGCCCGCCCGGCGCCTCGTCGCGCTCGTACACGGTGACCGTGTGACCGAGCTTGTTCAGCTCCGCGGCCACGGCCAGGCCCGCCGGGCCCGAGCCCACCACGCCGACGGTGGTGCCCGTGCGGGACTCGGGCGGATCGGCGTCGATCCAGCCCTCGTCGAACCCGCGCGTGACGATGGCCAGCTCGATCTGCTCGATCGTTACCGGATCGCTGTTGATGTCGAGCACGCACGCCGACTCGCAGGGCGCGGGGCAGATGAGACCCGTGAACTCCGGGAAGTTGTTGGTGGCGTGCAGCTGCACCAGGGCGTCCTGCCAGTGGTCCCGGTACACGAGGTCGTTCCAGTCCGGGATCTTGTTCCCCAGCGGGCAGCCCTCGTGGCAGAAGGGCACGCCGCAGTCCATGCAGCGCCCGCCCTGCTCGCGCAGCGTCTCGTCGTCCGGCAGCGAGAAGTACTGCTTGTAGTCGTGTACCCGCTCGCTCGGCTCGCGCTTCTCGAAGCCGACGCGCTCGATGCGCATGAAGCCGCCCAGCTCGCCCATGGTTATGCCCTTCCGGCCACGGCCGGGCGCGCGGGCTCGGCCTGCTTGCCGTCCTCGAGGTCGGCCAGGGCGCGCTTGTAGTCGTGGGGCATGACCTTCACGAAGCGGGCGAGCGACTGCTCCCAGCGCTCCAGAAGTCCGGCCGCCACCGGCGATCCGGTGCGCTCGGCGTGCTCGGCCACCAGCGCGCGGAGCTCCTCCGCGTCGTCCGCCGAGATGTCGTCGAAGCCCACCAGCTCGGTGTTGCAGCGGTCCCGGAAGCCGCCGTCCACGTCGAGCACGTAGGCGAGCCCGCCGCTCATGCCGGCCGCGAAGTTGAGCCCGGTCGGCCCCAGCACCACCACGCGGCCCCCGGTCATGTACTCGCAGCCGTGGTCGCCCACGCCCTCCACCACGGTGGTCACGCCGGAGTTGCGAACGCCGAAGCGCTCTCCCGCCAGCCCGCGGAAGAAGGCCCGGCCCGCGGTGGCGCCGTAGAGCACGACGTTGCCCACGATCACGTTGTCCTCCGCGGCGAAGGTGGCCGCGCGCGGCGGGCGGACCACGATCGTCCCGCCGGAGAGCCCCTTGCCCACGTAGTCGTTGGCGTCACCCTCGAGCGCCAGCTCCACCCCGTTCGCGAGCCAGGCCCCGAAACTCTGCCCGGCCGATCCCTTGAGGGCGATGTTCACCATGCCGTCGGCCAGCCCGCCGGCGCCGTGACGGCGCGCGATCTCACCGGAGAGCAGTCCGCCCACGGCGCGGTTCTTGTTTTCGATCGGGCGCTCCGCGCGCACCTGGGTCCCGTCCTCGAGCGCGGTCCGGCAGAGCTGGAGCAGGTCCACGTCGATCGAGTCCCAGAGCACGGGCTCGGGCGCGCGCACCCGCGAGCGGGGAGCGTTGGCCGGCACCTCCTCGGGAACGTGCAGGAGCGGGCGCAGGTCGATGCCCCGTGCCTTCCAGTGGTCCACCGCCTCGTCGGCGGCCAGCAGGTGCGTCTGCCCGATCAGCTCCTCCACGCTGCGCACGCCCAGCGAGGCCATCAGCGTCCGCGCCTCCTCGGCCACCATGAAGAGGTAGTTGATGACGTGCTCGGGCTTGCCGTCGAAGCGCTTGCGCAGCTCCGGGTCCTGGCTGGCCACCCCCACCGGACAGGTGTTCAGGTGGCAGACGCGCATCATCACGCAGCCGAGCGCAATCAGCGGGGCGGTGGAGAAGCCGAACTCGTCCGCGCCCAGGATCGCTCCGATCACCACGTCGCGGCCGGTGCGCATCTGACCGTCCACCTCCACGAGGAGACGGGAGCGGAGGTCGTTGCGGAGGAGCGTCTGCTGAGTCTCCGCCAGGCCGATCTCCCAGGGGATCCCCGCGTGCTGGATCGAGGCCTGGGGGGAGGCGCCGGTGCCTCCGTCGTGGCCGGCGATCACCACGTGGTCGGCGTTCGCCTTGGCCACGCCCGCGGCGATCGTGCCCACGCCCACCTCGGACACAAGCTTCACCGACACCCGTGCGCGCGGGTTGGCGGCGCGCAGGTCGTAGATCAGCTGCTTCAGGTCCTCGATCGAATAGATGTCGTGGTGGGGCGGCGGCGAGATCAGCGCCACGCCCGGGGTGGAGTGGCGCAGCCGGCCGATGTAGCGGTCCACCTTGTGGCCCGGGAGCTGACCGCCCTCACCGGGCTTGGCCCCCTGCGCGACCTTGATCTGAAGCTCGTCGGCATTGGCCAGGTAGTGCACGGTCACGCCGAAGCGCCCTGAGGCCACCTGCTTGATCGACGAGCGGCGCTCGTCCTCGAAGCGGGCCGGGTCCTCGCCGCCCTCGCCGGTGTTCGACTTCCCGCCGAGCCGGTTCATGCCCACGGCCAGCGTCTCGTGCGCCTCGGGCGAGAGGGCGCCGAGGCTCATGCCGCCGGACTTGAAGCGGCGCACCACGTCGATGGCGGGCTCCACCTCGTCGAGCGGGACGGGATCCAGGTCGTCGCGGAAGCGCAGCAGGCCGCGCAGGGTGGCGCGCGGCGCGGCCACGTGGTTCACGTAGCGCGCGAAGCGCTCGTAGGCCTCTGCGCCGTCGTCGCTTCGGGCCGCGTGCTGGAGGGTGGCGATCGTCTCCGGGTTCCAGCCGTGGAACACCCCGCCGCGCCGCCAGGCGTAGATGCCGGCCGAGGGCAGCAGCTCGGAGGCGGCGCCGGGATAGGCGCGCGCGTGGCGGTCGAGCGCCTCCCGGGCGAGAACCTCGAGCCCCACGCCTCCGATGCGCGAGGAGGTGCCGGTGAAATGCCGGTCCACCAGGTCCTTGTGGATCCCCACGGCCTCGAAGATCTGCGCGCCCGTGTAGGAGCGGATCGTGGAGATCCCCATCTTGGAGAGGACCTTAAGAAGCCCCTTGCCGATGGCCTTCACCACCCGCTCCTCGGCCTCCCCGGGGCTCATGCCCTCGGGAAGGTTCCCGGCCCGGTGGAGCGAGTAGAGGGACTCGAACAGGATGTACGGGTTCACCGCCGAGGCCCCGAACCCGATCAGGCAGGCCAGATGATGGACCTCGCGGGCCTCCCCTGTCTCGGCCACCAGGCCGATCCGGAGCCGGGTGCCCTCGCGAACGAGGTGGTGGTGCACCGCGGCGGTGACGAGCAGCGAGGGCATCGGCGCGCGGTCGGGGCCGATGTTGCGGTCGGACAGGATGATGATGTTCACGCCCCGGGCCACCAGCTCGGACGCCTCCTGGCAGATGGCGTCCAGGCGCCGCTCCATGCCGCCGGGGCCCTCGCCGGAGGGCCAGGTGGCGTCGATCGAGCGGGCCTCGAACACGTCGTGGTCCACCTGGCGCAGCTTCTCGGTCTCCGCGTTCCGGAGGATCGGCTGGGGCATGACCAGCTGGTGACAGTGATCGGGGGTCTCGCCCAGGAGGTTGATCTCCGGGCCGATGCAGGCCTCGAGGCTCATCACCACGGACTCGCGGATCGGATCGATCGCTGGGTTCGTGACCTGCGCGAAGAGCTGCTTGAAGTAGTTGAAGAGCGGCGGGGAGGCGTCCGACATGGCGGCGGGGGCGAGGTCGTTGCCCATCGAGCCGGTGGGCTCCGCGGCGTCGCGGGCCATCGGGGTGAGGATCACCCGCAGGTCCTCCTCGGACCACCCGAAGGCGAGCTGGCGGGCGCGAAGCGGCTCCACGCGGGGAACGCGCGGGCTGCGATCCGGGAGATCCTCGATTCGCACCACGCGCTCGCGCAGCCACTCTCCGTAGGGGCGGCGGCGCGCCAGGTCGAGCTTGATCTCCTCGTCGGGCACGATCCGGTCGGCCTCGAGGTCGACCAGGAAGAGCTTGCCCGGCCGGAGGCGCCCCTTGGCGGCCACGTTCTCGTCCGAGGTGCGGAAGACGCCCGACTCGGAGGCCAGCACCACCCAGCCGTCGCGGGTCACGAGCCACCGTCCCGGCCGCAGGCCGTTGCGGTCGAGGGTGGCGCCCACCACGCGCCCGTCGCTGAACGCCACCGCGGCGGGGCCGTCCCACGGCTCCACGAGGGCGGAGTGATAGGCGAAGAAGTCGCGCACCTCCTGGGGCTGCTCCGGCCGCCCGTGGGCCTCCGGCATCAGCATCGAGATGGCGTGCGCGGGCGAGCGCCCGCTCAGCACGAGCAGCTCGAACAGGCTGTCCAGCGAGGCGGAGTCCGAGATGTCGTCGCGCAGGAGCGGCCGGATCTTGGCCACGTCGTCACCGAAGAGCTGTGAGGACAGGCCCTGCTCGCGGGCGCGCATCCAGTTGCGGTTTCCGCGCAGGGTGTTGATCTCGCCGTTGTGGGCGAGCATGCGGTAGGGGTGGGCCAGCTCCCAGCTCGGGAAGGTGTTGGTGGAGAAGCGCGAGTGCACGACCGCCAGGCGGCTCTCGTAGAGCGGGTCGCGCAGGTCGGGGAAGTAGAGCGAGAGCTGTGGGGCGGTGAGCATCCCCTTGTAGACGATCGTGCGCGAGGAGAAGCTCGCGATCGAGAGGCCGTCGATGCCGGCGTGCTCCACCACCCGCCGGATCACGTAGAGCTTGCGCTCGAGGGCGTCGCGGTCGACCACGCCCTCGCCCGTGCCCACGAAGAGCTGGGCGACGTGCGGCGAGGAGGCGCGAGCCGCGGTGCCGCACGCGGACTCGTTCACGGGCACGTCGCGCCAGCCGAGGACGCGCTGGCCCTCGCCCTCCACGGCGGACTCGATCACGGCCACCGCCCGCTCGCGGGGGGCGGCCTCCTGCGGAAGGAAGCACATGGCCACTCCATAGCCGCCGGCCGCGGGCAGCTCGACGCCCGCCTCGTGCCGCAGGAAGGCGTCGGGAATCTGGGTGAGGATCCCCGAGCCGTCCCCGGTGTCTGGGTCCGCTCCCTCGGCTCCACGGTGCTCGAGCTGCTCGAGCGCGTAAAGGGCCCGCGAGATCACCTCGTGCGATCCGGGAACGCCCATGCGTGCGACAAACGCGACGCCGCAGGCGTCGTGCTCGTAGCTCGGGTCGTACAGGCCAGAAGCTGGTGCCTGCAGGGCGACTGCCTCCTCGGATTCCGCGGCTTCTCGGAGCGGCCGCACGACGGGTTGGGGGAAACGCGAAATTATAGAGCCGAAGCGCTCTCGGCCCGGCGCGCAGCCACCCGGCGCAGGAGGCGAGTATCTTCGCCTCGATGGGCACCACCATCACGATCCTCTCCCAGAAGGGCGGCACGGGCAAGACCACGACCGTGCGCACGCTCGCGGACGTCTACCGCAGGGCCGGGCTGGACGTGCTCTGCGTGGACCTCGACCCGCAGGGGAACCTGTCCGACTACTTCGACGTACCCCCGGACGCCTCGCCCACCGTGGCGGACGTGCTGGCGGGCCAGGCCAAGGCGGCCGACGCGGTGCACGACGACATCCTCCCGGCCAACCTGGGACTGGCCGAGGCCGAGCTGATCCTGGGCGGCAAGATGGGGCGTGAGCTGACGCTGAGGCGGGCGCTGCGCGACCTGAAGCGCCGCTACGACCTGATCCTGGTGGACTGCCCGCCCTCGCTCGGGCTGCTCACGGTGAACGCCCTGGTGGCCGCCGACGACGCCCTGATCTCCAGCGAGGCCGAGTACTTCTCGCTGCAGGGCGTGGAGCAGGCCCTGGAGGTGGTGGAGCTGGCGAAGGAGTCGCTCCACCCCGATCTGGGCTGGCTGGGCGTGGTCCTGAACATCGTGGACGTGCGGCTCGTGCACTCGCGCGAGGCCCTCAAGCAGCTCAAGGAGCGCTTCGGCGACAAGGTGTTCGACACCGTAATCCGGCGCTCGGTCCGCTACGCGGAGTCGTCCGAGCGCGGGGTCTCGATCCTGGACTACGCCCCGGACCTGGGGGCGGACTACGCGGCGCTGGCGGACGAGGTGCTCGCCCGCCTGGGCGGATTCCAGGAGGCCCGCGAGCGCCTTGGCGCCTTGCGTGCCGAGCTGGTCCCGGCGTAGGGAGGAGCGCAGCCCGGGGCGGTGGCCCGGGCGAGCACCCGACCCTGGGGTCACGTAGGGTTGCCGACGTGTCCGAGCTGATGTTCACGCCGGTGGCCGAGCTGGCGCGGATGGTCCGCGACGGCGAGACCACCTCGCGTGACCTCGTGGAGGCCTCCCTGGAGCGCATCGAGGCGCTGCAGCCCGAGCTGAACGCCTTCGTCCACGTGGACGCCGACGGCGCCCTCGCGGCCGCCGATGGCATCGGGTCCGGGGACCCGCGCCCGTTCGCCGGGGTGCCGATCGCGATCAAGGACACCGCTCCTGTGGCCGGGATGCCCTACACGCTGGGCTCCGACCTGTTCGGGGACTTCGTGCCCGGCCACGACGCCTTCGTGGTCCGGCGCCTGCGCGAGGCCGGCTTCGTGATCGTGGGCAAGACCAACCTGCCCGAGTTCGGGATCGTTCCCGTCACCGAGTCGCGGCGCTTCGGCCCGGCCCGCAACCCCTGGGACACCAGCCGCACCCCCGGCGGGTCCTCCGGCGGGGCCGCCGCGGCGGTGGCCTCCGGCATGGTGCCGATCGCCCACGGCAGCGACGGAGGCGGCTCGATCCGCATTCCGGCGGCCTGCTGCGGCCTGGTGGGCCTGAAGCCCACCCGCGGGAGGGTCTCGCGCGGACCGGAGCAGGGCGAGGACATGCTGGTCCAGGACGGGGTGCTCTCGCACACGGTGGCCGAGACGGCCGCCCTGCTGGATGTGCTCGCGGGCTACGAGCTCGGAGATGCCACCTGGGCGCCGCCCCCGGCCGAGCCCTTCGCGGTGAGCGCCCAGCGCGACCCCGGTCGCCTGCGCATCGCGGTGACCACCGGGATGCCGATCGAGGCCGAGCTGGACCCCGAGGCCGCGGCAGCGGTGGACCAGGCGGCCGACCTGCTGGCCTCCCTGGGTCACGAGGTGGAGCAGGTGGAGGCGCCCTGGGCGGGCGGCGACCTACTCCCGACGTTCACCGCGGTGTTCGGCACCAGCATTGCCTCGGCCATGTTCTTCGGCGGCATGGTGAGCGGCCGCGAGCCCAGCGAGGAGCTGGTGGAGCCGCTCTCCTGGGCCATCTGGCAGCTGATCAAGGAGCGGGGCGCGCTCGAGTACCTCCTCGCCCGGATCCAGCTCCAGGCCATCTCGCGACAGTACATGAGCCTGTGGGAGACCCACGACGCCGTGCTCACTCCTGCCCTGGCCGAGCGTCCGGTGCGCATCGGGGAGATCGACGCCTCCAGCGACACCCCGCTGGCCGACTTCGCGCGCTCCGGCGCCTTCACCCCGTACACGGCCAACTTCAACGTGAGCGGGCAGCCGGCGATCTCGCTGCCGCTGTTCCAGTACGCCGACGGCCTTCCGCTGGCCGTTCAGCTGGCCGGGCGCCCCGCCGACGAGGCTACGCTGCTCTCGCTGGGCGCGCAGCTCGAGGCGGCCAGGCCCTGGGCCGAGCGCCGGCCGGCGCTCGCCGCGGCCTAGTCCGGGGTCCGGTGCTCGCCCGGGCCACCGCCCCGGGCTGCGCTCCTCCCTAGTCCGGGGTCCGGTGCTCGCCCGGGCCACCGCCCCGGGCT
>JBBQHI010000046.1:0-28655 GCA_038323835.1 Solirubrobacterales bacterium
CTTCCCCCGGGCGGGGGGACCCCGGGGGGCGCCGGGGGCTTGGGCGCCACCGGGGGCTCCGGCGGTTGGGGTGGGTTGGGCGGGTGGGGTGGAGGGGGCGGGTTCGGCGGGTCGGGCGGGTTCGGAGGATCCGGAGGCAGCGGGGGCAACGGAGGCAGGGTCGAGCAATTGCCCGGCGCGGCGCCGCCGGCGCGCAGCTTCACGAACTTGGCGACGGAGGGCACGCCGCGGTCGTTCAGCAGGAAGAGCATGTAGTAGCCGGGGGGCGCGGCGTTGACGTTCGGCGGGGCGGCGAGGTCCACGCACTCCGTGCGCCGGGTCAGCGCCAGCGGGATCACGCGTTGGTTCATGTCCACCGCGTGAGTCACCGACCCGGGCGCCACGAGCACCGCCTTGGTCACGTTGGCGTCGCGAGTCTGGACGCCGAAGCCCGAGCCCACCCGGATCTCCGATGGAGCCGACGCGATGGTGGGCCGCGAGCCCTTGAAGAGGTAGGGAGGCTCGTAGATCTCGGCGGTGTCGCTGGCGCCGGCGCCGGTGCCGGTCACGCCGCCCGCGGCGTGCCATTCGTCACCGGCGGACATCACCCGGCCGTCCGGCAGTAGCAGCGCGGTGGAGTGGTAGGCGCGGTTCTCGGCCTGCGCCGGCCCGAGGCGCCAGGCGCCGGTCAGCGGGTTCCAGAGCTCCACCTGCTTCTGGTCCTCATCGGCCGCGTGGAGCGGCGATCCGTAGCTGTTGTCGCGGCCCACGCCGCCGCCCACCTCGACCATCGAGCCGTCGGGCAGCAGCACGGTGTTCGCGTGCCCGCGGCCGATGTTCATCGGAGAAGCGAACGTCCAGCCCGCGGAGGGATTGGCCTCGTCGTAGACCTCGGTGGTGTTGGAGGAGGGAAGCAGCTCGGCCGCGGTGCTGCCGCCGAGCGCCATGATCTTCGTCGAGCCGCCGGTGCCGGCGGGCAGGGGCACCGCCGTGCCCCAGATGCGGCGCTGGTTCATGCTCGGCGCCTTGGTCCACTCGAAGCTCGAGGCGCCGGGCGAGTCCATGAACCAGGTCTGATGCGCCTGCGGCCCCACGACGAACGCACGACCCGAGGGCATCGCGAACATGTGCGGGTAGTAGCCGCCGGTGGGCGGGGCGTCGACGCCCGGGGTCTCGCTCGTCTTGCCGATCAGGCTGATCGCACCCACCCCACCGATGGTGGCCGGCGGAGTGAACAGCTCCACGTCCTCGTCCATGACGTTGGTGCCGGTCTCGTCCAGCCCGCTCGTGATCGGGATGCGGCCGTCGGCCATGCGCACCCCGGTCGGGTACCAGCGGCCGTGCGCCATCTCCGGCTGCTCGCGCCAGGTCTCGGTGAACGGGTTGAACGTGTAGACCTTGTTCAGGCCCTTCCAGCCCGTGGGACCGCTCTCGAAGTCGAGGTTCCCGCCGAACACCACCAGCTCGCCGTCGGCGGTGAAGGTGTGCCCCGCGCACCAGATGTTGGCTGGCTTCATCACGCCGTCCTTGGGGTCTAGCGCGAGCGGCGGGTCCTTGCGGGTGATCGCGCCAGTGGCCGGATCCCAGAGGTAGGCCTCGGCGGAGTTCTTCCACTCCGGCACCAGCGGGTAGGAGAAGAACATCACCTTGCCGGTGGGGAGCAGTGCGGCGTGGATCGCGACGATCGGGAGGGTCTTGGTGGCGCCGAAATTCCAGCGCCCGATCTCCGCGGGCGTGCCCGCCGCGGCCGCGGCGGCGGTGGCCGCCTGCTGGGCACGGGCGACCCCCGCGGGGTCGGGCTTCGGCGGGTTCAGGCGGAGCTCGCGCCTCATCTTCGCGTGCTCGCGCGCGTGCTCGGGGCCGAGCGTGGCCGACTCGAAGGCGCGCGGCTCCGGCTCGCTCATGCCGGTCACGCCGGTCTGCCGGCTATGGGTGTGGGGCGCCACCGGAGCGGCGGCGGCCTCCAGTGACCGGAGGCCCGGTCCCGCCGGAGCCGCCGCGGTGGACGGGCCGGAACGGAGGAGCGCCGCGCCGAGCCCGGCGCCGAGGCACGCCATGGCAACCAGTCCCGCGAGCGCCAACCGGGATCGAAGAAGTGTTCTCGTCAGCTTGCCCATTGGTCCTACCTCCCCGCCACGGCCGACCGAGCCCAGCGCGTGGGGGGTGAGATCTCACGGTAGAACCGATTCCCCAAAAGCGCCAGTGCGGGGCCGCGGCGCCACTACTGTTTCCGCTTCGATGGACCTCACCCGCGAGCAGCCGCGCCCGATGCAGTGCACGCTGGGCGGCTACGTTTGGCTGCCGAGGATGATCGACAAGGGGCGGGCCAAGCTGGCCGGCACGCTTGGCGATGTGGTCCATCCCTGTCCCGTCGACCACACGTGTCTCGCCCGGCTTCGCATGAGCCCCGACGTTTTCCTCTCGATCCTCGCCGAATCAGCCACCGACGAGGACGTGCTCGCGGGACTCCGGGCGCACGGCATACCGCCGGCCGATGAGGCTCGCTTCGATCCGATTGCGGTCGAGGACGAGCTTCAGGAATGCGGCTTCGGCGTGACAGCGGTCAGGGTGGACGAGCTCCCCTTCAGCAACGTTGCCCACGAGCTCGTGGGCGCTGAGCACGGCGGCAGCGTCACGCTGGTGCTCGTGAACGCTCCACCCGGCGCCGGGCCGCGAATGCACAGGCACCCCTACGAGGAGATCCTGATCGCTCAGGACGGGGAGGCCACCTTCCGGCTTGGCCTCGCCGAGAGGATCGTCCGGGCCGGCGAGATCGTGATCGTCGCGGCCGGCCAGGCACACGCATTCACCAACACGGGGACCGGCCCCCTGCGTCAGATCGACATCCACGTGAGCCCCCACTTCGATACCGAGTGGCTCGAGTAGCCCGGATCCTGAGCTAGCGGCCGGTGATCCGCCGTCGCGGGGATGCCGCGCGGGGGCCGGCGCGCCCGAACGTGGGGTCGCGCCTGACCGCCTCGGCGAGCTGGGACTGCTTGCGCTCGGTGTCGATGCGGTTGGCCGAGACCGCCGCGGAGTCGGCGCCCTCGATGGGCAGGCGGTCCGCCGCTCGCGTGAGCTGCTTTAGCTCGGCTATCAGGCGGCGGATCTCGCTGCCCCGAGGGCGGGTGCGCCGGTAACGCTTCGTGGGATCCGCCGTTGTGTCCATGGCCCAGAGGACACCATCCGACCCTGTGAGCCGGCTGTGACCGCGCTATGGACCTCGTAAGAATCCGCTCAGGCCATCCATCGCACCGGTACGCCGTGGTACCCCGCGTGCCCGAGCACGCGCCGTTCTCCGCCCGGCCAGAGCGTCACACGCAGCTCGGCCTCCTCCCCGCCGGGCTCGAGCTCCAGGCGGGCGATCGGCGAGTCCGCCGACGCGCGCGCGCCCGCGTCCGCGATCGCGGCGCCGATCCGGCCGCGCTCGGCCTCCTCCACGTACTGCATGACGATCGAGTGGAACACCACCCGACACGAGCCCGGCTCGGTGCCGGCCAGCCGTCGCCCCAGCCATTCCACCGTGTCGGCCCGCTCCAGCTCCGCGGGCACGCGACCGGCCACGGCGATCGCGCCGTCCAGGTGCTCGAGGCGATCGACCTGGTCGGCCCAGAGGTAGGAGCGCAGGGTGAGCACTCCGTCATCGGTCGACAGATCGACGGGCCGGGGGTCGCACCCCGCGCGGGCAGCCACCTCCACATGCTCGGGCACCGGGGGCGCGCCGGAGGCCAGGAAGTCCGTGAAGTCGACCGGCGAGCCGGGGTCACCGAACTCGAGCGCCCCCGAGCGGTAGTGGAACGAGTCCCAGCGCAGATTCAGGCCGGCGCTCGACCCAAGCTCGAACACGCGCAGCGGCAGCCGGGTCTCCGCAGCCAGCCACAGAAATCCGCACGCCAGCGCTCGCGAGCGCCCCACCTCGTTGGTCTGAACGGGCCGCTCCACGTGGCCGCGGACCTCCTCCATCAGCTCGCCCACTGTGTCGCGGAAGGCCGGCCACGCCCGCTCGGGATCGCCGTGCCCGCCGCAGGACGGGTAGGTGGCCGCCAGCTCCGGGGCCCTCCCGGCCAGCGCCAGGCGATGCACGGCGCCCATGAAGCGCAGCTGGAGCATGGACTCGAGCGGATCGCCCTCACGCCCCGCGAGCGCCTGCGCCACCGGGCCCCCGGCGTCGGCGTCGTCAGCCGAGCGCCGCAGCAGGACGCCGTAGAGAGGAGATCCGAGGCGGTCGCACCACTCGGCCTGCCACCGCATCCGGGCGGAGAGGGAGCGAACGTCCGTCACGTCAGCCGCGGGCGGCACGCTGGCTGCGCAGCTCGGCCACCAGGAGCTTCTGGTGCAGGGCGGCGATCAGGTCCCGCAGCGGCTCCGCGCCGGCCTCGATCAGCTCGGCCGCGCGATCGGGCTCCATCTCGCCCGCGAGCCGGTCCATGAGCACCTGCACCTCCTCCTTCACCAGCCGCTCGAGCGCCCGCTTGTAGCGCAGGGTGTCGTACACGGTGAAGCCGATCCGCTCGTCGTAGCCGCCGGCCCGGAAGCGGCTGATGGCCTCCACGATCTCCACATCCCGGCGAGCGTAGCCGCGCCCGGTGGGCGTGAGCACCTCCAGCTCGCCGAGGCGGTTGAGCACCCCCTTGGGGATGTCGTAGCGCCGGCGCAGCTCGGCCCCCGACACGCGGCTGCCCTCCCGCTGGCGCGCCTTCTCGAGGATGCGGTCCTCCAGCTCCACCAGGGCCCCGGCCCGCTCGGGATCGTCCTCCAGCATCGAGCGGATCAGCTTCAGCGGCATGAAGCGCTCCTCCTGAAGCTGCTTGATCAGCCGGATCCGCTCCACGAACTCGGGCGGGTAGTAGGCCATGTTGCGCGAGGTCTTGACCGGCTCCGGCAGGAGGCCCTCGCGTAGGTAGTGCTTGATCGTCCCGGCGCTGACCCCGCTCTGCTCGGCCAGCTGCTTCATCTTCAGGAGCCCGTTCTCGCTCACCCCAGGAAGCTCCCGCGGGCACCCTCCCCGGCGGGACCCGCCACGGCGCCGGACTCCCTGAGGGCGGCGACCTGTGCCTCGTCGTAGCCGAGCGCCTCGAGCACCTCGGCGGTGTGCTCACCCAGGGCCGGCCCGGGCCCCGCGGGCGCGCCTGGGGTGCGGGAAAGCTTCACCGGCACGCCCAGCAGCCGCACGCCCTCTGCACCGGGCTGGTCCAGCTCCACCACCATCTCGCGTTCGCGGACCAGCTCCGAATCCAGCGCCTCGTCCAGCTCGAGCACGGGCTCGAGGCAGCAGTCGTGGTGGGAGGCGAACTCGCGCCACTCCTCGCGCGTGCGCTCCAGGAAGATGCGCTCGACCTCCGCGTGCGCGGGCGAGCCCGGAGCCTCGAACTGGCGCTCCACCAGGTCCTCGCGCCCCACCCCGCGGCACCAGGCCTGCCAGAACTTGGGCTCCAGGGCGCCGAGCGTGACCCACCCGTCGCTGCAGGCGTAGGGGCGGTAACAGATGAGGCTGCCCGCGAGCTCGAGCGTGCCGCGCTTGGGCACCACGCCCTCGGCGAGGTAGCGCGCGGCCACCAGCGCGAGCCAGGACAGCGCGCCGTCGAACATCGAGATGTCCACGAGCTGGCCCTCGCCCGAGCTCTCTCGCTCGCGCAGCGCGGCGAGGATGCCGAACGCCGCGGTGAGCGCGCCTCCACCCACGTCGGCGATCTGCCCGGCGGCCTGCACCGGCGGCCCGTCCGCGTCGCCGCTCAGCCCAAGCAGCCCGGCCAGGCCGAGGTAGTTCATGTCGTGCCCCGAACGCGCCGTGTAGGGACCGTCCTGGCCGTAGCCCGTGATCGCGCAGTACACGATTCGCGGGTTCTCCTCGCGAAGGCGCTCGTAGCCCACGCCCAGGCGCCCCATCACGCCGGGACGGAAGGACTCCAGGACCACGTCGTACTCGCGCACCAGCCGCAGCAGCACCCCGCGCCCGGACTCCTCCTTGAGGTTCAGGCGAATCGATCGCTTGCCCCGGTTCAGGGCCAGGAAGAGCGCCGACTTGGCCGACTCGTCCGCCCCCTCGTAATGGGGCGTGGACCAGCGGATGTAGTCGCCCATGCCGGTGTCCTCCACCTTCAGCACCTCGGCGCCGAAGTCGGCCAGGAGAAGCGAGCAGAAGCCTCCGGGCAGAAGGCGCGACAGGTCGAGCACCCGCACGCCCTCCAGGGCGCCGGTCAAGCGGCCACCTCACGAGCGGGCACGGCCAGCCGCTCGCGCGCCTCGGCCACCGTGGCCGGGCGCCGCCCCACGTCCTCCACGATCCGCCGGGCGCGGGCGATCAGGTCGCCGTTCGACTCCGCCATCTCCCCCCCGGGCAGGTAGAAGTTGTCCTCCAGCCCGACGCGCAGGTTGCCGCCGAGCGCGGCCGACGCGGCCACCAGCCGCCACTGGTCGCGGCTGATCCCGATCACGCCCCAGTTGTTGGGACCCTCGGGTCCGCCCGGCACCTGGTCGGCCATGAACGCGAGGTTCCTCGGGGTGGGCCGGATGCCGCCGTTCACGCCCATCACACACGACACCTGGAGCGGCTCGCTCAGCAGGCCCATGTCGATCAGGGGATCGAGGTTGGCCACGTGACCGGAGTCGAAGCACTCGTGCTCGGGGCGGATCCCGATGTCGTTCATGGCCTCGAGGAAGGCGATGATCGTGTCGAACGAGTTCTCGAACACGGCCTTGAACACGAAGTCCTTGCGGGAGCGCGAGTACTTGGCGTAGTTCATCGAGCTCATGTTCAGCGCGGCCACGTCCGGGCGCAGCTCGCGCAGATAGGCGATCCGCTTCTCGATCGGGACGCCGATCGCGCCCGTGGAGTAGTTGATGATCACGTCGTCCACCGCGCCGCGGATGGCCTCGGTGATCGCGCGGAAGTCCTCGATCTCGTACGAGGGAACGCCGTCCGGGGTGCGGGCGTGGATGTGGATCATCGAGCAGCCCTCGTCCACCGCACGCCGGGCCTCCTCGGCGTACTCCTCCGGCGTGTAGGGAATGGCCGGGCACTGGTCCCGGTTGGCCACCGCACCCGAGATCGAGCACGTGATGATCGCGGGGTCCTCGAAACGGCTCATACGGGCATCACTCCATGTTTCTTGTGGGGGCGCTGGACCTGCTTCGTGGCCGCCATCTCCAGCGCGCTGATCACAGTGGGCCGCGTCTCGCGCGGGTCGATCACGTCGTCGATGAGGGCGTTGCCGGCGGCGATGTAGGGATCGATCGTGGCCCGGATGCCCTCGATCATCTCCGCGCGGGCCGCGTCGGGATCCTCGGCGGCCTCGATCTGCTTGCGGAAGATGATGTTCACGGCGCCCTCGGGGCCCATCACCGAGATCTCCGCGCTCGGCCAGGCCACGATCAGGTCCGGCTCGTAGGCCTTGCCGCACATCACGTAGTACCCGGCGCCGTAGGCCTTGCGGACGATCACGGTGACCTTCGGCACCGTGGCCCGGGACACCGCGTAGAGCATCTTCGCGCCGTGCCGGATGATGCCGGCGCGCTCCACCTTGGTGCCCACCATGAACCCGGGTACATCCATCAGGAACAGCAGCGGGATCCCGTAGGCGTCGCACAGGTTGATGAAGCGCGCCGCCTTGTCCGCGGAGTCGTTCTCGAGGATCCCGCCCAGGTGCCGCGGCTGGTTGGCCACGATGCCCACCGGCCGCCCTCCCATCCGGGCCAGGCAGGTGATGATCGTGCGCGCCCAGCGCGGCTTGAGGTCGAACCACTCGCCGTCGTCCACGATCCGGCGGATCACGTCGTACATGTCGTACGGGTGGCGCGGCGACTCGGGCAAGATGTCGAGCAGCTCCTCGTCCCTGCGGTCGGGCGGGTCCGCCGACTCGCGGATCGGGGGCGCCTCGTCGCAGCTCCCGGGCATGTAGGAGAGGTAGCTCTTGATGGCCGCGATGCAGTCCTCGTCGGAGTCCACCTCGAGGTCGCCCACGCCGGAGACGCGCGTGTGGACGCGGGATCCGCCGAGCTCCTCCTGGGTCACGTCCTCCCCTGTCACCGCCTTGGTCAGGTGCGGTCCGGCCAGGGCCATCGAGCCGCGGCCCTTCACCATCGGCACGAAGTCCGCCAGGCCGGGGATGTACGCGGTGCCGGCGGCGCACGGCCCCATCAGCGCCGCCACCTGCGGTACCACGCCGCTCATCACCACCTCCTCGCGGAAGAGGTGCCCCGAGCCGGCGAACAGCGAGCCGGCGGCCTCCTGGATCCGTGCGCCGGCGGAGTCCAGCAGCCAGATCAGGGGCATGCGCTTCTGCAGCGCCATCTCCCGGAGCCGGGTCATCTTCAGCTCGCCCGTCATGCCCATCGAGCCGGCCATGACGGTGAAGTCGTAGGCGGCCACGGCCACCATCCGGCCGTCCACCCTGCCGTAGCCCGTGACCACCCCGTCCGCGGGCGCCTCCTTTCCGTCCATGGCCCGGGCGGAGAAGTGCGGCCGTGCGTGGATGCCGATCTCGCGGAACGTGCCCTCGTCGATCAGCAGGGCGAGCCGCTCGCGCGCGGTGAGCTTGCCCTGGGCGTGCTGGCGCGCGATCCGCTCCTCGCCCCCGCCGAGGCGGGCGTGGTCGCGCCGGGCGTTCAGGTCCTCGACGAGCGTGCGGAGCGGTGGGCGCGCGACGAGGGTGTCGGCGGCTGCCCTCTGGGTGGTGGCCATGCGCCTCCGGTCAGAAGTGGGAAGTACTACTCCTTACTCTGACGATTCCGAACCAGGCGGTCAAGGAAGGGGCCGAGCACGCGCATGGCGGTCTCCGCCGCCGCGGCGTGCTCCACCGGGTCCTCTGGCGCCTCGAAGGCGGTGACCTCGAGGCCCACGATCTCGGAGTCGTCGCTCACCGCCTCGGCCAGGTCGTAGAGCTTCTCGGGGTGAAGGCCGCCGGGAGCGGGAAACTGGGCCGGGAAGTGCTCGGGGTCGATCACGTCGAGGTCCACGTGAACGTAAACGGGGGCGCCGTTGAGGGCGTTCTTCACCGCCACCAGGGTTTCCACCACGCTGGCGCCGACCACAGTGGCGCCGCCCGCGTCCAGCACCGGGCGCTCACCCGAGTCGATGTCGCGGACCCCCGCGAGCACCACGCGCGAGGACGGGATCGTGCCTCCCAGGCCGGCGTCCCACTCGCCGCAGGCGGCGGACAGGCACATGCCGCCCAGGTATCCGCTGGAGGTGCTGGCCGGGGTGTTGTAGTCGGCGTGCGCGTCGAGCCACAGCACCCGCGCGTCGGGCCGGTGCACCAGGGCCGCGGAGAGCGTGGTGGCAGCTATGGAGCAGTCCCCGGCGAGGAGCAGCGGCACCCTCCCCGCCTCGAGCGCGTCGTCCACCTGGCCGCCCGCCTCCAGCAGGCAGCCGCGCGAGTCGCGCAGGTCGTCCTCGAAGCGCGCCGCGTGCACCTCGGAGGGGCTCCCGATCTGCCGGGCCTCGGTGCCGAGCCGCCCGCCGATCAGGCGGGCCAGGGTCTCCACCCCGCGCCCGGCCAAGGGGGTGCGATCCGAGGTTCGGCAGCGCAGAGCCACCAGCGAGACCTCCATCGTCAGCGGCCGGTCCAGCTGGGATCGCGTTTCTCGAAGAATGCGCGCACCCCCTCCTGAATGTCCTCCGTGGAGAAGGCGAGCGAGAGCTGCGAGCGCAGATAGTCGAGCGCGTCCTCGAACGCCATGTCGAGCTGGCGGTACATGGCGTCCTTGCCCAACCTCATCATCACGGGCGACTTGGAGGCCAGGCGCACGGCCCAGTCGTCCACCGCGGCCTCGAACTCGGCGGCGGGCACGACCCGGTTCACGAGGCCGGCCTCGCGCGCCTCCTCCGCGCTCATCCTGTCGCCCAGCAGGAGCAGCTCGTTCGTCTTCTTGCGCGGCACGTTGCGATAGATCAGCGCCATGATCATGAAGGGGAAGACACCGACGTTGATCTCGGGCGTGCCAAAGGTCGCGCTGTCCTTGGCCACGATCAGGTCGCAGGCGAGGGCCACTCCGAGCGCGCCGGCCAGGACGTGGCCGTTGGCGGCGCAGATCGTGGGCTTGCCCAGCTGCCCGATCAGGGTGAACAGCCGCGGGAACCGCTCGGTGCCGAAGTGCTTGTGCACGAGCGGCACGTCGGCGGCGAAGCCCTCGAGGTTGCCCCCGGCGCTGAACACCTTGTCGTGGGTGGAGGTGAGCACCACGCAGCGCACGCGCTCGTCGTCGCGTGCCGACTCGAATGAATCGAGCAACTCGCCCAGCAGCTCGTTGGAGAGCGCGTTGCGGGTGTCCGGCGAGTTCAGCGCGATCGTCGCCACGCCGTCGTCGCGCACTTCGTAGAGGAGCGTGGCGTAGGCCATTCCGGTCAGTTCTACTACGCCGGGTCCGGCGGGCACCAGGCCGTACGCATGTCCACGCGGTCCTGGCGGAACGGCACCCCCTCCGCCATCAGCAGTGTTCGCTGCCGTTCGCCCTTTGCCAGCGAGCCGTCCGCGCGCACCACCCGCTGCCACGGAAAGCTCTCGTCATGGCAGGCGGAGAGCACCGCGCCGGCGAATCTCGGCGCCTCCGGCGAGAGGTCGCCGTAGGTGGTGACGCGCCCCTTCGGGATCGAGCGAACGCGGCGCAGCACCTCCCGGGCGCGGGCGCTCTCCAGATCGATCGGCGCGCGCGTGGCGTTCAGGCCGCGCGCACGGCCTCGTCGATGGGCACGTCGCCGCCGAGGAGGGTGAACGCCTTGCCCACGGCCGAGGGGGTGTCGAGAACGGCGAGGATCGTGGCGGCCACGTCGTCGCGGCTCACCTGCCCGTAATCCAGGTCCTGCCCGATCGTCACGCGCCCGGTGCCCTCGTCGTTCGTGAGCCCGCCGGGGCGGATGATCGTGTGGTCGAGACCGCTGTCCGCCACCGCTGCGTCGGCGGCGGCCTTGGCCTCGAGATAGGGCCGCATCGGCCCCTCCCCGCGCTCGGGGGCGTCGGCGCCGATGGAGCTGATGATCACGTAGCGGGGCACGCCGGCCGCCCTCGCGGCTTCCACGAGCTTGACCGCTCCCCCCAGGTCCACCGTCTGCTTGCGCTCCGCGCCGCTCCCGGGCCCCGCGCCCGCGGCGAACACCACGGCGTCCGCCCCGGCCACGAACGGGGACACGTCCTGTTCACGCTCGAGGTCGCACACCACCGCCTCCGCGCCCGCCGCCTCCAGGTCGGCGGCATGATCGGGGTTGCGGATCAGGCCGCGCACCCGGTCCCCGCGACCGGCCAGGAGCTTCTCCAAACGCAGGGCGATCTGCCCGTGCCCGCCCGCGATCACCACATCCATCGAAGCACCTCCATCGTCAACATCCGTATTGCTCCAGCAGCTTGAGCCACACCTCGCTGCGGGTGGGGAAGGAAGGCACGGCATGCGCGAGTCGCTCGAGCGGCACCTCGCCCACCACGGCGATGGTGGCCGCGTGCAGCCACTCCCCCACCTCGAGACCGGTAAAGGTGGCGCCCACCACCAGCCCGCGGTCCTCGTCCACCACCAGGCGGCAGGTGCCAGGCGAGCCGTCGCGCCCGTAGAAGCTCGCGCCGGCGTTGGCCTGCGTGGGCACCTCCAGCACCCGCGTGGCGATCCCCGCGGCCTGGGCCGACTCCAGCGTGTGGCCCACGGCGGCCACCTGGGGGTCGGTAAAGATCACCCTCGGCGACAGGTGCCCGTCGGCCTCCGGCAGCACCCGGTCGTCGCCGCCCAGGATCACCGCGGCAGCCACCCGCGCCTGGTACTTGCCCATGTGCGTGAGCAGCACCCGGCCGTTCACGTCGCCGATCGCGTACAGCCAGTCGTTCACGCGCATCTGGTCGTCCACCTCGATCGGCCCGCCCGGCTCCAGGCCGATGGTCTCCAGGCCGAGGTCGTCTGTGCGCTGCGCGCGCCCGACCGCCACCAGAAGCTCCTCGGCGCGCACCGGGCCGCCGGTCTCGAGCT
This sequence comes from Solirubrobacterales bacterium, assembly GCA_038323835.1. Lineage (GTDB taxonomy): Bacteria > Actinomycetota > Thermoleophilia > Solirubrobacterales > Thermoleophilaceae > JACVRW01. The sequence continues at coordinate 11,923 of JBBQHI010000046.1, forward strand.
CCACCTCCACCTCGCCGCCGCTCGCGCGCACCCCCGTGGCCCTCACGCCCACGCGGACGTCCACGCCGCGCTCGTGGAGGGACGTGCGCACCTGCTCGCCGGCGAACGGCTCCTCGTTCGAGATCAGCCGGTCCGCGGCCTCGATGACGGTGACCTGCGACCCGAGGGTGCTCCAGGCCTGGGCCATCTCCACGCCCACCACGCCGCCGCCCAGGATGGCCAGGCGCGCGGGCACCTCCTTCGCCGTGGTGGCCTCCCGGCTGGTCCAGGGCCGCGCCTCGCGCAGGCCGTCGATCGGTGGGATCAGCGCTCCGGTTCCGGCCGCCACCACCACCGCCCTGCGGGCCACCAGCACGTCGTGGCCCAGGCTCAGCCGCCGCTGGCCCACGAATCGCCCCTGGCCGCGCACGAGGGTGATGTGGTGGGCCTCGAGCCAGGGCGTCATGCCCGAGTCGTCCAGGTCGTGGATGATCTCGTCGCGGCGGGCGAGCACCGCCCCCGTGTCCAGGTCGCCTGTCACCGCCTCGGTGACGCCGGGGATGCGCCGCACCTCGGCCAGCAGCTCACCCGGCCTCAGGAGCGCCTTCGAGGGCATGCACGCGTAGAAGCTGCATTCGCCGCCCACCAGCTCCTGCTCCACCAGGGCCACCTCGAGACCCGCGTCGCCGATCCTCCCCGCGCACACCTCGCCCGCGGGCCCGGCGCCAACCACCACCACGTCGAACTCTCGCTCCGCCACGTGGGGCGAGCGTACCGGCTCGCTCATTAACGAATGCCTACCTGATCGCACTCGCCTCCCTAACCTTCGGCCGCCGTGGGCGACGGGCCCCCCGACGGGGATGGAGCAGAGCCATCGGCGTTCCGCCCTCAGGCGGAGCTCGTGATCGCTCGCGGGTTGACCAAGAGCTTTGGTCATGGCCACGCCGCGCGCAGGGTGCTCGACGCGGCGGACCTCGACGTGGCGCCGGGCACGATGGTGGCGGTGATCGGCCGCTCCGGCTCCGGGAAGTCAACCCTTCTGCACCTGCTCGGGGCCATCGACCGCCCGGATGCCGGCACCGTCGCAATCGGCGGGGCACACCTTCACGAGATGGGTGAGCGGGCCCTGACCGAGTTCCGCCGAACCGGCGTGGGCTTCGTATTCCAGCTCTCCCACCTGGTGCCGGAGCTGACGGGAGAGGAGAACGTTCTCCTGCCCGCCCGTCTGGTGGGTGCCGAGTCACTCGCCCGGGGCGCCCGCCTGATTGACGACCTCGGCCTGCGAGACGTGGCCGGCCACCTTCCGCACACCCTGTCCGGGGGCGAGCAGCAGCGTTTCGCCATTGCCCGCGCTCTCGTGAACGGGGCGCGACTGCTGCTGGCCGACGAGCCGACGGGCAACCTGGACAACGACTCGCGCGAGGCGGTGCTCGAGCTTCTTCGCGACCAGGCGCGGGGCGCTCGCAGCGTTGTGCTCGTGACGCACGATCTGGACGCCGCCGGCCGGGCGGATCGTGTGCTGGTGCTTGAGCGCGGGCGGCTGCGGCCGGCGTGAGAGGGCCCCTCGGTCTGCGGCCGCTGGCGGGGCTGCGCTCCGCCCGCGGCGCCACCGCCGCTCTCGGTGTCTTCGCGGCGGCACTGATGGTGGGCACCGCCGCCACGGTCGGCGTGAGCCTGTCCACGGGCTTTGACCGCGCGGCCGAGCGCGCCGACCTGCCGGACCTGGTGGTCCGCTTCCACGAACGGACCCGCGGCGATGTGGACCGCCGAATCGCAGCGCTTCCGAACCTCGAGGCGCGGAGCTACCGCCTCGAGGTGAACGACGTGCCGATTCGCGCGCGCGGCCAGAGCCGCCGGCGCACCGCGGTCGAGGTGGTGGGCCGGGGTCGGCGTGGCTACGCCGTCGTCTCCGGGACGGACCTGCGGGGGCCGGGCGAGGTCCTGATGGAGCGCGGCCTGGCGCGAGCGTGGGAGGCGCGCGTGGGCGACCGGGTGAGGGTGGGCCGCCTCGGCGCCCTGCGCCTCGCGGGCATCGTCGTGGCGCCGGACGACGTGGCCTACCCGCTCATCTCGCGGCCCCGGGTCTGGATCTCGAACACGGGGCTCGGACTCCCGCCCGGGGATCGGGCACCCGTGAACTCGGCGCTCGTATGGGTGCGCGACCGCTCTCGGCTCGACGCCACACTCGTACAGGCGCGGGCGGTGGGGTTCGGGCTCCGGGATCTGCGGTACGCCACCCGGAACGGGCTCCGGGTGCTGGTGGACCGCGCCGCCGGGATCGTGATTGCCCTGCTCGTGGCGTTCTCGCTCGTGGCCGCGGGGGCGGCCTGCCTGATGCTCGGAGCCTCGGCCCGGGCCGACGTGGAGTCGCGCCTCACCGAGATCGGCGTGATGCGTGCGTCTGGCTTCTCCCGTCGCGGCCTCGCGTCCGGGTTCGCGGTCCGGGCCGCTCTCGCGGCCGCCGGGCCGGCCGGGCTGGGCCTCTGTCTGGGCGCCCTGATCGCTCACAGCCCCGCGGGGCGCCTGCTCGACGTGCTTAGCGAGCTGCCCCCAAGTCCGCGCACCCTCGCCGGCCTGCTCCTCGTTCCCTTCACGGGAATGGTGGGGCTGGTGGCCATCACCGCGGGGTGGCCCGCGTGGCGCGCGGCCTCTCGTCCGCCGGCGGAGCTCCTGCGTGGGGGCGACCTGGCCCCACGGCCCCGCCGTGTGCCGTGGTCGGGCACGGCGGCCGGCCTCGGCGTCCGAATCGCCACCGCTCGTCCGGTGCGCTGGCTGGCCACCGTCACCGTCCTGGCGTCGGCGCTGGCCGTGCTGATCCTCATGCTTGGCCTGTCCTCATTCCTGTCCGGGCTTCAGGACGACCCTGGGTCCCTCGGGCGGCGCTATCAGCTCACCGCCTCCCTGCCCGCCGAGCGCGCTCCCGAGGTCGCTCGGATACCCGGTGTCGAGGCGGCGCAGGCCCGCTACGAGGACGAGGGCTTCGACTCGTTCGAGCTGGGCGAGCCAGTGAAGCTGATCGCCTTTCGGGGTGACCACACGGAGTTCGAGTCCGCGCCGCTCAAAAGCGGACGGCGAATTCGGGGAAGGGCCGAGGCGGAGGTGGGGCTCGGTCTTGCCGACGCCCTCGGGCTGCGAGTGGGAAGCAGGCTCGCCGTGCAGCTGAGCGCCGGGCGAGAGGCGCGGTTCCGGGTGGTGGGGATCGTCCGGGCGATCGACAACGACGGCCGCGTGGCATACGTCCACCCGGCGCGACTGCTTCTCGCCGATCCCGGGATCGCGTCGACCGTGGCCGTGCGGCTCGCCGCGGGCGCCGACCGGGACGCGGTGGAGCGCCGGCTGGAGGAGCTCGGGGCCCGCCCTCGCTCCGCCGCGGGCATCGCTGGCGGAAACGGGCGCTTCCTGGGAATTCTGGCCGGCCTGCTCCGGCTGGTGGCCGGCGTCAACGCACTGGTGTGCTTCTACGCACTGCTCCAGGCGCTCGGGGTCGTGGCCCGGGAGCGGCGCTCGACGCTGGCGGTGCTGAGAGCCGGGGGCGCCTCTCGGCGCATGCTCGGCGTGGTGCTCGCCGGAGCGTCCGCGGCGGCGGCGGTCCCTGCGCTTCTTGTCGCGCTCGCGGTCGAGCGCTATCTGCTCGGGCCGCTGGTGGCACGGCTGGCCGCCGGCTACGCCTCCCTGCCCCTCCGGCCCGGAGCCGCCCAGCTTGCTCTGGTGGCCTCCGTGGTCGGGCTCCTGTGCGCGGCCGCCGCGGCCCTGACGGCGAGGGCCATCGCCCGCCGGGTCGTGGCCGCCGACCTGAGGGAGCGATGACGGCCCCCGGTGCACGCCCCCTGTGCCTGCTTCTGGTGGCGGCGGCGGCGATCGCCGTCGTGCTGGCGGTTCGGGGAACGGACGCTGCCCCCAACACGCGCTCCGCGCCATCCAGCTCGACGCTCGCGGCCACCTGGACGGACGAGGACGGCAACGGGGTACTCGAGCGCGGACCGGGTGAGCGGATGGTCGCGCGCACCGACCTAGCGCCGAGGTCCGCGCCCGAGCGGACGCTGGCGCTGCTGGCACAGATCACCGACGCCCACATGCGCGACGAGGAGTCCCCCGCCCGCCCCACCGTGCTGGACCGGCTCGGAGGTCCCTTCAGCTCCACCTTCCGGCCCCAGGAGGCGCTCACCCCACAGACGCTCGCTCAGGCGGCCGCGGCGGTCCGCCGGCTGCGCCCGGACGCCGTGCTCGAGACGGGAGACCTGGTGGACAACGCGCAGGAGAACGAGATGCGCACCGCGTTGAGTGTGCTGCGCGGAGGCCGGATCGATCCTGACAGCGGCGCCCCTGGCTATGAGGGGCCGCAGTCGTCCTCGAACCCGGACCCCCTCTTCTATCGTCCCGCAGTTGACGCTCCCCGGCATCCGGGACTGCTTGCCCTGGCGGAGCGCGCCTTCCGCAGCCCGGGGCTCGCGGCGCCGTGGTACCCGGTCCTCGGCAACCATGACGCGCTCGTGGCCGGAGAGGTTCCACGGACACCGGCGCTCGAGCGGCTTGCGGTGGGCTCGCGAGCTCCGGTGAGACTCCCCGAGCATTCGGGCGAGCTACCCCGCCGAGGCATCGGCCCGCGGGTCGTCGACGCGGAGTTGAAGCGCACGCTGGCGGGCCGGACCCGGCGGGTGGCGCCGGATCCCGGGCGCCGGCTGCTGAGTCCGGGCGAGGCGATCCGCCGCCTGCGAGCGGCCAGCGGACACGGGGCCGGGGGCGAGCGCCTGGACTACGGGTTCGATGTCGGCAAGCACCTTCGGGTGCTGGTGCTCGATCTGGTCGATCGCCGGGGTGGATCGGACGGAGTGGTCACGGGCTCTGAGGTCGCGTGGCTGAGGCGCGCGCTCGCCCGTGCCGGGCAGCGGTACGTGATGGTCGTCTCACATCAACCGCTCCAGAGCTCGGAGAACGGCGAGTTGGCTTTGCGGGTCCTCGACCGCGACCCCCGAGTGGTCGCGGTGCTGGCCGGGCACACCCACCGCAACCAGATTCGCGCGAGACGGAGGTCCGGGCCGGGCTACTGGCTCATCAACACCAGCTCCCTGGCGGATTACCCGCAGCAGACACGCGCGATCCGGCTCGTACAGACGCGGGGCGGCGTTCTCCTCGAGACGTGGATGGTGGACACCGCCTCCGGAGAGGCAGCCGACACCGCACGCAATCTGGCGTACCTCGACGCACAGGGGGGCCGGCCTCAGGGCTTCGCCGGCCGGCGGATCGACCGCAACGCCCTGCTCTACCGCTGAGTCGCCGTGGGTGGCGGAAAGTAGGAAGTGTCACTGTTTACTTTCGCGAAGCCCTGCGCTAGCTTGCGCACATGGCCACCGCAGACACCGTTGCGAAGCCCGCACACGAGGCTCGCCGCAAGCACTTCATCTTCAACGACGACCACGACCAGCTGCGCGAATCGATCCGCGCCTTCGTGGCCAAGGAGCTCGCGCCCCACTCGGCCGAGTGGGAGGAGAAGACCTTCCCCGACTCCGTGTTCCGCCGCATGGGCGAGCTCGGCTTCCTGGGGCTCTCCTACCCCGAGGAGTACGGCGGCCAGGGCGGCGACTACTACTCGAACCTCGTGCTGGCCGAGGAGATGGCGGGCGCCAACTCCGGCGGTCTCTGCATGGGCGTGGCGGTGCACACCGACATGGCCACGCCGCCCGTTCACCTGTTCGGGACCGAGGAGCAGAAGCAGAACTACCTGGTGCCGTCGATCAAGGGCGAGAAGATCTCCTGCCTCGGCATCACCGAGCCCGACGCGGGCTCGGACGTGGCCGGCATCAAGACGCGCGCCGTGCGCGACGCCGACGGCTGGGTGATCAACGGGTCGAAGACCTACATCACCAACGGGCACCGGGCCGACTTCATCGTGCTCGTGACCAAGACCGACGCCGACGCGGGCTACGACGGCTTCTCCCTCTTCCTGGTGGACATGGACCTGCCCGGCGTGATCCGGGAGAAGAAGCTGGAGAAGCTCGGCATGCACGCCTCGGACACGGCGCTGCTGGCCTTCCAGGACGTGCGCGTGCCAAAGGACGCGCTGCTGGGCCAGGAGGGCAAGGGCTTCTTCCACATCATGTGGGAGCTGCAAGGCGAGCGCCTGATCGGGGCGGCGGGTTGCGTTGCCGGGGCCCAGCGCTGCTTCGACCGCACGCTCACCTTCGCCCTCGACCGCACCGCCTTCGGGCGCCCGATCGGCAAGTTCCAGGCGATCCGCCACAAGTTCGCCGACATGGCCACGAAGATCGAGGCAGCCCGACAGATGGTCTACACCACCGCCTGGCGCTTCCAGAACGGCGAGTACCCCGTGCGCGAGATCTCCATGGCCAAGCTCTACTCCGCGCGCATGGCCTGCGAGGTCACCGACGAGTGCCTCCAGATCCACGGCGGAGCGGGCTACATGAAGGAGTACGGGATCGAGCGCGCCTGGCGCGACATGCGCCTGAACCGCATCGGCGCCGGCACGGACGAGGTCATGCTCGACGTCATCGGCCGCTCGTACGGCCTGTAAGAAGGCATGGCTGCGGTGCTCGCGCGATCACCGATCGCGCTGCGCTCCTCGCCTCGCGGTATTGGGTAGACACCAGGTGTGACTGCTCAGATCCGGATCGATCGCTCCAAGCGGCTAGATCACGGCGCCGCGGGCGGTCACAACCGCTGGCACCCGGGGATCGCGCCGGTGGCCGCGGTGGATCCGGGCGAGGAGGTGGTGTTCGAGCTCCGCGACTCGCGTGACGGCACCCTCACGCGCGAGTCGGTGCACGAGGACCTGCTCGAGCTCGACGCTCTGGCCCATCCCCTCACCGGCCCGCTGGAGGTCCGTGGCGCGGAGCCCGGCGACGTGCTCGAGGTGGAGGTGCTCGGTTACGAGACCGACGACTTCGGCTGGACCGGCATCTGGCCCGGATCGGGCTGGCTCGGCGACATGTTCCCGCGGCCGTTCCTGGCTCGCTGGGAGCTCGACGGGAGCCACGCCCGATCCGAGGACGTGCCCGGTGTGGCCGTTCCCGCGGGGGTGTTCGCAGGCGTGATCGGGGTGGGCATGTCGGACGAGCTCTTCGCTCGGGCGCGCGAGCGCGAGGCCGCCCTCGCCGCCACCGGAGCCGCGGTGGACATGCCGAGCGCCGAGGGCGCCGCGCCGCCCTCCGCCGCCGAGGGCCTGCGGACGTTTCCGCCGCGCGAGAACGGCGGCAACATGGACGTGCGCGACCTGATGGCGGGGAGCCGCCTGCTGTTGCCCGTGCACGTGGCCGGGGCCATGCTGTCGATCGGGGACCTCCACTTCGCCCAGGGCGACGGCGAGGTGTGCCTGTCCGCGATCGAGACCGGCGGCTCGGCCACCGTCAGGGTCGGGTTGCGGCGCGACGGATGGCGGCCGCGCTTCCCGGCGTGGGAGGCACCGGCCCGGCCCGGCCGGCGTTACCTCGCCACCACCGGCATCCCGCTGGCCGACGACGGCTCCAACGCGGATCTCGACCTGAACCTGGCCACCCGCCGGGCGCTGATCGAGATGCTCGAGTGGCTCGAGCAGGAGCACGGCATGGAGCGCGAGCCGGCCTACGTGCTGATGAGCGCCGCCGTGGAGCTGCGCGTGTCGGAGCTTGTGGACGCGCCCAATGCGCTCGTGTCGGCGGCGATGCCCCTGGATGTCTTCGAGGCCGGCTAGTGCTTCGGGCGGGCGCGCTTCACGTACGCTCGGAGCTTCGGCTCGGCCTTCACCTGCGGCGCCGACGAGCTCTGGCCCGATGTGAGGTTGCCCGCGGCCCTCAGGAGCCCCATTGTCGTCGCCTCGTCGAGGCCGGGCCCGAAAGGATGGGAGCACACGTTGGCCGGTAGCCTCGAGACCCGCGCGGCGCCCGACCTGCCCGGTCCATTGTGGGCGATGGCGTCCTCGAAGGCGGCGAACGTCACCGAGTCGAGGGCGGTGCCGATGTGGCCGGTGGTCCGGCCGGGGCAAACCTTCTGGATGAGGACGTTGGTGGCGCCCCTGAGCGCCGAGGTGGGGTGCTTGCCGCCCTGCGGCTGAACGGTCTCGTCGGTGAGCGAGCGAACGGTCGTGTAGGACGCGTTCCCGGGGGTCTCGTCGGGGTACGAGTTGAGTGCGTTCAGCAGCTTGGAGCCCCTCCGCTGCTGCCAGCCCGCCGGGGTGCACGTGTGGCTGGCGGAGCAATCCTCCGCCGACCCGCGCCCCACGTTGCTCCCGTGCTGGGTGCCCGCGGCCGCGAGCACGTCCGACACCTTGCTCCGCAGGTCGGGCCAGTACGTGAGGGCCATCCGCGGGAGCAGCCCGCCCTGGCTGATGCCGAAGACGGCCACCTTGCGTCCCGCGAGCGCCGCCTCGCGGCGCAATCCCCACACGAGGTACTGGACCGAGACCTGGATGTCCGCGGTGGTGGAGTCGGGGAAGTCGACGTAACACGCCGGGTGCCCGTAGGTGTCGATCGCGTCCTTCCCGATGAGGTACGCCTGCGCGCCCGTCGCGCCGGTCCCGGTGACGAGCATGATCGGAGTGCTCTTCGCGTGCTTCACGGGACGCGGGCAGTGGAAGGCCGCCGCCAGCTTGGCTCGCGGCACCGTCAGCTTCGGGCCCGTCGCGGGCCTGGCCCCGGCGGGAGCGGCGCAGGCGAGCGCGAGAAGGACCGCGACAAAGGCAGAGAGGACGAGACGAGGGCGGGCGCTCACGACCGGCAGCCTATCCGGCCGCCGGTCGCGAAGGCGCGGCCCGCCCGTCCCTAACTCAACGGCAGCGTCACCTCTACCCCGTCCTTGAACTGAGCCCTCAACGCCCGCCTACCCACCGTACGGGTTTCGGAAACGCTGAGGTTTCCGGATAGTACGCTAGCGTTTCTGGAAGTGCAATCCGGGATCACCCCACTTCCCGAGAGCATCGCGAGCCGGCTTCCGTCCGGCCGCCACTCCCTCACCCGCGAGCTCGTGCTGGCCTCCCAGCGTGGGCGCCTTCTCGACGCAATGGCCCAGGCGGTGGCCGAGCACGGGTACGGCCCCACCACGGTCGCGCAGGTGGTGGCGCGGGCCGGCGTCTCGCGCAAGACCTTCTATGAGCACTTCGCCGACAAGGAGGAGTGCTTCGTGGCCCTCTACGACACGGGGATCGCGTACGTCCTCGGGCGCATACTGGAGGCGCTGGAAGGCCACGACGATCCGCGCGAGCGGGTGGGCATCGGGCTCCGGGCCTTCCTCCAGGTGCTCTCCGAGGAGCCCGCCTTCTGCCGGTCGATGGTGGCGGAGGCCCAGGGAGCCGGCGCCCTCGCGGTGGCGCGCCGCCGGGTGGTGCTGCGCATCTTCGCCGAGCGCTACCTCGAGCTGAATCGCCTCGCCCGGGATGCCAACCCGCGCGTGGCCGAGCTGTCGGAGGACGTGGCCCTTGGGCTGGTGGGCGCGATCCTCGAGCTCGTGTCCGTACGGGTGGAGGAGGGCCGCACCGATGCCCTGCCTGAGCTGGCCGAGGAGCTCACCGCGTTCGTGACGCGCAACGCCGTCGCCCCCTAGTCGCCGTATGAGAGAGGATGGCGGCCGGATGACTGACTTCGGCCCGGCAATAAGGGACGCCTACGCCGCCGAGGGCCCGACTGTGGATCTCGGGCGCGGCGTGCACGACGGCGAGGTGGTGCCCGAGGCCGTGGTGCAGATCCCGCTGAAGATGATGAACCGCCACGGGCTCGTGGCCGGCGCCACGGGCACCGGCAAGACCGTGACGCTCCAGACGATCGCCGAGCAGCTCTCGGCCGCCGGAGTGGCCGTGGTGGCCGCCGACGTGAAGGGCGACGTGTCCGGCCTGGGCGTGGCCGGCGCGGCGGGCGGCCCGGCGGAGAAGCGCATGACCGGCCTCGGTCTCCCCTTCGCGCCCGCGGGCTTCCCAGTCGAGTACCTCTCTCTCGGCGGCATCGGGGCCGGCGTGCCGGTGCGCGCGACGGTCACGGACTTCGGCCCGCAGCTCCTGGCCAAGGTGCTGGAGGCCAACGAGACCCAGGAGCAGAGCCTGGCGCTGGTGTTCCACTACGCCGACCAGAAGGGCCTGCCGCTGTTGGACCTCTCCGACCTGCGCGCGCTGCTCACGTTCCTCGACTCCGACGACGGCAAGGACGAGCTGGATGGGATCGGCGGCCTGGCGTCGGCCACCGTGGGCGTGCTCCTGCGCACGCTCGTGGGCCTGGAGGACGGCGGCGGCACCGAGTTCTTCGGCGAGCCCCAGCTCGAGATCACGGACCTGCTGCGCACGGCCTCCGACGGCCGCGGCGTGATCTCGGTGATCGAGCTGCCCGCGGTGCAGGACAAGCCGAAGCTCTTCTCCACCGCGCTGATGTGGCTGCTGGCCGAGCTGTTCGAGCAGCTTCCCGAGGCCGGGGACCTGGAGAAGCCGAAGCTCGTGTTCTTCTTCGACGAAGCCCATCTGCTGTTCCAGGGAGCCACCAAGGCGTTCCTCGAGTCCGTGACCCAGACCGTGCGGCTGATCCGCTCGAAGGGCGTGGGCGTGTTCTTCGTGACCCAGGTGCCCGACGACGTGCCGGCGTCGGTGCTGGGCCAGCTCGGGAACCGGGTGCAGCATGCCCTGCGCGCCTTCACCCCGGACGACGCCAAGGCGCTGAGGGCCGCCGCGTCCACCTACCCGAAGTCCGAGTTCTACGACGTGGAGGAGCTGCTCACGTCGATGGGCATCGGCGAGGCCGCCGTGACCACGCTCTCCGACGAGGGCGTGCCCACGCCGGTGGTGCACACCAAGCTGCGCGCTCCGGCCTCGCGCCTGGGTCCGGCTGACGACGTGAAGGGCGCGGCCGAGGCCTCGCCCCTGTTCGCGAAGTACGGACAGCGCGTGGAGTCCGAGAGCGCGCGGGAGAAGCTGGCCGCCCGGATGGAGCGGGCCGAGCAGAAGGAGGTCGCCGCTCCAAAGGCGGAGAAGGCGCCCGCGCCGCGCCGCGAGAAGGCGCCTGCCCCGGCCGCGGGGGGCGCGGACGCGCTGGGCAAGTTCCTCAAGTCGCGCCAGGGAAAGTCGCTCGAGCGCCAGGTGATGCGCGGGGTCTTCGGCATGCTGAAGAAGCGGCTGTGACACTGGCGGACAAGGGCCTGCCCGCCGCCGCCCAGCGACGCCCCCTTCCCCCCTTCACCGAGGAGCACGAGGACCTGCGCGAGGCGATTGCGCGCTTCGTGGCCAAGGAGCTGCGCCCCCACGTGACCGAGTGGGAGGACGCGCAGTGGTTCCCGAACGAGGTGTTCACCCGCATGGCCGAGCTGGGCTACCTCGGGCTCAAGTACCCGGAGGAGTACGGCGGCCAGGGCGGCGACTACCTGCACGACGCGGTGCTCAGCGAGGAGCTCACCGGCGCGGGCTCCGGCGGCCTCTCGGCCGGGATCGGCGCGCACATCGGGATCGCCACCCCGCCGATCTGGAAGTTCGGCACCGAGGACCAGAAGCAGCGCTTCCTGGTGCCGGCGATCCGGGGCGAGCGCATCGCCGCCCTGGGCATCACCGAGCCCGGCGCGGGGTCGGACGTGGCCGGGATCCGGACCTTCGCCCAGCGGGTGGACGGCGGCTACGTGGTGAACGGGTCCAAGACGTTCATCACCAACGGCGTACGCGCGGACTTCGTGGTCACCGCGGTGAAGACCACCGAGGACGGCGGCCACCAGGGCCTGTCCTTCCTCGTGATCGAGAAGGGCATGGAGGGCTTCTCGGTGTCCAAGAAGCTGGAGAAGCTGGGTTGGCTGGCCTCCGACACCGCCGAGCTGGCCTTCGAGGACGTGTTCGTGCCCGATGAGAACCTGCTCGGCCAGGAGAACAAGGGCTTCTACCTGATCATGGCCAACTTCCAGTGGGAGCGGCTCCTGATGGCGCTGGGCGCCGTCGGCTCGATGAGGCGGATGCTCGACCGCAGCGTGGCCTACGCGAGCGAGCGCAGCGCCTTCGGGCGCCCGATCGGCAAGCACCAGGCGATCCGCCACAAGATCGCGGAGATGGCCGTGAAGCTGGAGGCCTCCCAGGACCTGACCTACCACGCGCTGCGCCTGTTCGCCGAAGGGCATGACGCCATCCGCGAGGTCACCGAGGCCAAGCTCCTCACCCAGCGAGCCGCCTACGAGATAGCGGACGACGCTCTCCAGATCCACGGCGGCGCCGGCTACATGAAGGAATACGAGATCGAGCGCGCCGTCCGCGATACCCGCCTGGGCCCGATCGGGGGCGGCACCGACGAGGTCATGAAGGAGATCCTGGGCAAGCAGCTCGGGCTCTGAGAGCATGGTCCGGTGCTCGCCTGATCACCGATCAGGCTCCGCTCCTCCCTGAACGCGCTGGGGCGCCACAGGGGGCGCCCCAACACGAACGGAACCCAGGGGTTTAGCCGAGGAAGCCGGTGCCCTTCACGATCTTGAGGACCTGCTTCATCGAGCGGGCCTTGTCGAACGCCGCCGGGGCGAACGTCATCCCCGCCAGCGAGCGGAAGTGCGCGGCGTGGCGCGCCTCCACCGAGTGGATCGAGAGCGCGGCCGCGACCACTGCCTTCTGCGAGATGCGCGGGCCCTGGCCGGCGTAGGCCGACACGCCCGTGTCCTCGAGCGCCACCGCGGTCGCCAGGAAGGTGTCCTGGTCGCCCGTGGTGTTCTTGAAGTCGAACGACGGCTTCTTCACGGCCTTCTTGCCAAGCACCGACTTAAGGGTCTTGACGTGCACCAGCTCGTGATCGCGGACGATCTTGGCCGACGCCAGCACGTCACCGGAGAGCGCGCCCTTCTTGACGGCCTCGACGTAGAACGCCGACTCGAGGTACTCGAGCGTGAGCGCGTAGTTGAGGATGGCCACATCATGCCTCTTGGAGGGCCGGGCCTGGGCCAGTGCGGGCATCCCGGAGAGCAGCACGCCGCTGCCGATCAGGGCACCGCCACCGACGGCGGCTTTGCGGAAGAAGGCGCCACGGGTGTCGCCCGCGCCGTCGGCGTCGAGGGAGTCGAGGTCGAGGGCCTCCACGGTAATCAGGTCGGACATCTGGAAGAAAGCTCCTTGTTCGTAAGCAACGGGATCGGCGCGAGGTGGCCGGTCCACTCACTCCGCTTCTTCGGGGCGGCGCTCCCCACAGATCACCGGGGCGGCCAACGTGGCGCGCCGGCGGTATGGACGAAACGGGGAAACCGTGCAAGGGAGCCCGCTGCAGTGCGGATAGTGCCGCTTCGTCATGATCCCGGGCCGGAAATCGAAGAGCGCGCCCGCCGGGGCGGGCAAAAGGAGAGACTGAATGGGCGTACTTGACGGAAAGGCGGCGATCGTCACGGGCTCGGCTCGCGGCATCGGCCGGGCGACGGCCGAGCTGCTCGCCGCGCAGGGCGCGCGGGTACTGATCAACGATCTCGACGCCGACGTGGCCGAGCAGGCCTCCTCGGAGATCCAGGGCGAGACCACCGTTTTCGGAGGCGACCTCACCAAGGACGGCGTGCCCGACGCGCTCGTGCAGAAGGCGGTCGACGAATTCGGCCAGCTGGACATCATCGTCAACAACGCGGGCTACACGCGCGACGGGGTGGCCCACAAGATGACCGACGACCAGTTCCAGGCCATGCTCGACATCCACACGGTCGTGCCCTTCCGCGTGCTCCGCGCCGCCGCCCCGCACCTGCGGGATCCGGCCAAGAAGGAGAAGGAGGAGGGCCGGGAGGTCTTCCGCAAGGTTGTGAACGTGAGCTCCATCTCGGGCACGATGGGCAACGCGGGTCAGATCAACTACTCGGCCGGCAAGGCCGCGGTGGTGGGCATGACCAAGACGCTGGCCAAGGAGTGGGGCCAGTTCAAGATCAACGTGAACGCGGTGGCCTTCGGCTTCGTGGAGACGCGCCTGACCGCCGCGAAGGAGTCGGGCAACACGATGACCAAGGACGGCGAGGAGATCCAGCTCGGGATCCCCGAGCAGATGCGGGCGATGGCCGCGATGATCATCCCGCTCGGCCGCCCGGCCACCGTGGAGGAGGCCGCCGGCCCGGTGTTCTTCCTCTGCTCGCCGTGGGCGGACTACGTGCACGGCCAGACGCTCAACGTAACCGGCGGTCAGTTCGGCGGGATGTTCACCTAGGAGACCATGGTGCGGGGCTCGGCCGACCAACGCTCGGGCTCCGCTCCTCCCTAGGAGACCCTGGTGCGGGGCTCGGCCCGATCACCGATCGGGCCTCCGCTCCTCCCTAGGAGACCATGGTCCGGGGCTCGCCCGACCAACGCTCGGGCTCCGCTCCTCCCTAGGAGACCATGGTTGCCGGGCGAGCGATTGCGAAGATGTCCACGTCGTGGCCGAGGATCGCGGTCCGGCCGTCGCGGGTCGCCCCGAGGCGCTCGGCCACGCGGCGGGAGCGGTGGTTGTCCGGGGCGATCAGGCTGATCACGCGCTCGGCCTCGAGTTCGGCGAAGGCCCAGTCGAGGGCGGCGCGCCCGGCCTCCGTGGCGAGCCCGCGGCCCCATTGGTCGCGGGCAAGCGTCCAGCCCACCTCGAGCCCGGGCCAGCCCTCTGGGAAGTAGAGGCCGCTCCGGCCCACGACCCGTCCCGTGGCCCGCTCCTCGAGCAGCCACTGTCCGTACCCGCGGAGACTCCAGTGCCCGACCAGGTAGGCCAGCTCGCGCCAGGAGTCGGCGCGGGTGAGTGCCCGGTCGCGGCCGATCCAGCGCACCACGTCGAGGTCGGCGTGGATGCTTGCCCAGTCGTCGAGATCGTCGTCACGGGGGCCGCGGAGCACCAGCCGCTCGGTGGTGATCTCGGGGATGGTCAGTCGTTGCTCCGGCGCTCTTCGGCGAGCGGCTTCCCCGAGTCGTCGGTGAGCCCGCGGGGCGGCCAGGCGCCGAACCAGTTGTCGCGCGCGCCGTCGATCGTGAGCACCGCGCCCGACACGTAGTCGCCCGCCGGCGAGGCCAGATAGGCCACGAGCCAGGCGAACTCCTCCTCGGTGCCGAGCCGCTGGAGCGGCACCGTGCCCGCCACCCCGTCCACCACCGGCTTCGGGTACTTGGTCATGAGCGTGTCGGTGGCGAAGTGCCCCGCCGCCAGGGCGGTGAGCTTGATGCCGAAGCGGGCCCACTCGATCGACAGGACGCGGGTGAGGGTCTCCACCGCGGCGCGGGCGGCGGACGAGTGCGCCATTCCGGGCAGGCCGTGGTGCGGCGACAGGGTGACGTTCACGATCTTGCCCCCGCGCGGGTCCTCCCCATCCCGGCCCATCATGGCCCGCGTGGCCACGGTGTGGGTCATGAGCCAGGTGCCCTCCACGTTCAGGGTCATCACGGTGCGGAAGCCCTTGGGCGTGATGTCCTCGGCCGGGGTGAGGTACTGCCCGCCGGCGTTGTTGACGAGCAGGCCGACCTGGCCGTGGCGCTCGAGCACGCCGTCCACGAGCTCGGACACCTGATCCTCCTCGCGGATGTCGCAGACCCGGGCTTCGACGCGACCGTCGTCCGCCCGGGCCACCGTCTCCTCGAGCGGCTCGAGCCTCCGTCCGCACACGACGACACGGGCTCCGCACGCGGCCAGCTCCAGGGCGGACGCCCGGCCGAGGCCGCTGCCGCCGCCGCTCACGATCGCCACCTGGCCGTCGAGCACCCCGGGGGCGAAGAGACGGGAGGGCATGGCGGCGCAGACTACCCGCGCAGTTCAGGTCGTGGGACAAGAACGCTCGGGCTGCGCTCCTCCCTAGTCGCCCGAGAGCTCAGCGCAGGTACTGCCCGTGGAATCCGAACGGGATGTGGTGCGGCGCCTCGGCACGGGCCAGCTCGCCGAACGACCGTGCGTCCAGCACGAGCAGGAAGGACCTGCCCGCCCGCGTGTCGAGCACCACCGAGAGGATCACGCCGTCGTCCTCTCCCTCGGTGCCCGGCTCGCGGACGAAGATGGGCTCGCCCGGATAGCAGCCGTCCTCGGCCCAGGAGGCCACCTCGCCCTGGCCGACGTCCACCTTGACCAGGCGGTCCAGCCAATCGTTGGCGGCCCCGGCGAAGTAGGCGAACCGGTAGTCCCGGGTGTTGCGGCGGCGGTAGTCGATCCGCGGCAGCTCCACCGTGCCCTCGGCCAGCGGCTCCGAGCGGACCGAACCTGACTCCAGGCCGATGGTGTACCGGCGCAGCTCGGAGGGTGGGATCGCGCCCACCGGGCCGTTCTCGTCGAGATACAGGGAGTCGATGATCGCGTTGTCCTCGAAGGCGATCAGGTCGATCACCAGATCGCCACCGCGCTCGAACGCGTTCACGTGGTGGAAGCAGAAGAAGGCGTCCGTCTCGTAGGTGCCGCGATGGGCCCCGGTCTCGCGGTCGAACACCTGGAAGCGCGTGCCCCGCTCGGGCTGCCAGCGGTAGTTCTTGATGAACGCACGGCCCGAGAACGCGAGCTTCAGCGGGTTCACGCGGAGCGGATACTCGGCCAGGATCAGGTAGCGCTCGCTCATCCCGAATGCGTGCATGTACGCCGGGTCGGCCACGGGCAGCTTTGCGATGAGACGGCGCTCGTCCGACCCCGCCGGGAGGCCCCAGAGCCGATACTCGCTCTTGCGGGCGAAATGGACCGAGTAGTTCACCATTTCGTCGCGGGCGAAGTCGTGGTGAGGGTGCGCGGTGGTGGCGAGCCCGCCGTTCTTGTCCGAGAAGCGCAGCGGGCCGCGGGTGGCCAGCGTCTCGGGATCGAACTCGATCGGCAGCGGGGTCTCCGTCATGGCGATGTAGCGCTCGCCGATCCGGACCAGGTTCACGTTCGCGTTGTCGGTGG
>JBBQHI010000047.1:0-28279 GCA_038323835.1 Solirubrobacterales bacterium
ACCCTGCGCGTCACCGCCACTCCCGACGACGGCGAGCCCGGGGAGTTCGACGCCCGCGTGCGCATCGACACCCCCACCGAATGGCTCTACTTCCGCGGCGGAGGCATCCTCCACCACGTCCTCCGCGGACTACTCGCCCGCGCCTAGTGGACCTGGATTCCCGCGAGGAGCGCAGCCCGATCGCTGATCGGGTGAGCACCGCAGCGATGTCTTCCATTCGCGGGCGGTTTCCCGCCCTGGCCGGTGACGCGGCCTATTTCGACGGGCCCGGAGGCTCCCAGGTGCCGGGCGAGGTGATCGAGGCCATGGCGGAGTACCTGCGCCGGTCGAACGCGAACCTGGGCGGCGCGTTTCGCACATCCGAGGAGTCCGACGCGGTGATGGCGGAGGGGCGCGCGGCCGCTGCCGACTTCACGGGGAGCGCGCCCGAGGAGATCGCCTTCGGGGCGAACATGACCACGCTGAACTTCCTTCTCGCCCACGCGGTGGCCCGCACGCTCAGCGCCGGCGACGAGATCGTGGTCACCGACCTCGACCACGACGCCAACGTGTCCCCCTGGCTAATGGTGGCCCGGGACCACGGGCTGGTGGTGCGCCGCGCCCCGATCCGGCCCGCGGACGGGACGCTGGACCTGGACGGCCTGGAGGCGCTGCTGGGCGAGCGCACGCGCGTGGTGGCGTTCACGCTGGCATCGAACGCGCTCGGATCGGTCACCGACGCGGCGCGGATCACGGCGGCCGCGCATCGCGCCGGCGCGCTGGCGTGGGCCGACGCCGTGCACATGGCGCCGCACCGCCGACTGCGCCGGGCGGAGCTGGGGATCGACGTGCTGCTCTGCTCGCCCTACAAGTTCTTCGGGCCGCACGTCGGGGTGGCGGCGATCGAGCTCGGCCTGGCCGAGTCGCTTCCCGCGGACCGCGTGCGCCCGGCATCCGAATGGCCGCCCGGGCACCGGTTCGAGTCGGGCACCCAGTCCCACGAGGCGATCGCGGGCGCCACCGCGGCGATCGGCTACCTGCGCTCGCTGGGCGACGGGGGTCTCGACGCCGCCTTCGAGAGCATCCGCACCCACGAGGAGTCGCTCTCGCGGCGCTTCCTCGAGGCCGCGGCCGACATCCCCGGGCTGGACCTGTACGGCATCGCCGATCCGGAGCGGGTGGCAGAGCGCACGCCCACGTTCTGCTTCAACGTCGGCGATCGCCCGCCTCGCGAGGTGGCCGAGCGCCTGGCCGGGCTCGGCCTCTACGTCTGGGACGGCAACTACTACGCGCTGGCGCCGATGGAGGCGCTGGGCCTGTCCGAGCGCGGCGCGGTCCGGGCCGGGTTTCTCCACTACACCACCGAGGACGAGGTGGACCGCCTGCTGGAGGCGCTGTCGGAGCTGGGCTAGCGTCGCGCGGGGCGCTCGGGTTCGGTTAGGGTCGGTCGATCCGAGTGAGAGGTGGGGGATGAGAACGCGCCTGTTCCTGTGTGCCGGGCTGGTGGCCATCGCGGTCCTCACGGGCTGCGCTCAGTACGACATCGCGCGCATCGCCGGCGACGCCACGGAGGGCCGGAACAACGACACGCCGGGCTCGGCCCTTGCGCGCTCGTACATCCTCGGCGAGCTGAAGGGCATCGGGAACGGCCTCGACTCGAGCAAGACGGGCGACGACGCCTATCTCCAGACCTTCACCGCCGGCACCAACCTGCTCGCCGTAATCCCCGGCACGGACCTCGCGGACCAATACGTGATGGTGGGCGCGCACTACGACCACCTCGGCCGCTCCTGCCGTACCAGCGATCCGGCGGACACGATCTGCAACGGGGCCACCGACAACGCCGCCGGCGTGGCCGCGCTGCTCGGCATCGCGCGCGCCATCAAGGCCCAGCCCACCCCGCCACGGCGCTCGGTGATCCTCGCCGTCTGGGACCGCGAGGAGGACGGTCTGCTCGGATCTCAGTACTACACCCAGCACCCGGTGGTACCGCTGGCGAAGACCGTGGGCTACGTGAACTTCGACATCCAGGGCTCGAACCTGCTGCCCAGCCTTCGCAACACCAGCTTCGCGGTGGCCTCGGAGACGGGCGGCACGCGCCTTCAGGACATCGTGCGCTCGGCCATCGGCGAGCAGTCGCTCGACACCTCGCTGTTCAGCTCGATCTTCGGCCAGTTCCGGAGCGACTACGCAATGCTGATCAATGCCGGCGTGCCCAGCGTCTTCTTCACCGATTCCACGGGCCCCTGCTACCACACGGCCCAGGACGACCCGAAGATCGTGGACTTCTACAAGCTGGAGCAGCAGACGGCCACGGCCCTCTCGGTCACGCGCGAGCTGGCCGGCACGTCCACGCCACCCATCTTCGCCGCGAACGCGGCGACGGCCACCTTCGACGACGCGGTGGTGTTCTCGCGTGTGGTGAACCGGGCCTACTCGGACCGGGGCCGGTTCTCGCAGGCCGACCAGGACACCTTCACCCGGATACGAAATGCGGCACAGAAGCGGGTGGACGAGGGCCGGGCCCAGTTCGGCTCGGACGACGTGGCTCCGCTGCTCGGCGACGCCGTGACCGCGGTGAACCTCCTCACGCGCGGCACGTGCGACGGCTTCCTCGTGCCTTCGCAACAGGCGGCCGCGCTCCGGCGCGCGATGGGCCGCTAGCCCGGGGCGGGCGAGCGCTCGGCCCGGCGGCGGATGGCGCGGAGCCAGTCCCGGCGGATCAGGGAGCTGCCCGGCCCGACCACGGTCCAGTAGAGCCTGAAGCGGCCACGGGCCGCGGCGTCGGTGCCCAGAACGCGGGTCTCGGTGCTCAGCACGCAGCCGCCGCCCGGCGCGGGCTCCGCGAGGAAGTTGAAGCCCGCCTTCGCGTAGCCCGCCTCGTCGACGGGGCCGAACTCCGCGGCGCTCACCCGGCGCAGGCCGCCGCTTGGCTTCCAGAAGCGTCCCACCCCGCCGTAGACCAGCTCGTCGCTCGAGTCCTCCAGCGCGGCAAAGCCCATGCGGGTGAAGCCGTCGAGCAGCGGAGTGCTCACCGGCCCCGGCCGCCTTACGAGCAGCGACGGGAGGGAGCGCAGGCCCATCAGGACCATGAGCACCGGGATCTCCTTCGCGGTGACCGCGCGAGCGGCGGCCATCGCCTCTGCCGGCGGGCGGGCGATGCGCGTGGAGTGCCGCTCGCGTACGTGCCAGTGGGGCATGGCGTGGTCTAGAAGCATCTTCTTAGAAGCGTAAGCCGCTCCCCCGAGACTGCTGACCGGGGGTGTGGCGGGTTACCGGGTTCTACGCCCGGTAAGTCGCCAAACCCCTGTGCGTGGTCGCTCGAACCGCGCTCACAGCAGTCGCTCCACCGAGGCCACCTTGTCCTCCAGCGTCTGGTCCGGCCGGTCTCGGCGCTCGTCCAGCTTCAGCACCGTGTACACGCGCGGGATTCCCTGCTCGAAGGGCACCGTATGCAGCTCCGCCACCACCGCGAGGATGTCCGCGGTGGTGCCCTCGAGCGAGGTGCCCATCGCGTGCATCCGGTACCCGACCCGGTCCTGCTCCGCGAGGCGCCGCTGAATCTCGGCGATATAGGCGCTGGCGCTCACCTCGGGGCGGCCGAGGGCGAGCACGGTGAGGTCGGCGGTGGCCACGGCTAGCGCTCGACGGCCGTGAGCGCGTCCGTGTCTAGGGCGTCAGCTCCGGGGAACAGGTTCCTCACAAACTCCAAGTTCTCCTGGGACATCGCGACCGACCCTATTCCCGCAGGCCCCCGCCCGCGCGCAGGAGCGGCGCGGCGCGGTAGCGCTCCTCGCGGCGCTCGGACCAGAGGCCGTCGATCACCGCCAGCACGTGACTGAGCCCGATGGCCTCGCCCCAGGTCACCGCGCCGCGCGGGTGGTTCAGGCCCAGGGTGAGACCGGCGTCCACGTCCTCGGCCGAGCCCACCCCCTCGCCGATGGCGAAGGCGACCTCGTTCACCAGCTGGCACACGATCCGCCCAAGCACGAGGCCCGGGGCGTCCGCCACCCACTGGGTGTGGAGGCCGAGCCACGTGAACAGCGCCTCCGCCGCCTGGGCGTCCGCGTCGGACGTCGAGGGGGAGCGTGTGAGCTCCGCGAGGCGAGTGTCCTCCACCGGCGGCAGGAGGTGGAATCCGACCGCCCCCTCCTGGCCGTGACCGGCCAGCGAGCGGTCGGCGCACAGCACGATCAGCGGAGCGCCGCCCGCGTCGATCGGCTCGCCGGCCGGCACCCGCGCGTCCACCAGCGCGTAGGGGATCCCGCCCTCCGAGAGATCGAACTTCGCCGCCCGCGCGCGGTCGCGAAGCCCGCGCGCGAGGGGGCCGTCCCCGATGATGGGGAGCCGCCGGCCGCCTCCGCCGCCGGGCTCCAGCGCGTCGGGATCCTCCGGCCGGTGCCTCGCTCCCTCGGGGTAGTCGTAGTACCCGCGCCCGGACTTGCGCCCGAGGCGCCCGGCGGCCACCATCCGCGCCTGGATCGGGCTGGGCTTCCAGCGCGGCTCGCCGAATGACAGCTCGGTGAAGGACTTGGCCACCTCGTAGCCCACGTCCACGCCCACCAGGTCCATCAGTTCGAACGGGCCCATGCGGAAGCCGCCGCCCAGGCGGACGATGCGGTCGATCTCCTCGTGGCTCGCCACCCGCTCTTGGAGGAGGCGCAGGGCCTCCGCCCCGAAGGGCCGCCCGCAGCGGTTCACGAGGAAGCCGGGACCGTCGCTGGCCAGGATCACGGTCTTGCGCATGGCCTCGCCCGCGGCACGGGCAACCTCCACCGCGCGGTCGCCCGTCTGATCGGCCCGGATCACCTCGAGCAGCTCCATCAGCGGCGGCGGGTTGAAGAAGTGCATGCCCACAACGTTCTCGGGCCGGGCCGCGGCCCCGGCCAGGGAGGTGACGGGAATGGAGGAGGTGTTGGTGGCGAGCACCGCATCACCGGCGCAGACCTCGGAGAGCGCGGCGAACAGCTCGCGCTTCAGGTCGGGGCGCTCGGGAGCGGCCTCGATCACGAGCTCGCAGGGCGCAAGCCCGGACAGCTCGTCCACGGTCTCCAGCGCGCCCAGCCTCTCGCGCCTCACGCGTCCCTTCGCCACCCACCGGTCGAGGCCGTGGCGCACCTGGCCGGCTCCCTGCTTGAGCGCGGCGGGCACGGGGTCGTGCAGCAGCACGCGCATGCCCGCCGCGCACCCGAGCTGGCAGATCCCGGCCCCCATGGTCCCGGCGCCCACGACGCCGAGCGTGGAGGGGGGCGCCGCGCTCACCGGCCGCGGAACTCGGGCTTGCGCTTCTCGAGGAAGGCCTGCATGCCCTCCACACGGTCCTCGGTGGCCATGGCCAGCTCGAACAGCCGCCGCTCGTGGTCGAGTCCTCCACTGAGCGTGGTCTCGTCGGCCGCCAGCACGGCCTGCTTCGCGAGGCGTGCCGCGATCACCGGCCGCCGCCCCACCACCTGCGCCAGCTCGATGGCGTCGGTGAGCCACTCCTTCGACTTGGAGACCCGGTTCACCAGGCCCATGTCGTGCGCCTCCAGCGCCGAGATCCGCCTGCCGGTGAGCACCAGCTCCATCGTCCGCTGCTTGCCCAGAACCCGCGCCAGCCGCTGGGTGCCGCCACCGCCGGGAATGATTCCCAGGAGGATCTCGGGCTGCCCGAGCTCGGCCCGGTCGGAGGCCACGATCATGTCGCAGGCGAGCGCCAGCTCGCAGCCGCCGCCGAGCGCGTAGCCGGACACCGCCGCGATCAGTGGCGTGCGGATCGCGGCCAGGCGAGGCCAGAACCCGGAGGAGGGAGCCACGAGCGCCTCCTGGAAGGTGCGGCCGGCCATGCTCCCGATGTCCGCGCCGGCCGCGAACCACTCGTCGTTGCCCGCGATCACGATGCAGTGCACGTCGGGGTCGGCGTCCCAGCCCTCGAGGATGGTGCCGAGCTCTTCCATCAACTCGGGCGAGAGCGCGTTGCGCGCCTCCGGCCGGTTGAGGGTGGCGATGCCGACGGCGCCCTGGATCTCACTGAGGACGGTGGCCATCAGACCATCGCGTTGATGCCCGTGACCGACCGGGCGATGATCAGCTTCTGGATCTGCGAGGTCCCCTCGTAGAGGGTGGTGACCCGCGCGTCGCGGAGGTAGCGCTCCACCGGGTAGTCGTCCACGTAGCCGGAGCCGCCGTGCACCTGGATCGCGTTGTTGGCGCACTGCACCGCGGCCTCCGTCGAGTAGAGCTTCGCAATCGACGTCTCCGTCGTGTTCGGCTGGCCGGTGTCCTTCAGCCAGCCCGCGCGCCACACCAGGCCGCGCGCCGCCTCGGTCTGAACCACCATGTCGGCGATCATCTCCTGAACGAGCTGGAAGGACGCGATCGGCCGGTCGAACTGCTTCCGCTCCTTGGCGTAGGCCACCGAGGCGTCGAGGCTTCCCTGGCAGATCCCCACGCAGCCCGCGGCCACGCTGTAGCGGCCCGAGTCGAGCGCCGACATCGCGATCTTGAAGCCGTCGCCGACCTCGCCCATGAGTGCGTTGTCGGGCACCTCCACTCCGTCGAGCGAGAGCTCCGCGGTGTCCGAGCCCTTGAGGCCGAGCTTGCCGTGGATCTCCTGGCTGCCGAAGCCCTCGGAGTCGGTGGGCACGAGGAAGCAGGCCAGCCCGCGATGCTTCTTCTCCGGATCGGTCTGGGCGAAGATGAGCGCGAGCTTCGCGTAGTTGCCGAGCGAGATCCACATCTTCCCGCCGGTGATGCGCCATCCGCCGTCGATCTTCTGCGCCCGCGTCTTCAGGTTCGAGGCGTCGCTGCCGGTGTCGGGCTCGGTCAGGCCGAAGCAGCCGAGCGCCTCACCCGAGCAGAGCCGCGGGAGCCACTCCTTCTTCTGCTCCTCCGTGCCCCAGCGGACGATCGAGGAGCACACGAGCGAGGTCACCACCGACACCACGGTCCGCATGGCGGAGCAGCCGCGGCCCACCTGCTCCACGATCAGGGCGTAGGTGCGGTAGTCCACCGCTCGCCCGCCGTACTCCTCGGGCACGATCGCGCCGAGGAAGCCGATGTCGGCGATCTTCTGGACGAGCTCGGTGTCGAAGTGCTCGTTGCGGTCGTTCTCTCGCGCGCGGGGCGCGATCTCGTTGTCGGTGAAGTCGCGCGCGGTCTCTCGGATCAGGCGCTGCTCGTCGGTGAGCTCGAAGTCGATCAAGTGTCTCCTCTGGGGTCTGTACCGCTACATCTCGCCCAATTGTTGCGGACGGCGCATTCCGGCCATGCCGCCACGCATTCTCGCCTTTCGGATAGAAAGGGCATGTGCAGCGTAGGCGGGACTTCCTCCAGGCGGGCGCGGCGGCGGCGGGCAGTGTGGCCTTCGGCGCGGGATTCTGGCGCGCGGCGCTCGCCGAGGGAGCGCGGCCCGGCCCCGGGCCCTATGGCCCACTGAGGAACCCGGACGCCCGCGGGCTGCGGCTGCCGGACGGCTTCCACTCCCGTGTTGTGGCCCGGGCGCGCGAGCCGGTCGCGCGCACCGGGTACGAGTGGCACCTGTTTCCCGACGGCCAGGCGACCTACCCGACGGCGGACGGCGGGTGGATCCTGGTGTCGAACTGCGAGGCGCCGGCCTCGGTGGGCGGCGGCGCCGGTGCGATCCGCTTCGACCGCCGCGGCCGCATCCGGGACGCCTACCGGATCCTGGGCGACACCAACATCAACTGCTCGGGCGGCGCGACCCCGTGGGGCACCTGGCTCTCGTGCGAGGAGGTGGAGACCGGCCGCGTGTGGGAGTGCGATCCGAAGGGGCGGCGCAAGGCCGTGGCCCGCCCGGCGATGGGGATCTTCAAGCACGAGGCCGCGGCCGTGGACCGTCGCGGGAAGCGCGTGTATCTGACTGAGGACCTGGTGGACGGCTGCCTCTACCGCTTCACCCCTCGCCGCTGGCCGAGCCTGGCCCACGGGAAGCTCGAGGTGGCGGTGGTGCGGCCGGGCGGCGCCGTGCGCTGGCACGAGGTGCCCGACCCCGCGGCCCGGACCACGCCCACGCGCGAGCAGGTGCCCGGCGCCA
Organism: Solirubrobacterales bacterium; assembly: GCA_038323835.1. Taxonomy (GTDB): domain Bacteria; phylum Actinomycetota; class Thermoleophilia; order Solirubrobacterales; family Thermoleophilaceae; genus JACVRW01. The sequence goes on from JBBQHI010000047.1 coordinate 8,015, forward strand.
CGCGCTTCCCGCGGGGTGAGGGGATCTGGTTCGACAGCGGCACCGTCTACGTGGCCACCACCGCCGACAACCGGGTCCATGCCTACGACACCCGCAAGCGCCGCGTCGAGGTGATCTACGACGGCGCCGCCCGCGCCAACCCGCCGCTCACCGGCGTGGACAACATCACCGTCTCCCGCGCCGGCGACCTCTACGTGTGCGAGGACAACGGCCAGGACGACATCGACCTCGGACTGATCACCCCGCGCAAGCGGGTGGCGCGGTTCCTCACCGCCACCGGGCCGGACCACAAGGGCTCGGAGCTCACCGGGGTCACGTTCAGCCCGAGCGGACGGCGACTGTACGTGTCCTCACAGCGCTACAAGGGGGCGGGGGCGATCTTCGAGATCTCGGGCCCGTTCCGGACCGCGCCACGCAAGCGCAGGTAGCGGCGACCCCGCGGGCGTAGACTCGCCCGGTGGACGAGTTCGGAGTATTCATCCTCTTTGCCTTCATCGTGGGCGGCGGGATTCTCTTCGCGCTCGGGCGCTGGTACCCGGGCTCGGGCGCCGAGCAGGTGGACTGGAAGCCCACGCGCTCGCCCGAGCTGGAGGCCGAGCTCGAGCTCGACGACGTGGACCAGATGCTCGAGGCCCAGAACGCGCGCCGGCGGGCATCGGGCCGTGCCGAGCTCACCGAGGACGACATGCACGCCCGGGTGGCTGAGGACGCGCGCTGGCGCGACGACCTGCGCCGCAGGCCGCCTGGCCCCTGACCCGGCTCTCACGCCGTGGCTCGGGTACTGATCGTGGGTTGCGGGTGTCGCGGCCGCGCGCTCGCGGAGGCGCTGGTGGCTGACGGGCTCGCAGTGCGCGGGACCACCCGCGAGCCCGCGCGAGCCGCCGAGATCGAGACGGCGGGCGCCGAGGCGGCGGTGGCCGATCCCGACCGGCTGGGCACCCTGATGGTCCGGCTCCAGGGCGTGACGCTGGTGGCGTGGCTGCTGGGAAGCGCCACGGGGCCGGCGGCCGAGGACCTTCACGGGCCGCGCCTGGAGACCTTCCTCGAGCGCCTGGTGGACACGCCCGTGCGCGGCTTCGTCTACGAGGCCGCGGGCACGGTGGGCGAGGACACGCTGGCGAACGGCGAGCGCCTCGTCCTTGAGGCCCGGGAGCGCTGGCGGCTGCCGGCCGCCGTGGTCGGGCAGTCGCCCGACGATCACCCGGCTTGGGTGGCAGCCGCTCGAGCGGCCGTGGCGGGCTTGCTCTAAGCCAAGGGAGCCGGCTCGACGGCTGCGCCGGACCTCACCGCCGTACGATCGTCACGTCCTGCCATGTCGGGGGGCTCGGCGTACCGCACCAGCCTCCCGGCTTCACCTTTTCGAGTGTCAATGACGACGCTTCGAGTGTCGCTCGAATCCAATCCTGCGGATAGGCGACAGCAGCTTCCAAGGAGCTGGGATCGTTGGCTCTTGCCACGCCTACCGCGTGACCGAAGGAGAACTGATCGGTTGGCAAGATCGCCTCACACTGCTCGTTGAGCACGAACCACGTCAGGAGCGCTCGGCCTCCCGGCCTCAGCACCCGTCCCAACTCGCTCAGGTACCGCGCGACATCGGAGGGGAGCATGTGCGTGAACACCGACGTGGCGAACGCGAAGTCAAACGTCTCGTCGGGATAGGGGAACCTGAACCCATCGGCCGGGATCGAGCCATGGGGGTTGTACCGGGCGTTCTGCACGTCGGGACGCTGAAACCGAAAATTCGGGAAGCGAGGGGTGATGCTCGCCCGGCACCATGCGACCTCGTCCCCGACGACGTCAAACCCTTCGTAGCGGCCGCTCAACCAGCCGGCGAGTGGCACGGCCATCCGTCCCGGCCCGCAGCCGATGTCAAGCACCGTGTAATGCGGCTGAAGCCCGCCGAGGTGGATGAAGAGTTCACGGAACTCGTGCCCGAGACGCCCGAACTCGCTGTAGTCGCCGGTTTGCAGGCGGCGAGGTGGGACGAGCGCGTCACGCCGGCCCCGTAGGCGGTCCCATCCGTCCCGGAGATCCGCCCTTGCACGGTGCGCAACGGCGTCCCTGAACGACATCGGAGCACCCTACCGGCCAACCTCCTACCGGTCTTAGACGGCGCCCCCCACGGCCATCGCGATGGCCGCCAGCAGCAGCGCCGCCGCCATCGTAAGAAGGACCGCCACGGTGGCCGTGACCAGGGCGGGGAGGCCCTCGTCGGCCGGTGGCGCGGGAGTCTCCTCTTCCACCACCACGCTCAGCGCGGCGGGCGGGATGTCCTCCGACGGCTCGCGCCCGAGGCCGGCGACCAGAGCGTTCTGCGCCTGCACCAGCCTGCGTTCGTGCTCGGCGCAGCGGGGGCAGTTGGCCAGGTGGGCGTCGAGCTCCGCGGCACCTGCGCCAGCCAGCGCTCCGTCGAGCCGATCCGAGAGATGGCGCTCCGCACGCAGGCACCAGCCGCTGCCCTCGAGGGCGCGGACCGAGCGCCGCAGGCGGTTGCGCCCGGTGGCCAGCGCCTCGGCAAGCTCGTCGGCGGTGAGGCCCAGGGCCGCCCCGGCCTCGGCGCGAGATCGCCCCGCGAGGAGGATCAGGGCCAGCGCCCTGGCGGGCGTCTCGTGGAGCCGGGGGAGGAGGGCCGTGACCCGGGCCTGCGCGTCGACCGGATCCACCGGACCTGCCGGTACAAGAGGCGCCGGGCGAAGCGGCGAGTGCTCCACGGCGCGGAGCATACGCCGCCTAGTAGTCTGAAGGCCAAATACCCAAAAGGCGCCCGACTAAAGAAGGAATTGGAGGAGACGTGTCCGATTACGCCAACGACGTCCTGGTCGACACCCAGTGGGTCGAGGACCATCTCAGCGACGACTCGATCCGCATCGTGGAAGTGGACGAGAACCCGGCGCTGTACGCCGAGGCGCACATCCCCGGCACCATCGGCTTCGATTGGAAGAAGGACCTCCAGGACCAGGTTAAGCGCGACTTCCTTGGCCCGGAGGACTTCGGAAAGCTCTTCGGCGGCGCGGGAGTGTCGAAGGACCACACGGTGGTCCTCTACGGCGACCGCAACAACTGGTTCGCCGCCTACACCTTCTGGTACCTGAAGTACTACGGCCACACCAACGTGAAGCTGGTGAACGGCCCGCGTGAGAAGTGGATCGCGGAGGGCCGCCCCACCACCTCCGAGGTGCCCGCCTACGAGGCGCAGCAATTCGCCGCCAAGGAGGGCGACGCCGCCATCCGTGCCCACCGCGACGAGGTCCTCAAAGCACTCGACTCGAGCACCGCACTCGTGGACGTCCGCTCGCCTCAGGAGTTCTCGGGCGAGCTGATCGCCATGGCGGGCTACGAGCAGGAGGGCGCCCAGCGCGCCGGCCATATTCCCGGCGCGGCCTCGGTTCCGTGGGCCCAGGCGGTGCAGGAGGACGGCACCTTCAAGTCGGCCGACGACCTCCGCGAGCTCTACACCTCGAAGGGCGTGATCAACGGCGGCCCGGTCATCGCCTACTGCCGCATCGGCGAGCGCTCGGCCCACACCTGGTTCGTGCTCCACGAGCTGCTCGGCGAGCAGGACGTGAAGAACTACGACGGGTCCTGGACCGAGTGGGGCAACATGGTTGCCGTCCCGATCGAAAAGGACGTCTGAGGGCAGGGTCCGGTGCTCGCCCGATGACATAAGGCTGCGGTGCTCGCCCGATCAACGATCGGGCTGCGCTCCTCCCTCGGTAGCGTCAGGACGTGAGGAGCGGCCCGAGCCTCTCCAGGAGCGACTGAACCATCCGCGCGGTCGCTCCCCACACCATGTGGCCGTCCACCGTGTAGGTGGGCGTACGGAACGGCACGCCCCGGCGCACCAGGCGCTTCATCTCGCGTCCCCGTACCAGGTCGGCGAGCGTCAGCTCCAGTACCAGCGCCACCTCGGTCTCCTGGGGCGTCCAGGCGGCGCCGGGTGACACGAGGCCCACGAACGGGAACACCCGGTAGCCGCTGACGAAGGTGCCCACGGGAGGCAGGGCGCCCACCAGCTCCACCCGGTCGCGGCTGAGGCCGATCTCCTCCTCCGCCTCCCGCAGCGCGGTGTCGCGCAGGTCCTCGCCGGGATGGTCCTGGCGCCCGCCCGGAAACGAGATCTCACCCCCGTGGCGCTTGAGGTCGGCACGCCGTTCGGTGAATACCGCGGACAGTGCGGGAGCTTCCACGAGCAGCGGCACGAGCACGGCCGCGTCCTTGCTTCCGGGCGCGTCCATCTCCGCGGCCTCCTCCGCTGTGATCAGCCGCTCCCGCAGCGAGTCCGCGTTCACCACCGTCCTATTATCCGCCCCCAATGAGCGATCGGGCGTCGTGGGAACGCATGCACAAGAGCATGTGGATGGCCTTCCGGGCGGTGCCCTCTGCCTCCGACGGGCGCTGTCTCGAGCTCGACGGCGTGCTGGCGGGGATCACGCCGGCGGTTCCGGAGCGCTCCCTGCCGAACTCGGTGCTCTACTCCAGCGAGGACGCTCTGATCGCCGCGCTTCCGCAACTCGAGGAGGCGTACGACTCGGCGGGCGTGCAGGTCTGGACCGTGTGGGTTCCCGAGCACCACGACCGGGCGCGACGGGCGCTGGCGGCTGCCGGGCACGTGCTCGACGCCACTCCCACGGCCATGATCGCCTGGCTCGATGAGGTCGAGCCTCCGCGGCCGGGCGACGCGATCCCCGACACCTCGCCCTCGCTCCGCGACCTCGGCGTGATCAACGACCTCGCCTACGGCACCGGCGACGCCTTCCAGCGCATCCTCGGAGAGGGCGCCGCGGATCCCAGGTTCAACTACATCGGTGTGGAGGACGGGCGCGCGGTGGCCAGCGTGGTGAGCCAGGACCACGGGAGCGACACCAGCATCTGGTGGGTGGCGGCGGCGCCGGCGGTCCGCGGCCGGGGCATCGTGTCGGGCCTGATGCGCCGGGCCCTGGCCGACGGCCGGGCGCGAGGATCCGAGGTGAGCACGCTCCAGGCCACGAAGCTGGGGCGGCCGGTGTACGAGCGGCTGGGCTACCGGCCCTTCGGAACGCTCGAGATGTGGGAACGCCGGATGACATGGTCCGGTGCTCGGCCGATCACCGATCGGGCCTCCGCTCCTCCCTAGGCATGGTCCGGTGCTCGGCCCGATCACCGATCGCCTGCGCTCCTCCCTAGGCCGCCCGGCTAATAAGGCTTGACGCGCTCCACGAACATGACCTCGCCCTCGAGGGTCCGGTGCACCGGGCACTTGGCCGCTATCTGGAGCAGGCGCTGCTGCTGGTCCTCGGGAAGTTCCTTGGGCAGCCGCACCTCCATCGTGAAGCGGGTGGGCGAGCCGCGCTGGGCCGGCTCGTAGTCCACATCCACCTCGACCTCGCCCACGTTCCAGCCCTTGCGGCGGGCGTACATCTCGACGGTGATCGCCGTACAGGAGGCGAGGCTTGCGGCCAGCAGCTCCTGGGGGCTCGGGGCGGCGTCATCACCGCCGTTCTCCCGCGGCTCGTCGGCCAGCAGCCTGTGAGCCCTCACCTTCAGGTCATGCTTGAGGCTTCCAACGCGTCGGGTGGCGGTGGCCTTCATCCTCTCCCCTCGAAAAGTTCCGGCTTGGGCTCGTCCGCGAAGCGCGCCATGGCGTACACGGCGTCCGAGAGGCGGTTCAGGTAGCTCACCACGATGTCATCGGCCAATTCGCCCGCGGAGTGGAGTGCGCTCACCCGTCGCTCCGCCCGGCGGACCGCGGTGCGGGCGACGTCGAGGCGAGCCGAGAGGTCGGTGCCACCGGGGATCACGAACTTGGGCGGGAGATCCACCCGGTCCATGTAGCGGTCGATGTCAGCCTCGAGGCGATCCACCATCTCGGCCGTGACCCTCGACACGCCGTTCTCCAGGCGGCCGGCGGCCTCCGGCGCGGTGGCCAGCTCTGCCCCGGCCACGAAGAGCTCGCTCTGCATGCGGAGGATGTCGGTGTAGAGCTCGCCGTCGCGCTCGGCCACGGCCCGGCACACGCCAAGCGCGGAGGCGGCCTCGTCGATCGAGCCGTAGGCCTCGGGCCGGCCGTCGTGCTTCGCGACCCGGCCTCCGTACCAGAGGCCGGTGGTGCCGTCGTCGCCCTTGCGCGTGTAGATCTTGACCACGGCTGAGGGATGGTACGCATCACCGCGGCCTGGACGCCAAAAACCCGGGGTGGAACCCTCAAATGCCCGGGGATCAGGTTGCGCAGACCCGGGGTGTCGGTAGGCGAATACCGGTGCCCCGCCCCGGCGCGGTTTTACCTGCGCGTACATACGTTGGGCTAACTGAGCGGTCCCGCCAGCGGGGTGGGCGCGATTCAAGAATTCAGGAGGTTGGCTCATGCGTCAGTTCGGGAGGCTCAGACTGAGTCTCGCGTTCTTTGCGTGTGTCCTGGGCTCGGCACTGGCGGCAGGACCTGCCGCTGCGGCCGCGCCTCAAGATCCACAGACAACGAACATCCCCTACCTCGCCTGGCGCGGAGAGCAGGTGCGGCTCGTCAAGTGCGATCCGGCTCTCGGCGGCGAGGCTCCCATCAGCGTCGACTGGATCGTCGAGGAATGGACCGGCTCAGGCATTCAGCCTCAGATCGAGACCTCGACCATCAAGGGCTTCGACGATTGTGTCGCGGCCGACGTCGTAACCCTCGATCCGGGACTGGCCCGGATCAAGCTCGTTGTGTCGGACGCGGCCGGCACGCCGATCCTCAAGCACCAGTTCCTCTCGATCTGGATGAGCTTGAACGATCCGTCCATCCACGAGGTGGCCAAGACCGATCCCACGGGTGACCCGACGCTCGGCGATCCGCTCGGTAACGGCCTCTTCGATGCCGGCGAGAACAACGGCCGCATCCAGGTGACGGTGAAGGGCACGTTCCCGCACCCGCTCGGTGCCGGTGGCTCGTTCACGCTGCCGGATGCATGGCCGCAGCTGGCCAACGCGCTCGCCGACGATTCGGATTCCAATCCGGATAACAACGCGGGGCGCTGGGACATCCACGACGACCTGACGAAGTTCGATCCACACGTGGGCGGTTTCTGCACCACGGGCGTGGTTCCCACCACTCAGGACGCGGTGGACAACTGCAACACCCCCAGCACCGACCGCGGTCCGTTCTCGCGTGTCTTCGGCGACTCCGCCGCGGCAAACGTGGATGGCCCGTTCGATCCGCTGGTGCTCAACACGCTCCTCAGTGACGGCCGGCTGAACGCCGACGACGCTCCGATGCCCGCAGCTCGGGTTGACGTGGCGATCGCGGCGAACAAGGGCGGTTCTGACCTCGGTGGCGTGGGCTCGCTCGAGCCGGCCGACAAGACCGCGGTGTACAGCCGCAACACGACCGGCACCCCCACGGCGCACAACTACTACGCGCCGTTCTACGACACGTACATTCCGTCAACGTCGCGCGGCCCGCGTTCCTCGGGCGTCGATGGCCCGGCCCACGGGAACAACTTCCGTGGGTTCCTGGTCGACGGTCTGTACAACTACTGGTCGTTCGCAGACACCCTGCGGACTGCCTTGCCGGTCAGCACCACGTGCCTCCGCCGCAAGGACGAGGCGCCGGTGTACCGCCAGACCCCGTCGGGCGCTCAGAACGTGGCCGTCTACACGGATGAGCACGGCGAGGCGCAGGTCGAGTACAACCCGGGCACGGGCGCGTATTACAACTCGCTCGGAATCCGGAACGCCAACGGCGGATGTGACCTCCAAGGCATAAAGGTCCTTGGTACGTCGGCCATCACCGCCACGGCGAGGTACCCGTACCAGCCGGTAAGCGATCCGGCGCACGTGTCGCCGGTGCTGCCCAAGGAAGTGCACTCGCTGTTCAGCAAGACCCTCGCGATCTACCCGAAGGGTCCGGGCGCGGATAACGACAATTCGCGGATCGTGGTGGCGCAGGCCAACGACGTTGACGGCAAGCCGTTCGTTCACGAGCGTGTCTGCTTCAACATCGACAGCAAGGCCGACGGTGCCTTCGGGTACTCCGGCCAGCTGACCCCGACCCTGTTCATCGGTGGGACCGATGCGCCGGGCAAGGGCACGGCGGACGTGTGCCAGTACACGGACGCGAACGGCCGGGCCGCGGTTGAGATTCTCAACAGCGATCCGGAAACGATCAACACGATTGCGGACTTCGACCCCGAGGGTCTGCTCCGCAGTGTCGACGTTAATTTCGGTACCGCTCCGGTGTTCGTGCCTCCGGTGCCGACGCCTCCGACCCCGACGCAGGTCAAGAACACCGCACCTGACCTCGTCCCGGGAGCGAAGGCCATACCGGCCGGACAGCCGCTCTCGAAGGTCAAGACCAAGAAGTCCTACCTCGCCTCGGCGCGGCTCGTGAAGCGCCACGGCAAGGTGTACCTCGTGGTCAGGGTCAAGGGCAACGGGCACAAGTACGCCACGTTGCGTGTCAAGCCGATCGCCAAGCACGGGCACCGGCTGGGCCTCTGGACCAAGCGGATCCACACGGACCGCAAGATCACCATCCGGGTCTCCGCCAAGGCGGCCCAGGCTCGGGTGTCGCTCGTCTCCTAACGGAGAAGAGTTGAGCCAATGCGCCAAGGGGGCCCGCTTCGGCGGGCCCCCGCGGCCTCTGGCCCCGGACGGTCGAGGCCCCCGTCGCACGGACATCCGTTGCGCCGGGGGCCTCGGTGCGTCCCGGGCCCGCCCCACCGGGTGGCCCGTCCACCGTTAGGGTTCCGCCATGAGAGCCCGGAGATCCTGCCTGTCGGTTCCCGGCTCTTCGGAGGCGATGCTGGCGAAGGCCGCCCTCCTTCCGGTCGACGAGGTGGTGATCGACCTCGAGGACTCCGTCGCCCCGGCCGCCAAGGGTGAGGCGCGCGACTTGGTGGCCGACCTGCTGGGCCGGGACGCGATGCCGGCCGCCGCGGTGGCCGTTCGCGTGAACGCGATCGACAGCCCATGGTTCGCCGATGACGTGGCCGAGCTCGCCGGCCGGGTGGGCGCGCGGATCGGCTCGCTGGTGGTGCCCAAGGTGGAGGGCGAGGACGACCTCGCCCGGGTGTCGGCGCTGCTCGACTCGCTCGGCGAGCCCGCGGCCGGGGTTCGTGTTCAGGCGCTGTTGGAGACCGCGGGGGGCCTGCTGCGGGCGGGTCAGATCGCGGCCTCGTCTCCGAGGCTCGAAACGCTGATCCTGGGCTACGCCGACCTGGCCGCGTCGCTCGGCCGCCCGCCGGGCCCCGACTCTCCCGACCGCTGGCTCCACGCTCAGGAGACGCTCCTCGTGGCCGCCCGCGCGTACGGCCTCCAGGCGATCGACGGGCCCTACCTCGGGATCCGGGACGACGAGGGCCTTCGCGTCCGGGCCGACCGCGTGCGCGCGCTCGGCTTCGACGGCAAGTGGGCCGTGCATCCCGGGCAGATCGAGGCGATCAACGAGGCCTTCACCCCGGATCTGGAGGAGTTCGAGCGCGCGAGCACCGTGGTATCCGCGCTCGAGCGGGCCGCGGAGGGAGAGGCGCGCGGGGCGGTGGAGCTGGACGGCGCGATGGTGGACGAGGCGAGCCGCAAGCTCGCGCTCCAGATCGTGGCCCGCGGCCACGCCGCGGGGCTGGCGTGAGCGGGGCGGTCTCCGTCGCCGGTCCCTGGTTCGAGGACTTCGAGCGCGGCACGGTCTTCGCCGATGCCCCCGGGGTCACGCTCACCTCCGGTCACGCCGCGGTGCACCAGGCCGTGGCCGGCGACCGCCTGCGGCTGGCGCTCGACTCCGAGCTCTGCCGCGCGGTGACGGGCGACGAGCGGTTGCTGGCCCACCCCAACCTGGTGTGCGACGTGGCCATCGGGCAGTCCACCGGCCCCACCCAGCGCGTGCTGGGCAACCTCTTCTACCGCGGTCTCGTGCTCGAGCGCCCGGTGTTCGTGGGCGAGACGCTCCGCACCCGCACCGAGGTGGTGGCGCTGAAACAGAACCGGCGGCGCGAGGACGGTTCCGCGGCCGGGCTGGTGGTTCTGCGCATCCAGACCACCGACGGTGAGGGAGAGCCGCTCCTCGACTTCTGGCGCTGCCCGATGATCCCCATGCGCGACCCGACCGCCGAGACCGGCCACGCGGACGACTTCGGCCACATACCCACCGCGGTGGATCCCGTGCGCGTGGAGCGCGCGCGTCCCAGCGAGTGGGACATGCGGGCCCTCCGCGAGGGCGCGCCGGGCCCGTATCACGAGGATCTGGAGCGCGGCGCGGCCTTCACGGTGGAGGCGGGCGAGACGGTGACCGCTGCAACCGAGCTCGCCCGGCTCACGCTCAATCTCGCGAGCGCCCACACCGATGCCACCGGAACCTCCCACGGGCGCCGGCTCGTGTACGGCGGGCACACGATCGGTGTTGCCGCCGCGCACGCCACACGGGCGATCCCGGCCATCGCGACGATCGTGGCCTGGCAGAGGTGTGACCACCTCGCGCCCGTGTTCGAGGGGGACGTGCTGCGCACCCGGGTGGAGGTGGAGGGCGTGGATCCGTGCCCGGGCGGCGGCGGGCTGGCCTCCCTGCGGGCGCTGCTGGCCGCCCTACGGGACGGGCAGGGAGAGCCCGAGCCGGTACTCGATTGGAGCTTCCTGGCTCTCGTGGGCTAGGGAAAGGGGGCGGGAGTGGCGGGCATTCTCGACGGGATGCGCATCATCGAGGGATCGGCGTTCGTGGCCGCTCCCCTCGGAGGTATGGCGATGGCCCAGCTCGGGGCGGACGTGATCCGCTTCGATCCGATCGGCGGTGGTCTCGACCGCGGCCGCTGGCCCGTGACCGCCGAGGGCCGGAGCCTGTTCTGGGCCGGGCTCAACAAAGGCAAGCGCTCCATCCAGGTCGATCTCGGCTCGGAGGAGGGCAGGGAGCTCGTGATGGTGCTGATCACCGCGCCCGGGCCCGACGCCGGCCTGTTCCTGACCAACTTCCCGGCGCGCGGCTTCCTCGAGTACGAGGCGCTCACGGCCCGCCGCCAGGACCTCGTAATGGTGAACATCGTGGGCAACCACGACGGCTCGTCCGCCGTGGACTACACGGTGAACCCGGCCACCGGGTTCCCCTGGGCCACGGGCCCGCGCAACCTGAGCGTGCCCTTCAACCACCTGCTCCCGGCGTGGGACGCGATCACCGGCATGATGGCCACGGCCAGCCTGCTCGCGGCCGAACGCCACCGGACGCGATCGGGTGAGGGCCAGTGCGTGCAGCTCGCCCTCTCCGACGTGGCCTTCTGGATGGTGGCGAACCTGGGGAAGATCGCCGAGGTGCAGATCAACCACCACGAGCGGCCGAAGGACGGCAACTACCTCTACGGGGCCTTCGGACGGGACTTCATGACCAAGGACGGCCGGCGCGTGATGATCGTGGCGCTCACGGCGCGGCAGTGGAAGGGGCTGGTGGAGGCCACGGGGCTGGGGGAAGCCTTCGAAACGATCGGCAAGCTCATGGAGGTGGATCTCGGCGAGGAGGGGGGCCGGTTCGCGGCACGAGAGGTGATCGGGGCCACGCTCAAGCCGTGGGTGCTCCAGCGGACCGTGCCCGAGCTGCGCGAGCTGTTCGATCGCCACGGCGTGTCCTGGGCGCCGTACCAGACCTTCACCCAGCTCGTGGAGGAGGATCCGCGCTGCTCGCCGGCCAACCCGATGTGGGCGGAGGTGGAACAGCCTGGGATCGGCTCGTACCTGATGCCCGGCTCGCCGCTCGACTTCTCCGGTGCGGAGCGACTCGCGCCGAGTGCGGCGCCGGTGCTCGGCGAGCACACCGACCAGGTGCTCGCCGAGGTGCTCGGGCTTGGGGACGCCGAGATCGGACGGCTCTACGAGCGCAGAGTGGTGGCGGGCCCGGCGTCCGCGTCCGGCTGAGCCACGTCGGCCGCCTCGGGCGGGGGGTCGTCGCCGAGGGCGCCGATCAGCGAGTCCCGCGAGTGCAGCTCCAGCTTCCGGAATGCGTTGCCGAGGTGCCACTCCACCGTCTTCTGGGTGATGAAGAGCCGCTGGGCGATCTCGCGGTTGCGCACGCCGCGCGCGGCGAGCTGGGCCACCTGGCGCTCCCGCGGCGTGAGCGCCTCGGAGCCGCTCAGGCGCTCCCGCCGTGGGCGGGCCCCGGCGGCCACCAGCTCCTCGTGGGCGCGGGTCGCGAGTACCGACGCCTCGCAGCGGTGGGCCAGGTCCAGCCCGACCCTCAGCCGCTCGCGCGCCTCGCGCCGGTGTCCGCCGCGGCGGAGCTCGCCTCCGAGGTCGATGAGGACCCGGGCGCGGTCGAGGGCGCCGGGTGAGCGCTCCAGAGCCTCGGCGGCCTCGCGCAGGCCCGCGAGACGGTCCTCAGCCGGGCCCACGAGCGCCGCGGCACGGAGGGCGATTCCGAGCGCGCGCGGGGCCCCGAACGTTCGGGCCAGCGAGACCTCCTCGGCGGCCAGGCTGGTGGCGCGGGCGCTGTCGTGGCCGGCCGCGGCAGCCATCGCAGCGCGGGAGCGCCACGGCAGCACGGAGGGATTGTGCACGCCCAGCGACTCGAGCCTGCGCCCGCAGTCGAGCAGGTCCTCGAGCGCCATGTCGTGCTCTCCGCGCAGAAAGTGGAGCCGGCCGCGGGCGGCCATGTGGAAGGCGTGCCGCGGCCCGTCCTCCCAGGAGGTGCGGTTGGCGGGGTCCTCCAGAAGCAGCGAGGCCTCCTCGAGGCGGCCCTGCTCCATGTCGATCTCGGCCAGGATGGTGGCCACCGAGGGCACCGCGGCCGAGGGCCCGCCGCTGTCCGCATTGGTGGAATCGAGAGCGTCGGCCGCCGCGTGGGAGAGCCGGCCGCGCTGGAGCACGGTCCAGGCCCGGAAGCGGGAAGCCGCGGCCGCGGCTCCGGCGTGGCCGCGGCTACGCGCGGACTCGAGCGCCATCGTCAGCGCGATCTCGGCGGTGGAGAGCGAGTCGGCCCAGACGAGCGCGCAGCAGGCCGCAAAGCACTCCGGGCCGGGCAGGGCGTCCGCGTCGGCCAGCGCCCCACCTTCGAGAGCACGCTCGGCCAGCTCCGAAACGCGCGCGCTCCGGCGGCCCGCCAGGGCGCGCTCGAAGGCGATGCAGGCGAGCACGCCCGGCTCGCGCGGACGGCTGAAGCCGGGCTCGCGCAGGACGGGGCCGAGGCGCTCCATCGCCCGTTCGCGGAGCTCCGGGCTGAAGCGGCTCGCCATCAGCAGCCCCGCCTGCATGCGGGCGGTGCGCGGCCTGTCCCCGTCCTCCTCCTGCACCAGACCGCGCTCGAACGCCTCCGTGGCGGCGCTCGCCTGCCCGAGCAGCCAGAGCGCGCCGCCGAGCCGCTCGAGGGTCTGCGCCCGCGCGCTGTCGGACTGCGAGCTCTCGGCGGCCAGCGCCAGGCGCGCCGCGCCGGCCGGATCCCCTGCCGCGGCCTCGGCCTCACCCAGCTCGGCCAGAAGCGCGGCCCGCTCCTGCCCGGCGGGCTCCTCGTCGAGTGCCCGTCGCAGGTAGGCGATGCCCCGCTCCCGGCGGCCCGCCGCCAGTGCCGAGCGGCCCGCGTCCCGCAGAACGCCGATCGCCCAGGGCTCGCCCACTCGCTGGGTCTGGAGCAGGTGCTCGGCCGCCGCCTCGCCACCGCCCACCTCGTCGCTCATGGCCCGGCCGGCCGAGACGTGGGCCTGGGCGCGGTCGCGCGGCGCCAGGCCGGCGTAGATCGACTCCTTCACGATCGCGTGCCGGAAGCGGAGCGTGGAGTGCGATGAGCCGAGGATCTCGGCGCGGCGGAGCCGGTCGGCCGCCTCCAGCCCGGTGAAGTGGTCGAGGCCGGCCACCGCGGCGGCGCGCGCGGCGGTGGCGTCGCGGCCGAGCACGGCTGTGGCGTGGGCCAGGGCTCGCGCGCCCTCAGGCAGCCGCTCGAGCCGCAGCGTGATGGCGCGCCAGACGGGCTCCGAGGCCAGGGCGCCCACGCGGGCGGCCTCGTCCCCGCCGAGGCCGGCGCCGCGCGCGCTGGCCAGCAGCCCCTTCACCAGGAAGGGCACGCCCCCCGTGGAGCCGGTCACCGCCTCCACGAACTCCGGCGTGGCGTTCGCGAAACCCTCGATCGCGGCCATCTCCTCCACGCCGTCCTCGTCAAGCGGGGCGAGCACCTCCACCCGCGCGAGCGGGCCGGACTCCAGGCGGTCGGCCAGGTCCGCGTTGGGTCCCGACTCCCCGCTGGTGCGGGTGCACGTGATGACCAGCCTGAGGTCCTCGAGGCGCTGGGAGAGGTACACGAGCAGCTCGAGCGACCGGCGGTCCACCCACTGGAGGTCGTCCACCGCCAGCAGCACCGCCTGGTCGTCGGACAGCCGTCGCACGAGCCGGGTAAGTCCGTGGAGCACGGCGTCGCCCGCGGCCACGAGGTCGTCCGCCTGGGTCCCGGTCAGGAGTGGCGCGGCCGCGCCCGCCGAAGCCAGGAGCTCAGCCCGGCGCAGCGCGTCCGGGTCGGCCAGGCGAGGCTCGAAGAGCTGACGGGCCACCCCGAACGGGAACCCCACCTCGAGCTCGCCGCCGCGTCCGCGCAGGGTGCAGGCCCCGAGCCCCTGCGCCACCCGTCCGACCTCCGCCAGCAGGCGCGACTTCCCGATGCCCGCCGCCCCGTCGAAGAGCAGGAGCGAACCATGGATCCGGGCGTCATCGAGCGCCTCGGCAACGAGGGCGAGTCCACCCTCGCGCGCCACCAAGTGAGCCGGGCGCGGAATCGCGTCCGGCTTCGGAAGAGTCCGAGCCATGAGAGATGTTCTAACCCAAGCTGAGGATCTGCGCAAATTCATCTGACCAAACATGGGCATATCCAGGGAAAAGCGGTTGTGCGGGCAAGGGACGCACGGAGTTCCCGGTCCTCATAAACCTCCCATCTCGACGGAAAGAGGACGCCAGCCGTCCCCCAAACGACCTACTCGAGGGGGCTGAAAACCAAGCCGGTGGGGACCTTGGGGAAGAAGTAGGTGGACTTCGGGGGCATCGATTCGCCCGCCTCGGCCACCTCGCGGACCTGCTCCACGGGGGTGGCGCGCATGAAGAATCCGGCGTCGGCGCGACCCGACTGCACCGCGTCGATCGCGTCCTCCAGATTCTTCGAATAGTCGAGTCCGCGGAGGTGCGAGATGTCGTCCTCGGACATGCCCAGCGCGCCCTTCAGTACCAGCGCCTCGAGGACCGCGGTGTCGAGCCGGCGATAGGGCGCGGGCATGCCCTCGAGCGCGCGGTCGGCGATCGCCTGGTCCTTCAGGGTCACGCAGTAGGGCTTCTTGTGGAAGTTGTCCATGTACCCGAAGGCCACCCGGTCGCCGGCCGGCGCCTCGAGCTCCTCGGGAGAGCCGAGCTCCTTTACGTCGAAGTCCCGTGTGAGCACTTCCCGGATGGCCTGCTGCTTCTCCGGGTCGTCCTTCAACCCGGTGAGCAGGCGGTGGGTCGGGAACACCGTTAGGCCGGGGTCCGACAGCGAGCACAGCAGCATGAGCACGTAGCGGTGCTCACCCTCGCCGCCGACCTCGTCCGCGTACACGCGCGCGGTCTCGTAGCGGTGGTGGCCGTCGGCGATCAGGAGCTCGGCGTCGGCCACCGCGCCCTGGAGGGTGGCCACCCAGTCGGGCTCGCTCAGGCGCCAGAGGGTGTTGCGCGTGCCCTCGTGGTCGGTGGCGGTGGCGAACGGCTCCCCGCGCATGCCCGCCTCGAGGGCGCGGCCCGCCTCGTGGTCGGGGTCGGGGAAGAGGCTGAAGATGGGGGAGAGGTTCGTCCGCGTGGCGCGCGTGAGGCGGAGGCGATCCTCCTTCGGGCCCGGGTGGGTGCGCTCGTGGGGGCGGATGCGACCCGCGCCGTACTCCTCCACGCGCACGCGCGCGAGGAAGCCGGTGCGCACGAGGTCGCGCCCGTCGGGTCCCGTGTACTCCTGGCGGAGCACCCAGATTGCGGGCTCCTCCTCGCGTACGAGCACCCCGGCGGAGCGCCAGGACGACATCGTGTCGGCGGCGTGCTCGTAGGGGTCGCCGCCGTTGGCCCGCGGGAGGTCGATCTCCACCACATTGTGCCTGCTGCGCCCCACCAGCTGCGCCCGTAGCTCGTCGTCGATCACGTCGTAGGGCGGCGCGATCACGTCCTCGAGCGGTCCCGCGGCGGCGGATTCGTAGCGAAGGGTGTGAAGGGGCTGAACGTCGGCCATGAGGTCGGCACCCTAGCGAGGAAGGCATGGTGCGGTGCTCGCCCGATCACCGATCGGGCTCCGCTCCTACCACGGCTGATGGCGGGTCTAGACTCCGCGGCGCGGGGCGTAGCTCAGCCTGGTAGAGCACTCGCTTTGGGGGCGAGAAGCCGCTGGTTCAAATCCAGTCGCCCCGACTCTCGCCTCATGTCTTTTCCGGAGCTGTTCATTTCGCCGCTTCCCGTTCGTCTCCCAGGCGACCATCCCGACAAGGAGGAAGCGATGAAGTACATGCTGCTGATTCACCAGGGCGACACCCCGACCCCCCGGACGGAGTCGTGGGAGACCCTCTCCGAGGAGGAGAAGGGGGCCGTGTTCGCGGCCTACAAGGCGCTGAACGAGACCTCGGGCGTGACCCCCGCCCTACAGCTCGCGGAGCCCGAGACCGCCACCACCGTGCGGGTGGAGGACGGCAGGACGCTCACCACCGACGGTCCGTTCGTGGAGATCAAGGAGGCGATCGGCGGCTACCTGCTGTTCGAGGCCGACGATCTCGACGGCGCGATCGAGCTGGCCGCACGGATCCCAGCCGCGAGCATGGGCGGCGCGATCGAGGTGCGTCCGATCGTCGAGTGGTGACGAGCCTCGAAAAGGCCTTCCGCGACCGGTGGGGATACGTCCTCGCCGCACTGATCGGCTTCCTCGGCGACTTCGAGCTCGCCGAGGAAGCCGCGCAGGAGGCCTTCGCCATCGCCGCGGAGCGCTGGCCGCGTGACGGGACGCCCGACAACCCGGGCGCCTGGCTGATCGCGACGGGGCGCAACCGGGCGATCGACCGCATTCGCCGGGATCGCACGCTGGCGGCGAAGACCCGACTGCTCGACGTGCCCGAGGCGGTGGAGGACAGCATGGAGGCGATCACATTCCCCGACGAGCGGCTGGAGCTCGTCTTCACGTGCTGCCATCCCGCGCTCGCCACCGACGCGCAGGTAGCCCTCACGCTGCGCACGCTCGGCGGCCTGACCACGCGCGAGATCGCCCGCGCCTTCCTGGTTCCGGAGGCCACCATGGCGCGCCGGCTGGTGCGGGCCAAGCACAAGATCGGGGCCGCCGGGATCCCGTTCCGGGTACCTCCCGACCACCTGCTGCCCGATCGACTCGCCGCCGTCCTGGCGGTGGTCTACCTGATCTTCAACGAGGGCTACGGAGGCCGGGGCGACCTGGCCGGCGAGGCGCTGCGTCTCGGGCGGGCGCTGGTGGAGCTGATGCCCGACGAACCCGAGGTGCACGGCCTGCTGGCGATGATGCTGCTGCTGGAAGCCCGCCGGGACGCCCGTTTCCGGGACGGCGACCTGGTGCTTCTGGCCGAACAGGACCGCTCGCTGTGGGACACGGCGAAGATCGCAGCCGGGCGGGCGGCGCTCGACCAGGCCCTCGCGCTACAAGGCCGTGGTCCGTACGTAGTGCAGGCGGCGATCGCGGCCCTGCATGCCGACGAGCCGCGCGACTGGCCCCAGATCGCGGCCCTCTACGGCGAGCTGTCCCGGCTCACCGGCTCGCACGTGGTGGAACTGAGCAGGGCCGTTGCGGTGGCCGAGGCCGAGGGTCCCGATGCGGCCCTCGAGATCGTCGATGGCCTTGCGCTCGAGGATTACCGCTATTTGCACTCGACGCGCGCCGAGCTCCTGCGCCGTCTCGGTCGCCCCGAGGAGGCGCGCGAGGCCTACCGCCGGGCGCTGGCCCTGATCCACGACGACGCCGAGCGGCGCCTGATCGAGCGGAGGCTCATGGAGCTCGGCGCGGCGTGACTCAGGCCCGCCATGGCCCCCGCCGATGAACCAGGCGTGGCTCTCTTCTCATGCCGCACCGTCCGCCCGCTTGCCTGCGTCCTGGCTTTGGCCTGCCTCATCTCGCCCTCCGTTGCGTCGGCCGCGCCCGCCCGTGGCGCGCCGGGCACGCCCGGCTCGGGCAACCTGACTCCACTCGCTGGGGGAGACCGGCCCGACCATTTCCATCTGACGGCGGCCGGAGCGATCTCACGCGCGCGCGACAGCGCCGCCGGCCGGAAGCTGCTTCGCTCCCAGCCCGGCCTTCGGGCCGTGGCCCGCGCACCCGACCTGGGGCTGTGGTCGGTGGCCTTCACGCGCGGAGGCCACACACGCGGCGCCGTGGAGATCGAGGACCGCACCGGCAAGACGCTGGGAGGCGGCGCCTGGTCGTGGCCACAGACGGGATCGCCGATGGACTCCTTCAAGCGCGGGATGGAGTGGGTGCTGCTGCTTCTGGGCGCTCTCTTCGTGGCGGGCATGGTGGACTGGCGGCGCCCGCTCTCGCTGCGGACGCTCGACGCGCTGGCGATCACCGCGGGCTTCGGCGCCGCCTTCGCCTTCTTCGACCGAGCCCAGCCGCTGGTGGCCATTCCGGTGGCCATGCCCGTGCTGGCCTATCTGTTCGCACGCATGCTCGCCCTGGGTCTGCGCGGCGCCCGCGGTGAGGAGCGCTGGACCCCTGCGCCCATGCCTCTGCTGCTGGCCGGGCTCGGGCTGCTCGTGACGGTGCGCGTGGGGTACAACCTGCTCGAGGGCCCGGTGAACGACGTGGGCTTCGCCGGGGTGGTGGGAGCCGACAGCATCCTGCACGGCTGGCCGCTCTACACCGGCGACGACAATCACCTCGACACCTACGGGCCGGTGAACTACCTGGCCTACGTGCCCGCCTCGATCGTGTTCCCGATGGCGCAGGGCTGGGCACGCGACGGCCTGGCCGCCGCCCACGCCACCTCGGTCGCCGTGGACCTGCTCACGCTGGGCATGCTCGTGGTGCTCGGGCGGCGCCTGCGCGGGGGCGACGCCGGCACGCACCTGGGGGTGGCCCTCGCCTTTCTCTACGCCGCCTGCCCGTGGACCTTCCTGGGCCTGGCGCTCGGCACCAACGACGGTCTGATCGGTCTCTTGCTCGTGTGCACGCTCGTGACGCTGCGGTCGCCGGCCCGGAGCGGAGCAATGCTCGGCCTCGGGGCGGCGGTGAAGCTTTCGCCGGTGGCCCTGCTGCCGCTGGTGGCGGCCGGCGGCCGCTGGAACAGGCGCCGCGCAGTCCGTGTCGTGGGCGCGTTCACAACCGTGGTGGCGCTGGCGTTCCTGGCCTTCCTGCCCGAGGGCGGCGTGCGAGAGCTCTGGGATGCCACCGTCGGTTTTCAGCTCGACCGCCGCTCGCTCCACAGCGTCTGGGGCCAGTACCCGGGTCTCGCGCCGCTGCAGACAGTCCTGAAGGCCGGCGTCATCGGCCTTGCGCTGGGGCCGGCGTTCGTGCCCCGCCGCCGTGACCTCGCCCAAGTGGCGGCGCTGTCCGCCGCGGTGCTCCTGGGTCTGCAGCTGGTGCTCCAGTACTGGACCTGGGTGTACGTCGGCTGGTTCGCGCCCCTGTTGATCGTGGCCCTGGCCATCCGCGAGGACCGCGTGCCGGTGGGCGAGGAGGCCGCCAAGCCCTGGCCCGCCGCGGGCCGTCGCCGTACCCTTCGAGGACTGCGCCCCCGTAGCTCAGCTGGATAGAGCGGCTGCCTTCTAAGCAGCGGGCCGGTGGTTCGAGTCCACCCGGGGGCATTTAGGGCTTTCCCTGCAACCGCCACGTTTCCCGGTGGGAGGTGCGCATGCTGCGCGCGCCCGGCGTGGCCCGCTAGTGGCCCAAACCCTCCGAGGGCCTCACCTGACCGGCCTCGAAAGCGTCGAGGCGACGGGCGATATCGGCGCCTGCACCCTCCAGTAGTGCCCCGTAGTGGCGCTCGATCATCGCCACCGAGGTGCCCATGATGCGCCCCAGCTCGAACACGCTCACGCCCGCGGCGAGCGCGTTGCTGGCGAACGTGGAGCGGAGGTCGTAGATACGGGCGGGTCTCGGTACCCCGGCCGCCTCGATAGCTGGCCCCCACTGCCGGCGCCGGAAGTGGGCGAGATCGAACGGTCCCCCTCGTCGGGCCGGGAACACGAACGGGCTGTCCAACCTCGGAGGGATGGTGTCGAGCGCCATCAGCGCGCGCGAGGACAGAGGCACCTGGCGCCGCGAGCGCTGCGTCTTGGTGAGCTCCATGAGCTGGCCCGACGAGATGGTGCGCCGCACCGACAGCACACCGGCGCCGCGGTCGATGTCCCGGCGCTCCA
>JBBQHI010000048.1:0-27859 GCA_038323835.1 Solirubrobacterales bacterium
CGCCTACGCCCGTGTGAAGCGGCGCCCGTCGGTGGGCGACTCGTCTTCGCCGAGCACCTTCCGGGTCTTGCCGTTGCCGCCGGCCATCGGCAGCTCGGTACCACCGGAGAGCACCTCGCCCGCGGCCGCGGCGGCCTCCATCGCGGCCAGCCGCTCTGGCGTGAGCTCGCCCGCGTTCTCCTCCTCGATCTTCTCGAGCCACTGGGCCCCCTCGGCGGCCTTCTGCTCGTCCACCACCACGCACCCGGCGGTGCGGGACTTGTCGATCTCGGCGAAGAGGGCGTCCACCAGCAGGTCCTGGGGCACCTTCCGCAGCGGCTTCCCGTGGGCGAAGATCAGGCCCTCGTTCTTGGCGCCGGTGATGCCGAAGTCCGCGTGCGACGCCTCGCCGATGCCGTTTACGGCGCAGCCGAGCACGGCCACCTCGATCGGGTCGTCGTAGCCCCGCAGGCGCTCCTCGATCTCCACCACCACGGTGTCCATGTCGAACTGGAGGCGCCCGCAGGTGGGGCAGGCGATGAGCACCGGGCCGCGCTCGCGCAGCTTCAGCGCCTTGAGCACCTCCCAGGCCACCTTCACCTCCTCCTCGGCGTGGAAGGTGGAGAGCGAGATGCGGATCGTGTCCCCGATGTTGTCGGCCAGCAGCGTGCCGAGCCCGACCGCGGACTTGAGCGAGCCGGTCCACTTCGTGCCCGCCTCGGTGATGCCGAGGTGGAGCGGGTAGTCGATGCGCTGGGAGAGCAGGCGGTTGGCGGCGATCGTGTTGGGCACGCTGGTGGACTTGATCGAGACCTTGAAGTCCTCGAAGTCCAGGCGCTCCATCAGCTGCACGTACTCCTCGGCGGCGGCAACGAGCGCCTCCACCGGCTCGGAGCGCTCCAGCTCGTGCAGGTGCTTGGGCAGCGACCCGGAGTTCACCCCCACCCGCAGGGGCACCTTGGCGGCGCGCGCCCGGTCCACCACCTCGCGCGTCTTCTCGTGGCCCCCGATGTTGCCCGGGTTGATGCGCACGCAGTGGGCGCCGGCGTCGATGGCCTTCAGGGCCAGGGTGTGGTTGAAGTGGATGTCCGCGATCACCGGGATCGGCGACTCGCGCACGATCCTCCGCAGCGCCTCGACGTCCGAGTCGCGCGGAACCGCACAGCGCACCAGGTCCGCGCCCGCGTCCGCGATGGCGTGGATCTGCTTCATGGTCGCGTCGTAGTCCGCGGTCTCGGTCTTGGTCATCGACTGGACCGCGACCGGCGCTCCGCCGCCGATCTTGACCCCGCCCACGTCGATTTGGCGCCTGGAAGCCACGCCCTAAGGGTATCTGCCCTCCGCCCGGGGTCCCGGGCCCTACACGCCTACTTCGCGTAGAGGGCGTCGATCTCCGCCGCGTACTTGGCCGAGATCGGCTTGCGCTTCAGCTTCATGGTGGGCGTCAGCTCCTCGCCGCCGGGCTCCCACTCCACCGGGAGCACCCGGAACTTCTTGATCTGCTCGACGCGGGCCATGTTCTCGTTGGCGGCGTCGACCCCGCGCTGGACCTCGGCCAGCACCGCCTCCTCGGTGGCCAGGCTCCCCATGGACGCGTCGGCGATGCCGTGCTGCTGGGCGAACGCGGGGGCCACGTCGGGATCGAGGGTGATCAGAGCCACGTTGAAAGGGCGCATGTCGCCGACGGCGATGGCCTGCCCGATCAGCGGGCTGCCGGCCTTGAGCTTGGCCTCGATGTTGGCCGGCGACATGTTCTTGCCGGCCGCGTTGATGATCAGCTCCTTCTTGCGGTCGACGATCTTCAGGTAGCCGTCCTCGTCGAACTCGCCGATGTCCCCGGTATGGAGGAAGCCCTCCCTGTCGATGGCCTCGCTGGTCTGATCGGGCTGGTTGCGGTAGCCGGCCATCACGACCGGGCCCCGGATCAGCACCTCGCCGTCCTCGGCCAGCACGATCTCGGCACCGGGCGCGGGCGGGCCCACGGTCCCGATCTTGATCTTGTCCGGCGGGTTGCAGCAGCCGTAGCCGCAGGTCTCGGACATTCCCCAGAGCTCGGCCAGGGGCACGCCGATGGCGTGGAAGAACTCGATCACCTCGCGGGGCGTGGGCGCCGCGCCCACATTCACCGACTCCACCTGGTCGAGGCCGAGGCCGGCGCGGATCTTCGACAGCACCAGCTCGTCCGCCTTGGCGTGCTCCTCCAGCAGGTCGGCGGGCACCTCCTCGCCGGCCTGGTCGAGCTTCACCTTGCGCAGCCCGACGCCGAGAGCCCACTCGGTGGCCTGCTTCCGGGCCGGATCCTGCTCGGCCGCGATGCCGGCCTCGATGGCCGCCTTCAGCTTCTCCCAGATGCGCGGCACGGCGAAGAACCAGCTCGGCCGCACGGCGGGCAGGTAGGCCACCACCTGGCGCGGATCGGCACAGCACGTGGTGGTGAAGCCGAGCACCATCGGGAGGTAGTGGCTGCACGCGCGCTCGGCGATGTGCGCCATCGGAAGCCAGGAGATGACCCGCCCATCGTCCGGGAACTCGATCACCTCGTCGTAGCCGCGCACGGCCGACAGCAGGTTCTCGTGGGTGAGCTGCACGCCCTTGGGCGGCCCGGTGGTGCCGGACGTGTAGATGAGCGTGAGCAGGTCGTCCTGGCCCACCGCCCGCCACGCGGCCTCGAAGTCGAAGCTCGGATCCGCTGCGGCCTCCACGTCGTCGATCGTTAGCGAGCCGTCCTCGCCCTCGCCGTCGATCACCACCAGATGCTCCACGCCGTCGAGGCCACCCACCTGGTCGAGGAACTGGCGCTCGGTGACCACGATCCGCGCCTCCGCGTCCTTCACCTGGTACTGGATCTGCTCGCGGGCGTAGGTGTTGTAGATCGAGAAGGGCGTGGCGCCGGCGTGCAGCGCGGCGGCGTCGAACCAGTGGAACTCGGGCCGGTTGGTGAGCATCACGCCCAGCGAGGAGCCCGGCTTCAGGCCCAGCCCGGAGAGTCCCGCGGTGAGGGTCTGGACGCGGTCGCCGTACTCGCGCCACGTCATGGTCACCTCGTCGTCCTTGAGGCGCAGCGCGGGCCGGTCGGGATGCGCCTGGACCGTGAGCTGGAACGCCTCCGCCATCGTGGAGGCGTCGAGCCCGGCCGGACGTCCGGTCCGCCGTTCCGCAGTGATGCTCATCTGACCTCCCTCGGTGAACTGAATTCGGAGTCCGGTGCTCGCCCGGCGAACGCCCGGGCTCCGCTCCTCCTCACGCGCCCGACGGGCGCCAGCCTACCGGACCTGGAAGCCCTCGCCGGAGAGTCGCCCGATGTCGTTCGAGAGCCCGATCAGGAAGATCAGGATCACGAGCATGAAGCCCACCACTCCCGCTCGCTCCATGACGCTGAAGGGGACCGGACGCCGCCTCACCTTCTCCACGATCGCCCAGAAGATGTGCCCGCCGTCGAGGGGCAGGAACGGGAACAGGTTCACGATCGCGAGCGACAGCGAGATGATGGCCAGGATCCCGACCACGTCGGCGAGGTCGGTCACGATCGTCTGGCGCGTGTACTCGTAGGAGCCCACGACCCCGGAGATCTGCTTTCGCTGCTCCGGATTGATCAGGCGCTTCGGGAGCTCGAAGGTGGCCTTGGTGATGAACCAGAACTGCTCCGCGGTGAGGTCCAGGGCCTTGCCGAATGGGAGGTCCTCGCGCGGCCCGGCCGCGTAGGCGAACCCGAGCCGTGTGCGTTTCGCGGCAGGGTCGTAGACGGGGCGGATCCGGATCGTCTCCCGGTGGCCGTCGCGGGCGATCAGCAGCGTGGCCGGCTGCTCCGCCTGGCAGCCCTTCTTGGGCGGGCTCTGGGCGCACTTGTGGGACGCCACGAGCTTCGAGAGCGTCACGTAGTCGCCCCGCTTGCCGTCCACGGCGACCAGGCGGTCGCCCTGGTGGAGCACGCCCGCCGCGGGAAGGTTCTTCTCGATCGCCCCCACCTCGCTGGTGGCCGTGGTGCGGCCGATGAGGAAGAAGAACACGAACAGGAGCACGAAGGCCACCACCACGTTCACGGCGGGCCCGGCGGCGATCACCACGATCCGCTTCCACACCGGCTGCGAGTAGTAGGCCCGGGTGCGGACCTCGTCGGGCAGGTCCTCGTCCGGGTTCATCCCGCTGATCTTCACGTAGCCGCCAGCGGGGATCGATCCGAGCGCGTACTCGGTCTCGCCGATCTTCTTCTTCAGCAGCAGCGGCGGGAAGAAGAGCGAGAAGCGCTCCACTCGCATGCCCACGGCCTTGGCCGCGGTGAAGTGGCCCAGCTCGTGGAGGATGACCAGTGCGGCGAAGCCGAGAAATGCTAGGACCCAGCTCACGCGCGCACCGAATCTGCCAGCCGCCGGCTGACGTCACGGGCCTCGGAGTCGGCCTCGTAGAGGTCCGAGAAGTGGCGCACCGGGCGCGCCGGCAGCTCCTCCAGGGCGCCCTCGACCAGGCGGGCGATGTCGAGGAACCCGATCTCGCCCGTGAGGAAGGCGTGCACCGCCACCTCGTTGGCGGCGTTCAGGACACAGGGCGCGGTGCCGCCGGCCACGGCGGCGTCGCGGGCCAGGCGAAGGCACGCGAACGTGTCCGTGTCCGGGGCCTCGAAGGTGAGCGAGCCCAGCTCCACCAGGTCGAGATGGGGCACCGGCACGTCCGCGCGCTCGGGATGGTTGAGCGCGTAGGAGATCGGGACGCGCATGTCCGGGTAGCCGAGGTGCGCCAGCGAGGCGCCGTCGTTGAGGTGGACCATGGCGTGCACGATTGACTGAGGATGCACCACAACCTCAACGCGGTCATAAGGAATGCCGAACAGGTGGTGGGCCTCGATCAGCTCCAGGCCCTTGTTCATCAGCGTGGCGCTGTCGATCGTGATCTTGCCGCCCATCTCCCAGGTCGGGTGGGAGAGCGCCTGCTCGCGGCTCACCTCGCCGAGCTCCGCCGCGGTCATGCCGCGGAACGGCCCGCCGCTTGCGGTGAGCACCAGGCGGTCGACCGTGCCCACGCGCCGCTCCGAGGCGATCAGCTGGTGGAGCGCTGAGTGCTCGGAGTCCACCGGGATCAGTTGGGCTCCGGTGGCCTCCGCCAGCGCCATCACGAGCTCGCCCCCCACCACGAGGCTCTCCTTGTTGGCCAGGGCCAGGTCCAGCCCCTCGCCCAGAGTGGCGATCGTCGGTCCCAGCCCGGCCGACCCGATGAGGGCGTTGAGCACGAGATCGCAGTCCCCGCCGGTGATCAGCTCCACGAGCCCCTCGGCTCCGGCCAGCACGTGCCCCCCGGTCCAGGCCTCGGAGGCCCGCGCCGCGGCGTCGGCGTCGGCCAGGGCGATCCGCTCCACCCCGTGGGCCTCGGCCTGGCGCACCAGCGGTTCCCAGCTGGATGACGCGGCCAGCCCGACGACCTCGAGCGCGGGACTCCGCTCCACCACGTCGAGCGCCTGCGTCCCGATCGACCCGGTGGAGCCGACTATCACGATCCTGCGCACCCCCCCGAGTGTAGGCATGGTCCGGTGCTCGCCTGATCACCGATCAGTCTCCGCTCCTCCCTCGGCCGTGACAGGTCGGGCCTAGGTGTATCCCAGCGCCTGGGCGACGTAATACGCCACGGGGATGCTGAACATCACCGCGTCGAGGCGATCCAGCACCCCGCCGTGCGGTCCGAACAGGGTCCCCGTGTCCTTCACCTGGAGGTCGCGCTTCACCAGCGACTCGAAGAGATCGCCCACCGGGGCCGCCAGCGCCACGCAGAGCCCGAGCAGCAGCGCATCCCAGCCGGTCAGCCAGTCCTGGTAGAGCCCGGCGAGCCAGAACACGAGCGTGCCCCCGATGATCCCGGCCACGAGCCCCTCCACCGTCTTGTTCGGCGAGATCGCGGGAGCCAGCGGGCGCAGCCCGTAGAAGCGACCTCCGAAGTACGCCGCGGTGTCACCCAGGAAGGTGGCCACCAGCACGTCCACCAACAGCCCGTCGCCGTGCCCGGTCTCCCGCAGCCACACCGCGTGCACCATGGCCAGCCCCACCCAGAGCACGCCGAAGTAGGTGGCCGCGATGGCCCAGGACACGTGCGGGCGGCGCGGCCGGAAGAACGAGAGCAGGAAGGTGAGCGGGAACGACGCCGTGAGCACCAGCACGACGTCGCTCGGGTCGCCGTAGAGCGCGGCGAGGATCATGCCCGCCAGCGTCAGGAACCCCGCGAGGTTCACCGGCTGCACCCGCTTCATGAGCGTGTACAGCTCCACCAGGGCCACCACGCCCAGCGCCATGATCCCGAGGGCGAAGACGAGGCCGCCCTCGCCCACGATCAGGATCGCGAACAGCGCGGCGGGGATGGCGAAGCCCACTCGCGATGCCAGGTCCGAGCGGGGGGCGCGCCGCTCGCGACGTGCGGCCACCGCTCAGCGCGCTCCGAATCGCCGCTTGCGGCGGGCGAACTCCTCCAGCGACTGCTCGAAAGCCTCGCGCGAGAAGTCGGGCCACAGCTCGTCGCGGAAAACGAGCTCGGAGTACGCGCACTGCCAGAGCAGGTAGTTCGAGATGCGCTGCTCGCCGCTCGTGCGGATCAGGAGGTCGGGGTCGTGCATGTCGGGTGCGTAGAGGAGGCGCCTGAAGTCGTCCTCCGTGCCTGCGGTGAAGTTTCGCGCCGCCTGCACGATCTCCGCCCTGCCGCCGTAGTCGAACGCCACGAACAGCGTGATCCGGGAGTTGCCGGCCGTGAGCCCCTCGGCCCACTGCATGCGCCCCAAAAGCTCGCCGCCCAGGCGGTCGCGGCGGCCGATGAAGCGCATCCGCACGCCCTCCTCGTGGAGCTCCGGCGTCTCGCGGTCGATGCGCTCGGCGAACATGGCCATCAGCCCCTCCACCTCCGCGGTGGGCCGGGACCAGTTCTCGGTCGAGAAGGAATAGACGGTGAGTTCGTGCACGCCCAGGTCCACCGCGTCGCGCAGGCGCGCCTTGACCACGTCCGCGCCGGCCCGGTGGCCCTCGATGACGGGCAGGCCGCGGCCCTCGGCCCAGCGTCCGTTCCCGTCGGTGATGATCGCGACATGCCGCGCCTTCGAGGGGCTCACCTCGTTGGGCGCTCAGACCTCAAGGACTTCCTTCTCCTTGGCGGCGAGGGTGGAGTCGATCTCGGCAATATGCGTGTCGGTGAGCTTCTGGAGCTCCGATTCCGCCCGGTGCTCGTCGTCGGACCCCACCTCGCCCTCAGTCTTCAGCTCGCGGAGGTCGTGCATCACGTCGCGCCTCACGTTGCGGACGGAGATCCTTCCCTGCTCGGCGATGTTGTGCACGACCTTCACGAGATCCCGCCGGCGCTCCTCGGTGAGCTCGGGGATCTGGAGCCTGATGAGCTGACCGTCGTTCGAGGGCGTGAGACCTATGTCCGACTCGAGGATCGCCTTCTCGATCGCCTTGATCGAGCTCTTGTCGTAGGGGGTCACGGTGAGCAGACGCGCCTCCGTGGCCGAGATCTGCGCGAGCTGCCTCAGCGGGGTCACGGCCCCGTAGTAGTCCACGTCCACCCGGTCCAGCAGATGCGGCGAGGCGCGGCCCGTGCGCACCGTCGAGAACTCCCCGCGCGTGGCCTCCACCGACTTCGCCATACGCGCGATGGCCTCGTCCAGGAAGTCCTTAAGTACGCCGTCGCTCAAGAGGTCACCACCGTCCCCACGCGCTCGCCGCACACTATCCGGTCGATGTTGCGCTCGTCATCCATGTTGAAGACGTGGATCGGAAGGTGGTTGTCCATGCAGAGCGACAGCGCCGTGGAGTCCATCACGGCCAGGCGCTGCTCGATCGCCGCGCGGTGCGTGATGGTGTCGATGAACGTGGCGTCGGGATCCTTGCGCGGATCCGCGGTGTACACCCCCTCCACCCCGTTCTTGGCCATCAGGATGGCCTCCGCGTGGATCTCGAGCGCACGGAGGGCGGCCGCAGTGTCGGTGGTGAAGAACGGGTTCCCTGTTCCGGCCGCGAAGATCACCACCCGGCCGTGCTCGAGGTGGCGCATCGCGCGGCGGCGGATGTAGGGCTCGGCCACCTCGGAGATCTGGATGGCGGACTGCACCCGCGTCACGGCCCCGGTCTTCTCCAGGGCGTCCTGGAGGGCGAGGGCGTTGAGCACCGTGGCCAGCATCCCCATGTAGTCGCCCGTGGCCCGGTCCATGCCCGCCGCCGCCGCGGAGAGGCCGCGGTAGATGTTGCCCCCGCCCACCACGATCGCCGTCTCCACGCCGCGGTCCACCACGGTCTTGACCTGGGTGGCGATCTGCGCGATCCGCTCCGGGTCCGCGCCGTAGGGGAGGTCTCCCATCAGCGCCTCGCCCGACAGCTTGAGCAGGATGCGCTTGAAGGCCGGCTTCACTCCTCGCCGACCTGGAACCGCGCGAAACGCCGGACGACGATGTTCTCCCCGGTGCCCGAGGCGAGCGCGGCGCGCAGGGCCTCGATGGACTTCCCGCCGTGCTTGTCCTCGTTCACGTGCGTCTGGTGGAGCAGGACGATGTCCTCGAGCCACTTGTTCAGGCGGCCCTCCACGATCTTCTCCTGGACGTTGTCGGGCTTGCCCTCGCCGGCCGCCTGCTCGCGCAGCACGCGCAGCTCGGCCTCCCTCACGTCGGCCGGCACGTCCTCGTCGGACACGTACTGCGGGTTCGTGGCCGCGATGTGGAGAGCCACCTCGCGAGCGAACTCCTGGAAGGGGTCCGTGCGGGCCACGAAGTCCGTCTCGCAGTCGACCTCGACGAGCACGCCGATTCTGCCGTTCGCGTGCACGTAGGACGACACGACGCCCTCGGCCGCGGCCCGGGCGCCGCGCTTGGCGGCCGAGGCCTGGCCCTTGACGCGGAGGATCTCCACGGCCTTGTCCAGGTCTCCCCCGGACTCCTGCAGCGCCGACTTGCAGTCCATCATGCCCGCGCCGGTGCGCTCCCGGAGCGCCTTCACGTCCTGTGCAGAAATGGTGAGGCTCATCGTCAGTTGCCCTCATCCGGGTCGAAGGTCCGGCGCTCGCGGGGCGCCGCCGCCGCGGGTGCCGGAGTGGCGGGCTCGTCGGGCGAGAATCCCGCCTCCTCGGCCTCGCGCCGTGCGCGCTCCTCGGCCTCGCGGCGCTCCTGCTCCTCGGCCTCGCGGCGGGCCTGAGCCTCGGCCTCGAGACGCTGCTGCTCCTCGCGCTCCTGGCGCGCCCGCTCCTCCTCGGCCCGGAACTGGGTCGCGCGCTCGGAGGCCACGCCGGCGATCGCCTCGATAATGACCTTGCACGAGCGGATGGCGTCGTCGTTCCCGGGGATCACCATGTCCACGGGGTCGGGGTCGCAGTTGGTGTCCACGAGCCCGATGATCGGGATCTTGAGGCGGGTGGCCTCGCGCACCCCGATCACCTCGGACTTCAGGTCCACCACGAACATCGCGTCGGGCGGGCGCTGCATGTCGGCCACGCCGCCGAGGTTGGTCTCGAGCTTGTCGCGCTCGGCCATGGCCGAGAGGCGCTCTCGCACGGGCAGCAGCTCCATCGTGCCCGTCTCGGTCCACTCGCGCAGCTCGTGCAGGCGGGTGATCCGCTTGGAGATGGTCTGAAAGTTGGTGAGCAGTCCGCCCAGCCAGCGCTTGTCCACGTAGGGCATGCCGCAGGAGTTCGCGGCTTCCTTGATGGTGTCGCGGGCCTGCTTCTTGGTGCCCACGAAGAGGATCGTGCCTCCCCGCCCGGCCAGGTCGCCGGCGAACTCCTGTGCCTTGTGCAGCAGGCGCTCGGTCTTCTGAAGATCGATGATGTGGATCCCGCCGCGTTCGCCGAATATGAAGCGGCGCATCTTGGGATTCCAGCGGCGGGTCTGGTGGCCGAAGTGGACCCCGGCTTCCAGCAGTTCTTTGATGCCTACATCAGTGGCTACGTCAGTGGCCAAGAGACTCCCTTTTGGTTTGGTGTGGCGATGGCTCCCGCCGGACGGTGCGCGGACCCGGGCTGTTCCCCGGGCAGGGACGCGACCGCTTGACCCGGCGGGGTCGTTGGTCCGTGATTACGACCGACGAGGATAGCCGCAGCACGGGCTCCGGGGACGGATGGCCCCAGAAAAGGAGCGGGGCGGCTTCTCAGCCGCCCCGCGGTCCCATCCTTCGGCTCTCGTCTGGCCCTCCGAGAACCGGCTCCCGCCGGGCCGTCTCGATTGCTCGAAGAAGCTCGGCGGGTGGTTTGGACTCGCACCGCATTGCTCCCCGGCTGATCGGGTGCTTAAACATCAGCTGCTCGGCGTGCAGAAACTGGCGCGCGAGCCCAAGCCGCGAACCGCATCCGCCGCCCCCGTACGGGCGGTCGCCGCACACGGGATGGCCGATCGCGGCCAGGTGCGCCCTGATCTGATGGGTGCGTCCGGTCTCGAGCCGCACGTCCAGCAGCGCGGTGCGCGGGAGCAGCTCGCGGACCGTGAAGTGAGTCACCGCCTCACGCCCGCTGTCGGTCCTCGTGGACTGCAGGGTCCTGCGCTCCCGGTCGCGCCCCAGAGGAGCGTCGATGGTGCCGCTTGAGGCGTCGGGGTGGCCGTCCACGAGCGCGAGATAGCGCCGCTCCACCTCGTGCGCACCGATCATGCGGCGGAGCTCCGCGTAGGCGGCCTCGGACTTGGCCACCAAGAGGAGCCCCGACGTGTCGCGGTCGAGCCGGTGGACGATCCCGGACCGCGCCGGGTCGTCGCCGCCCACGGCGCGTCCGGCCAGCGCCTCCGCCAGGGTGGTCCCCGGGTGCCCGGGTGCGGGGTGGGTGACCAGCCCCGCGGGCTTGTCCACCACCAGCAGGTGCTCGTCCTCGAACGCGACGGCGAACTCCGCCTCGCCGGCCACGCCGGGCCCCCCGGCGGCAGGCTCGGTGACCCTCACCGTCTCACCCGAGGCCATGCGGTGGCTCTTCGGCTGTGGCGTCCCGTCCACCTGTACGGCGCCCTCGGCGATGAGGCGCTGCGCGGCAGTGCGGGAGCCCAGCTCACGGGCCAGGAACGCGTCCAGGCGAGTCCCGGCGTCGCCGGGACCGGCCGTCAGCTCGCCGGGGTCCGCCGTGAGCTCATCTCCACGGTGTAGAGGAGCACGAGGACGCCGACGACGATGCAGCTGTCGGCTACGTTGAACGCGGGCCAGCGGGCGGGATCGATGAAGTCCACCACCGCTCCCGACCGGGCGCGGTCGGCGAGGTTCCCGAGCGCGCCGCCCACCAGCATCCCCACGGGCAGCCACAGCCACGGCAGTTCGAGGTTGGCCACGAAGTACCCGATCAGCAGCGCCACCGAAAGCCCGATGAGCACGGCCAGCGCGAGGCCCGCACCCTGGAGCGCCCCGAAGGCCACGCCGGTGTTCCTCACGTTGGTCAGGCCGAGCCACGGGATCAGGTCCACGTGCCCGCCGGGATCGATGCGCTCAACCACCAGGGCCTTCGTGACCTGGTCGATCGCCACGACGACGCCCGCCGTGGCCAGCGCACGGGCGGCGGGGCGCACCGCGCTCAGCCGCGCACGAGAGTGACTAGTAATCCCCCGACCACGATCAGCACGATGATGCCCACCGTCGGGCTGAGGTCCAGCGCGCCCGGCCCGATCCGCACCGGCGGCAGGAAGCGCCGGAAGAGGTTGAGGTAGGGGTCGGTCACGTCGTTGATGAAGCCGATCACGGCATTCAGGACCCGGTTGTAGGGGATCCGCGGGATCCACGTGAGCAGGATGCGCACGAAGATCAGGACCATGTACACGTAGAGCAGCGTCTGGAGGTAATCGGCGACGTCCCCGCGCGTGATCGCCAGGAGGGTCATGCGCGCGTTCCCTCCACCACCGCGTCCACCGCGGCGCGGCAAACGCGCCGCAGGCCCTCGGACTCGAGCGTGTTCAATCCCCGCTCCGTGGCGCCGCCCGGGGTGGCCACGCGCTTCCGGAGTCCCTTCAGGTCGTCGTCGTGGGCTTCGAGCCAGTCACCGGTGCCGCCCATGGTCCGGATGGTCATGCGGCGGGCGTCCCCGGGCTCGAGGCCGTGCGCAGCCCCCGCGTCCGCGAAGGCCTCGGCCACGAGCGAGAAGAAGGCCGGACCGCAGCTCATGATCGCCATGGCCGGCTCGATCAGCGGCTCATCCAGGCGGATGATGTCCCCGGCCCGGCCGAAGAGCTCGAGCAGCTCCCGCTCCGGGCCCTCGGATGCGCGCGAGCCGGGCGAGTAACAGAGCACGCCCCGGCCGATCTCGGCCGGGATGTTGGGAATAAAGCGGTACACGGGCACCTGGCCGTAGGCGGCCTCGATGCGGGCCGTTGTGGTCGCGCCCAGGATCGACGCCACCAGCGATGCGCGGCCGCCCACCTGCTCGGCCACCTCCTCGAGCTGGCCCGGCTTGTGACACAGCACGAGCACGTCGGCGCGTTCGGCCAGCTCGGCGTTCGAGCCCACCGCCTCGCCGCCCAGCTCGGAGGCCAGCGCCTCGGCGCGGGAGCTGTCCAGGTCGTGCACGAGGACGGGCTCACCCATGCCCCGGGCGAGTGCGGTGGCCATGTTGCCGGCGCCGATCAGCCCGAGCTTCATCGGCGCGCAGCTTACTCGGAGCCTCAGGAGCGCCCTGGACGGGCGCCCGTCAGGACTGGTTGAAGAAGCCCTTCTCGATCAGCCGCGCACGCTCCTCGGCCGATACCTCGACGTTGCGCGGGGTGAGCAGGAACACCTTGTCGGCAATCCGCTGCATTCCGCCGTCGAGCGCGTACGTGAGCCCGGAGGCGAAGTCGATCAGGCGCTTGGAGAGGTCCGTATCCGCGCCCTGGAGATTGAGGATCACCGGGATCGCGTCCTTGAACTGGTCGGCGATCTGCTGGGCGTCGTTGAAGTTCTTGGGAATGACGAGGTGCACCTGGATGTCGTTGGGCACCCCGCCCCCGGCCCGGCCGTTGCCGGCAACGGGCCGCAGCACCCTCGTCTCCCTGCCGGCACGGGGCTCGTCCGCGAAGATGTCGTCGATCTCGTCCCGGCGGCGGCGCTGGAGCCGGCGAACGTTGGGGCGCTCGCGGTAGCGGTCCTCGAGCTCCATCTCGGGCTCGGGCTCGTCCATGGCGTCGAAGCGGGGGTCCTCCTCCTCTGCGAGGCCGAAATAGACCAGCGTTCGATGCCAGGTGTCGCGGAGCGCCATTCTGCGGTTTTTCGCGCGTAAGCGGGAAACTCCTTTGCGTAGTGTAGGACCGTGGAGGCTTCTGCGTTCGAGGTTGCGCGCCGATTGCCGGATGGCTGGGCCCTCACCCTTTCCGGCGAAGAGGCGGGCTCGGGGCCTCCGGTGGTGCTTCTGCACGGTCTCTCGGCCACCCGGCGCTACGTGACTCAGGGCTCCAGAGGGCTTCCGCGGGGCGGATACCGGGTGGTGTCCTACGACGCTCGCGGGCACGGCGCCTCCTCTCCCGCTCCCGGCGAATACGGCTATCCGAGCCTGGTGGAGGACCTCTGGGCGGTGATGGACGATCGCGGGATCGACCGGGGCGCGCTGGTGGGCAGCTCGATGGGCGCGGCCACCGCCGTGGCCGCCGCGCTGGCGCGCCCGGAGCGCGTGGCCGCGCTGGTGCTGATCACGCCGGCCTACGCGGGCGAGCCGGGTGACGAGGGCCGCTGGGACGAGCTGGCGGGTGCGCTGGAGAGCGGCGGCGTGGAGGGCTTCGTGGACGCCACCGACCCGGATGCGCTGCCCGAGCGCTGGCGCGACCCCGTGCGGCTGGCCGTGACCCAGCGGATGGAGGGCCACGAGCACCGCGGGGCGGTGGCGGAGGCGCTGCGCGCCGTGCCGCGCTCGTCCGCCTGGGAGGGCATGGACCCCCTCGCGCGCATCTCGGTCCCCACGCTCATCGTGGCCTCGCGTGACGAGGCGGACCCCACCCACCCGCGTGCCCTGGCCGAGCAGTACGCCCGGCTGATTCCCTGCGCCGAACTGGTGATGGAGGATGAGGGCCAGGCGCCCTTGGCCTGGCAGGGCGGGCGCCTGTCCCAGGCCGTGGCCGGCTTTCTGGAGCGCGCGGGCTACTCGTAGAGGACGCTGCCGAGGCGCACGATCGTCGCGCCCTCCTCGGCGGCCACGGCGTAGTCCTGCGAGGTGCCCATCGAGAGGCGCTCCAATCCGTGCTCGCCCGCCAGCTCCGCCAGCTTCGCGAAGTGCGGGCGGCTCTCCTCCGGGTCCTCCGCGAACGGCGGCATCGTCATCAGGCCCGTGACGGGCACGGGGCAGCGGGCGATGAAGTCCGCCAGGCCGGAGGGCATGACCCCCTCCTTGCCCTCCTCGCCGGCCACGTTCACCT
Organism: Solirubrobacterales bacterium; assembly: GCA_038323835.1. Taxonomy (GTDB): domain Bacteria; phylum Actinomycetota; class Thermoleophilia; order Solirubrobacterales; family Thermoleophilaceae; genus JACVRW01. The sequence goes on from JBBQHI010000048.1 coordinate 14,270, forward strand.
GCACGAGCACCTCGGGGGCGGGCGTCTGCTCCAGTCGCCGCAGAGCGGAGTCCGAGGCCACCGAGTGGATCAGCCGGACGTTCGGGGCCACGTCCTTGACCTTGCGGCTCTGCAGGGCGCCGATGAAGTCCCAGGTGAAGAGGTCGCGGTGCGCCTCCTGCTTCTCGAGCAGCGACTGTGCGCGGTTCTCGCCCACCAGCACGATGCCCGCCTCGGCCAGCGCCGGAAGGTCCTCGGTGTGCACGTACTTCACCGCGGCGAGCACCTCCACGGCCGGCGGCACGCGCTCGCGCACGCGCTCCAGGTTCTCCCTCACCCGGGCGGGGTCAAGCATCGAGCGTCACCAGTCCCCCCTGCCTTCCGGTGAGACCGGCGTCGCGGCGGTGGGAGAAGTAGAGGTCCTCACGGCAGCTCGTGCAGTGTTCCAGGTGCTCCACCCGCCTCACCCCCGCCTGCTCGAGCTTCCGGGAGATGGCCGCGCGCAGGTCGAGCATCCGCCCGTGCGCCACCCCGACGAGGCCGGAGAATGCGTCCAGCACCTCGGGGCCGACCTCGTAGCAGCAGGCTCCGATCCCCGGACCCACGGCCGCGGCTGCGCCCGGTCCGAGGGCGGCCACGCCGCGCTCGATGATGCCCCCGGCCACGCCGCGCCAGCCGCAGTGCAGCATCGCCACGCGCGACCCGTCCGAGAGCGCGACGGGGTAGCAGTCGGCCGCCAGCACCAGCACCCCGAGGCCCGGCACCCCGGTCACGTGCCCGTCCACCTCGCCGAGATCGCCGCCGGGACGTGCGTAGGCCGGGTCCGCGGGCGGCGCATCCCACTCGCGCAGGTCGGTGCCGTGCACCTGGCGGCCCATGGCCACCCGGTCGGCGGGGATCCGTGCGACCTCCGCCAGCCGGCGGCGGTTCTCGGCCACGTTCTTGGGGTCGTCGTCGGTGAGCACGCCCAGGTTGAGCGACGAGTAGGGGCCCTCGCTGACGCCGCCCATCCGGTTGGAGAAGGTCACGCGCGCTCCGGGCAGGTGCATCTCGGTCACGACGGTGCCCTCGCCAGCTCGAGGGCGGTGCGCAGCTCGTCGTCGCGGCCCGACACGAGGCCGTCGAGCTTGCGCCCGAGCGTCTCCTCCAGCGCCCTGCCCAGCTCGGGGCCCTCGGGCACCCCGGCGGCCAGCAGGTCCTCGCCGGTGATCTCCAGGCGCACGTGGGCGAGCCCGGAGATCCAGCGCAGGATCGGAGTGGCGGGGGCGCCGAACGCCAGCGTCAGCGCCAGCAGCTCGCGCGGCTCCCCGGCAAGCAGGGCCCGCAGCTCGGAGGGCATGGGACGGTCGGCCCGCAGGCGCCGGGCCAGCGGCTCCGCCGTGCGCGACGCGCGGGCCACGGCGTCGCGGTCGCGTGCCTCCAGCTGAAGCGAGCCGAGCCAGAGATCGAGCTCCTCCGGGGCGCCGGCGCAGAGGGCGGCGAGGGCGGCCAGAGCGCGGTCGGCCCCGATCGCGATCGCCCCCAGGGACGCGGACGCCACCAGCTCCGGGTCTGGGTCGAGGGCCGGGTGCAGGGCACGGTCGATGCCGAGCTCGTGCATGCGCCTCACCCCCGCGGGCGCGTCCAGCTCGCCCAGGAGGTCCATGAGCTCGTCCCGCACGCGCGCACCCGAGACTGTGTCCAGCGCGCCCTCGGCCACCGCCACGCGCGCGTCGCGCTCGGTGTCCTCCTCGAGGGCGAATCCCAGTCGGGCCGCGTAGCGCACGGCCCTCAGCAGGCGCGTCGGGTCGTCGAGGAAGCTGTGCGGGTGGAGGACGCGGACCAGGCCGGCCCCCAGGTCGTCGTGCCCGCCGCGCGGGTCGTAGAGGTGCCCCAGGTCGTCACCCGTCAGGCCGATGGCCATCGCGTTGATCGTGAAGTCGCGGCGGCCGAGGTCCTCCGTCAGCGGGGCGGGCTGCACACGTGGCAGCGCGCCGGGCTGGTCGTAGGCCTCCCTGCGGGTGGTGGCCAGGTCGAAGGCGCGGCCTCGGGCGCGCACCGTGGCGGTGCCGAAGTGCTCGTGCTCGCGGGCGTCGCCTCCCAGAGCCCCGGCCAGCTCGCGGGCGGCGCGGCGCGCGTCCCCCTCCACGGCCAGGTCCAGGTCCACCGCCGCCCCGCCGAGCAGCAGGTCGCGCACCGCGCCACCCACCAGGTACAGGGGCGGTAGGTACTCGAGCGCGGGGAGCAGCTCCTCCATCCCCGGGAGGCGCCGGACCCGCTCGCGCAGCGCGGCGTACGGGCTCACAGGCGGACGGGCACGCCGGCCCGGCGCATGTGCTCCTTGGCCTCGCGCACGGAGTGCCTGCCGTAGTGGAAGATCGAGGCGCAGAGCACGGCGTCGGCGCCTCCGCGCTCCACCGCGTCCACGAGATGATCGAGCTCGCCCGCGCCCCCCGAGGCGATCACGGGCACGTCCACGGCGTCGGCCACGAGCCGGGTCAGCTCGAGCTCGTAGCCCTCCTCCGTGCCGTCACGGTCCATGCTCGTGAGCAGTATCTCCCCCGCCCCCCGCGAAACTGCTTCGCGCACCCAATCCACGGCGTCGCGCCCCACCGCGGTGCGGCCGCCGTCCACGTAGACGCCGTAGTAGGAGTCCCTGCCGGGGACCGCGTGCGGGGGGCCCGGGGGCGTGAGCCCCCGGCTGGAATCCTCACGGCGTGCGTCGACCGCGAGCACGACGCACTGGGACCCGAACACCTCGGCCATGTCCCCGAGCAGCTCCGGCCGGGCCACCGCCGCCGAGTTCACCGACACCTTGTCGGCACCCGCGTCGAGCACGGCCTGGGCGTCCTCCACGGAGCGCACGCCGCCGCCGATCGTGAAGGGGATGAACACGTCGTCGGCGCAGCGGCGGGCCAGCGCGGCGGCGGTCTCCCGCTTCTCGTGAGACGCGGTGATGTCCAGGAACACGATCTCGTCCGCGCCCGCCTCCTGGTAGCGCACGGCCAGCTCCACCGGGTCGCCGGCGTCGCGCAGGTTCACGAACTCCACGCCCTTCACCACCCGGCCCTTGTCCACGTCCAGGCAGGGGATCACCCGCCGCAGCAGCATCAGCCCTTCTCCTCGAGCGCGGCCTGGCCCGAGCGCACGTCGAAGCGCCCCTCGTAGAGCGCCTTGCCCGAGATCACCCCGGCCAGGTTCACGAGGCGCATGTCGCGCAGCGCGGTGAGGTTGTCGATCGAGCCGATCCCGCCCGAGTAGAGGAAGCGCCCGCGCACCGCGGCCGACACGCGGCGGATCTCCTCGAGGTCGGGCCCCTCGAGCATCCCGTCCCGGTCCACGTTCGTGTACACGAAGCGCGACGCGCCGCGGCGCTGCAGGCGCTCGATCACGTCCTCGCCGCGCATCTGCATCTCCTTGGTCCAGCCGGCCACCGAGACCTGGCCGCCGCGCACATCCACCGCCACCAGCACGCGGCCCCCCCACATCTCGAGCGCGCGGTCCAGCAGCTCCGGGTCCGTGTAGGCGGCGGTGCCCACCACCACGCGATCCGCGCCCGCCGCCAGCGCGTCCCGCACCGCCTCCAGGGAGCGCAGGCCGCCGCCGTACTGCACGGGCACGTCGAGCTCGGTGGTGATCCGCTTCAGGTGGCCGAGGCCGGCAGGCTCGCCGGCGCGCGCGCCGTCCAGGTCCACCACGTGCAGGAAGCGTGCGCCCGCCTCCACGAAGGAGCGGGCCGCCTCCAGCGGGTCGTCCGCGTACACGGTCTCGTCGTCGAAGTCGCCCTGGCGCAGGCGCACGGCCCGGCCGTTGCGAATGTCCACGGCGGGCAGAAGGATCATGCGGACGAAGACGTCGGTGCGCGCCCGGCCGAGCCGGGCGCTTCCGCAACGGCTGGGAGGCGAACGCAGCACTTCACGAAGTTGCCGAGCAGCCGCAACCCGTCCGGACCCGACTTCTCGGGGTGAAACTGCACTCCGTACAGGCGCCCGCGCGCCACGGCGCTCACGAACTCGCTGCCGTAGTCGGCGGTGCCCAGCACGTCGGCCGGGTCGCTCGGGCGGGGGGCGAAGGAGTTCGCGTGGTAGAAGGCGCAGGGGTCGGGCAGGCCCTCGTTGAGCGCCGTCCGCGCGCGCCACCCGACCGGGTTCCAGCCGATCTGCGGCACCTTCAGGCCGCCGGCCTCGAGCCCCACCACCGGGCCGCCGAGCAGGCCGATGCCCTCGGCGCCTCCCAGCTCGGTGGTGGACTCGAAGAGAAGCTGCATCCCCATGCAGACGCCGATCACGGGCACCCCGGCCTCCACCCGCTCGCGCAGGAGCTCGTCCAGGCCGAGGCGCCGAACCTGCTCCATGGCCCGCGGCATCGCCCCCACCCCCGGGAGCACCACGCCGTCGGCGGCGCGAACCCGTCCGTGGTCGCTGGTCAGCTCGGGCTGCGCGCCCACATGCTCGAGCGCCTTGGCCACCGAGCGCAGGTTTCCCATGCCGTAGTCGAGGATCGCCACCCGGGCGCTCACAGGACCCCCTTGGTGGAGGGCACGCCGGTCTCCCGCGGGTCGATGGCCACGGCGGCGCGCAGTGCCCGCGCGAAGGCCTTGAAGGACGCCTCCACCATGTGATGGGCGTTGGTGCCCGCCTCCACCCGCAGGTGCAGCGTGAGCTTGGCCGTGGTGGCCACCGCGCGCAGGAACTCCTCGGCCAGGTCGGTGTCGAAGTCACCCACCCGCACCTCCGGGAACGCGCCCTCGAAGACCAGGAACGGCCGCCCGGACACGTCCACCGCGCAGCTCGCCCGCGCCTCGTCCATGGGGATCACAGCGTGGCCGAAGCGCGCGATCCCCGCGCGGTCGGCCAGCGCCTCGTCCAGGGCGCGCCCGAGCGCCAGCCCGGTGTCCTCCACGGTGTGGTGGGGACCGGTGTCGAGGTCGCCCTCCACGCGCACATCCAGATCCAGCCCGCCGTGGCGGGCCAGCGCATCCAGCAGGTGGTCGAAGAAGCCGACGCCGGTGGAGCGCTCGCCCGCGCCCGCGCCGTCCAGCTCGAGGCGTAGCTCGACGTCGGTCTCGCTGGTTGTGCGGTGGATCTCGGCGCTACGGCTCACGCCCGGCGCTCCATGGACTCGGCGTGTACGGGAAAGCCCTCGGCGCGAGCAAGCGCAGCGCCGGCGGGCGAAAGGCGGGATGCCGCCTCGCCGGGCAAAGATACGCGAGCCATCCTGCGCCGGAACGTGTCCGCGGACAGCGCCGACTGGAAGCGCCCGGCCCCGCCTGTGGGAAGCACGTGGTTCGACCCGGCCACGTAGTCGCCGAAGGCCGTGGCCGCGTCCCGGCCCACGAAGACGCAGCCCGCGGCCCGGACCCGGCCGGCCAGCGCCTCCACCTCGTCACCCACCAGCTCGAGGTGCTCGGGGGCGATCTCGTCCGCGATCCGCACCGCGTCCGCGGCGTCGGCGGCGGGCACCAGCTGCAGGTGGGCGTCGGCCGCGCTGGGCCGGGCGGGCGCCAGGCGCTCCACCGCGGCCCGGATCTCGTCCAGCAGCGCGGCATCGGGCGACACCGCCCAGAGCGGGCTCTCCTCGCCGTGCTCGGCCTGGGCCAGCAGATCCAGAGCGAGCAGCTCGGCATCGGCCGGGCGGCTGGCCGCCACCACCAGCTCGCTGGGGCCCTGAAGGCCGTCGATGCCCACGGTGCCGAGCACCTGCCGCTTGGCCTCCTGCACGTAGCTGTTGCCCGGGCCCGCGATCACGTCCACCGCAGGCACCGACTCGGTGCCGTAGGCCAGCGCCCCGATCGCCTGCGCGCCCCCCATCCGGTACACCTCGGTCACCCCGCAGAGCACGCAGGCGGCCAGTATCACCGGGTGCGCCTCGCCTCCGGGACCGGGGGGAGCGCACACCGCAATCTCCTCCACTCCGGCGGCGCGGGCCGTCACGGCGAGCATCACCACGGTCGACGGATACGCCGCCCGGCCGCCCGGCACGTATAGCCCCGCACGGCGCACCGGCGGCTCGGCCACCTCCACCCGCTGGCCCGCGGGCAGCTCCACCACGGTCGGCTCGCGCAGCTGCGCCTCCACCACGGCGCGCACGTTGGCGATGGCGGTCCGGATGCCGTCGAGAACGGCCGGCTCCAGCACCCCCACGGAGGCCTCGAGCGTGCGGGCGTCCACGCGCAGCTCCTCGGGCCGGAGCTCGGCCCGGTCGAAGCGCTCGGTGAGCGCCAGCACCGCGGCGTCCCCGCCCTCGCGCACCTCGGCCAGCACCGCGCGCACCTCCGGCTCCACGCCCGCGGGCGGGTCCGGCCGGCTCCAGTGCCGGACCCGGGAGATCCTCACGCCCGCACCTGCGTCACCAGGCGGTCGATGGCCTCGGCCTTCAGCTTGTGCGACACCGGGTTGGCGATCAGGCGGGCCGTGCACACACCGATGTCCTCCACCACCTGGAGATCGTTCTCCACCAGGGTGCGCCCGGTGGCGGTGAGGTCCACGATGCCGTCCACCAGGCCGGTCAGCGGCGCCAGCTCCACCGAGCCCTTGACCTCCACGATCTCAACCTGGCGGCCGGTCTCCGCGAAGTGCCGGGCGGCCACCCGCGGGTACTTGGTGGCGATCCGGACGCGTCCCAGGCGCCGGAGCGCCGACCCGATGGGGTCGCCCCCCTTCTGGGTGGCCACCACCATCGTGCAGCGCCCGTAGCCCAGGTCGAGCAGCTCGTAGACCTTGCGCTGCTCCTGCTCGAGCAGCACATCCTTGCCCGTGATGCCGATGTCCGCGGAGCCGTGCTCCACGTAGGTGGGCACGTCGCTCGGGCGCATGGTCACGATTCCGGGCTCGGCGAAGAGCAGCTTGCGGTCGTTGGAGCGCACCTCGGACACGTCGGTGCCTAGGCGCTCGAGCAGATCGAGCGTGTCGGCGAAGAGGGCGCCGCGCGGCACGGCGATCATCAGGCGCTCACTCATCGAAGCGCCTCCTCGGCCGCCTGGGCCATGTGCACGCGCTCCACGTCCACGGCGATCCCGCACGCCGGGAGGTCGCGGCCGAAGCGGCCGATCAGGTCGTCGTAGCGGCCACCGCCGCCGAGCGTGAAGCCCACGGCGGGGTCGTAGACCTCGAACACGGCGCCGGTGTAGTAGCCGAGCGCCCTCACGAGGCCCAGGTCGAAGATCACCCGGTCGGCCACGCCCCGCTCCACCAGCAGCTCGTGCAGGCGGCGCAACCCCTCGGCCGCCTCGGCCGCCGGCCCGTCCACGCGGTCCAGCACCTCCGGCCCTCCCCGGAGCTCGGGCAGGCGAAGCAGAAGATCGCGCTCGGCGCCTCCCAGGCCGAGTCGAGTGACCTCGAGCTCGAGGCCCACAAGGTCACGCCGCGAGAGGGCGGTGAGCAGCGGGGTGTGGCTCTCCTCCGGGACCCCGAACGCGAGCAGCAGGCGGCGGTAGAGGGAGCTGTCGCCCACCCCCACCCGGTGGCGCCGCAGCCCGGCCTCTTGGAGGGCGGCCACGGTTAGGGCCACCACCTCGGCCTCGCCCTCGGGGCCGGGCACGCCCACCAGCTCGAGCCCGCCCTGGAGGAACTCGCGCGACTCCCCCACCCCCCGGTCCACCGCCCGGTAGGAGTGGGTGAAGTAACAGAGGCGCAGCGGCGGCTCGGAGTCGCGGAAGCGGGTGGCCACCACCCGGGCGATCGGGATCGTGGCGTCGGAGCGCAGCGCCAGCACCTCGCCGTTCTCGTCGAACAGCCGGTAGGCGGCGCCCGCGGCGCGCTCGTCACCACTGCGCAGCACCGACTCGTACTCCAGCGCCGGGGTGTAGATCTCGCCGTAGCCCCCGCGCTGGAACGCGGCGCGCATGCGCTCGGTGATCGCGCGCAGCTCGCGCATCTCATCGGGAAGCACGTCCCGGGTGCCCGGCGGAATCGGGTGGGTCACTCGCCCCTCCGCGTCCGGCTAGACCGCGACGCGCTCTGAGGCCACGCGTTCGATGCGCGCCCCCAGCGCCCGCAGCCGCTCGTCGATGCGCTCGTAGCCGCGGTCGATCTGGCGGATGTTGCCGATCTCGGACCGCCCCTGGGCGCACAGCGCCGCGATGAGCATCGCCATACCCGCCCGGATGTCCGGGCTCTCCATGCGCTCACCGTGAAGCCGGCTCGGGCCGCTGACGACCGCGCGGTGCGGGTCGCAGACGATCACCCGAGCGCCCATCGACACAAGCTTGTCGACGAAGAAAAGGCGGTTCTCGAACATCTTCTCGTGGATCAGCACCAGGCCGTCGGCCTGGGTGGCCATCGCCAGGGCGATGCTGGTGAGGTCGGCGGGGAAGGCCGGCCAGGGTCCGTCCTCGATCTTGGAGACGGCGTCGCCCTCGTCGGACTTGATGCGCAGCTGCTGGTCCGGTGGCACCACCACGTCGTTCCCGTCGATCTCGATCACGCAGCCCAGCCGCTCGAAGCACAGGCGGGTCATGCGCAGGTCCGAGGGCACCACGTCGCGGATGCGGAGCGCGCCGCCCGTGCAGGCGGCCAGCGCGATGAAGCTGCCCACCTCGATGTAGTCGGGGCCGATCGTGTAGTCGGCGCCGCCGAGGCGGTCCTGCCCGTGCACGACCATCAGGTTCGAGCCGATGCCCTCGATGCGGGCGCCCATCTGCATCAGCAGGCGGGCCAGGTCCTGCACGTGCGGCTCGCCCGCGGCGTTGTGGATCACGGTGGAGCCGGGCGCCAGAGCGGCGGCCATCAGGGCGTTCTCGGTGGCCATCACCGACGGCTCGTCCATGAAGAAGTCACATGCCCGGAGGCCCTTCGGGGCCAGTAGCTCGAACGAGCCGTCCGCGTGGACCTCGGCCCCGAGGGCGCGGAAGGCGTCGAGGTGGGGATCGAGGCGCCGGCGGCCGATCACGTCGCCTCCGGGCGGCGGCATGTCGGCGCGCCCGAAGCGGGCCAGCAGCGGTCCGGCGAGCAGGAACGAGGCGCGGATGCTCTCGGCCAGCGTGGCGTCCACGGTGGTGCTCGTGATGTCGTCGGCCCTGAGCGCCACCACGTTCTCCTCGCGCCACTCGGCCTTCACGCCCAGGTTCACGAGCAGGGCCACCATCGCCTCCACGTCACGGATGCGTGGGACGTTGCGGAGCACGACCTCCTGGTCGGTGAGCAGCGATGCGGCAAGGGCAGGCAGCGCGGCGTTCTTGTTGCCCGCTGGTGTGATGGTCCCCGAGAGGGGATGGCCGCCTTCGATGATGAACTTCTGCATACGCCGTTCCGTTGAGGGCCGCTCGGCGAGCGGGCGAGGAAGGGTACCCGAGGCCATTTGACTCGGATTTCGGCTCCCGTCCCGGATACCCTGCCCCGGATGGCGGAGAGCAACCCCGGAACCGCGCCTACCAGGGACGAAGCCTGGCAGATGGTGTGCGAGTGGACGGAGTCCGATTCGCTGCGCAAGCACATGCTCGGCGTGGAGACGGCCATGCGCGCCTACGCCCACCGCTTCGGGGAGGACGAGGAGCTCTACGCGGTCACCGGCCTGCTCCACGACCTGGACTACGAGCGCCATCCCGACATGGAGAGCGCCACCGGTCACCCGCGCACCGCGCTGGCCCTCTTCCGCGAGCGCGGCTACCCGGACGAGCTGATCGACGCCGTGGCCGGGCACGCCGACTTCCTGGAGGTGCCGCGCGAGACCACGATGGCCAAGACGCTTTACGCGGTGGACGAGCTGTCCGGATTCGTGGCCGCCTGCTCCCTGGTCCGGCCCACGGGCATCGTGGGGATGACGCCGAAGTCCGTGAAGAAGAAGCTGAAGCAGCCGAGCTTCGCTGCCGGCGTGGACCGGGAGAGCGTCCGGCGAGGGGCCGAGGACCTGGGCGTGGACTTCGACGAGCACCTGGCCTTCGTGATCGCCGCCATGGAGGAGCGAGCGGACGAGCTGGGACTGGACCGCGAGGACTAAGGGGCGAAGCGGCCACCGGCCTTGGCCCAGTCGACCAGGTGGTCGATAGAGCAGAAGCAATCCTGGATCCGGTGCCCCGCCCGGTGGCGCATCAGCGTAAGCCACACGTCGTCGGGCGCCACGCCGCACTCCGCGCAGTTGTCCGGGGCGTGCAGCTCTTCGGTGCTCTCGAGGGGCTCCGGATCCCAGCGCGCGCCCTGGATCGACCACGGCACCACGTGCTCCAGGCGGCAGAACACGGCGGAGCGGGCGCCCGGGCGCTCGTACAGGCGCCAGCCGTCCTCGCGGTCCACCGCGCGGTCACACCATGAACATCGATGGGAAGGCATGCTGCGGTGCTCGCCCGATCAAGATACGGCTGCGGTGCTCGCCCGATCAAGACGTGGCTGCGGTGCTCGCCCGATCACCGATCGGGCTCCGCTCCTCGCCGGGGCTCCGCTCCTCGCCGGGCCTGCGCTCCTCGCTGTGGTTGCGGTGCTCTCCTGGGTAGATTGCCGCCGCAATGGCTGACGAGCTCAGGATTATCGTCCTCGAGGGGGACGAGACCGGCCAGGAGCTGCTCGATCAGGCCCTGCGCGTGCTCGATCCCGCGGTCACGCGCGTGGATGTGGCGCTCGAGCACTACGACCTCTCCCTGGCGAACCGCCGCCGGACGAACAACGAGGTGGTGTCGGCCGCCGCCGCCGCCATGCGGGAGGCCCGCTTCGGGGTCAAGGCCGCCACGGTCACGCCGGAGGGCGCGGACGACGTGGGCAGCCCGAACCGGCTTCTGCGCGAGGCGATCGACGGCAAGGTGATCATCCGCACCGGGCGCCGCATCCCGGGGGTCACGCCGATCGCCGGCGTTCACTATCCGATCGCGGTCGTCCGCATGGCCGTGGGCGACGCCTACGGCGCGGAGCAGTGGCGCACGGAGGAGGACGGCGACGAGGTGGCCTACCGGACGGAGCGGATCTCCCGCAACGTTTGCCGTGCGGTGTCCGAGTACGCCTTCCGCACGGCCTCGCGAATCCACGGGCGCGTGTACGGCGGTCCCAAGTGGACGGTGAGCCCGGTCTACGAGGGAATGCTGAAGGAGGAGATGGACGCGGCCGCCGAGCGCCACCCCGAGGTGCCCTACAGCCCGGTGCTCATCGACGCCACCTACGCCGGCCTGATCTCGGGCGCGGCCGACGCGCCGCTCGTGATCCCGGCCCTGAACCGCGATGGCGACTGCCTGTCAGACCTGGTGATGCCGATGTTCGGATCGATCGCGGGAGCCGAATCCGTTCTGCTGGCCTTCGGCGACGACTTCGAGCCCCGGGCCGTGATGGCCGAGGCCCCGCACGGCACCGCCCCCGCCCTCCAGGGGAAGGACATCGCGAACCCGATGGCGATGATCCTGGCCATGGCCGCCGTGCTCCACTACGCGTCCGAGCTCGGCCACGGGGGCGCCGACGCCGCCTCCCGGGCGATCTACGAGTCGGTGCTCGAGGCCACGGCCACGGGGGTGCGGACTCCCGACCTGGGCGGGAGCGCGTCCACCAGCGAGTTCACCAGCGAGGTGATCGCGCGGGTGCGCACGAAGATCGACATCTGGGGTTCGCTCTAACGCACCTTCGCCTTTCGGGCGCTGTGGCCGACGGGCAGCCCAGCGGCGGTGCGCAGCGGGTCGTCGAGGTGCCGGCGCCGGCGCGAGACGTAGAACCGGCGCTGGAGGTAGAGGGTCAGCACGCCGGCCAGCACGATCGCCGCGAGGTTGATGGCAAGCTGGCTCACGGCTCCCAGCGCTTCGCCCGCGTCTCCATACGCCGCGGCCAGCCCGATGTTCGCCGCGGCGGGGATGGTGGTCACCGAGATCAGAACGCCGATCAGGGCCCCGGACTTGGCCGAGGTGAGCGAGAGCATCCCGGCGATCCCGGCGACGAAGGCCACGAAGAACGAGAAGAAGTCGGGGTTGGCGATGAAATCGGTGAGCGGGTGCGAGGTTGGATCGAACTCCTCGGGTGACACGCCCAGAGCGCGAAACGCGAGCACGGAGAGGAACGCGAGGAACACTCCGGCGGGGAACCCCACGGCCAGCGCGGCCAGCGAGCGGCGGGCGAAGTCGGTGCGGCGCTCGACGAGGGCCACGGACAGTCCGGCCAGCGGACCGAACTCCGGCCCCACCACCATCGCGCCCACGATCAGGATCGGCTGGTCCAGCAGGATCCCCACCGCCGCGATCTGCATGGCCAGGGCCATGAAGGCCACGAAGCTCACCGAGAGCTCGGTGTTCTCGCTGGTGCGCTGCTCCACCTCCTCCCAGACCACGGCGTCCGAGGGAAGCCCCCGCGCCGCCTCCTCAGCCCTCTGGGCCGAATCGGAGAGGAGGCTCTGCACGTCGTCCACCGAGATCGACCCGTAGCGCGGGATCTCCAGCTCCTTGAGGTCTCCGATGATCACGCTGGCGTCCTCCCGAGCGACGTCGCACATGATCAGGTCGCCGTCGGGGCGTTGAGAGGCCTTCTCGAGGTGCACCACGTTGAGCACGGACGACGAGCCGCAGAGGATCTCCATCGCGCGTGCCGCGCGGTCGGGAGGGGCCACGATCCTGAGGTGAAGCATCAGACTCCCTGGGGCAGGTCCTCCGGCACGCCGTCCATGGCCACCGGGTCGAGGGCTTCCCTCACGGCGTCCGGGATCTCCCGCTTGCGCAGCGTCTCCGGGTCCACGAACACGTGGTGCAGCTCCCCCTCCACCAGGAGCTCATCCCCCGGCGTCCGCTCGATGCGGAGGGCGGTGGTCATGGAGGTTGTTCGCAGGTTCACGACCTGCGCCACGAGGTCGATCTCGTCGTCGAAACGGGCCGACGCCCGGTAGGTGATCCGGGCCTCGGCCACCACCATGTCGGCCCCCGTCTCCATCATCTGGCCGTACGGGATCACCACCTCCCGCCACAGCTCCGTCATGGCGATGTCGAAGTACGCGAGGTAGTTGGCATAGAAGACGACGCCCTGAAGGTCGCACTCGGACCAGCGAACCCGCATCCGGTGGCGAAAGGGCTCGTGCACGCCGCCAGCGTACCCGCCCCGCCCCCTGGGCCGGTGCAACGGAACTTGCACCCTGGAGGCCCTTCCATCCGCCGCCGGGATTAGCTTGGCGAACACATGTTCCCCGGCTTCAGAGATCGGTTCGACGCGGCGCTCGACCTCATCGTCGAGTTCTCAACGCTCGGCGAGTACGGCCTGGCGGCAGGTGCCGCCGGCTCCCCGAGTGCCCCGCGTACCGGCTCAGAGCAGGGCCCGCGGCTGGGAGGCGCCGGCGGAGACGCCGCGCGCGCCGCGGGACGCAACGTCGTGGGTGGTGCGGCCGCGTCCGGGCGGGGTTCGGTGCCCTCCGCCCCGCATCCGGGCGCGGCCGCCACCCCCGCGGCCCGGCGGCTGGCGGCCGCCGGGTGCTCCGAGAAGCGCGACGCCGCCGGGGAGATCCGCCTGCTGGCCCTGTCCGCCAACACCCGCCGTACCAGCGCCCACCGGGCGCCGGCGCGCCCGAACTCCGCCCCGCGCTGCCGTGGCGGAGCCCCCGCGCCGCCCGAGCAGCTCTGCCTCGCGGTCTAGCTGTCATTCCCAGGTGCGTTTGTCAGGCGGCTGATGGGTGGCTGTTTGTTGAGGCTGCCGTGCGGCCGGGTGTGGTTGTAGTGGTGGAGCCAGGGTTGCAGAGTGGCGGTGCGTTCGG
>JBBQHI010000049.1:0-26175 GCA_038323835.1 Solirubrobacterales bacterium
GTAGTTCGTCGGTTTATCGAAGCGCTTCCGAGGGCGCAGGCCAGCGGCAACTGGCAACCGGTCCTCGCTGAGGTGGACCCCGACGTTGAGATAGACGATCTGGACATCAGTCTTGACACCGAGCGCTACCGAGGACGCGACGGTGTCCGCAAATGGATCGGGGCCTGGATGGAGAGCTGGGCGAGTTGGAGTTTGGAGGACGTGCAAGTGCGACCCGTAGGCAAGGACCGGGCCATCGGTCTGTTCCTGGTGCGTGCCAAGGGCAAAGGAAGCGGCCTCGAGCTTTCCAGGCGTGATGCCCTGGTCTGCACGCTGCGGGCGGGCAAGATCGAAAATGGGACGTACTACAACGACCAGCAACAGGCCCTCGAAGCCGTGGGGCTGTCGGAGTAGCCGATGTCGCCGGAGAACGTGGAGAAAAGGAGGTATGCGATGACAGATGAGGAGGCGGTCCGTGCCGTGGTGAGGCGGTGGAAGAGGTGCTGCCACACTCGTGGTTTCGACGGAGGTTGGCCAGAGCTTTCGCTCGCTCCTCCTAGCGAGCGGGTCATGCCCGGGCTATCGCCGGGGCTATCGTGCGCGCATGGCGACCTTCGTCCTGATCCCGGGCGCGGGCTCCGACCCCCGCGTCTACAACGCCACGATCGAGGCGCTCCGGGACCTCGGACACGACGGCGTGGCCCCGGAGCTTCCGCTGCGCGACGAGCACGCAACTCCGAGCGATCACGCCGCCGCGGTGGCCGGCGCGGTGCCTGAGGGCGCGGAGCTCGTCATCGTCGGTCAATCGCTGGGAGCCTTCGCCGCTCCGCTCGTAGCGGCACGGGTCCCGGTCAGACGCCTCGTGCTAGTAGCCCCGATGATCCCGAGGCCCGGCGAGAGCGCCGGCGAATGGGGGGCCAACACACGCCACGCAGACGCCATCAGCGACGTCCTTCAGCGCCACGGGCCGATGAACTCGTGGGGAGCGGACGCATTGGCGGAGGTCTTCCTTCACGACGTGGACCCGCAGGTCGTCCGCGACAACGAGCGCTTCAACGGCCCGGCCGGCGCGGGCATGTTCACCGAGCCCTGGCCGCTCGAAGCCTGGCCCGACGTTCCCACACACGTCCTCGCCCCGCGCGACGACCGGTTCTTCCCGCGCGAATTCCAGCGCCGCGTGGCGCGCGAGCGCCTCAACCTCGAGATCGACGAGATGGCCGGCGGGCACGTCCCGATGCTCTCGCGGCCGGCCGAGCTCGCCGCGCACCTCGTGCAGATCAACGCGGCATAGAGAAAGCCCCGGGCCGTTGACGGGCGGCGCGAATGAGGTGGGAAGTGGTCAGGGGTCGGTGACCACAGCCGGCATCGTCGCCGAGCTCCCCTCCCTGGCCGCCGAGATCACCGCCGGTCCATTCAGCATCGAGCCGCTCGCCGTCCCGCTCTACGAGGTCGAGGCTGCCTGGACCCGGCCGACGCGCCCCGTGACACGCCTCGTATTCGTGCCGTGATCGCCCAGGGCTCGCCGGTGGGAGACTGTGTCGGGCGATGCGGGCCGTGGAATGCAGCAACTCCGAGCTCGAGGTGGTGGATCGGGTGGAGCCCGTACCCGGGCGGGGGCAGGTGCGCCTCCGGGTGCTGCGCTGCGGCATCTGCGGGTCCGACCTGCACGCGCGCCACGGCTGCGACCAGTGGGCCGACCTGGCGGCGCGGGCGGGTTATCACCGCTTTGCCCGTTCGAACGAGCGAATCGTGTTCGGCCACGAGTTCTGCGGCGAGGTGGCCGAGCACGGGCCGGGGTGCCGCAAGGGCTCGCCCGCAGGGACGCACGTCGTGGCGCTGCCGCTCCTGCGCGGCAGCCAGGGCGTGGACACGGTGGGACTGTCGGTGCATGCTCCCGGTGCCTACGCCGAGCAGGTGGTGGTGGAGGAGTCGCTGATGATGCCGGTGCCCAACGGCCTGGGACCCGACGTGTCGGCGCTCACGGAGCCGCTGGCGGTGGCCTGGCACGCCGTGCGCCGGGGCGAGGTCCGCAAGCGCACGGTGGCCATCGTGATCGGCTGCGGGCCGATCGGCCTCGCGGTGATCCTGCTCCTGAAGGCCAGAGGGGTACGCACGGTCGTGGCCAGCGACTACTCGGCGGGCCGCCGAGCTCTCGCCACCGCGTGCGGCGCGGACGTGGTGGTGGACCCCGGACGGGAGGCCCCTTTCACCGCCGTGAAGGGACGCGGCCACCTCGATGACCTTCCCTCCGCGCTCGAGCTGGCCGTGGGCACGCGCGAGAAGCTGGGCCGGCTCCCCTTCGGGTGGTGGCATGCGTGGCGGCTCGGCGAGGCGCTGGGCGCGGCGCCGAAGCACCCGGTGATCTTCGAGTGCGTCGGGATGCCCGGAGTGATCGACAGCATCATCGACGGCGCACCACTGTTCTCCCGCGTCGTGGTGGTCGGCGTGTGCGTCGGCGGCGATCAGATCACTCCCGCGATGGCTGTGAACAAGGAGATCGACCTGCGGTTCGTGGTCGGCTACACGCCGCTCGAGTTCCGCGACACCCTCCACATGCTCGCCGAGGGCAAGGTGGATCCGAGCCCGCTCGTCACCGGGACGGTGGGCCTCGACGGCGTGGACAGCGCGTTCACCGCGCTCGGGAGTCCCGAGACCCACGCCAAGATCCTCATCGACCCGCACAGCGCGGCCGCGGAGCCGGTGGCCCCGCAGTGAGAGGAGAGAGCTGTTGCTGATCAGCACGATGAACGCCCTCCCCGGCCACGAGATCACCGAGGTGCACGCGGTGATCGCCTTCCGGTTCGCCACCTCCGAGCTCGGCAGCACCTGGACCGAGATCTGCGCCTACGGGACCGCGGTCAGGGTCGAGCGCCGCGGCTCGAGCGCGTAGGCAGAGCTCGCTCAGGCGCTGGCGCCTCCGTCGATCACGACCTCGCTGCCGGTCACATAGCGGCTCTCGTCGGCGGCGAGGAACACGGCGGCGTCGGCCACCTCGAGGGGATCGCCGATGCGCCGCATCGGGATGGCCGCAACCAGCTTGTCGATCAGCTCCGGGGTGCGCTCGCGCTGGCGGGTGTTCATGTCGGTGTCGATCTGGCCCGGGTGCAGCGAGTTCACGCGCACGCCCGCGGCCGCCACCTCCCTGGCCACGCACTTCGTCATGCCCCGCACCGCCCACTTGCTCGCCGCGTAGGCGGTCAGATACGGCGACCCCATCAGGCCGGCGACCGACTACAGGTTGATGATCGAGCCGCTGCCCTGCCGGGACATGAGCGGCACGACCGTTCGCATCCCCAGGAAGACACCGACCTGGTTCACGTCCTGAAGGCGCCGGAAGTCCTCCAGCGAGGTATCCGTCAGCGGCGCGGCCAGGAACACGCCGGCGTTGTTCACCAGCACGTCGATGCGACCGTGCGTCTCGATCGCCGAGCGGGCCACCTCCGCCCACGCCGCCTCGCTCGCCACGTCGTGGACGTGAGCGCGCCCCCCAAGCTCGGTCGCAAGCCCCGCGGCGCCCTCCTCGTCAGCGTCCGTGATCACCACGGCTGCGCCCTCGGCCGTGAACCGGCGGGCGATGGCCGCCCCGATCCCGCGCGCCGCGCCGGTGACGAGCGCCACCTTGCCGTCCAGGCGCCCGCTCACCCCCCACCGTCCAGCGCCAGGACGAGCTTGCCGGTGTTCTCCCCGCGAAACAGCCGCAGGAGGACCTCGGGGAAGTCCTCGATGTCACCCTCCACCACGTCTTCGCGCGACCGCAGCTCTCCGCTGCGCAGCCACTCCGCGATCTGGGTGGCGCCCTCCCCGAAGCGATCCGCGTAGTCGAAGATCACGAAGCCCGTCATCGAAGCGCGCGCCACGAGCAGCTGCATGTAGTTGGAGGGCCCAGGCGGCGGCTCGGTGGCGTTGTACTGAGAGACCGCCCCGCTGATCACCACGCGCGCGCCGCGCGCGAGGCGCCGCAGCACCTGCTCGAGCACCTCGCCGCCTACGTTGTCGAAGAACACGTCCACGCCGTCCGGGGCGCTCTCCTTCAGCTGGGAGCGCAGCTCGCCCGCCTTATAGTCGATGGCGGCGTGGAACCCCAGGTCCTCCACGAGCCAGCGGCACTTCTCCGCTCCCCCGGCTATCCCGATCGCCCGGCAGCCCCGGATGCGCGCGATCTGCCCGGCGATGCTCCCCACCGACCCGCCGGCGCCCGACACCACCACGGTCTGTCCGGGCTCGGGGCGGCCCACGTCCAGCAGCCCGAAGTAGGCGGTGAGACCGCTGATGCCGAGGACGCCCAGATGGACCGGTGCCGGCGCGAGGGTCGTGTCCACCCTCGTGACGCCGGTGCCGTCCGACACCGCGTAGCGCTGCACCCCGAAGACCCCGTACAGGTGCTCGCCGATCTCGTAGCCGGGATGATTGGAGTCGATGACGCGACCGATCCCGGCCGCGCGCATCACCTCCCCGATCTCCACGCCCGGCACGTACGAGCGCCCGGCGTTCATCCACGAGCGCATCGCCGGGTCGAGCGAGAGGTGCTCGACCTGCACCCGGAACTCTCCCTCCCCCGGCTCCGGAGCCGGTTCCTCCACGAGGCTCCAATCGGAGGCCTTGGGCAGGCCGACCGGCCGGGCGGCCAGGCGGCATTGGGCGTTGACGAGCGTCACGCTGCACTCCTCGGTTCGCGGCTGAGTCCCTCGGGTGATTCTCGCCGAGTCATCCCACGCTCTGCGACCCGGCCTGAGCGGCGGCCTTCTGCCTCAGCCGCGTGCGGTTCCTCGCCGATCTGACGGCCGCGGTGAGCGTCGCCGTGTCGTAGGCCCCCTGGTGGTGGCGGCCGTTGATGAAGAAGCTCGGCGTGCCCGCCACTCCGCTCGCGTCCGCGCTCGCCACGTCCTCGGCCAGGCGCGGGGTGTGCTCGCGGCGCCGAAGCTCGTCCCAGAAGCGGGTCACGTCCAAGCCGAGCGCCTCCGCGTAGCGCGTCAGGTCGCGCGAGGTGAGCTCGTCCTGTTGCGAGAGGAGCTTGTCGTGCATCTCCCAGAACGCGCCCTGCGCGTACGCGGCCTCGGCCGCCTCGGCGGCCATCTGCGCGTGTGGGTGGACGTCGTTCAGGGGGAGGTGGCGCCAGACGTAGCGCAGCTCGTCTCCGAACGAGTCAAGGAGCTCACGGATCGCCACCTCGGCCTGCCCGCAGTAGGGGCACTCGTAGTCGCCGTACTCGATGAGCGTGACGATCGCGTCCTCCGCGCCGCGGATGTGATCGCGGTCCGGATCCACCTCGTCCGAGAGGTCGAGCAGCTCCTCGCTGGTGGCGGCCAGCTGGCGGGCGCGCACCGGGGCGGGCACGCGCCGGATCAGCCGGACCGCCGCCCAGCTCAGCAGCGACGCCACAACCGCGGTGGCGAGCACGCCGAGCTTCGCCTCGTCGAGCTGCTGCCCGTGGAAGGCCAGGCTCGACATCAGCAGGGAGACCGTGAAACCCACTCCGGCCACGGCGCTGCCCCCGGCGAGCACGGGCCAGCTCAGCGCAAGCTTCATCCCGCCGAGCCGGGGTCGTGTGGCCAGCCAGCTCGCACCGAGGATTCCCACCGGCTTGCCCACCACGTAGCCGAAGAAGATGCCGAGGGTAACGGGCGACCTCACGGCGTCGCCGAGCAGGTTGCCGTCCACGTGTATGCCCGCGTTCGCGAGCGCGAAGAGGGGCACGAACACGAAGCTGGTCCAGGGATGGAAGCGGTACTGGAGCCGTTCGTTGGGCGAGACGGCGGACGCCACCCCCAGCTGGGCGGACCGGGCGAGCTCGGGGGTCGGCTGCTCGCGGAAGGAGCGCGTGAGCTCGGTGACCCGCTCGAGCTCGGCACGGGCCGGCGGGTACGCACTCGTGACCAGGCCCACGGCCAGCCCCGCAATCACCGGATCGATCCCGGACTTGTAGAGCGCCGCCCACAGGGCGACCCCCAGCGGCACGGCGGCCTGCCGGCGGATGGTGGAGGGCGCGTACCGGAGCCCGAACAGAAGCGCGAAGACGCCGACGGCCACGACGAGCGGCACGACCGACACATCCTCGGTGTACGCCGTGGCGATCACCAACAGGGCCACCAGGTCGTCCACGACGGCCAGGGTGAGCAGGAAGACGCGCAGACGTGTGCCGCTGGGCGCCACCAGGGCCAGCACACCGAGCGCGAAGGCGGTGTCGGTGGACATCGCCGCCCCCCACCCGTGCGCGCCGGCCCCCCCGGCGTTGAAGGCCAGGTAGATCATCACCGGCACCGCCAGGCCGCCGGCCGCGGCGACCACCGGGATGGCAAGGCGCTGCCGCTCGCGCAGCTCGCCCGTGTCGAGCTCGCGCTTGGCCTCGAGCCCGACCACCAGGAAGAAGAAAGTCATCAGGCCGTTGTTCACCCAGTGGCGCAGGTCCTGCGCGATCCCCGAACCCCCGAGCTGGACCGAGAGCTTCGTGGTCCACACCGACTCGTACGAGTGCGACCACGGCGAGTTGGCCCACAGCAGTGCCGCGACCGCTCCTGCCAGAAGCACCAGCGCGCCGCCCGTCTCCGTGCTCAGGTAGTCCCGCACCGGCGCCGCGAGGTTCCGCGCCCAGGCCGTGCGGACGGTGAGCGCGCCCGCCCGGCCCGGGGGCTGCCCGTCCGAGCCGCTCCCGCCCGGCTGCTCCGCTTCCGCGTCCACGCTCATCGCCTGCGGCTCAGCCTACGCAGCGAGACGCGGCGTAGCATCCGGCGGAGACCGCACCTGCGGCCGATCGACCAGCCCCGAGAGGAGAGACATGCCCCGCGTCAAGGTTGGAACCGAGAACAGCGCCGACATCGAGATCCACTACGAGGATCACGGGAGCGGCCCTCCCATCGTGCTCGTCCACGGCTACCCGCTGGACGGCAACTCGTGGGAGCGCCAGGAGATGGTGCTGCTCGAGGCCGGCCACCGGGTGATCCACTACGACCGGCGGGGCTTCGGCAAGTCCAGCCAGCCCACGGTGGGCTACGACTACGACACCTTCACCGCCGACCTGAATGCGCTGATCGAGCACCTCGACCTGAACGACATGGTGCTCGGAGGGTTCTCGATGGGCACCGGCGAGGTCACCCGCTACCTCGGCACCCACGGCTCCGGGCGGGTCCGCAAGGCGGTGCTGCTCGGCGTGATCCCCCCGTTCCTGCTGAAGACCGACGACAACCCCGAGGGTGTCGACCGCGAGGTCTTCGAGGGCATCAAGGCGGCGATTGCCAAGGACCGGTACGGCTACTTCAAGGACTTCCTCGACAACTTCTACAACGTCGACGAGCTGGCTCCCGACCGCATCAGCGATCAAGCCTGGCAGGCCAGCTTCAACCTCGCCGCCGGCGCGTCACCGTACGCCACGTACGCGTGCGTGGACACCTGGCTCACCGACTTCCGCGGGGATCTGCCGAAGATCGACGTGCCCACACTGGTGATGCACGGGAGTGCGGACAGGATCCTGGCCTTCGCGTCCACCGCGGCCCGTCTGCCCGACCTGATCGCCGACGTGAAGGTGATCACGGTCGAGAACGGTCCCCACAACATCGCCTGGACGCACCCGGAAGAGGTGAACAAGGCGCTGCTCGAGTTCGTGTCCGATTGATCGACACACGCGCCCGGGCGGCGCGCGCTACCGCAGCGTGAGGTCCAGTGAGGCCGAGCTGCCGGGCCGGTTCACCGCGGTGTCGAGCGCGGGCCGGCCGTTCACGCGGAAGGTGAGCGTCGCGCCCAGGGCGCATCCGGGAATCGATTCGGGGCCCACGACGTCCAGGCTGAAGCCCGAGAAGCTCCCGGTGCGACGAACCGACGCGACGCCGCAGCGGGTGGTGCCGGCGTAGGCCTCGATGCGCGTGCCGCCCGGGAGCTCGCGCCCGTCGGGCCTGAAGACCTCACCGGCGAACTGCGCTCGGGGCGCCACGGCGCCGTTGGGCGTCGCGCTCGAGAACGAGGTGTCGAAGCGCGCCTTGCCGGGGGCCGGCCATCGCCGCAGCCCGCGGGTGTGCAGGATCCGGTCGCCGGCGAATGCCCAGAGCGCGATCCGCGCCCCCGGGACGCCGCAGCCGCTGGCCTCCGCGCCGGCCATGACCGTGATCGAGTAGCGGCCGCCCCGGACCAGAGGGAGCCCCAGCTGACACGGCGTGACCAGCCCGTCGCTCCTCCGCACCACCGCGCCGAGCCAGCGGGCATCGAGCGGTGCGCCGTCGAGGGTGAGCCTGCCGCGCAGCAGCACCCGGCGCCGTGCCCCGGGGACCGCGGCGGCCTCCGGCGTTCCCGGGCGCGGGATCAGCTCAAAGTGCCGGCGAAGATCGTGCAGTGACCGCTTCCGCACGTCGTTCCCCCGGGGTCGCACTCCGCGTCCGACCCACCTGACGAGTGCCTCGAGCCCCGCCTCCCACTCCGTGCTCGTGAAGCCGCAGTGCCCCGGGTCCCGGAACACGCGCTGCACCAGGAGGGGCCGGCGCCCGGCGGCGTCCACGCGCCGCTGGAGGATGCGCGCCTGCTCCACCGGCACCTGACCGTCGCCGGTGGTGTGGAGGGACAGGAGCGGCACCTGGAGCCTCCCGGTGGTCTCGTTCCCGGCCAGGAACGCACGCAGGAAGCGGGGGTCGGTTCGGAGGCGGATGACCGCCCGGTTGAACACCCGGCTCGTCACCGGGCTGGGCGGCCCCAACCGGTACCTCGTGCGGCGGTTCGGCGCGAGGCCGGTGGCCACCAGCAGCTCGGCTCGCCGCCAGTTCGTTTCCTCCTCCGCGCGAAACCCCTCGCGGTCGAACGCTCTCCGCCCGCCGGTGAGTGAGACCATGATGTCCTCGAAGCGGCGGTGCGCCCGGGGCCGGCGCAACGCGGGGAGGATCCGCTCGCGCACCACGGCGCGGACCCCCTTGCTCGCGTCGAACTCCCTCTGCGTGACGCCCGCCGCGTACGCGCCGGCGACGAAGAAGTCCGCGTCGGCCGACACGGCGGGCGTCTGGCCCGCGCTCCCGCACAGTGCCAGGGCGCCGTCGAAGCGGTTCCCGTAGCGCTCGGCCGCGATGTGCGTGGCCATGCCCCCCATCGACTGGCCGGTGACGTAGGTGCGGCGAGGCCGGCCATACCGGCGCGCGAAGAGATCCCAGAGGGCGGCAGTCTCGTCGGCCGCGCGACCGGGAATGAGCGACGTGCTGCTGAAGCTGGACGCGCCCCACGCATAGCCCTGGCCGATCAGATACCTGCGGATGCCGGGCGGCGAGACCCCCGCCTCCGCGCGAAGCTCCCCGTACCCGTGCATGAAGAGCACGAGCCGTCCGTTCCAGTGGGCCGGCATCTCGATCTCGTACACGGTGCCCCCGAGCCGCCCGAAGTCCGCGCGGGCGCCGGCCAGCGGCTCGAACGCCGGGTCGCTCAGCGTAACCCCCTCGGGCTCGGGGCGAACGTGGACGGGCGGTGGCAGCCCGGGTCCGCGTGAGCTCTCCCGGGTCACGCCCGCCCCCGCCGTCCCTCCGTCCACCACCAATGCGCACGTCGCGATCACGGCGAGCACGCCGGCCGGGGCTGCGCGGCGAGCGGGAACCCTGAGCCGGTGCATCGCCGCGGCGCCCCGCTACCCCTGCAGCCGGGCCAGCCGGAAGACCCGCTTGATCGCGTCCAGGTAGTCAGAGGCCGGCCGCTCGCCGTGCGGGAACAGCCGCTGCATGGCCACCCCGGTCATGACGGCGAACGCGAAGTCACGGGCGATGCCGCTCAGGAGCTCGTCGGCATCGGGGTCGGCGGGGAACATCTCGGTGAACATCGTCCGTGTCTCGGTGGTGAAGCGCCGCTCGACGGCGAGGACCGACGCGGCCAGATCGGGGTCGGTGCGCGCCGCCATCCACAGCTCGCTCCAGGCCACGAAGGCCGGCCCCTGGAACATCGACCACAGCAGGTCGATGGCTGCATCGAGGCGGTCGGCGTCCGGGTCGATCGCGGCGAAGGCGTCCATGAACTCGGCGCAGCGCCGGTCGAAGAGGTGCTCGACGGCCGTGGCCAGGAGCTGGGCCTTCGTGGGGAAGTGGTGCAGCTGCGCCCCTCGGGACACGCCGGCGCGGCGTGCCGTTTCGATCGTGGTGGTGGCCGCGTAGCCCCGGTCCACGAGGCACTCGATGGCGGCATCGAGCAGCGCCGCCCTCGTCGCGAGGCTTCGCTCCTG
This sequence comes from Solirubrobacterales bacterium, assembly GCA_038323835.1. GTDB lineage: Bacteria > Actinomycetota > Thermoleophilia > Solirubrobacterales > Thermoleophilaceae > JACVRW01. The sequence continues at coordinate 10,148 of JBBQHI010000049.1, forward strand.
AACCGGCCGTTCGTCGGTCCCGGCTGCCATGACCTCGTTATACGGCGCCGAGAACAATCAGTCAAGCCTGATTGTTTCTCGGTCTGAGAGGCCCCGGGATCCCTCACCGCTCCTCCCCCACCAGATCCGCCAGGCGCGCGATCGCCCGACCGGCCTCTCCGGGTGCCTCGCGCCCGGCGAGTGCCAGTCGCGCCGCCAGACGTGACCGGGGGAGCACCACCGCGGCGCGCTCCTCCCATCCCGTCCCCCGCCCGCTGACCACGAGCAGCGGCGCCGGCCCCACCCGGGCCAGGCACGCCGCGGCCACCTCGGCGAGGGAGGGCTCGGCGCCCGGCGCCGCCACGAGCACCACCCGCCCGGCCACGGCCGCCTCCCTTCCTCCGAGCGCGGCCGACCCGGCATCGAGCACCACCGGTGCGAGCCCGCCGGCCAGGCCGGCCAGGGCCAGCGGGTCCGCCCCCGCCACCAGGCACAGGCGGCCGGCGGGTCGCGTGGCCTCGGCCGCGAGGCGGGCCAGCCCCCGGGCCAGGCGTGTGGAGGCCGAGGTGGCGATCGTGACTCCCCCGGGCACCGACTCGCACGTGACCGCGGCGGCGCCCGACGGATGGCGAGCGGCCAGCGCGGCACCGAGGCCGCGCGCGACCGTGGAGGCACCGCACCCCGGCGAGAGCCCGTACACCGCCACCACTCCGGTGGACCCCGCGCTCACCGGAGGTCCGAGCGCGGGCGCGGCAGGTGAGTCCTCCATGGGCTCGATCAGCCACGCCTGCGCGCCGGCCAGCGCCGTGGCCACCAGCCTCTGGCCCCCGCGCCTCACCGCGCCTCCACCGCCGCCGCGGCCCCCACCTCGAGCCGCCGGCCCACGGCGCGCAGGACCGAGGGCGGGCGCAGCCGCACGGTCACCCGGCCGCCGCTGACCTCGATCCTCGCCCGCGCGCGCGACCACCCCGGCAGCGCCTCGCGCACACCGGCCTCGGGATCGGCGCCCGCCACCAGCGCCAGCGCGCCGGCCTCGGCGGCGGTTCCGGCCAGCACCTTCGCGTAGCCCACCGCCAGCAGCTGGAACATCAGCAGACCCACCAACAGCACCAGCGGGACCATCCCGACCAGCTCCACGGCGGCCTGGCCCCGCTCGCCGCGCAGCACCTCAGCTTCCCCCGGTGCGGCCGAGCGAGGCCGTGGCGGTCACCCGCACCGGGGTGCTCCAGGCGCGCAGCAGCAAGGGGACCCTCAGCGACGCGCGCACCCCGCCGCCCCGGAGGCGCCGGACCCGGAGCCCACCCTCGAGCGAGCCCGGCAACGCATGCCGAGCCGCGGCCTCGGGGCTGAGGCCCACGGCGTCCGCGCGCGCGGCGGCCCGCGCGGCGTGGGCGCACATCCAGGCCGCGTCCCCGGCCAGCGCGAGCTGCCACGCCACCACGCCGGCGACAAGCACCAAGGGCAGGACGGCGATCAGCTCAACGGAAGCCTGGCCGGCCTCGCGGGCGGGCGGGCGAGGGAGCGTGTGGGGAGGTGGCGGCACGGAAGGACCACCCTCGCGGAGGGCCACAGACGCGACAACACCGCGGCGTGACGAAACGGCGACAGGGGTGCGAAAACTCTGCACCCACGCTCTACTCTCGAAGCGTGCCGGAGCTTCGCCTGAGCATCGTGGACCAGTCGCCGATATCGGAGGGATCCACCGGCGCGGACGCTCTCCACAACACGCTCGACCTGGCCCGCCTGGCGGACGACCTCGGCTACCACCGCTACTGGGTGGCCGAGCACCACGGCACCCCGATGCTGGCCTGCGCGAGCCCGGAGGTGCTGATCGGGCCGATCGCCGCCGGCACCGAGCGCATCCGCGTGGGCAGCGGCGGCGTGATGCTGCCCCACTACAGCCCGCTCGCCGTGGCGGAGAACTTCAGCATCCTGAGCGCCCTCTACCCGGACCGCATCGACCTCGGCATCGGCCGGGCCCCCGGCACCGACCAGCTGACGATGCTGGCGCTGCAGCGCGATCGCAGCCGGCCGGCCCCGGACGATTTCCCCGCACAGCTAACCGAGTTGCTCGCCTACCTCGAGGACCGCATGCCGCCGGACCACCCGTTCGCCCGCCTCGCGGCGCTTCCCGGCCAACCGGGGAAACCCGAGGTGTGGCTGCTGGGATCCTCGCCGCAGAGCGCGATCTGGGCCGCGGAGCTCGGGCTCCCCTACTGCTTCGCCGACTTCATCAACCCGAACGGGCCCGAGATCGTGGCCGACTACCGCCGTCGCTTCGTGGACTCCGAGCGCCTGTCCGCGCCGCTGGTGGCCGTGGCCTCGAGCGCACTGGCCGCCGAGACCGATGAGGAGGCCGAGCGGCTCGCATCCAGTGGCCGGATGGCCTTCTCGCTCATGCGCCAGGGCCGGCTGATCAAGGTGCCGCCGGTGGAGCAGGCCCTCAGCTTCCTGGCCAACCGCCCGCCGAACCCCGCAGGCCCCTCACGCCGCGCCGTGATCGGCTCCCCCGACACCGTGCGCCGGGGTCTCGAGGAGGTGACGGCGGAGTACGGCGCCCAGGAGCTGTTCGTCGTGACCATCACGCACGGCCATCAGGAGCGCCGCCGCTCCTACGAACTGATCGCGGAGGCCATGGAGCTCTCGCCCGCGACGGCGGCCGCGGCCTCGTCGCGAGGCTGAGGCCCGCCAGCCGTAGCTGCGGTAGCGCGTCGAGATCATGGAGGGGCCAGGGAGCGACGCACGCCGGGCTGGCCAGCAGGACTGCTGACGAGAAGCCGGTTGGGCGCGCGTCGCCACAGGGCGCTCGCCTGCGGGATACTCGGAGGCGATGTCGCAGGAGAACGTGGAGATCACCCGTCGTGCGTTTCAGGCGTTCGACGACCGCGACCTCGACGCCCTGCTCGCAACGCTGGACGACGAGGTGGAGGCCTTCCCGATCCTGGCCGGGATGGAGGGTGGCTATCACGGCCATGACGGAATCCGCCTCTGGTGGGCGGGCCTGCTTGACACCTTCCCCGACTTTCGCGCGGAGGTTGTCGAGGTGCGCGATCTCGGAGACCTGACCCTCGCAGTCCTGCGCATGCGGGGTCACGGGGTGGAGAGCGACACTCCCGTCGACGCCGCAGCCTGGCACGTGAGTCGGCTTCGGCACGGGAAGTGCATCGGGTGGCGCGTCTACACCAGCGAGCGCGAGGCCCTCGAAGCCGTGCGGCTGTCGGAGTAGAACGAGGCGCTTGTAGTCGAGCTGCGAATGGCGAGGGCCAAGTCCTCTCGGTCACGCGGTCGCTCCCCCGACCCACCCGGTCATCCCTTCCGCGTCCTCACCGGCACACTTTGAGCGCCTGCGCGAGCAGGAGCAGCGCAAGGTGAGGCGCTGACGAGCCAGCCGAGCGAGGGTATTACTGGTACTGGCGTTACTGCGTCCAGACGCGGTGCTACCGGTTAGGCGCGGCCCGGAGCAGGATCAAGCTCGGTCCCGGCGGCGGCGTAGCCGTTTCGCTACTACGCTCCCGACCATCCGCGTCGAAGAGTCCATCGACATCGCGCGACCCCCCGAGGCGGTCTGGGAGGTCGTCGCTTCTCCGGCGAACGACCCCTCGTGGTGCCGCAAGGTGAAATCCATCGAGCCGCTCGGCGAGCGGCGCTGGCTCGTCGTACATAAGCCCGTCCCCATGCGTGGGCCGGTTGAGTTGACCGTCGAGCAGGTAAACGAGGAGCCGCCGAACCGCCTGACCCTCCGCGAGGAGGACGAGGCTTCGGTGTTCAACGTCGAGTACCGGCTGGAGCCCACGCCGGAGGGCACGCGGTTCACGCAGGTGAGCGAGTTCGAGTGGAAAAAGCTGCCGCGCCCCCTACACGGTACGTTCGCCCGGGGCGTGAAGCGCGACCTACGCGGCCAGCTCCGCGACCTCAAGAGGCTGCTCGAGCATTGAATCGCGTGCGCTGGCGTCCTAGCCCGGGAGGCGCGGGGCGGTTTACTGGTATTGGCGGTACTGCGTCCAGACCCAGAACAGGCCGTAGGACGCCACGCCCAGCAGCGCGAACCAGGCCAGTACGCCGGCCCCGCCCACGTTGAAGAGGCGGTTGGTGGCCGTAAAGGTGACGAGCGCCAGCCCCAGGGAGGCGTAGAGCGCGAGCCGCTGACTCTCGGGCAGGGACTCCAGCTCGAAGCGGTACTGGCGGAACAGCCGGTAGGCGAGGAAGGCGATCGCGGCGAAGAACGCCACTGTGAGCACCGTCAGGACGGCGTTGAGCGCGTCCCCCCCACCGGGCAGCACGGCGAACACGAGCGCGACGAGCGCCACGATCCCGAGCTTCCATGCGAGCTGCACGCGGGAAAGGCTAGGCGATCGGCAGGAGGTGCGGGATCACGAGATGGCCCCCGTGCTCACCAGCACGAGCACGAGCGATCCGACCACCACCCGGTAGACCACGAACACGATCGTGGAGTGGCGGGTGAGGTAGCGCAGCAGGAACGCGATCGAGGCGTATCCCACGATGAAGGCCAGCAGCGTCGCGATGCCCAGGGCCACGAGCGAAGTCGAGTCGCCCTCGTCGCCGCCCACGATCGAGGCCAGCTCGACCAGGCCGCTCAGCACCACCGCGGGAATCGAGAGCAGGAAGGAGAAGCGCGCCGCGGCCGTGCGGTCGAAGCCCAGGAACAGCCCCGCGCTGATGGTGGACCCGGACCGGGACACGCCCGGAATCAGGGCCAGCGCCTGGGCGAGCCCGATGAGGAAGCCGTCGCGCCTCTGGATGTCCTCCAGCCCACGCTCGCGGGTGCCCACCTGCTCGGCCCACAGCAGAACCAGGCCGAGCACGATCAGGGCGGAGCCGATCACGTAGAGGTCGCGCGCCCCGTTCTCGATCTGGTCCTTGAAGGCAAGCCCGAAGATCCCGATCGGGATCGTGCCGAGCAGGATGTACCACCCGGTCCTGGCGTCCAGGCCGCTCCGTAGCTCCGGCCGGCGCAGGGACCCCAGCCATGCCCGCGCGATCCGGAGCAGGTCGTCGCGGAAATAGAGGAGCACCGCGGTCATGGTGCCCAGCTGCGTAACGGCGGTGAAGGCCGCCCCGGGGTCGTCCCAGCCCAGAACGGCGGGGACGATGCGCAGGTGGGCCGTGCTCGAGATCGGCAGGAACTCCGTGAGCCCCTGCACGATGCCGAGGACGATCGACTGGAAGATCGACACAGCGGCGGAACCCTAGTGGGCAGGTGGGACGCCGCCAGACTTTGCACAACTCCCGACGAAGTTCCCATCTTCCCGGGCGGCGCACCGGTATCGTTGGCCCCGCATGTCCCTGCTGGCGCAGATCACGCTGTTCGCGACCGACAACGGCGAGGGCATCGTCGGTGAGACGAACGACAAGATCATCACCTTCTTCTCACTCGGCCTGGTGGTGTTCTTCACCCTCGTCGTGATCCTCGGCTCGGCCGCCCAGGCCGCTCTCGAGCGCCGCAAGAACGCACGCAAGGCGGCCGACCTGCGCCGCACCGTCGGCTGGTAGCCGCCGGGGCGCGGCGGCGCTTCTCAAAGGCTTCACACCGCGGCCTTCCACCCGCGCCAGGATGCGCCTGCAGATCCCTCCTCGTGCACGTGGCTCCGAGCTCCCCGCCGGGGCCACGCGCCGTTCTGGGAGAGTTCAGCCCGTGGACGCGGTGACCTACGAGCGAATCGGCGCGGCGGCGGTGCTCACAATCGACCGCCAGGACCGCCGCAACGCGGTGGATGGCCCGACAGCCGACCTCCTGGCCGACGGCTACCAGCGCTTCGTGGCCGACGACGACGCGCGTGTGCTCATCCTCACCGGCGCCGGCAACGTGGCCTTCTGCGCCGGAGCGGACCTGAAGGCGATCGAGTCCTTCGCGCCACGGATGGACCGTGAGGGCGGGCCGCTCGGCTTCACCCGGCTCATCTCGCCCAAGCCGACGATCGCGGCGATCTCCGGCTGGTGCCTGGCGGGAGGACTGGAGCTCGCGCTCTGGTGCGACCTGCGCGTGGCCACGCCCGACGCGGCGCTCGGCTTCCCCGAGCGGCGATGGGGAGTGCCGCTGGTGGACGGGGGCACTCAGCGGCTGCCCCGCATCGTGGGCCTGGGCCGCGCGCTGGACCTGATCCTGAGCGGGCGCATCGTGGACTCCGAGGAGGCGCACTTCATGGGCCTGGTGAACGAGGTGGTTCCCGCGGGGCGCCACCTGGAGCGCGCCCTGGAGATGGCCGAGGCCCTCGCCCTCTTCCCCCAGGACACGATGCTGGCCGATCGCCACGCGGCGATCGAGGGCTTCGACCTCCCACTCGAGGAGGCTCTCGCGCTGGAGGCGAAGAGCTCGGCGCCGACGCTCGAGACCGCATGGCGCGGAGCGGCCCGCTTCGCCGGCGGCGAGGGCCGAAGCGGCGCCGGCGCCGGGGTCTGACTTGAGCCTCGCCATCGAGGTCCACGACCTGGAGAAGTCATACGGCCAGGTGGCCGCGGTGCGCGGGCTCTCGTTCTCGGTCGAGCGGGGCGAGGTCTTCGGGCTGCTCGGTCCGAACGGCGCCGGCAAGACCACGACAGTTGAGATCCTCGAGGGCTACCGCTCGAGAACCGCGGGCCGGGTCGAGGTGCTGGGACACGACCCCGAGGTGCGTGACCGCCGGCTCCAGGAGCGGGTGGGCATCGTCCTCCAGAGCTCGGGCTTCTATCCGCAGGTGAGCGTCCGGGAGGCGGTGGAGAACTTCTCCAAGGCCTACTCGGCCCCGCGCGACGTGGGCGAGACCATCGACCTCGTGGGCCTGGAGGAGAAGGCGGACGCGCGCACGGCCGACCTCAGCGGAGGCCAGCGGCGGCGCCTCGATCTCGCGCTCGCGCTGATCGGGGACCCCGAGCTGATCTTCCTGGACGAGCCCACCACGGGCTTCGACCCAGCCGCTCGCCGTACGGCGTGGACCGCGGTGCGGAGCCTGCGCGACCTGGGCAAGACGGTGCTGCTCACCACGCACTACCTGGAGGAGGCCCAGGAGCTGGCCGATCGCGTGGCGATCGTGAAGGACGGCCGGATCGTGGCCGAGGGACCGCCCGGCGAGCTCGGCCCCGAGCGCGCCCGCTACCGGGTGTCCTACCTCTCCGGCGGGCGCCGCGTGGAGCACGAGACCGACGACCCGACCGATCTGCTCCACCGCCTGACGAGCGACGCAGTGGCCCGCGGCGAGCGCCTCGACGGGCTCGAGGTGAACCGGCCGACGCTGGAGGACGTGTACCTCGAGCTGACCGAGGACACGGAATGAGCACCGCCGCGCTGGCCTGGGAGCAGTTCCGCTTCGAGCGCAAGCTGTTCTGGCGCAACCCGAGCGCCGCCTTCTTCAACTTCGTGCTGCCTCTGCTGCTCCTGCTGCTGATCGCCACCGCGTTCTCCCGCGAGGGCGACGAGCTGGACGTCCTGATCCCGGGAATCGCCGGCATGAGCGTGATGGCCACCACCTTCACCGCCCTGGCCAACGTGCTCGTCTTCCGCCGCGAGCAGGGAATCCTCAAGCGGGTGCGGGGCACGCCCATGCCCGCTGCCTCCTATCTGGGCGGGCTGATCGGCTCCGCGATCCTGAACGCCCTGCTCCAAGTGGGCCTGGTGGTCGTGATCGGGCACGTGCTCTACGGCCTCGACTGGCCGAAGGACTGGCTCCTCCTGGCCGCCTTCTCGATGCTCGGCGTGGTGTGCTTCGGGTCGCTGGGAATCGCCTTCGCCCACGCCATCCCGAACGTGGACTCCGCCCCGGCGTACGAGAACGCGGTGTTCCTGCCGCTCATCTTCATCTCGGGCGTCTTCTACTCGTCCGACTCGCTGCCCGGTGCACTGAAGGCGATCGCCGACACGCTGCCGCTGAAGCACCTGATCGACGGGCTCTCCGCCGGCATCGTGGGCGGAGGCCAGGACACGCTGGTGTCGGCGGCCGTTGTGGTCGCCTGGACGGTGGCCGGCCTCACCCTGGCCGTGCGCTATTTCCGCTGGAGCTGAGCCTCTTTCAGAGGTGAAGGGCGTGGCCGTGGCGCTTCAGCCAGCGCTCGCGCTCCTGCCAGTCGCCGCAGCGCGACTGGAGCAGGGACCAGAAGCGGTGTGAGTGGTCGAGCACGGTGAGGTGCGCCACCTCGTGCTCCACGACGTAGTCGAGGATCTCCGGTGGCGCCAGGAGCAGCCGCCAGTTGAAGCTCATGGCCCCGCTCGACGAGCAGGATGCCCATCGCGTGCGCTGGCCGCGGATCTGTAGTGACGCGTAGGTCACCCCCGCCCGCGCCACCGCCACGTCCAGGCGCATGGCCACCTCCTCGCGAGCGCGACGCCGGTACCAGCGCTCGATGGCCTGGCGAGCGGATGCGGGCCCGCCGCCAACGGCCACGTGGAGCTCGTCGCCGCGCCGGGAGACCCAGTCCCGTGTACGCCGCGGGTCCGAGCTGACGTGGAGGCGGAGGCGCTCGCCCAGGTAGGGCACCTCTCCCCCGTTCTCCACGGACGCGGTGCCCACCTCAGCCGCCGACTCGCTCAGCCGTCGCAGCGTGCGCTCGATCCAGGGCCGCTTCTCGTTCACGAAAGGCTCGACCTTTCGTAGCGCGAACCCGTTCGGCACCACCACCTCGACCCCCGCACCATCCACCACGATGCGGGCATGGCGGGCCCGCGGGGAGCGCCGGATCCGATAGGGAATGGTGGTCATTCAGGCGAGGATAGGACGAGCCCCGGCGGGGATTACATGGTCCGGTGCTCGCCCGATGACAAAAAGGCTGCGGTGCTCGCCCGATCACCGATCGGGCTGCGCTCCTCGCCGACGATCGGGCTCCGCTCATCCCTCCGCTTGGAGCAGGGTGTGGGCTCCGGCCTCCGCCGGGCGACCCTCGCGGACCTCGTCGTAGACGCGCGCCAGCCCGCGTGTCAGAGCGGGCCACGCGTAGCGGGAGCGCGCCTCGTCGTGGGCCCGCTCGCCGCGGCGCCGGCGCTCGGCCTCCCGGTTCACGGCCTCCACCAGCGCCTCTACCATCGCGTCCTCGTCGTCCGGGGGCACGAGCCAGCCCGTGTCCCCGTCGTCCACGATCTCCGCCGGGCCGTGGGCGTTCACAGCGATCACCGGGAGACCGCAGGCCATTGCCTCCACCAGCACGGCCCCGAACTGCTCGCGCACCGAGGGCAGCACCAGCAGGTCGGCCGCGTTCAGCCCCTCGGGCAGATCCTCGTGGCCCCGCCAGCCGGCGAGGAACACATCGGGGTCGCCCGTCTCGCGGATCACCGAGAGCGGGTGCTCGTCCTCCCACTCGCCCGGGAAGCCGCCGAGGAGCACCAGCGGCGCCCTGCGCTCGAAGCGCTCGCGGGCGCGGGCGTGCGCGCGAATGAGCAGCGGGATGCGCTTGACCGACGTATACCTCCCCACATACAGCAGCACCGTCCCGCCTTCCCGGAAGGGCTCGAGGTCCTCCCCCGAATAGGCGACGCTTCCGGGCTCCCCCGACTCGTCCCAGCCGCGTGGCTCCTCCACGAGCCAGCGCCGCCAGTGCGCCAGACGCTCCTGCCCGGCCACCGGTCGGCGCTGGAAGCCCTCCGGCTCGAACCCGTTCGGGGCCCACACCACACGCTCGGGCGGAACCCCCAGCAGCCCCGGCACGCGACGCACCGCGTCCGGTGAGAGCACGAGCAGCCGCTCGCAGCCGGCGGCCCAGCGGCGCATGCGATCCGCCCACTCCACCGCGTGGTCCCAGCCGGGCGGCGGCCCCTCGTCGACCTCGCGCAGCATCAGCAGCTCGGTGCCGTGCAGGTGACCGATTCTCGGCACACCGGGGAAGGCCCGCTCGGCGGCCTCGTTCAGCGGCGTCAGGTGGTGGAGGTGAAGGATGTCCGCCTCCCCCGCCCCGGCCGCCTCCAGATGTTGGCGCCAGGTGTCCACCTGGTGCTCGTACGCCGCGTCGTCCAGCCGGGCGAACACCCGGTCGGGGGCGCCGGGACGGTCCTCGAAGGAGGGGTGGTACGGCGGGTCGGCGGCCATGGGATCGGCCGCCTCCGCCGCCTTCCCGAAGTCGAGCGCGCGCACGTCCAGCCCGGAGAAGAACGTGGACGCGTACGACGGCGCCCCCGGGGGTCCGAGCGAGCCGCACGCCAGGGTGCAGTCCCACCCCGACACGGGCAGCGAGCGAGCGAGGTAGCGCGCCACCTGGCTCGAGCCGCCGCGGGGAAAGAACATCAGGCCCATCAAGACACGCGGCACGCGCGGACCGTACCCATTACGGCGTCGTCAGACGATCGTCGGCACGCTGCCGCCGTCCACCGACCAGGCCGCGCCGGTCACGTTCGACGCCCGCTCCGAGCAGAGGAAGACGATCGCCGCGGCGATCTCGTCCGCCTGTCCCATGCGCCCGAGCGGAGGCTTGGCCCGCGTCGCGGCGAGCACCTCCTCGCGGGTCGAGTCCGTGTGCTTCGCGATCTGGTCGGCCATGCCGCCCTCCGCCACCCAGAGCCCGGTCTCAACCGGTCCCGGCGCCACGGCGTTCACCAGCACGCCGCGAGCCGCCCAGGCATCCGCGAACACCCGGCTCAGCGAGAGCTCGGCGGCCTTGGAGACCGAGTAGGCGGCGTTCGTGCTCGACGGGCGCTTGCCCGAGGAGGAGCTCACGTTCACGATCCGGCCGCCCCCGGCCTCGGCCATCACCGGCGCCACGGCCCTCATCAGGCGCATCGGTCCCATTACGTGCAGCTCCCACTGCTCCTGCCACTCCTCGTCCGTCAAGTCGTCGAGCGCGCGCACGCTGCTGGTGCCCGCGTTGTTCACGAGCGCCCAGGGCGCGCGGCCGCCGCAGGCGGCAAGCAGGCGCTCCCCGGCGTCGGGGGCGGTCACGTCGAGGTCGAGGTCCGAACCGCTGCGCGCGGCGCCCAGCACGGTCGCCCCCTCCTGCGCGAGCATGCCCGCCGTGGCCGCCCCGATACCGCGGGTTGCCCCGGTCACCACGCACAGCCTGCCCTCCAGACCCAGATCCATCGGGAGGATGATCCCTCAATGAAGTCCCACACCGTCTACCGCACCTTCGAGACCGAGCAACGGCGCGAGTTCGTGCGCATCACCGAGGACGTCCAGTCCGCCGTGGACGAGTCCGGCGTGAGCGAGGGCCTCGCGCTCGTGGCCGCCATGCACATCACCGCCGGGGTCTGGATCAACGACGACGAGCCGGGCCTCCAAGAGGACGTGCTCGAATGGCTCGACAAGGTGGCGCCGCCGAGCTGGAAGCCGCCCGCGAACGACGTGGCGAGGGAGCTTCTGCCCGATCCGGGGGACTACCGCCACCACCGCGGCGGCGAGGACAACGGTGACGCACACCTGAAGAACCTGCTCGTGCACCACCAGGCGATCGTGCCTGTCACCGATGGTCGGCTCGACCTGGGCCCCTGGCAGCAGGTGTTCTACACCGAGTTCGACGGGCGGCGGCCCAAGCGGCTGGTGATCAAGGTGATCGGGGAGTAGACCGGGGTCCGGCGCTCGCCCGGCCGGCGCCCGGGCTGCGCTCCTCCCTACCCGTACACCTCGGAGTTGGCGCAGTGCGGCATGCGCTCGCCCGCCAGCCCGGCCAGCAGGTTGTCCACGGCCAGGTCGGCCATGCGCTCGCGGGTGAGCACCGTGGCCGACCCCAGGTGCGGCAACACGAGCAGGTTGGGGGCGCGGAGCAGCGGGTGATCGCCAGGCAGCGGCTCGGGGTCGGTCACGTCGAGCGCCGCCCCCGCTATCCGTCCCGCGAGGAGGGCCTCGGTGAGGGCGCCGGTGTCCACGATCGGCCCGCGGGCGGTGTTCACGAGGTAGGCCGTGTCCTTCATCCGCCCGAGCGCCTCCGCGCCGATGAGCCCTCGAGTCTCGGGGGTGAGCGGGCAGTGGAGGGTCACGAAGTCGGCGCTCTCGAGGAGCTCGCCGAGGGCCACGCCCCCACTGCGGCCCGTTTGCAGCAGGCGCACGCCGAAGCCCTCCAGCCGGCGCGCCACCGCGCTGCCGATCCGGCCCATCCCCACGATCCCCACCGTCGCGCCGTGCAGGTCGCGCCCGAGCATGAACTCCGGGCCCCACGTGGTCCATTCCCCACGCCGCACAAGGGCGTCGCCCTCCACCAGCCGCCGCGTGATCCCCAGCATCAGCGCCACCGCCAGGTCCGCGGTGCTGTCGGTGAGCACGTCCGGCGTGTGCCCCACGGGGATGCCCCGGGCGGTGGCAGCGTCCAGGTCCACGTTGTCCACCCCCACGGCGTAGTTCGACACCGCCCGCAGCCGGGGCGCGGCGGCCATCAGCTCTTCCGTCACCGAATCGGTGAGCATCGTGAGCAGGCCCTCGCTTTCCGAGGCCCGCGCGCGCAGGTCCTCGGGCGGCGGCGGTCCGGCCTCGGGCCAGATGCTGACCTCGTGCGCCGCCTCGAGGCGCTCGAGGCCGCCGCCCGGCAGGCGGCTCGTGACGAACGCCCTCACCCGCGGTCCAAGTCCTCGATGACCGCCTGGGCGGCCAGATAGCCCGGCGCCCCGGTGACCGCACCGCCCGGGTGGGCGCCGGACCCGCCGAGGTAGAGCCCCTCCACGCCTCCGAAAGCGCGCCGGCCGGGACGTCGCTCGAAGAGCTGCCCCGGCAGCATCTCCCCGTGGAAGATGTGCCCCCCGCGGATGCCGAAGCGCGCCTCCAGCTCCCGCGGGCCGAGTGCGAGGCGATCCGCGATCCGATCCGGGAGCTGCGGGCACACCAGCGCGAAGCGGGCTATGGCCGCGTCGGCAGCGGCCTCGGCGTCAGCGTCGGGCGGAAAGCATTGGCAGAACAGCGAGAGCACGTGGCGACCCTCGGGGGCGAGCGTGGGATCCACCGACGTCTGGCACGCGGCCTCGATCCACGGCGCGGCGGCCGGGCGTCCGGCGCGGGCGTCGGCGGCGGCCCGCTGGAGGTCTCCGAGCGAGTAGCCGATGTCGATCGTCCCCCGCCACGGCTCCTCCCCCGGCCAGGCGGTGAAGTCGGGCAGCCCGTCGAGCAGGAGCATCACCTTCACCACGGGTCCGTCCTGCCGCCACCCCGCCGGGGGAGCCACCCCGGCCAGCTCCGCGGTGGTCAGCGGATCGGCGCCCGACACCACCGCTCGGGCGGCCACCTCGTCGCCGTTCGCGAGCACCACCCCGGACGCGCGCCCCTCCCCGGTGAGCACCCGCTCCACAGCACGCTCGAGATGGACCTCGGCCCCCGCCGCCTCCGCAGCCGAGCGAAGGGCGGCGGTGACCGCCCCCATCCCCCCGCGGGCAAAGCCCCACGCGCCGGGCGGTCCGGCCGCCTCACCGAGGTCGTGGTAGAGGCTCACGAAGGACGTGCCCGGATCCGACGGCCCGGCGAGGGTGCCGATCAGCCCCTGAACCGCGAAGGGCACCCGCACCTCCTCCGAGGGGATCCCGGCCAGCTCGTCGGCGATCGGTCCCTCCAGGAGATCGGGACCGACGGCGTCGAGCCAGCGCTCCCGGTCCGGCGGCTCGAGCATCAGCGGCCGGGCCCGCACGGCCGCCCGTTCGCGCCGGTCGGCCCAGTCGAGGTAGGCGTCGGCGTCGGCCCGCGACCAGTCCCGCTCGAGCTCGGCATGGGTGCGACGGGAGTCGGACCACGTGATCACCCGCCGGCCATCCGGCAGCGGGGCGAACAGGTACGGGTCGTGCACGTCCACCCGCAGCCCGTGCCCGGCCAGGTCGAGCTCGGTCATGATCTCCGTCCGCAGGAGCGAGAGCGTGTACGCGCCGGGGGATGCCCGCACGCCCGGCCACAGCTCTTCGGTCACGCAGGCCCCGCCGGGCAGGTCGCGGCGCTCGAATGCGGCCACCTCGAGCCCGGCCCGGGCGAGGTAGGCGGCGGCCACTAGCCCGTTGTGGCCGGCCCCCACGATGGCCACGTCGAGTGCGCCGTCTGCCATGGCGGGAGAATGACACGCGCGCCGTCGCGCGCGCGGCCGCCGTCCTCCCGCCCGGGTCGCTATCACTTGTGGGGATGGCCAAGGACACCGGTCTTCCGGACTCGGATGCGCAGTTCGACTTCACCCGCGCCCGGCGCGCACGCGCCCTCGCCCGCCTGACGGCACGGCTGCGCGGCGAGCCCAGCGACGTGAACGTGATCCTGCCCTTCGAGGAGGTGGTGGCCGCCCTGGGCCGCCGCGGGGAGAGGTCCCTGGGCCAGCAGGTGGTCCCGCTCGACTCGATCGTGGGCACGGTGGATCGCGGCCGCGAGTTCGACCGCAGCTTCCGCCCCACCTCCGGCCGCACCCGGACCCGCTGGGAGCGGGTAAACGCCGCGCAGCGGCGCGGCCAGTCGATGCCCCCGATCGACGTCTACCGGATCGGCGACCTGCACTTTGTGAAGGACGGCCACCACCGCGTGTCGGTGGCCCGTGCCATGGGCCACAGGGACATCAACGCCTACGTGTCCGAGGTGCTCACCGAGGTGGGCGCCGAGCGCGAGATCACGCTCGCCGACCTCCCCCTGAAGAGCCACGAGCGACTCTTCCGCGAGCGGGTGCCGCTGCCCGATCCCGCGCGGTCGGCCATCCAGCTATCTGACGAGTGGCGCTACGGCGCCCTGGCCGAGTCGGTGGAGGCCTGGGGCTTCCGCCACGAGCAGGCCACCGGCGAGCCGCTCTCCCGCCCGGAGCTCGCCGAGACCTGGTTCCGGGACGAGTACGAGCCCGTGGTGGACATGCTGAAGGAGGCCGGCCTGTGCCGCCGCGGCACCGCCACCGAGGCCTACATGCGCGTGGCCCACCTGCGCTACCTGCTGCTGCGCACCCACGAGTGGAGCGACGAGGTGATCGAGCGCCTCCGCCAGGAGCTGGAGAGCCCCTCGTGGGACGACGACACGATGGTGAAGGCCCTGCGGAAGGAGCTCCGCTCCTGATGGCATGGCTGCGGTGCTCGCCCGATCAACGATCGGGCTCCGCTCCTGATGGAATGGCTGCGGTGCTCGCCCGATCAACGATCGGGCTCCGCTCCTGATGGCATGGCAGCGGTGCTCGCCCGATCAACGATCGGGCTCCGCTCCTCGCCGGAGCGAGCTCCGCTAGGCGGTCTGTCCGGAAGCGGCGGCCGGCTCCGCGCCGCCCTCCACCGCGAGGTTGCTTCCGTCCTCGGGGTCGAAGAGCTGGAGGCGCTCCGCGTCCACCCAGAGCTCGGCGTCCTCACCCTCCTTGATCTTGCTCGCCGGATCCAGCCGGGCCACGATGCGGCCCTCCTCGCCGGCCATCGGCACCTCGCCGCCACCGGCGTCCTCGGCCAGCTCCCGCAGCTCCGCGGACTCGATGCTCGAGTCCGACTCCACCTTGAAGTGGGCATAGAGCTCCGAGCCCATCGACTCCAGCACCTCGATCTTGGCCGTGAAGGTGGTGCCGCGATCGCGAGCGTCGCCGACGAGGTGCACGTCCTCGAAGCTCTCCGGGCGGATGCCCGCGATCAGCGTCCGTCCCTCGGCCCGGCCCACCCGCTCGCGCGCCTCCTGCGGCAGCCGCACGTTCCCGAGCGGCAGCTTCACCGAGTCGCCCTCGATCTCGGCGGGCATGAAGTTCATCGCCGGCGAGCCGATGAACCCGGCCACGAACAGGTTCACCGGGTGGTTGTACAGGTCCATCGGCGACCCCACCTGCTGAATGCGGCCGGCGCGCATCACCGCCACCCGGTCCCCGAGTGTGAGCGCCTCGGTCTGGTCGTGGGTCACGTAGACGGTGGTGGTGCCCAGGCGGTCCTGGATGCGCGAGACCTCGGTGCGCATCTGCACGCGCAGCTTGGCGTCCAGGTTCGACAACGGCTCGTCCATCAGGAAAACGGCCGGATCTCGCACGATCGCCCGGCCCATGGCCACGCGCTGGCGCTGGCCGCCGGACAGCTGGGCGGGCTTGCGCTCCAGGTGCTGCTCCAGGTCGAGGATCCGCGCGGCCTCGTTCACCTTCTCGTCGATCTCGCTCTGGTCCATCTTGCGCAGCTTGAGGGCGAACCCCATGTTGTCGCGCACGCTCATGTGCGGATAGAGCGCGTAGTTCTGGAACACCATCGCGATGTCGCG
>JBBQHI010000050.1:0-24069 GCA_038323835.1 Solirubrobacterales bacterium
GCCGCCAACGAGATGGGGATCGCCGCCACCACGGCCGCCTGAGCGCGCGCGCCCCGGAACACACGCGATCGTCAGAGATCGTGGTGACCCAGCTGGGCCCGAGCACGAAAAGCCACGCCCAAGGCATTACGCGACAGCCTCAGTTGCGGGCCTTTCGTGAATAGCGGGGGCGGGATTCGAACCCGCGACCTTCGGGTTATGAGGCCGCTGGATAGGGGTCGCCCTGCGCCTAAACCGTGATGCTAGAGCGGTTCAGGTGCTCTGAGATTGGCCCTGATTTGCTCAACATGGAACCACGAATGGAACCACGGCGCATCTAAGGTCGACCCTATACCGCTGCGGCTACACCGACACCTGGATAACTCTGACCTCGGGAAGCCTCATTACAGTCGACCAGGGACCTGACGCGGACCTGACCGGGCGACCATGGAGAGGCGCGGTCATGACGGGGGTCAGCAGCGCAGCCGGGCGCGGAGACCAAAGGGTCGACGACCGCTGGGGCGGAGGCGAGGGAAACAACAGGGCGACGGTTGTGCGACGCCTTCTCACCGACCCCGGCATCAAAGCCAAGCTCGCTCACTCGCTCGACGGCCAAGCCTGGGAGCTGCGCGTCGGACCCGTCCCCGGTCCCGAGGTCGCCAAGCTGATCGACTCGTTCATCTGGTGAAGCGGCTGTAGCCGCCGCCGAGCTGGCCTGCGTGGAGAGGGCGAAACAGAGCGGCTGTCGGCTACATCAACAAGCGGCTTCCTCTCGCCGTGTCGGGCGAGGGCCGGCCACACGGCCGAGTCCCTCCCCCGACGAACATCTCGCGCCACCGACCCGATGGTTGACTGTCGTGCGAACATACGTTCGTGACGTCGCAGGGTGGTCCCTACAGCCGCTTCCGTAGGGCGCTCGACACCGGCAACCTGATGGTCATCCGCTCGGCGGCTGCCGAGCTCCCCCAGATCGACCTCGAAGACGCTCTCCGTATCTGCTTCGTGATGCGGGGCGCCGAGCCCGTCGCCTACGACCGTGCCGTGCTGCGCTGGTTAGCCCGTTTCGCCCGCGAGCGGGCGTTCAGTCTCGGGCAGCTGAAGGTCGCTATCGCGGCATTCGAGGGACTGGCGGACAACCCGACGCGGAGCGAACGCCAGCTGCGAGGGCTGCTCGACCGACCGGCGCTTTAAACGAGGGTGAGCCCATACGGGCCGGGCGAGATCCCCTGCCTGACCGCGCTGACGCGGATTGGCTGCTGAAGAAGGCCGCTGCCCCCATGCGGCTAGGGCTGGGCGTCCCTAACAAAGTAGTCGCCCGTTCCCGGTTCTGGTTGCGGCGCTACCGGTGACTCGATGGGGCAACTGGTGGCCGGCGTGTTTGACGGCTCGTAATAGCTCAGATCGCTGCCGGTGCCGTCGGTATCGGTGACCCAGCCGCGCACATTGGAGGGACTGCTGTTCCCTATGGCCTTGAGCCCGAACGTCGCACGGCGTCCCTGCACGTTGAGGCAGGTGACGTCATAGCGGTTGACCTCTGTGCCGAATTCATCGGAGGCGACCGTCATGACGCTGCCGTGGGGACTCTCGCCGGACGGGCCGCTGTATGCGTCGTAGATGGTCCGAAGCCTGAAGCACGACTGCGGGTCCGATCCGGTGCAGATCACCTGTGACTTCTCGCCCGTCAGGCTGTCCTCGTTCAGCGTCCGGAAGCTCTGGTCGCTGCCGCAGACATCGCGCGGCGGCTGTTCGCTGTCTCGGACACACATTTGGACGTGATAGAGCGTGTTCGGATTGAGCCCACGTAGCGTCACCGACACCGGGTGCGCGTCATCGTCGTTGATCTCGACCGACTGCTCGACAGTCTTGGACCCATACCCGGTGGTCGTCCCGTATCGGAGCCAGTAGCGCGTGGTGCCAGCCTTGTTGCTGAACACCTTTCCGTTGATCGTGGCGCGGGCGCCCGTGATGTCTGTAGCGGGGTTGGCCACCCCGACCGCGCAGCCGCTCACACCCACTACGGCGGCAATGAACGCAGCGACTGTCCCCGCTTTGAACACCACGCAGAACCTAGTCCTGGCCGGGCGACGAGTCAACAAGAGTTGAGCGGACGCCGAATGACGTTTTGGCGACGGAGCAGCCGTGTCATCTGGAACGTCTGTAGACAGTCGGCGACGATTCCGAGCCGTCCCGACGCCCCTTAGTTTCCGCCTGGTCATGGCCGGGCGGAGCCGGCCGCCTTCGACACGGGCTTGCTCAGGTGGCTGGCCCGTTCGCGCGCGGGCGGGCGTTCAGTTCGGCCAGTCCTGGGCGCGAGGGACCTCTTTCCGGGTCTGGGACGTAGTGACCTCCAGTGACGGGAGTGAGAGGCTCCACCGCGAGCGTGCGCGCACACCGGCTGATGACGACGATTCGCCCCGCTCCCGCGCGGGCCGAGCGCTCCGCGGCGGCGCCGCGGGCGGAGCGGCGGCTGGTGCGCGATGCGCGCGCCGGGTCGGCTGAGGCGCTCGAGGAGCTGTTCCGTTTGCACTGGCCGGGGGCGTTCCGTGCCGCCTACTACGTGGTGCACGACGCGACGGCCGCGGAAGACATTGCGCAGGAGGCGTTCCTGGCGGCCATCCGGGCGCTCGACCGCTTCGACCCGCGGCGTCCGTTCGCGCCCTGGATCCACCGCATCGTGGTGAACCGGGCGATCGACCATGCGCGATCGCGAGCCCTTCGTCGCGAGGTCGGACCCGAGCTGGCCGAGTCCGCCGAGGCACCCGCCGTGGACGCGGGCATCTCGAGCGACCTGCTTCGGGCCCTGGCCGGACTCGGACCCGAGCAGCGTGCGGTGGTGGTGCTCCGCTACCTGCTCGACTGCACCCCCGGGGAGATCGCCCGGACGCTGGGCATTCCGCGCGGCACGGTCAACTCGCGATTGCGTCGCGCGCTCGACCGGCTGGGCGAGTCGGTGGGGGCACCTTCGTGATCGAGCGCGAGCTCAGGCGCGCCCTGCGTGAGCGGCCCGCTCCGGGCGAGCATGCGGCCGGGGAGCGCACCCTGCGGGTGTTGCGCGCGGCCCACGCGGAGCTCACGCCCCCGCCCCGGCGCCGACGGGTCCGCCCGCGGGCAGTGGCGGTGGCGCTGCTTGTCCTGTTCGGCCTGCTGGGCACCGCGCTCACCCCGGCCGGGGCCGACGTGCGTCACTGGATCGCCGAGCGCGTGAGCCCGGAGCCCACGCTCTCGCGCCTGCCGGCGGCGGGCGACCTGCTGGTGAGCTCACCGGCCGGGACCTGGGTCTACCGGGCGGACGGCGGGCTGCGCCGGCTGGGTGACTACACCGACGCCGGCTGGTCTCCGCGGGGGCTCTACGTCGGCGCCGCGCGCGGCCGGCGCCTCTACGCGGTGGAGCCCGACGGCACCGTTCACTGGTCGATCCTGCGCCCCGGGGCGGTGAGCCGTCCCTCCTGGTCCCCGGGGCTCGGCTATCGGGTGGCCTACCTCGAGGGCGGCGGCGTGCGTGTGGCGGCGGGCGACGGCACCGGCGACCACGCCGAGGGCCGCAACGCCGCGGCGGTGACTCCTGCTTGGCGGCCCGGGTCCCGGAACGTCCTCAGCTGGGCCACCCGCGACGGGCGGGTGGTGACCCGCGACGTTGACGGCGGCACGACGCCGTGGTCGCTGGCGCCGGGCGGCGCGGTCCGCGACCTCGAGTGGACGCGCGACGGGTCGCGGCTGGTCGTTCTCCTCTCCGGAGAGGTGAGGGTGCTGGGTCCCGCCGGTGCCCTGGTCGCGAGCATTCCCCTGCCCCCCGGTACGTCCGGTCGTGCGCTCTCGGTCCACCCCGGCGGGCGGGCCGCGGCGGTGGCCGGCGATACCGGTGGTGTGGTGTCGGTGCCGCTCGGGGGAGGCGCGGCGCGGCGGCTCTTCGATGGCGGCGGGCGTTTCGCTCGCGTGGCCTGGTCTCCCGACGGGCGCTGGCTGCTCGCGAGCTGGCGCGGCGCCGACCAGTGGGTCTTCATCCGCTCCCCCGGCGCGCGGCGCGGAGTGCCGGACGCCCGTCACGTGGTCGCCTTCTCGGGCATCGAGAACCAGTTCGATCCCGGCGGTGCGGCCGGCGACTTTCCCGAACCCGGCGGGTGGTGCTGCGGGTAGGTCAGCCGGCGGCGGCGAGGCTCAGGATGTCTCCCGGGAGCCGCCGCGGTAGCGTCACGAGCCGACCGTCCGCGGGCCGGTACGCACGCACCCGGCGGCCGGGGGCGGCGAAGTAGAGCCATTCACCCGAGGGCGACCAGTCGAACGCAGTCGGGGACGAGAGCACCGCTTCGGGCACAACGCGGGTGGCGCCGGTGCGTGTGTCTACCAGCGCGATCCGCATGCCCTCGCCCGCGACCTCGACCAGCGACGTGGCGCCCAGCGCGAGCAGGCGACCGTCGGCCGAGTAGGAGCCCCGCGGATCGAGAGTCCAGCCGTGCACGGCCCCCGACCGGCGGTCCCTTCCCGGACCCACCAGGCGCACCCGCTGGCAGCCCTCGGTGCACCAGGCCGACCTCCGACCGTGGACGGCGACCAACCAGGTCCAGGGAGCGCGCCGTACCCGGCCGGTACGCGGCTCCCACTCCCAGCCCCTGCCGTCGCGGACGACCACGAGCGCTCGCGCTGTGGCGCCCTGGACGTACCCGACAGGCGCGCGGTGACGGGAGCGCATGACGGTCACACCGCTGGTGGTGACCAGTCGCACGTCCACAACCCGGATCGCGCGGCCATAGCGTAGGCGGGCGAGCCAGAGGCGTTCCTCGCCCGCCGGCAGGACCATGTCGGCGCGGCCGAGAACGCGGGCTGGTCCGCGGAGATCAAGCGTCCGCGCCTCGGCCCTCTGCTGCCGCCCTGCCGGGCTGAGCCACACGGCCCGGTCGCCCGCCGCCATGAGCAGCCCGTGACACAGGGTGCCCCCCTCCAGGCGCCGGGTGGTCAGATGCCCGCTCGCGACGTCCACCACCGCCACCCGCTCCGGGGGATGTAGGCCGAGCACGAGTCGTCCCGCCGGGCGGTCCGGCGCCCGAGGCGAGGTGGTTCCCGTGGCCGTGGCCCATGAAGCCGCCGAGATCAACACGAACGTGGCCGCCGCAGCGGTCTTGGTCATACCCCCTCTACGGCCGCGGGGGGCGAGGCGGTCCCTAGTCGGAGCCTCAGTCGGAGGGAAGCGCCCGCTCGCTGGCTTCGAGCAGACTGATCTCGCCGCCACGAACCTCGCCGGTGCTGACGAGCTCCATATTCGCAACCTCGCCCTCCCTCTGGATCAGGTCGTGTAGGCGGGTAAGCCGTCCTGCGGTCGGATGCGGGTGGGAAAGAAAGGTCCCTTATCAGGGCCGTGGCGACCAGAACGGATAGAGGTCGGTGCTTGGGTTGTTGGTCAGGTTGGTGGGGTTGTCGCCGTCTGGGTCCATCGAGTAGATCTCGGCGTTGCCGTCGCGGGTGCTGGTGAACGTAATCTTGGTGCCGTCCGGCGACCAGGCGGGATACAGGTCGTTGCTCATGTCGTCGTTGGTGAGGTTGGTCTGGTTGCCGCCGTCCGCGTCCATCACGTAGACCTCGGCGTCGGCGGTGCGGTAGGTGTCGAAGGCGATCTTCGTGCCGTCCGGCGACCAGGCCGGGTAGTAGTCAACGTGTGAGTCGTTGGTGAGCCTGGTCGGGTTGCCGCCAGCGGCGCCCATGACATAGACCTCGCTGTTGCCGTCACGCTCGGTCTCGAAGGCGATCCTGGAGCCGTCCGGCGACCACGCCGGGTAGCGGTCGTCGGCCGCGTTGTTGGTCAGGTTGGTCGGGTTCCCGCCGTTCGCGTCCATCACGTAGATCTCTTGGTTGCCATCGCGCTCCGTGGAGAAGGCGATCTTGGTGCCATCCGGCGACCAGGCCGGCAAGACGTCGTCGCCCGAGCGGTTTGTGAGGTTTGTCTGGTTGCTGCCGTCCGCATTCATCACGTAGATCTCGTAGCTACCCCCGCGCTGGGTGGCGAAGGCGATCTTGGTGCCGTCCGGCGACCAACTCATCCCGTCTGAGTCGTCGGCCGCGTTGTTGGTCAGGTTGGTGGGGTTGCCGCCGCCTGCGTCCATCACGAAGATCTCGTTGTTGCCGGTGCGGTCGGTGGTGAAGGTGATGCCCGACCTGCCGCCTGCTGGGCCGGTGGTGAACGTCCGGTCCGAGTTGCAGACCACCCGGGGCGGGTCCTCCTGGCCGTCCTCGACACACATCTGGGAGTGGTAGGTCGTGTTCGCCGTCAGTCCGCTGATCGGCTGCGAAACCGGGTACCGCTGGTTACCGGCGATCGCCACCGTCCGGTGTGGCGTCTCGGACCCGGAGGCCGTGGTTTCGCCGTAGCGCCACCAGAACGCGGTGTCGCCTACAAAGCTCGAAGCGACGTCTCCGTTGAGCGTCGCCCCGACGTCGGAGATGTAGGTCGTCGGCTTCGGGTTACCCACCGCGCAGCCAGCAATGACCGCAACGAGAGGGACCACGGTGAACACAAGACGCTTCAAGCGAACTCCAAACAGTCAGGGCCAGACCTCCCTGTCAGCGACCCAGCGTGCCCGTACGGCGAGCCTACCCCCGACCGAAAACCGACGCAAGAACACGCCGGCTTCAGCGCTGGCCCGAGCAACTGTATTCCCAAGCAGGTAGGGGTCAGCACGCCGTCCGCGCTGGTGTCGAACTGCCCGATCGTCTTCTCGTTGGGGTTTACGACATACGCGGTGCGCCCATCCCCTGACCCCACGATCCCGAAGCCCCAAAACCGACGCTGACCGTCGGGGGACTCTTCGCGGTCAACCGCCCGTCGCCACCTCGGCTGTGCTTTCGGGCACCTCGGCAGACCATTATCTCGGCCCTGAGCTTCACTGGCTGCCTATGACATGGGCCGCTTGACCGGTCGCGCCAAGTGGGGAGACCTTCGGTCTCTAACAGCCGACTGCGGTCACCCGCGGGAGCCGCCTGACCGCGTCGGCCAGACCGATCAGGCGCCGCTCCTGTTGGAGGCTCAGTCCAAGCCGGTCCGCGGTTCGTGTGTCGTTGCCCAACGTCTGACGCGCCCGCGAGACCCGGTTGAGGCGACGGACCACGCTCCGCGGCAATTCCGTGCCGCCGACCGCTACCGGCGGGCCGGCAACCGGCCGGAGGGCGTCGAGCGCGGCCAGCAGCTGCGTGCGGACGGACCCGTGCCCAGCCTCGGGAAAGACGCGGACGAAGCTGCTCCCCACGACAGTGCTGAGGTCCCCTTGCCCGATGTCGATGAGCAGTCGGCCACGCCTGATGAACGAGCGCACGCGGTGTTTGTAGAACGACTGGTCGAGCACCCCGAACCCCGCTTGCGATGAACAGACCGACGCCTGCTGGATCTGGAGGCCGTGGGGGCAGCGGCGGAGCTCGAATCGCACGCAGTCGTCGTAGATGACGAGACTCGAGGTGCGCCCGCCGCGGTCGCGGCTCACCTGCGCCGTGCTGAGGAGAAGATCGCCGAAGCGGCGCCCGAGCCACAACGCCCGGGGGCTTCGTGCCCGGCTCAGGGCGTCGGTGTTGAGGTCGACCCGTACCGTTGACCGCGGACGGCGACAGCCCGCGGACGACATGTTTCCGGGCGCCCGGTACCAATCGGGATCGATGCTCGCCGGCGCCCCGTTGGTCAGCCGGCGCAGACAGGAACCGTTGCTGCGGATCGAGTAGACCTCGCCGCCGCCGTATCCGGGATGGCTGCGATCGCTGCTGAAGACAATCCGGGAGCCGTCGGAGGACCAGGAGAAGGCCCTGTCGTTGCCCTTGTTTTCTGTCAGCCGGACGGGGTTCGCGCCATCCGCGTCGGCCGCGTAGAGCTCGCCGTTGATGCTGCACTCGTCCGAGCCGCAGGTCTTGCCATTGCCATCACGCACCGACGCGTAGGCGAGCCGGCGGCCGTCCGGCGACCAGGCTGGGGCCTGCGCGTCGTCGACCAAGGGCGTGCTCGGGCCTCCGCCCACCGGGACCACCCGGATGGTGGGCCGGAAGTCGTGGTCGCGGTCGAGTTCGTAGCGGGTGAAGGCGATCCGCCCACCGTCGGGAGACCAAGCCGGCTCGCGCACGCCCTCGAGGCGCTCGGTGGCGGCGACCCGTGCCAGCTCATCCTCGTCGCCGTCCGCGATCTCGCGCACCACAATCGCGCTCGTCGACCCGCCCCCCTCGGTCCGGGTCACGCGGGCGAACGCGATCTTTCGCCCGTTGGGCGAGACGGACGGGTCGAGCAGCAAACCCCGCTCGCGCCCGGTGACCGCCCGCGTGCGTCCGGGAGCCGCCGGGGAAACCAGCCGGATCTGGGCGTGGCCGGCGTCGAAGTTCCGCCCGGTCTGGCGCACGAACGCGAGCGAGCGCCCATCCGGCAGCCACGTCGGCTGAGCATCCCCACCAAGGACACGCGCATGCCTCCCCCCGGTGAGGCGCCGCCAGCCGGATCCGTCCGGGCGCATCGTGTAGATGCGACCACCGAAGCTGAAGGCAATCCGCTCGCCGCCCGTCGCCAAAACGCTCGCATCCCCCGTCGGCAACGCTGCGTTGTTATGACCGGCACAGCCACCCAACAGCGCGGCCAGAAATAGGCCGCAGGTAACGACCACACCGCTACGCAAATGACAAGCGTCGCTACGAATGATCAACGACAGCTTACCGGTGAACACCGCGCCGGAGCCGGGGCCAGGCCCGCCGATCGGCCGGTCAGGGATGTGCTGCGCCGAGGCCAAGGCTGGGCGGGACGCCCTCGAAGAGCTGGGAAGGCGACGGGTTAGTTGTTAGTCCTTCTGCCGCGTGTCGCTGATTCCGCTCGCTAGCAGCTCGCCGTATCCCGCCGCCACGACCGCCCCGCCTAGTGAGCCGATCAGCAGATCGCGCAGCTCATCGCGACCGAGGTCGCGGTGTTGGAGCCAGTCGAGGATGGCGCCGTCCATGAACCAGAGCCAGGCCCGCACGCCGGCGCGCAGCTTGGCTGGCGGCTCCTCCCCCATGCCGAGCCCCTGGAAGATGCGCTCTGAGGTACGCGTGCGCACCGTCTCGACCAGCTCGCGCACCTCGGCGACCTCGCCCACGCTCTGGATCAGCTTGGTGTAGGCAAGCTCGTTGCCCTCGATCCACTGCAGGTAGGCGCCGAGGCTTGCCGTGAGGGCCTCGAGTGGCGCCAGGGCCGGGTCGGGTTCGGTCAGCCGGCCGAGCTCGCCCGCCGCCTCCCCCAGCGTGGCCACGAAGTAGTCCTGCTTGCTCGGGAAGTAGTGGTACAGCAGCGCCTTCGAGATGCCGGCCTCGCGGGCGATGCGGGCCATGGAGAGCTCGTCGAACGAGTGCCGAGCGAACAGCTCGCCCCCGAGTTTCAGCAGCCGGCGGCGGCGCTCGTCGACCTGCAGGCGGGTGTATGCGGCCTCACTCACCGGTTGAAGTGTAACTGCTTGCTGACCGTCGGTTAATACGTGGGCAGTTGGTATCGACCGCCGGTCAACAGGATGGAGATCGACATGAATCCTCGCCGCACACCCCGAACCAGGCCTCCGCTTCGCTTCCGCCGGCCACTACGCCCGACCGCACCGATTGCGCGTCGACGGCGGAAGGCCGCGGACACCGGTCCGGCTCGACCGACGGCGGGCGAAGTCGGCGTCAACGCCGCGCGTGAGTCGAACTTCATGCTCGCCCGCCCGGAACGGCGACTGCTCCGAGCTATCGCCCATCGCCTGCCGGGCTGGGTGACCCCGGATCGCCTCACGGGACTCGGCGTGCTCGCCGCACTCGGAATGGCTGGCGCCTACGCCCTCTCCAATCATGATCCAGGCTGGCTGTGGCTGGCCAGCGGACTGCTCGCCCTCCAGTGGTTCGGCGACTCGCTGGACGGCACCCTCGCGCGCGTGCGCGAGATAGAGCGGCCCCGCTACGGCTACTACCTCGACCACCTCGTCGACGCGCTGGCCACGGCGGCGATCGGTCTCGGCCTCGGCCTCTCCCCCTTCATGTCACTGCCCGTGGCCTTGCTGCTCGTGGTCGGCTACCTCGTGCTCTCGATCAACGTCTACCTCGAGAGCCAGGCGCTCGGGCGCTTCTCGATCGGCTACGGCCGCGTCGGTCCCACCGAGGCGCGGCTCGGCTTGATCGGGCTCAACACGGCCCTCGCGCTGGGGATCGCGCCGCAGGTGTTACTGATGGGCCATGAGATCGCCGTTCTGGATCTGGTCGCGATCGGCGTGGTCTCCGCGATGGCCGTGCTGCTTGCACGCCGGGCGGCGCGGAATCTGCGGACGCTGGCCGCCCTGGAGCCCGCGGAGTCGCGGAGGCACCCGTGCTAGCGAGCTCGCTAGCACGGGTGGCTGACCGGTCACGAGTCCGCCGACCTACTGATCGCCGTCGGCGCTCCGCTTACGGCGGTCGGGATGGCGCTCGCTCTGTCAATGCTCCACACGGGGAGGTGGACACCGCTCCCAGCGCTGGCGGGCACGCTCGGAGGCCTCTGGCTTCTCGACTACGTGCTGATCGGGACTCGCTACCGAAATGCAAACGGATTCATGGAGTGCGGACTCAACTGCTCCACCCTTCAGGACCTCGTGGGGCTCGAGTTCTGGTACGGCGGCGCCCTTCTCGTGCTGGCGATCCTGGGCTCGCTCGGCGCCCTCGCGGTCATTGGGCTGCGCGGCCTCCTCGCCGGGCGGTCCTCATGACCCCGCCGGTCGCCTCGATCCTGGTCCAGAGCTACACGCTGATTCCCGTCGCGGTCTCCCTCCTCGCGTGTCTTGGTGGCGTGTGGCGGGCGAATACCGATCAACCCGATCGCATCGCGTTGCTGGTCGCGCTGATGGCAGCCATCGTCGTTGGTTTCTTCGTTGCCGGCTGGCGCGAACCCGGAGTGACCACCGACGCGTTCATCTCCGGTGTGGTGCTCGGCGCCACCGCAATTGGGGCTTTGCCGGTGCTCGCCTACTACTGGCTCGGCCGAGTGGCGGCGGGTCACCGGTTCCTGCTGGCAGCGCTCTGGCTCGCGAGCCTCCTCCCGCTCGTCTGCTACCTGATCCTCGCCGGCCTCGTCACCGCCGATCTCGCCCAATGTCCGCCCGACGCCTACGAGTGCCCGGTCTGATGGCAAGGCCCCCGTTCCGCGGCGAGCCCCGTCGTTCGGCGCATCAGAGCGTCCCCTCATGAAGTCGGGCAGCCGTCAGCGGCGTCACGAGCACGCATGTGTCCCGCGTGATCGAGCGCTTGTGCCCACGGCCATCCTCACCGCGCTGCTCATCGCGCCTGTAGTTGGGAACGCCGCCTACTTCGCCCTTGATGAGGGATCATCAATGGGTCCCCGTTGTCCTTTGACTGGTGGACCCTCGAGGTGGCCATACGGATCGGCTTCCTTGCCGTCCTGCCCGGCGTCTTGGCCCTATGGGCGGCGCTCATCGCGAGGCTGAACACCGTAGCGGTCATCGCGCTAGTGGCGGAGAGTGCCGGCATTGGGTTCTTTCTCGTTCTGGGGACGTGCGTGCTGTCCGGCTCGTGTGGCGGCTAAGCCACGGACTCCGGGAACCGGTAAGCCACCGACCATCGGTGCTCCGCTACCGCGGCCCTGGGAACCAGAAGACCCTCTGGTCACGGATCTGAACGAAGATGCGTGTGCGCGTCTAGGCGACACGATGGGCGGGCGCGCCTGCCGCGCCCGATCTATGCCGGATCGGCTACCAAGACCATCGCGGCCTGCCCCTGGTCATCGATCAGCTCCACACGGGCCTCCCCCCGGACCGTGGAGATGAAGCGGCCGATACGCACCTCCCCGTTCGCTAAGAGCTCCCGCAGCTCCGGGGTCGACAGTCTCTCCTTGGCGGTTAGGGGCCCCGCGGTTATCACGCGGGAGTGATCATTGCCCACAAAGGTAAGCGTGCGCTTTTGCCTGTGGAATCCGGGCCACACGGGGTCGGCGTGGCGGATAAGTTGTGACGCACATGGATGAGCGCAGGAATCGGACTGCCTGGGTAGGGGAGCGCTTCGAGATCGAGGATGCCGGAAGGCTGACCGGCCTCTTCGATGTCCACTGGGAGGCACTCGACGGAGAGGAGTTGGGTGACGGGCCGCAAGGCGTCGCCGTTGACGAGGCCGTTGCGTGGGGCCGCGAGCATGCGTCCTTCGTGAGCGTGCGGCTCGGCGGTAGCGACACCTTCTACTCGGCGGGCGAGCTCGACCTCAACGACCTGCCTGCATCTGATGAAGAGGACGACGAGCCATACCTTCCCTGGCCCGCCGAGGGCATGGTGGTGCGCTCGCGCCCGATGGGGGCGCCGCCGGACGGCAGCGTTCAGGAGGTCGACTGGCGGATTCACGCAACCGGCACCGTCTCGCCGGATCCGGAAGACCTCGCGCGGCTCCGTGCGCTCCTCGAGGCAGACGCCCGCCTTCGCGACGTCGAACTGACTTCGTCGAGGGAGGGCGTGCGGATGCGCTGCGTCATCCGCGCGCGAGGCACCCACCCCGCCGTGCTGCAGACGGACCACATCTTCCACGAGGCGCTGATCCGGGTATTTCCGGAACACGACTCCACGGGCGACTCGGCCGGATCGCTGGGACCGGTCAGTCCCGCCCCATAGGGGCCAGGTCGCGCGGCACGCCCGGCTTACCCGTCGCAGGCCACCCCGTCCCCATCCCGGTCCAAGCCGTAGATGTCTTCGCCGATCACGTGGTAGTTGCTGCCCGGGAGGTCACCGCAGTCGACGTCTCCGTGGTTGCCCGGGACGCAGGGGCTGTAGTTCGGTGAGCAGTTGTTGCTCGGCGGCTTCGGTGCGGGTCTCGGTTGGTGAGGCGCGACGACGGGGGCGCACTCGGAGCGCGAGAGTCGTGGTCGCTTGCCGCGGGTCTTGCGGATCTTGAACTTGACCGCGAGCCATGAGGATCCGTGCGGAGTGACGGTCACGTTCCCCAGGAAGTACTGCCGGACAGCGTGATGGCTGCAGGCGTCGCGGTCGCGTGATCGCAGCCTCACACTCACTACGGCCCGCCGGCCACCGAGCCGCGACTTTGCCGCCAGCACGGTTACGCCGAGCGACCCGGCGAGTCCGGCCTTCCAGTGGCGGAAGTTGCGGTGGAGGCGGTGCTTGACGGCGGGGGCGAGCATGCCCCAGGCAGCGCGGTAGTGGTGCTGGGAGACCCGGGCGTAGTAGCGCCGCACGAAGAGCTTGGCCGAATCGCTACGCCGGGTCGACTCGTCGTCGCCGCTCGAGTGGAAGTCGCCGTCGCAGTCCCCCCACACCCCGGCACCGGTCGAGTTGGCGACGGTCTCGGCCCGGAGATAGGTGGGGAGGCGCTGGAAGTCCCGGTCGTAGACGTAGGCATTGCTCCAGCCGCGGCGGATCATCTCGAGCCCCAGGTCGAGGCCGTCGCTGCGGTCGACGTAGAAGAGCGAGCGTCCGTAGCGGTCGGTGGCTCCCTGGGTCGGGTCGCCGACCAGGGTCACCGCCTGGCCGTCGGCCAGGTCGTGCATGGTCGCGCTGGCGTCCTCGCCTCCGCACTCGATCGGGGTGCCGGGCTTGCGCGTCTCGGGGGTGTCGATGCCGATCAGCCGCACGGTCACGTCGCGCCCGTCCGCCAGCTGGGCGTGGAGGGTGTCCCCGTCCACGACGCTCGTGATGGTGGCCGGGGTCCCCGTCTGCCCCACAGCCATCGCAGGCAAGAGCAGTGACAGCGCGGCCAGCGCGATGGCAAGCAGAAATGACCGGGCGCGCGGCGAGGTCGATGGCATCACTTCGTCAGTATCGGTCAGAGGTACCTGATCATTAGCGCACGTCTTCTCCGAGGAGCGAGTACGTTCGTCGGTCGCGACACGGCCCCGGCTATCTCGAGGGACAACCTGGCTCCTTGTCGCAGACGTATCTCATGTCGATACCGTTGACATCGGATCGCTCCAGCACCCGGCCGGCCGCGTCGTAGGCAACGAGATCGCGAGGCTTGCGCCAGGCGTCGGCGATCAGAACGAAGCCACCGTCAACGTGTCGCTGGATCAGTGACGGCCCGTCCATGTAGCGCAGCTCGAGGCGCTTCACAGAACGCGCCGTTACGCCCAGGAGGGGAAAGCGCCCGCGGTCGTCCAGCTGGTCTTGAGGACCGAACAGGGCCGGACCGAGGACGACAACCGCGTGCTGCTCGAAGCGCCTGCGCCAGCCCTCGGCGCTGTCGCCCACGATCACTCCGAGGTCCTCGCCGAGGCCGAACTCGATTTGCGGTCTGTCCTCGGATTGGACGAATCTCGCGTAGAGCACCACCCCGTCGGCCTTGGCGACGACACGGGTGTTGCCGCCTGCGCGGAACCAGTACGGGACGTCGTCCTCGGGACGCCGCGCCCGGCCGGGAGCCTGCTCCTCGTCGCCCGCGATCCAGCCGGCAAACGAGCTGGCGATGTCCTCGATGGCGGCCCGCGTCGGCGGTACCGCGAAAGCGCCCGCAGCCACCAGAGCAAGCACGCTCAGACCGATCGCGAGCACACTGCGCGACGAAGCCGACAACGCCTCGGGCCAGAAACGAGATCGTGCCCGCTCGGGCGTGGCCGCAACGCGGGCGAACTCCGCTCCCAGGTCGTCCAGTAGCTGAATGCGAGGCTCGGTCATGGCGCCACCTCCTGTGTGGTGGTCATCTCGATTGCGTCGGCTAAGCGCCGCAGGCCGCGGGAGACACGGGCGCGGGCCGTTTGCTCCGACACACCCAGTGCGGCGGCGACATCCGGATACGGGCGCTCGTCGATCACACGGAGCCGCAGGGCGTCTCGCTGGTCCTCGGACAACCCGGAGAAGGCGGTGACCATCCGATCGCGCATGTCGGCTAAGCCCGCCAGCTCGACGATCCGCTCGTAGTCCTCGCCGCTGACACTCGGCAGCTGGATGCCAAGGCGCGTCAGCGCGGTTCGCTCCGATTTGCCCGTGCGCGCGTAGCGGCCGAGCTGATGCCGCGCGATGCCGTAAAGCCAGCCGGCGGCCTCCTCGTCCGTTGAGCCGCGGAATCGGCGGCGGTGCTCGAACGCCTGCGCGAACGTTTCCGCCGTGAGGTCACGGGCGACTTCAATGTCGAAGGTGCGTCTGGTGAAGAACAGCAGCAGCTGAAGGGAGTGCTCGGCGTAGAAGGCGGCAAACGCTGAAGGTTCGCGCGTTGCCTTTCTCAGATTCGACTCGCCTCGGTCTGCCAACTCACTCCTAAGTGCCACAACCCCGGATGCTGTGACCAGTATGCGCCGGGTCACCGGTCCCGAGACCGGACGACCCGTGCGAGTTCAGATCAGGCGAACGGCCGAGTCTCAGGTTGCACGGCGGCCGGTCACCCGGCGGACCAGCCCGATCAGCCCCAGGTGCATGAGGCCGTGCGCGAGCTCCCGCCGCCACCGTGGCTCGAGGTAGGGCAGGAGCTCGAGCTCGCCGCCGTCGTAGCGGCGGTGGTGAACCCGGCACAGCGCCACGACGCAGTCCGCGTCGTCGCAACCACCCAGCGCGCGGGGCACGAGGTGCGCGGGATCCACGGGCCGCGATCCGCAGACCACGCAGCTCGCGTCTGCGACCTTGAGACGCTGTGCTTGGGAAGCCGGGCTGACCGGGACGCGTGCGAGCGGCGTCCGACGCCGCAGCCTTGTTCGTCGGCCGATCGCCGCCGATCGGCGGAGCGGAGTTCTCCGCATCAGCCGTGACTCGGTCGCCGGGGGGGAGCCTCATGCCTTACAAAGGACCGGCGACGGAATTTCTCTCCCCCCGGACCGCTCGGATGGGAACGTGCCGTGGGCTAGCGCTTAGTACGCGTCTGCGAGGACATCCGCCAACGGCGGAGGCGGCGGTGGCCGCCTGTCCCGCCGGCCTCTTCCCGCGCCCCGGCCTGAGGCGGTTCGCCGTTCGCGGTCCCGCCGGGCCCGCTCCAGTGGATGGATCTCTCCGCGTACCAGACACGTCACGACCTGCTTGCCCACCACCGGTAGGCAGACGTCGTCGCCGATCAGCAGATACCAGGTCCTCGCAGGACGCTCAGCTGCGGTGATGGCCCAGGTGGGAGGCGTCTCGCTCCGCACGCCCGCATCGAGCAGCGCGATGAGCTCATTTCGGGCACAGGTGAATGAGAGGGCGGGACGCAGGCGCTGCCGGTAGCGGCCCACCGCATGGCGAGTCAGCCACACGCGCGTAGTTAAAGCAGGCGGCTCCACCTCCATACGGTCGCGGGCACACCCTCCGCCCTGACATCGGGGATGCGACGCTGCGATCCCCTTGTAGGTGCGCGTCGCGGCCAGACCGGAAGGGCCACCGGGTTCTCTGCTCCGGGGACCGTGGGCTGGGGAACCGTTTGGACGGGGCTACGCCCGGTCCAGAGCTGGCTATCGAGTCCCGGCCGACGCTTTCACGACCCACTTCCCGTCCTTCTTGTCCACCGCGCCCTGCCTGCGCAGGCGGGAGATCGTGGTGTACACGTTGCCGGTGGAGATGTCGAGCAGCCGCGCGAGGTTGGCCGCGGTGATCTGCGGGTTCCCCCGCAACAGAGCGAGGACGGTGTCACGCCGCTCACCCTGTCCTGCCCTGGCGGAGCCGTTGCGGGCCGAACGCTTCGATGAATCCTTCACCGGTGCAGCCGAGCGTCGAGTCCCACCAGGCGCGGGTCGCGCTCGCCGAGCCTGCCCCGTCCTTCGCTGGCCGCCCCCGAGGGCCCTGGACGCCTCTTCCAGCGCCTCGTATTCCGCGACGGCGGGCCGCAGCTCGCCCGCGCGCATACGTATGTCCTGTTCGATCTTGCTTAAGAGATCCGCCATCACTCACCCCGGAGGTCGAAGTTCTTCACACCCAAGGTAAGGCTCAGCGAACGTTGACCAACACTGCGGGTGGCTGGGAGAACTGCTCACCGTTCTTGGTAGACGATCGCCGGAATCCGACCGAGTCGCACCTGCCCTCTCGATCCTTCCAACCCTAGAACGCAAAAAAGGCCCCGGTCACCGCGACAACAAAACAGATACCTCCGCATCGGACATGCGATTGACCGCACAGCCTCTCCTGACTAAGGTCGCCTCATCTTGAAATGCCTACTGGTCGGTGTAGCGATCGCGTGCGTCATCGTGCTGTCGGCGACCCGACCGCCCGCGGCCGAGGCCGGCTGCGTGGCGAGCGTCAAGTGGGGCGGCGTCCAGTACCAGGGCGTGGCACCGCCCAAGGATCGGAAGGTGCGCGTAGGCGCCCGGCTCGGGCGGGCGCGCGAACCGGCGTGTAGCGACACGGTCCCCCGCCGCCGCCCCAGCCCGACGCCTTTCGTCCCATACGCCGCATCAAGGGCGTGCCGCCCGCCATCGCCGTATTCGACGTCCGACGCGGTCTTGTTTACGCGGCCGAGGGCTACTTCATGGCGCTCCCCAGCCATCCCCTGCACCGGCTATACGGTCCCCGCTCGTTCTTCCCATCAGGCTTCGGAATCCGAACCTGCGGGGCACGGCGGCATGTCCAGGGGCGCGTGACCAGCACGTTCGGCTCGATCAGGCTGGTCGACGACCGCGGGCGGGCACGCGCAATCACGGTAGGGCCGCACACGCACTTCCGTGGGTTCCTTCGCAACGGGCTGCCTTTCCTCCAACCCGGTGACCGGGTCAGGCTGTCGGTTGAGCAATGTGAACTCAGGCAGGGCGGGCCGATCCTCGTCGCCCAGAGCATCGCGCCCCGCTAGTGGGACTCGATCGGCGCATGCCCACAGAAAAGCGCCGGCGATGGGGTTCTCGACGTGAAGCGGCGGGATGCACCCACGAACCCGACGACCGCTCGCGCCTACAGCCGCGAGCGGCGTAGAGTCATGGCTGTACGCCGGCTTCGAAGATTGTGGGGCCTGGCGGGAGTCGTGATTGTCGTTGCCCTCGGCTATGTGCTGCTAACGCTCTTCGACAGCAGCGGTCCAGCTACCGCCGCCGGAGATCGCGGTGTCGAGCCGGGCTATCCCGAGCGGCCGGTCAGTGGGCTCGTAGCCGCACTTCCATTCGTAGGCTCCCTTACCTGGCACTGCGAGGAAGGCGGAGAGCGTTTCGCAACCCAGCTCTGGCCTCCCGACGCGACGATCTACGTGAGCCTCAGCGCGGACGGCCGCCGTGTGTGGAAGCGCAAACGCGTCGACCCGCTGGCAAACCCGAAGGTGAAGCTGCTCGTGGGAACCCCGCTGGCGCGCCGAAGCCAGACGTGGACGATCTCCTACCACCACAAGCCGGCCACTATCAGCGTGACCGCTCGGCTTCGCTTTAGGGCGTCCGAGGGCCAGTGCGTGATCGCCCATAGCGCCATCACCACGCACCGAACCCCGCATTAGCCATCGGCAGCTTGCTTCGAGTCGTTTGGGAAATCGCCACTCCCGGGCAGCTACCCGGGAGTAGTAAGACGGTTGACGATTCGTCAGCAGGGGCGGGCCACAACTCGCGAGATGGGCTTGTGTTGTCGTCTAGAAGAGCTGTGACCCAGGGTGCCAGAAAGAGCAGCGGTGTTTTGCGACGAGGAGTCGTAGCTGGCTGCGCCATGCTGCTCCTATTGGTAGCTCCGGTCGCAGCGCGGGCCGACGGGTTTTTAGGCAGCGCCAGTCAGCCTTTCGGACCGAACGGTCCCGGTGCGGGGCTGTTCCCCGACGCCCCGACGACGCTATCGCCGCGGCCCGTCAACCCCGTTTCATTGGCGGCGGACGGCACCGGCCACCTGTATGCGTTGCAGGGCACTCATGTGTGGAGATTCGACGCCGCAGGCGCGGTGGTCAACAGCTGGGACGCCGCGAGCAATGGGATCGAGCGGCTCGCCGGAGGTGCGCCTCAGCAGCGGATCGCCGCTGATCGCTCCGGTGCCATCTACATCGCGGACTCGGTGCACGGCCGCGTTGTCAAGTTCTCGGGGTCCGGCGAGGTCCTGACCTCTTTCTCGGGGCTGGGCGAGGGCGGGGCTCTCGAAAAGGGCTGCCCGGTCGGGGTGGCGGTCGACGCTCGCGGCAACATCTATGCCAGCTGCGCCGGCTGGGTAAAGCTCTCGCCCGCCGGCGCGCAGTTGGCAAGGGTGTCGGCGAACATGAATGGTCCGATTGCGGCTGCTCCCGATGGCACGGTGTATGCGACCACACCTCCCGACAACGTCAGCCGCGTGTTGCAATGGGCTCCCGACGGAACGTTCGTGAAGACCATCGGTTCTCCCCGCCTGCTAGGGGGCAACTCACTCAGAGCGGAAGAGGGCGAGCTCGGGCCGTATCAACCGAAGGGAAGCCACGGTGCTTTCGGGGGCGCCGCCGGCCTCACAGTGGATCCGGCTGGCACCCTGTGGGTGGCCGATCCCGACAGCGAGCGGATCCAGGGATTCAAGGCCGATGGAAAGGTCGCCGCCGTCTGTTACCCGCGCGAGCTGGGACGAATCGACAACGTTGCGGCGGCCGGGCCGCGCGAGTTCTACGCGACCGACGATGGTCGCATCCAGCGCTTCGGTGAGACCGCCGATCCGAAAGCCATCTGCGACAGCCGCTGGCGCCAACTGGCGCTGCCCAGCAAACGACTCCGCCTGACCCATCAGAGGGTCATTCGTTTACGCATCGGCTGTAACGCGGCCATCGACAATTGTCAGGGAAACGTGAAAATGACGACCCGGATCAGGCGCCGTGGAGGAGGCCGCGTCACGGTCCGGCTCGGCCAGCACCGCTTCTCGGTCGAGCCTGAGAAGGTGAACCTGGTGAGTATCAGGGTGGGCCGGTCGATCGCCGCGCGCGTCCGCCGGGCGCATCCCATCAAGGTGCGCTTGACCGCGGTCGGCAAGACCCCGGACGGCAACCGGTACTCCACTGCCGCAACGGCTCTCCTCCGGTTCTCGCACCGCAAGTAGGTCGGCAAGTGGAGTTCCAACCGGTACGGCGGCCAGCCCCCTCCACTCATGCGGCTTCGTCCAAGTCCCTGCTCCCCCGCACCGGACTGCCGGTTGACGTTGCTGAAGGTGAGGCCGAGCGTCTCTTGAATCTTCTTCTCGGTCGAAACCACCCCACCGTCGTCACGGCACCCAGCCAGAACGCAGAAAGCCGCAAGACCGGCGGGCAAGCAGACAGACCCATGAATCGCCTGTGAGCTCACTGTGCTCACAACAACCACTACGGGGTCGGGGGTAGGTCCGGTCCTTCTCCAGAGGTAGGAAACCCACCCCCGTATTCCGTGCGGTTGACCGCACAGACTCTGCTGACTAAGGTCGCTTGATGCTGAAAGGCCTACTCGCCGCTGTAGCGATCGCTTGCGTCATCTTGCTCGCGGCGACCCGGCCACCCGCTGCCAACGCCAGTTGCGTGGCGAGCGTCAACTGGGGCGGCGTTCAGTACCAGGGCCTGGCCCCGCCCAAGGGCCGGAAACTATCCCTGGGCGCTCGGCTTGGACGGGCACGCGTTCCGCCGTGCATCGATACCGTCCCCGCGCCGCCGGCCCAACCCGACACCTTCCGCCGGATACGCCGCATCAAGGGCGTTTCGCCCGCAATCGCGGTCTCCGACGTCCGAGGCCGCTCCGTCTACGCGGCCGAGGGCTACTTCTTGACCCTCCCTAGCCATCCTCTGAACCACCTTTACGGGGCCCGGTCGTTTCTCCTTTCCAAAACGAGCATCCGATCCTGTAAGGCCCGGCCGTCGGTTCGTGGACGCGTAACCGGTGGGTTCGACTCGATCAACCTGATCGACGACCGCGGACGGGCGCGCGAAATCACGGTGAGCCCGCATGCGCGCTTCCACGGCTTCCTTCGCAACGGGCTGCCTTTCCTCCAAACCGGGGATCGGGTCAGGGTGGCAGTCAAGAAGTGCGTGCTGAGGCTGGGGGCGCGGATTCTGGTTGCGCGGAGCGTCGCCCCCCGTTAGGCGCAACGGAACTTGAGTCGGGCCGACAATTCATGAATCGTCTGCGTACGGACCGAAGCCAGACTTGGGTGATCACCTATCGGTATCGGCTCCCGGGCGGGCGTGCTCGGCAGCCTGGTCGGCGCTGGAGTCGGCTACTTGGTGGGCATCGGCCACTACTGGCCGTTGCTCGGCCTCGTAGGTCTCTACGGGCTCCAGTAGGCGTTCGACGTTGCCTGGCGGCGACGACTCAGTCGTTAGCCCGGCCTGCCATTTTCCCCTCCGCCCGCGCAAGCGGCGAGGGCTCGCCGTCTTCGACCCCGGTGGGCCGCCGCCTGTCAACGACAAGGCTTGGAATCCGGAGGTCTCCTACCATGCTGCGCACGACCTCGAAGCGCGGAAGGACCACGCGATACCCCACCTAGGGCGCGCCGATATCGAACTGGAGTACGACGGTGTTCAACTGGCCGCGCACGTCCATGGTTGGCGGGACCATCTTCTCGTGCGCTCAAGATCACCGTCCGGTCGCGGGAAGGTACGCCTTGAAGGCGAACTCGCCGCGTCGGAAATCAACACAGGTGAGATGTGGGTACTCGGAGGGCTGCTCCCAGCGCAAGTGGAAGCAGTGCGCATCCGATATCGAGTTGAACCCTCCTTCTACGCCCGCACAGGAGGCGGTGGGTGGATCGCGGCATTAAAACCGAGGAAGACGGCGACCGAGATGACTGTCCAATTCTTGGGACATGGACGGGAAGCCGGCCGCCAACGCTTCAAAATCGACGAGTTGCTGCCGCCAGGCTGGACCGCGTACGGTCCGCTCGAAAGCTACTCGCCGCGTAATGAACGTTGAGGCCGCGGCTTCCGTCACGCCGCCTTGTCGAGATCCTTCCTCGACCTCGTTAGCTGCCGGTTGACGTTCGTGTAGGTGAGTCCCAGCGTTTCCTGGATCTCCTTGTAGCTGTAGCCCGCGAGCTTGAGGACCAGTACCCGCCGGCGGCGGCAGCGAAGGGCGGCCACGGCGCGCAGGGCCTCCCTTGCTTCGAAGGCGAGCTCGGTGTCCACCGGCGCCGGCAGTCGCTCCGCGAGGGTTAGCGCCTCCCCGCTCTTCTGGTCGGTCTTGGTCGCCGAGTCGAGTGGCACGGTGCGCCGCTCCCGGCGGTCGAGGCGGATGGCCTCGCGACGGGCCACCACCCGCAGCCAGCCCCCTACCGACTCGTCGGTGTCCGGATGAGTGCGGACAAGCTGCAGGAACGCGAAGCCCACTGCGTCCTCAACCGTGGCCTCCGAGGTGTTCACGTCCCTGCTCACCAGGCGCAGCATCCGCTGGTGGTGGAGGCGAAACAGCTCGCCGGCCTCCACCCCCTCGGACGGGTGGACGCCTCCTTGCCTGCCGTTACGAGCGATCTTGCTTGAGTTCATGTGACGACTCCTCTCTCGTTGGTGTGGTTGATCGCCGGCGGACGCCTCCGACTCGGCTCCGATTAACTGCATGCAGCGCCCCGCCACGGCGAGGTAGAACGACCAGCTCGACCCTCCGTTGGCAGGAACGCCGACACCACCGCGGACCTCGCGCCCTCGAAAGGCCGTATGGGCGGTGTGACGCGAACACAAGCGTTCCTGATCGTCCCGGCACTGCTGGCCGCCGGACTAACGGGCTACGTCGTCAGAGGCGGCGAGGAGACCGGCACGTCAGCGCAAGCTGACCGAGCAAAACCGCGAGCGCTGCGAGCGTGCCCCGCCCGCGCCTGGGCTCAAGGCGGCGGCAGCGACTATGCCGTCTCAGGGATGTCCTGCCACGAAGCCAACCAGTTCATCCGCACCGGCATGACCTATCAACCGGGCGTACATCAGGAGGGTCGAGCCCTCAGATTTCACGACTGGGTCTGCTTCCAACGAGCGACCGGCCCGCGTAACTCGGGAACGCTCAACATCTGCGCGAACGGCAAGAGCCGGCTTCGGTTCCTGATGCAGGGCTAGCGGCTACGGCACATAGGTGTGGCGCGAATCGCGGTGTGGCGGCGGGCCGAGCCCTGGCTAGCCCTTTCGCCACGACCGCTTAGGCGGCCTCACGACCTCGAGCCTTCGTTACCGACACCCTCGTGGCCAGGTACTCGCGGAACGCCCGGAGGGCTAGCGGCCGCTCGGTCGCGCTCTTTCTGTTGAGTCGCTCGAGGCAGCGGACCAGCGTCCGTTCGCTGATCCCGCCCCGGCCCGCGTGCTCAAGCACCCGGCCGAGGTCGGCCGCCTGCGGAGCGGTCAGCCGGTTGATGTCCGGCCGCTGGTAGAGGGCGACCGCCAGCCTGCCCACCGTGTCCTGGCGGTAGCCGCCCGCCCGTCGGGCGCGCTCGATCTGGAGCAGGTCAAGCCGAGCGGCCTCGGAGCGATCGGCTGCCGCTCCGGAACCCTGCGCTCCGGCGCGATGGTCAAGCGGCTCTCCGAACCGGCGGATGCCCCAGCTGCGCAGCCAGCGCTCATATTGCACCCGGCACCAGGCCTCGCTGCGCCGGTCAAGGATCAGCGTCCCCGCGCGGTTGCGCCTGAGCTCGCCGTCCGCCTCCCCTTCCCGCAGCCAGGGAAGGCGCAGGGCGTAGAGCGCCCGCCCGACCCCGAAGTGGACGGCGGCGCGCTTGATCGCGTCGGAGAACGCGGCCTTCGGGTCATTGCCCTCCCCCACGTCCTCGCGCGTGACGCCGAACACGGTCAGCCGGCAGCGGACGAAGATTGCGCTTGGCCCGTCGTCGTCGAGATCCCGTTGTGGGACCAGTCGTTCGGGGAGAGCGTCGAAGCGGGCGGACCACTCCCCGCCGCAGACCTGGTCGAGGCGGTCGAAGACGACGCGCGCGTCGAGGTAGGCGACCACCAGAGCGACTCCGTCGGCGACATGCTGGACCTTGAAGCGGATCGCCTCTTGTGTGGGCGGTCGACGCAGGTGCGTGAGCGCCTCGGCGAGCGCGGCGCAGGGGAACTTCTGGCCGCCTTCGCGGCGTGCGGGATTGGTCATCTCTCCTCCTAAGGGAGCGG
Source organism: Solirubrobacterales bacterium (assembly GCA_038323835.1). Classification (GTDB taxonomy): domain Bacteria; phylum Actinomycetota; class Thermoleophilia; order Solirubrobacterales; family Thermoleophilaceae; genus JACVRW01. The sequence continues at coordinate 23,812 of JBBQHI010000050.1, forward strand.
GTGGTTCTCGTCGCCCCTTCGGGCGACGAGTCGGTTGGTGGGGACACGGGACAGGGCCCTCCGAGCCCGGTCGCATGCCGAGCTCGTTGCGGCTCAGGGAACCGCCGGGCTGGCCACCGGGAACGATGGGATCGTCAAGGTCACGTGGCCTTCCTCAGCAGCGGGTCGGCCAGTGCGGAAGCTGGAGCCGATCCAGAACGGTTTGGGCTTCCCGAAGGAGGGCACGGTCCGGGCTCGCCCGGTTGACGGCCACGCGGA
>JBBQHI010000051.1:0-23796 GCA_038323835.1 Solirubrobacterales bacterium
CCCCGGGTTTACAAGACCGACTGGCTCTTGTTCTGCACGAAGTAGCCAAACGTCGTGCGGGGGCGGGCTCCCCAGGGCCCGCCCGCGCACGATAGCCTGAGCCCATCATGGCCACGGAGCCGGCCACCGAGTACGCTTTCGAGGGCCCTGCGGCGTTCGAGCAGGAGGCCCGGCGCCAGGGCGTCGCCGGTCTCGGTCCGTGGCGGCTGGCGCTTCGGCGCCTCCGGCGCAACAGGACGGCCGTCGCGTTCGGCCTCCTCTTCGTCCTGATCGTGGCGGCCTGCGCCGCGGCGCCGCTGTGGGCCGACCACGTCGCTCACACGAACCCGCTCAAGAACCACCTGGCGGACACGATCGTCCTCGACGGCAAGAAGACGAACGTCGTCTCGCTCGACGGCGTGCCGATCGGGCCGACCTGGCACGGCAGGTTCTTCCTGGGAGCGGACACGAACGGCCGCGACACGATGGTCCGCCTGCTCTACGGCGGGCGCAACTCGCTCCTGATCGGCACCACGGCCGCGCTGATCACGACGCTGCTGTCCATACTTGTGGGCCTCCTCGCGGGCTACTTCCGGGGGTTCACCGACACGATGCTCTCGCGGACGCTGGATGTCATTTGGGCGTTCCCGGTATTGCTCCTGGGCGTTGCGCTGGGCACGGCGCTGACGCTCTCCGGCCTCAAACTCGGCCCGTTCGAGATCAGCGGCAAGTCGAAGCTGATCCCAACCCTCATAATCGCGGTCGTCTACGTGCCGTACATGGCGCGCCCCATCCGCGGTCAGGTGCTCTCGCTGCGCGAGAAGGAGTTCGTCGAGGCGGCCCGTGCCCAGGGCGCGGGGCCGGTGCGGATCATGCTCTCCGAGATCATGCCGAACCTCGCGTCGACCGTGATCGTGTTCTTCCCGCTGATGGTGGCGAACGCGATCCTGCTCGAGGCGGCGCTGGGCTTCCTCGGCGTAGGCGTGCAGCCGCCGGAGCCTTCCTGGGGCACGATGATCGGGGACGGCACCAAGCACATCCTCTCGGGGCCCCATCTCGCGATCGTGCCGGGTGTGATGCTCGTGCTCACCGTCCTCGCCCTGAACGTCTTCGGCGACGGCGTGCGCGACGCCTTCGACCCGCGGGCGAAGATCCACCTGGAGCGCTGACCCGTGGCGCGCTTCGCAGTCCGCCGGCTGGGCCAGATGCTGCTCGTCCTGTTCGCCGTGTCCGCGCTCACGTTCCTGATCTTCAACGTGATCCCGAGCGGCGACCCCGCGCTGCGGATGGCGGGCCGCCACCCCGATCCCGGCCAGCTCCAGCAGATCCGCGAGCAGTGGGGATTCGACAAGCCCGTCTACGTCCAGTACGTCAAGACCATGGGCCTGGTCTTCACGGGGGAGCTCTTCTCCTACACCACGCAGCAGGACGTGGTCAGCGAGCTGGCCAAGCGCGCGCCGCGCACGTTTGCGGTCGCGATCGGGGCGGCGATCATGTGGATGCTGTTCGCCACCGCGTTCGGCGTCTACACGGCCGTGAAGGCCGGGAAGTTCGCCGACCGCTTCCTGACGGTCCTCGCCCTGGTGGGAATCTCGATGCCGGTGTTCTGGGTCGGCGCGCTGATGAACTACTACCTCGGCTTCAAGTGGGGGATCTTCCCGAACGGCGGCTACGTGAAGTTCACCGACGACCCCTGGCAGTGGTTCTACCACCTGCTGATGCCGTGGACCGCACTCTCGATCCTGTTCATCGGGGTGTACTCGCGGGTCCTGCGGTCGAACATCCTCGACACCATCAACGAGGACTACGTGCGGACCGCGCGCGCCAAGGGCCTCACCGAGCGCCAGGTGCTGTTCAAGCACGTGCTCCGCAACTCGCTGATCCCGATCGTCACGCTCTGGGGGCTCGACTTCGGCGCGGTGCTCGGTGGCGGCACGATCCTCACCGAGACCGTCTTTGACATCCAGGGCGTGGGGCAGTACGCCGCGGAATCCATCGGACAGCTGGACGTGCCGCCCGTGCTGGCGATCACGCTGTTCGGCGCATTCTTCATCGTCCTGCTGAACACGGTCGTCGACATCCTGTACGCGGCCCTCGACCCGCGGATCCGCCTGCTCTGATGGCGGAGTCGCTCCTGAGTGTCCGGGATCTGGAGGTCTCCTTCTCGACCGACGAGGGCGTCGTGCAGGCGGTCGACGGCGTGTCGTTCGACGTCGACGCCGGAGAGGTGCTTGCGGTGGTCGGCGAGTCCGGCTGCGGAAAGTCGGTCACGGCCATGACGCTGATGGGGCTGACGCGGTCCCCGAACGCGCGCTTCAGCGGCTCCGCCACGTACAAGGGCGAGGATCTGATCACCGCCAGCGAGCAGACGCTGCGGGATGTGCGGGGAGCCGAGATCGCGATGATCTTCCAGGATCCGATGAGCTCGCTGAACCCGGTCCAGCGGATCGGAGCTCAGATCGTGGAGCAGATCCAGGCCCACGGGGGCATGCCCGACGCGCAGGCGCGCGAGCGCGTCGTGGAGCTCCTCGAGCGAGTCGGGATTCCCCGTGCCCGCGAGCGGATCGACTCCTACCCGTTCGAGTTCTCGGGCGGCATGCGCCAGCGCGTGATGATCGCGCTGGCGCTGTCCAGCGACCCGAGCGTCCTGATCGCCGACGAGCCCACCACCGCGCTGGACGTGACGATCCAGGCGCAGATCCTCGAGCGCATACGGGACCTGCGCAAGGAGACGAACGCGGCGGTGATCCTGGTGACCCACGACCTGGGAGTGGTGGCCGACATCGCCGACCGCGTGGCGGTCATGTACGCGGGCCGGATCGTGGAACAGGGAAGCCTCGACGACATCTTCTACGACCCGCAGCATCCCTACACCTGGGGACTGCTCGGGTCGATCACGCGCGTGGACCGGCCGCGTCCCGAGCGGCTGCCCGCAATCGCGGGGTTGCCGCCCTCGCTGGCCAACCGACCCGAGGGCTGCCACTTCCGCCCGCGCTGCCCGCACGAGTTCGGCAAGTGCCAGGAGGTTCCGCCGCTGGAGGCACGCGTGGACGGCGCGCCCGGCCATCAGGACCGCTGCTGGCTCTCGCCGGAGCAGAAGCGCGAGCTGCGTGAGGTGCGGCCGGGCGTGATCGGCCTCCCCGGCAAGGAGGGGGTGGCGGCGTGAGCGCGGCCCCCCCGACGCCCGACGGGAAGCTCCTGGAGGTCGAGCACCTCAAGCTGCACTTCCCGATCCGCGATGGTGTCCTGTTCACCCGCCAGGTGGCGAGCGTCCACGCCGTGGACGACGTGACCTTCGAGCTCCTGGAGGGCGAGACGCTCGGGCTGGTGGGCGAGTCGGGCTGCGGCAAGACGACCCTGTCGCGCGCGCTGATGCGGCTGCTCGAGCCCACCGAGGGTCACATCCGCTTCCGCGGGCAGGACGTGACCCATGCTCGCCAGAGGGACCTGGGGACGATGCGCAAGGAGATGCAGATGGTCTTCCAGGATCCGTTCGCGTCGCTCAACCCGCGCAAGCGGATCAGCCAGATCATCGGGCTGCCGCTGCTCCTCCACGGCGCCAAGCGCCACGGCATCGACGACCGCGTGCGCGAGTTGCTGGGCCGGGTCGGGCTCCATCCGGAGCACCTGAACCGCTACCCGCACGAGTTCTCCGGCGGCCAGCGCCAGCGCATCGGCGTCGCGCGGGCTCTGGCGCTCGAGCCACGGCTGATCGTCCTCGACGAGCCGGTGTCGGCGCTGGACGTGTCGGTGCAGGCTCAGATCATCAACCTGCTCGACGACCTCCAGGAGTCCTTCCGGCTGACCTACCTGTTCGTGGCCCACGACCTCTCCGTGGTGCGTCACGTCTCGGATCGCATCGCGGTCATGTACCTCGGCAAGCTGATGGAGATCTCACCCGCGGAGGAGCTGTACACGAAGCCCGTGCACCCGTACACGAACGCACTCCTCGCGGCGATCCCGATCCCGGATCCGCGGGAGAACCGCACCCGCGAGCGGGTCGTGGTCGGCGGCGAGCCGCCGAACCCGATCGACCCGCCATCCGGCTGTGTGTTCCATCCGCGCTGCCCCCGCGCGACCCAGATCTGCCGCGACGTCGAGCCGCCGCTCGCTCGCTACCCGGGCGGGCACCTCGCCGCCTGCCACCACCCGATGAACGTCAGCGACGAGGAGATCCAGGCGGCCCAGCGCGACGAGGCGAGCCCGCACGGGTGCGGCGACGAGCTGCCGAGGGACGTGCCGGACGTGGCGCGCGCCTCGGGCTCCGCGGGCGCCATCTAGTCCGTCGGGAGACCGGCCGGAGCTCCTTCCCGGCGCCGCAAAATCAGCGCCCCGAACCTCTCTCGCAGGGGTCTCGCGGACGGGAAGTCCCTGCGTGCATAGGTTCTTGCAGAGGTTGTGGACAACATCCTCCAAATCTGCGACGCTCCGTCTCGACTTGCAGAGGAGTTGCACGGGAACCGCCCGTAAACTTCGTGCGGGTGGCAGCAAGGAGCTCTCATCAATACAGACGGAAGGAACCCTCGCATGAGATACGGTCACTAAGGGTTTTGATCGGGACCGCGCGCCGCCCGGTCCCGATCTTTTTCGGCGCTAGTGTCGTATCTTGGGGTTCCAGGTCGCATGACTACCGCCCTCCGCCTGCTCAGAGCCGAGCCACGGGCGCGCCTTTTCTTCGCAGCCCTGGCCCAGTCGTCCATCGGAACAGGCGCGGCGTATGTCGCGCTGCTGCTCCTTGCCTACGACCGCTTCGAGTCGCCCTGGGCGGTGGCGCTCGTGCTGCTCGCCGACTTCCTGCCCTCCATGTTCCTTGGCCCCGTAATGGGGGCCGCCGCCGACCGGTGGTCGAGGCGCGGGTGCGCTGTGATCGCCGATCTCCTACGCGCCGCGGCCTTCCTCGCCCTGGGACTGGTGGGAAGCTTCGAGGCGACGGTCGGGTTTGCCCTGCTCGCAGGAGTCGGCACGGCGCTCTTCAAGCCCGCAGTCCTGGCGGGGATTCCGAGCCTCGTCAGCGCCGAGCGCCGGGCGAGCGCGATTTCGCTCTACGGCGCGGTGACCACCACCGGCGAGACGGTCGGACCCGCGATCGCCGCGCCCCTGTTGTTGGTCATGGGTCCAGGGACGATGTTGATGGCCAACGGGGCGACGTTCGTTCTTTCCGCACTTGTGGTCGCGAGGCTGCCCCTCGGAGGAGCGCATCCGCGGGGGGACGAGACCCAGCGCTCCGCTCGCCCCTCGCTCCTGGCCGAGGCCCGAGAGGGGTTGCGGGAGACGGCGGGGATGGTCGGAATCCGGACCATCATCGCCGTGTCCGCAGGAGGCATGTTCTTCGGCGGGATGTTCAACGTAGCCGAGCTCCCCTTCGCGAAGAACGACCTGGCGACGAGCGGAACCGGCTTCTCCGCCATGGTTGCTGTGTTCGGACTCGGGTTCGTCGCCGGGTCCCTAAAAGGCTCGAATGGCGGCGACGCGAGCTACCTCAAGCAACGTTATCTTGCCGGGCTTGCGGTGATGGGGGTCGCCGGGGTGGTCGTGGGACTTGCGCCGAGCCTTCTCGTCGTGCTCCCCGCGCTGGCGCTTGCGGGCTTTGGAAACGGCCTGCTCCTCGTGCACGAGCGCCTTCTGATTCAGTCCGAGACTCCTGAGCAGATGCATGGCCGAGTATTTGCGATCATGGAGACGCTTGTCTCCTGGGGCTTTGCGAGCGCGTTCCTGATCGCCGGCGCCATGACCGCTGCAGCTGGTGCTCGCCCGGTGGTCCTGGCGACTGGGGTGGGGAACGTCGCGCTCACCGTTCTCGCGATTGCCGCGCTTCGCCATCACTGGGTGCGGGCCCCGACCGGTGTGGAGGTCGCGACGCCCTCCACGCGTCGCGTTACGTCCTAGCCAGCGACCGAGCTCAGGACGACGCGGCGCTCATCGAGTCCGAGGCGTGGATGTCCGCCAGGAGCGCGCGAACGTCGTCCACGGGTGGCATGGTCGGCCGGTCCTCCTCGATGGAGTGGATCAGTGCGGCAACCACGCGCGGGTCGAACTGGGTACCGGCGTTGGTTTGCAGCTCCGCGAGCGCCTCGTCGTCGGAGAGGGCCTGTCGGTAGACGCGGTCCGTGGTCATGGCGTTGTACGCGTCACAGCAGAAGACGATGCGGGCAGCCAGCGGGATCTCCTGGCCCTTCAAGCCGTCGGGGTAGCCGTTCCCATCCCAGCGCTCGTGGCACGCGCGCACGATCACGCCGATCCTCCCGAGGAAGCCGCCGACCCGGTCGAGCATGAACTGGCCTTCGATCGTGTGGCTCTTGACGATCTCGAACTCTTCGGCGGTCAGCTTCGCGGGCTTGTGGAGGATCTCCTTGGGGATCCTGATCTTGCCGACGTCGTGGAGCAGGGCCGCGAACTCGAGCTCCTGGCGATCGTGCTCGGGCACCTCGAGCTCGCCCCCGACCTTTTGAACCAGCTCTACCACTGAGCGTGAATGGTCGGCCGTGTATGGGTCTTCGAACTCGACGACGTCCGAGAGGAGCATCACCGTGCCGCGATAAGCACGATGGAGCTCGAGCGCGGCGTTGTACCGCTCCCGGCGGTCGCGCGAGAACTGGTGGAGTAGCAGCACGAGGGGGCCGAGGGTGAGGAGCGCGAGCGGCTCCTCGCTTCCAACTATGCCGGCAATGAACCCGATCGGCCACAGCACCGCGCTCACCCGAGTCACCGCCAGGTAGTTGCGGCAGAGCTCGCCGAGCGGGATCGGGTTCACGGCACGGTTGCGAATCAGCGCCCAACCGAAGTCACCGGGGATCTGGGCCGCGAACGCGAGGGCGTAGACGGGGGCATCGTCGATGCTCGGGGGGCCCGCGGCAAGCAGTCCCACCACGAGAGCAGGTCCAACGAAGCACCACAGGTCCCCGATCGAGGTGATCCAACGGTGACCATGCAACCTGCCGGAGCGGATGTCCGGCACGGCGCTGATCAGGCCCCCCAGCGCCAGAAGCAGCGGGATGTAGGACGGAGGCACGAGAAGCAGAATCGGGACGAAGACGAGGTCCTCCGGGGAGACCCATGCTTCGCCGAACTCGAAGCGAACGCGCGACACGACGACGTAGCCGGCGATAAGTCCGGCGACCAGCGCCAGACTCGGATGGCGCTCTACCGGCATTGTCAGCGCCATGGCCAGCCCAACGGCCAGGAAGAGGACCGCGGATCCGGCGTCGATGGCGCGCTCGCGTTTGTCCATGCGGCGCTGACGGCGCTCGCGGGCCTCCCCCACCAGTTGCTCTGCGAGCTCCATCGAGATGATCGTCGGCTGGAAACGGCCAAAGCTCGCGGAGCGGTCGGTGAATGCACACGTTCTTGCAGTGAACCTGCGCCCCCGCCACAGGGTTAGCCCCCACAGGGGATGCAGGTTGGCCGCGTCCTAGACTCCGAGCCGTGAAGGCGGCCGAGATCCGGGAGGCGTTCCTTCGCTTCTTCGAGGAGCGCGATCACCTGCGCGTGCCCTCGGCTTCGCTGGTGCCGCCCTCCTACGATCCGTCGGTGTTGCTCACCACGGCCGGGATGCAGCCCTTCAAGCCGTACTTCCGGGGCGAGGAGACCCCGCCGTCCCCCCGCCTCACCTCGTGCCAGAAGGTCTTCCGGACCACCGACATCGAGAACGTCGGGTCCACCCACCGGCACCTCACCTTCTTCGAGATGCTCGGCAACTTCTCGGTCGGCGACTACTTCAAGCAGCGGGCCGTGGAGCTCGCGCTCGAGCTCTCCACCGACGGCTTCGGCTTCGATCCCGAGCAGCTCTGGATCACGGTGTTCGGGGGCGACGACGAGCTTGGGCTCGGCCCCGACGAGGAGGCCATCGAGTGCTGGCGCGCCGTGGGCGTCCCCGACGAGCGGATCGTGCGCCTCGGGCGCGAGGACAACTTCTGGCAGTCCGGACCGACGGGACCGTGCGGCCCCTGCTCCGAGCTCTACCTCGACCGCGGCCCGGCGTTCGGACCCGGCGACGATCGCCCGGGGGACGACACGGAGCGCTACCTCGAGTTCTGGAACCTCGTGTTCATGCAGTACGACCTGGCCGCGGACGGCACGCTCACCCCGCTGCCGAGCCGCAACATCGACACCGGGCTCGGGCTTGATCGCATGGCGGCGATCCTCCAGGGCGTGGAGTCGGTCTTCGAGACCGACCAGCTGCGGCCGCTGGTGGAGCTCGGGGAGGAGCTGTCCGGACGGAGCTACGGGCAGGACGAGGCCACCACCCGCGCCCTGCGCATCCTCGCCGACCATGGCCGTGCGGCCGCCTTTCTGGTGGCCGACGGTGTGGTGCCCTCCAACGAGGACCGCGGCTACATCCTGCGCCGCATCATGCGCCGGGCGATGCACCAGGGGCGGGTGCTCGGGATCGAGCAGGGCTTCCTCCCGAAGCTCGTGGCCCGGGCGGTGGACGTGATGGGCGACGCCTACCCCGAGCTGCGCGAGGAGGCGCCCAACATCGAGCGCTGGGCCCGCGCCGAGGAAGAGGGCTTCGGCCGCACCCTGGCCCAGGGTGAGCGCCTGCTGGCCGAGCTGGCTGACGAGGCCCGTGAGGAGGGCACCTCGTGGATATCCGCGGAGGACGCCTTCAAGCTGCACGACACCTACGGCTTCCCATACGAGATGACCAAGGAGCTGCTGGCCGAGCAGGGGCTCTCGGTGGACGATCAGGGTTTCGAGGAGCTGATGGACCGCGCCCGGGAAGTCTCCCGCGCGGGCGCGCGATCCGAAGGCGTGCCCGGCGTCCACGCCGGGCACGAGGAGGTGGCCCGCTTCACCCGCGGCGCCGGCTTCACCACCCGCTTCGTGGGCTACGAGCAGATCGAGGCCGAGACGGTGCTCGGCGCCGCGGAGCCCGATGGCGGCGGGCGGGTGCTGGCCAAGCTGGAGGAGAGCCCGTTCTATCCCGAGGGCGGCGGTCAGGTGTCCGATAGCGGAGTCGTCGAGTTTCCGTCCGGGCGGGCGCGCGTGACCGACGTGTACCGCCTGGGCGACGACCAGGCCCTGGCCCTCGAGCCGATCGAGGGCGTGATCGGCGCCGGCGAGGCGGTCACGGCGCGCGTGGCACGTGACGTGCGCCTGGCCACGATGCGCAACCACACCGCCACACATCTGCTCCACGCGGCGCTGCGGGAGCGCCTGGGCAAGCACGTCCGCCAGGCCGGGTCCTACGTGGGCCCGGACAAGCTGCGCTTCGACTTCACCCACGGGGAACGTCTGAGCGACGAGGAGCTCGCCGACGTGGAGGCCACGATCCGCGGCTGGATCGCCGGCAGCCACGCCGTCCACGCCATCGAGACCACCCGCACCGAGGCCGAGGCGCTGGGGGCCATGGCGCTGTTCGGCGAGAAGTACGGGGACTGGGTGCGAATGGTGGAGATCGAGGGCGTCTCGCGTGAGCTGTGCGGCGGCACCCACGTGCCGACCACCGCCGAGCTCGGGCTCTTCCACCTCCTGAGCGAGACCTCCAGCGCCTCCAACGTCCGCCGCATCGAGGCCGTGACCGGGGAGGCGGGGGCGGAGCTCTTCCGGACGCGAACCGAGCAGCTCCGCGACCTGGCCACGCTCCTGCGGGTGCCCGAGCCGGAGGTGGTCCGCGCCGTGGAGCGCCTCAACCAGCGCGCGAAGGAGCTCCAGAAGGCGCCGGCCCGGGAGCTCGACCGCAACGCCGCGGAGGAGCTGGCGGGCGCGGCCGAGCAGCTGGGCGGTCTCGCGGTCGTTGTGCAGGCCGTGCCGGCCACCGACGCGAAGGCGCTGCTTCAGCTCTCGGAGTCGGTCCGCCAGCGGCTGGGAGACGCCGCCGTGGTGCTCGGCTCGGCCGATGACGGCCGCGTGCACCTGGTGGCCAACTTCGCGCCCTCCGCCGTGGCGCGCGGCCTGAAGGCCGGCGAGGTGGTGAGCGTGGCCGCCCGCGTGGCGGGCGGTGGTGGCGGTGGGCGCGACACCATGGCGCAGGCCGGTGGGCGGGATCCCGAGAAGCTGCCGGACGCCCTCGCGGCCGCCCGGGTGGAGATCGAGCGCCGCCTCGGCTGAGGCTATCGTCGCCCGCTGATGGGACGCGTCCTCTCTCTCGACCACGGAGCCGCCAGGTGCGGCTGCGCGGTATCCGATCCATCCGGAACCGTGGTGAGTCCGCTGCCGGTGATCGAGCGCCCGGATACCCGGCGCGGACTGGCCGCGGTGGCCGCCCTGGCCGCAGAGCAGGAGGCCGGGCTCGTGCTGGTGGGGCTTCCGCTGACGCTGGCCGGCGAGGAGGGCTCGCAGGCGGCGGAAGCACGTGCCTTCGCCGAGCGCCTCGAACGCCGGCTGCGCGTGCCGGTCGAGCTCTACGACGAGCGCCTCACCACGCGCCAGGCGGAGCGAACCGGCGGGCGCGGCGACGCCGACTCGCGGGCGGCGGCGCACCTCCTCGAGGCCTACCTCGCACGCACCTCGGCCGGGCTGGCGGAGTGACGAACGGCCCACCCCCCGTGCCCGGGGGACGCTCAGAGCGGGAGCGCGAGGCCGCTCGCCTCGAGCGCGAGGCCCGGCGGGCGGCGGGCGGCGACCCGCCCGCGGTGCCCACTCCGCCGACGCCGGCTCCCCCCGCCGATCCCGACCGAGACTGGCTCGACTCCGCGCGGCGGCTGACCGCCATCGGCGACGGCAACGGAGACGGGCCACGGGGGGCCCCCGCCGGCCCCGCTCGCGGGGGCCCGCGCTGGGGCCGGCTTGCGGCCGTGCTCGTGGTGGGTGTGGTGGGACTGGCCGTTGCCTGGTTCCTGATCTCCCTGTTCCAGCCGTTCAAGGGCGACGGCGGCGAACGCGTGGGGGTGAACGTTCCGCGCGGCTCCAGCCTCGAGCAGATCGCCACGCTCCTGGAGAAGGAGGACGTGGTGTCGAGCTCCACGTTCTTCCAGCTTCGCGCCCGGCTCGCCGGACGCAGCGACGGCCTCAAGCCCGGCCGCTACACCCTGCGCAAGGACATGAGCTTCACCGCCGCGCTCGACGCGCTCGAGAAGGGGACGTCGCCGAACATCGTGGACCTGACCATCCCCGAGGGGCTCTCGCGGGCGGAGATCGCGAAGATCACGAAGGGACGCCTGCCCGGCAGCTACCTGGCCGCCACCCGCCGTTCGCGCCTGCTCGATCCGCGCGACTACCGCGCGAAGGGCGCCACGAGCCTCGAGGGCTTCCTCTTCCCGGCCACCTACGAGCTACGGCGTGGCCAGTCTGTGCGCCGGCTCGTGGAGCGCCAGCTCACCACCTTCAAGCAGCGCTTCGGCTCCGTGAGCCTGAGGAAGGCCCGCACGAAGAACCTGACCCCCTGGGACGTGCTGATCATCGCCTCGATGGTGGAGCGCGAGGCGCAGATCCCGCGGGAGCGCCCGATCATCGCCTCGGTGATCTACAACCGCCTCCACGACGGCATACCGCTGGGCATCGACGCCACTCTGCGCTTCGAGACGGGGAACTGGGACCGGCCGCTGCGCGTGTCGCAGCTCCAGGCGGACACGCCATACAACACGAGGGTCAACACCGGCCTCCCGCCGGGCCCGATCGGGAACCCGGGCCTGGCCTCAATACGTGCCGCGGCCAACCCGGCGCACACGAACTACCTGTTCTACGTGGTCAAGCCGTGCGGACGCGGCCGGCACGCGTTCGCGGCCACGGACGCCCAGCACCAGCGCAACGTGGACGCCTACAACCGGGCCCGCGAAAAGCGCGGCGGCAACTCTCCCGTCAACTGCTGATGCCCCTCGCTGGGGTCCTCGGCCATCCGGTCGGGCACAGCCGCTCGCCCGCGATGATGAACGCCGCGTTTCGCGAGCTCGGGCTCGACTGGCGGTACGTGAAGCTGCCCGTGCCGCCCGAGCTCTTCGCGCCCACGGTCAGGGCCCTGCCCGCCTCCGGCTACGTGGGCGCCAACGTGACCATCCCGCACAAGCTGGCCGCCCGGGAGCTGGCGGACGAGGTGAGCGATGCCGTGGCCGCCATCGGCGCGGCGAACACGCTCAGCTTCACCGCCGGCGCCATCCGGGCGGAGAACACCGACGCCGGCGGCCTCCTGGCCGCCATCGGCCGCCCCGTGGCCGGGCGGCGCGCCCTGGTGCTGGGGGCGGGCGGCGCGGGCCGGGCCGCCGTATGGGCACTGCGCGAGGAGGGAGCCGAGGTGTCGGTGTGGAACCGCACTCCCGCGCGTGCGGCCGCGCTGGCTGACGAGCTGGGCGTACGCCAGGAGGAGCACCCGCGGCCGGCCGACCTGCTGGTGAACGCCACCTCCGTGGGGCTTGCGCCCGGCCTGCCGGAGGACGAGGCCCTCGGCCTGCTCGGCCTGGTCGGCATCGACCCACCCGAGACCGTGGTGGACCTCGTGTACGGCCTCGAGCCGACACCGCTCGAGCGCTGGGCGGAGCGGGGCGGGAGCAGGGTGGTGGGCGGCCTCGAGGTGCTGGTGCGCCAGGGCGCGCTCAGCCTCAGCCTGTGGACGGGCCGCGAGGCTCCGCTCGACGCAATGCGCCGAGCAGCGTCCGTTCGGGTCTAAACCCCGCGCGGCCCGCTGCCGATATGCCAACCAATGTCCATCTCGCGTCCAGCCCTCCTCGTGCTCATCGGAGTCGTGCTCCTCGGAGCCACGGCCTTCGCCGTAACCGGCGCGCGCAACTCCGGCGACTCGTCGTCGTCCTCGGCCACTCCGGTTGCGAACACTTCGCAGGGCACGGGCGGACTTGACGCCAACCAGGCCTTCGCCGCCGCCTTCTCGGGCAGCGGTGCCCTGGACAGCGGCAAGGTCGATGCACGCCTGAGCTTCAGCCAGGTCGGTGGCACCAGCCGGCGCCTCGGCCTCTCGATCCAGGGTGCCTTCCAGGGCCGCGGCCAGAACAAGACCCCACTCTTCGATGTGCGCGTCAAGGTGAACGGTGCCGGCCAGAACGCCAGCGCCGGCGCCGTGTCGGTCGGCGACCGCGCCTTCCTCACCCAGGGCGGCACCGCCTACCGGGTGCCCCAGGCGCTCTGGCACCAGCTTCAGGATGCGCGCGGGCAGATTGCCGCCTACGCCGGCAAGGGCGCCGCGGCTCCCACTCCCGGCCTGCTCGGCGTGGACCCGTCGTCCTGGCTCACCAACGTGAAGGACGAGGGCAACGCCCAGGTGGACGGCGTGACGACCAAGCACGTGTCCGCCTCGGTGGACGCGGCCAAGCTGGTCCGCGACGTGGCTCCCCTGGCCCGCCAGGGCGGCGCGAACGTGAACCTGCCCCAGGGCTTCGACAAGCAGATCGCCAAGGTCGTGAAGCAGGCCGACGTGGACATCTTCGTCGGGCAGGAGGACCGCATCCTCCGCCGCCTGAAGGTGGCGCTCGACCTCGACCTGTCCGCCGCCGGCGGAAGCCAGGCCGGCCGGGCCCGCATCAACCTCGACCTGCAGCTCACCGACGTGAACAAGCCGCAGGACATCACCGCGCCCAAGAAGATCTCGGCGGGCGCGCCGTCCGGCGGCGGCGCGATCGCCAGCGGAGTGCTCGGCGTGGGCGTGCTCGCGGTGGATCCGCCTCCCGGACTGGCCGCGGCCCGCAAGGCCGGCTTCCGGATCGGCGACGTGACCAGCCCCGCTCCGATCACCAATAACCCGCGCAAGGTGGCGCTGGCGGTGCGCAAGCACCAGAAGGTCGTGATCTTCTTCCGCAACCCGCGTGGCCTCGACGACCAGGCGACGAGCGAGGCCGTGCACGCCCTGCGCTCGCGGACCAACGCCAAGGTGTTCGTCGACGACATCCGGAGCGTTGACCGCTTCGGCTCCATCGTCCAGGACGTGGGCGTGGACCAGGCCCCGTCGATTGTCATTCTCGACCGTCGCGGCAGGGCCCACCTCACCGAGGGCTACGTCGACGCCGCCGTCCTCGCGCAAGAAGTCGCCGACGTCCGATGACAGAGCCCCCCGGTGGGCCGGCGCCGCTGCGCGCCGTCCCCGCCTCGGGTGCTGACGCGGAACAGGAGTCGGGCAGCCTCGGGCTGACGCTCCCCCAGCGACGCGGGAGCTCGCGCTTCATCTCCGACGTGATCGTGGAGATGGGCTTCCTGCCACGCGAGCGCGTCGACGCGGCGGTGGAGGAGGGCAAGTCCGCGGGCCGCGCCCCGGAGATGCTGCTGCTCGAGGCCAAGGCCATCACCGCCGATCAGCTGGCCCGGGCCACGGCGCAGCGCTTCGGCCTCCCGCACGTGGACCTGTCGGTGTTCAAGGCAGACGTGGGCGCTCTCAACCTGATCGGGGCTCAGGCGGCGCGCCGGCTCGGCTCCGCGCCGATCGGCTTCGACGAGGCCGGTCACCTGCTGGTGGCCATGCACGATCCGTCGAACGTCCTGGCTCTCGACGACCTGAAGCTGATGACCGGCCATGAGGTGCTGCCGGTGGTGGGCTCGCAGGAAGACATTCTCGAGCTGGTGGGGCGCATGAGCCGGCTGGACGACGCCGTAGCCGCGGCGGTGGAGCAGGGCGAGGAGGAGCTCGCCGAGGTCACCGAGATCCGCGAGTCCGCGGACGACGCGCCCGTGATCAAGCTCGTGAACTCGGTGATCGCGCAGGCGGTGGACGAGGGCGCCTCCGACATCCACTTCGAGCCCGAGGAGCGCGACATGCGCGTGCGCTTCCGGGTGGACGGGGTGCTGCGTGAGACCACCCACATCCCGCGCCGGATGGTGGCGGGCACGATCTCGCGCATGAAGATCATGGCCGACCTGGACATCGCGGAGCGCCGCCTCCCGCAGGACGGCCGCGTGTCCCTGACCGTCGAGGGCAAGGCGATCGACCTGCGCGTGGTGACGATGCCCCAGGTGGACGGGGAGGCGATGGTGATGCGGATCCTGGACAAGAGCCAGGCCCTGATCGGGCTCGACCAGCTCGGCATGTCGCAGGGGGTCGCGGAGCTCTTCGAGGCGGGCTTCAGGCGCTCCTTCGGCGCGGTCCTGGTGACCGGGCCCACCGGCTCGGGAAAGTCCACGACGCTCTACGGCGCCCTCAACGAGATCAACGAGCCGAAGATCAACATCATCACCATCGAGGACCCGGTCGAGTACCAGCTACCGGGCGTGAACCAGCTTCAGGTGCACATCAAGGCGGGTCTCACCTTCGCCGCGGGCCTGCGCTCGATGCTGCGAGCGGACCCCGACGTGATCATGGTCGGCGAGATCCGGGACCGCGAGACGGCGAAGATCGCCATCGAGTCGGCGCTGACGGGGCATCTCGTCCTGTCCACGCTCCACACGAACGACGCCCCGTCCGCCGTCACCCGGCTCACCGAGATGGGTATCGAGCCCTTCCTAACCGCGTCCGCGGTGTGCACCGTGGTGGCACAGCGCCTGGTCCGCCAGCTCTGCACGCATTGCAAGCAGCGCACGATGCTGAGCGCGCCGTCGCTCGAGAAGGCCGGCTTCCACGTGGCCTTCGACCTTGAGGCCTACGAGCCCGTCGGGTGCAGCCGTTGCAGCGGCACGGGATACAAGGGACGCACCGGTCTGTACGAGGTAATGGTCGTCAGCGACGAGATTCAGGATCTAACGGTTGAGCGTGCCTCTGCCGATGACATACGCAGAGTCGCGGTGGCCCAGGGGATGCGTCCGCTGAGGGCCGACGGCTTCGAGAAAGTCAAGAACGGCGTCACGTCCATTGCAGAGGTTGCAAGGGTCACGTAACCGCCTGGTCCGGCCGATAAGGAGCCTCATGGAGTTCGACTTCGCAGACGTGCTAATCCAGGTGATGGAGCGCAACGCCTCCGACCTCCACCTGACGGCTGGCTCTCCGCCGATGATCAGGTACCACGGGGCGCTGCATGCTCTCGACTATCCGGTCCTGACTCCTCAGGCCACGCGCGAGGTCATCTACTCGATCCTTACGAACGAGCAGCGCCAGCGCCTGGAGACGGACTGGCAGATCGACCTCGCCTACTCCATCCCCGGCCGCGCGCGGTTCCGCGTGAACGCCTACTTCCAGCGCGCCTCGCTGAGCGCCGCATTCCGGCTCATCCCGCAGGACATGCCGGCGCTGAGCTCTTTGGGGCTGCCCAAGACGCTGGAGGACCTCACCAAGAAGCCCCGCGGCTTCGTGCTGGTGACCGGCCCCACGGGCTCGGGCAAGTCCACGACGCTCGCCGCGATGATCGACCTGATCAACGACACGCGCCACGAGCACATCCTCACGATCGAGGACCCGATCGAGTTCCTGCACATGCACAAGAAGTGCATCGTCAACCAGCGCGAGCTGGGAGCCGACGCACAGAGCTTCGCGGCCGCGCTCAAGGCCGGCCTGCGCCAGGACCCCGATGTGATCCTCGTCGGCGAGATGAGAGACCTCGAGACGATCTCCACAGCGCTCACCGCCGCGGAGACCGGCCACCTCGTGTTCGCCACTCTCCACACCCAGGACACGGCCCAGACCGTGGACCGCATCGTGGACGTGTTCCCACCGGCTCAGCAGCAGCAGGTCCGTGTGCAGCTGTCGGTGGCCCTCCAGGGCATCGTGACCCAGCAGCTGCTCCCGCTCGCCAGCGGCAACGGCCGCTGCGTGGCCACCGAGGTGCTGGTTCCCACTCCCGCCGTCCGGAACCTGATCCGCGAGGGCAAGACCCACCAGATCTATTCGGCGCTCCAGACCGGCGCTCAGTTCGGAATGCAGACCATGGACACCGCCCTGGCCGAGCTCGTGCGCCAGCAGAAGATCTCACGCGAGCTCGCGGAGTCGCGCTCGAGCGCCCCCGAGGAGCTCCGGCGCCTGATGGGCACCGTGAGGGTGGCCTAGCCGATGTCCACCTACGCATTCAAGGCCCTCGATTTCTCCGGAGGCGCTACCAAGGGCGAGATGGAGGCCAACGACAAGCAGGCCGTGGCCTCGCAGCTGCGCGGCCGCGGACTGGTCGTCGTTGACATCGAGGAGCGGGCCGCCGCCAGTGCCGGAGACATCCTTTCGCGCTTCAAGAAGGTCAAGGCCGACGACCTGGTGATCGCCACCCGGCAGCTCTCCACCATGGTCCAGTCCGGCATGTCGCTGCTGCGCTCGCTCTACGTGATCGAGGAGCAGACGGAGTCCGACATGCTCCAGGAGATCCTGGCCGACGTGCGCAAGGACGTGGAGGGTGGTAGCGCGCTATCGGACGCGCTCAAGAAGCACCCCGGCACCTTCAACGACCTCTACGTGGCCATGGTGCAGGCGGGGGAGATCGGCGGAATCCTGGACCAGACCCTGGTGCGCGTGGCTGAGCAGCTCGAGTCCGACGCCGCGCTCCGCCGCCAGGTGAAGGCGGCCATGATCTACCCGTTGCTGATCGGCAGCTTCTCGCTGATCGTGCTCGTGGCACTTGTGGCCTTCCTCGTGCCGGTCTTCGAGAAGATCTTCGCCGACTTCGGCGGCGAGCTGCCGGCAATCACCAAGTTCACCGTCGTGCTCTCCCACCTGGTCACGCGCCAGTGGTACATCCTGATCGCGGTGGTGGCCGCCGTCACCTGGGCCTTCAAGACGTGGAAGAAGTCGAAGCGCGGCCGGGTGCAATGGGACAGACTGAAACTGAAGTTCCCGATGCAGATCGGGGGCATCGTGCAGAAGGTCGCGCTGGCCCGCTTCTCCCGGACGTTCTCCGGGCTGATCGCCGCCGGCGTGCCCATGCTCGAGGCCATCGACATCACGGGCCGCACCTCCGGCAACCGCGTGATCGAGATGGCGATGGAGGACGTGGGGGAGTCGGTGAAGCGCGGCGGGTCACTGACCGCCCCGATGATCGCCGTGCCCGAGGCTTTCCCGGCGATGGTCACGCAGATGATCGGCGTCGGCGAGGAGACGGGCGCGCTCGAGAACATGCTTTCGAAGGTCGCCGACTTCTACGAGGAGCAGGTCGAGACCGCCGTCAAGGCCCTCACCTCGATCCTCGAGCCCGTGATGATCATCCTCGTGGGCGGCATCGTCGGGTTCATCGTGATCGCGATGTATCTGCCCATGTTCAAGGTCTACGACCAGATTAAGTAGGAAAACCTGGTCCGGTGCTCGCCCGGCCGGCGCCCGGGCTGCGCTCCTCCCTTGGCCCCTCAGGGCTGGGCTATCTCGTCGAGGTATGCACGTCCACGGCCACCAGCTGGCGCTCGCCGTGGCTGCCCTTATCGGTGGTGCCGGCGGCGCTCAGTGAGTCGCCGACGCGCGGCAGGGGATTGGGGCGCCGGGAGCTCACCACCTTGATCACGCTCACCCCGGGGGCGGTCACGCTGTCGCCGGAGACGATCACGAAGTGGGCGTCCCCGTCCCCGTCCGGATCCACATCCTCGGCGTAAATGATCCGTCCTCTCACGGCGCGGCAGCCGGGGAGGCCCTTGGGGCACACCGAGTCCTGAACGGCCTGCTCGCCGATCCCGGAGATCGCCTTGACCTTCTGACGTGAGCCCTCGTCGCGGGCCAGCGCCACCGTGATGGCCAGGCCGCCCACCACCACGAGCAGGCACAGGGCGGCGAAGACCCGGCGGAAGGTCACGGCTTCGGCCGGACGGCCACGAGCGTGCCCACCGGCTCAGGGGTGTCGCCCGCCGCCGGGACGAACTCCACCGGGTAGCGGCCCGGGCGGCTCGGGAGCAGGTCGAAGCGCGCTGGGGTGAACTCGTCCGCGTCAGAGCTCTGACCCAGCCCCCGGATCTGAACCTGGCCCGCGCTCTGGACGCGCACCCGGACGGTGGTGGCACGGCCGCTCTGGACCCGCCGGACCCGGGGCCGGGCCACGTTGAAGTCCACGGCGCTCTCGGCGTCCACGGCCCGCGCCTCGGCAGATGCGCCGGGCACCGCCAGGGGCTCGGTGGTGTCGGGCTTTCCGCTGCCGTCGCGCGAGTTCGACACCGAGGCGGCCACTGCGGCGAGGGCCAGGACGATCGCGAAGAGGAGCAGCGCGCGGCGGACGTGCATGCGATCGATCGTAGACGCGCGGGACGAGCCGGGGCGCGGGCCGCGCCGACGAGGCCGCCCTCTGGTGGACGTCTGCCCGAGAAAAACGGGACCACGCATTAAAGGGCTTCGCCTGTCTTGTCGATCTATTGCGGGACAGACCAGTGCCTCGGCTTGCCGCGGCGATTGGTACCAGACCATTTCAGACAGTCACCTCAAGGAGGAGACATATGCTGCGGAAGCTGAGTGAGCGGATTCACTCTGAGGAGCGGGGCTTCACCCTGATCGAGCTCCTCGTGGTGATCCTGATTATCGGAATCCTGGCCGCCATCGCGCTGCCGGCCTTCCTCGGACAGCGCCAGAAGGGTCAGGACGCGAGCGCGAAGTCCAACGCCAGGAACATGGTGTCGGCACTCGAGTCCTGTTTCACCAACTCGCAGACCTACGTGGGCTGCGGCACGAGCCAGGATGTGACCGAGTCCGGCATCACGATCGGAGCCGGACCCGGCAAGGTAACTCTGCCCACGCTGAACGCCGGTGACTACAAGGTGGTCGCCGCGTCAGACTCCGGGAACACGTTCACCATCACCAAGCCGGTGTCAGGTCCGCTCACCCGGTCCTGCACCACCAGCGGCAAGGGCGCATGCCCGAGCACCGGTAAGTGGTAGTCCACTTCTCGTAGCAGAGCCGTTTTCGACGGGCGGGCCTCCGGGCCCGCCCGTCGCCTTTTAATGACCCCTTCCGCACCCCGAGAGGCCGCCGGACCGTCGGGTAGCTTGCGCCCCTGATGGCCCTCGAGATCGCACTGGCGGCCGTCCTCGGAGCGGTGCTCGGGAGCTTCCTCAACGTGGTGATCCACCGCGTGCCGCTGGGCGAGTCCCTGGTGGTCCCGGGCTCGCACTGCCCTTCGTGCGGGACCCCCATCGCCCCGTACGACAACGTGCCCGTGGTCTCGTGGCTCCTCCTCCGGGGCCGGTGCCGCCACTGCGGCGCGCCGATCTCGCCGCGCTACCCGCTCGTGGAGCTGATCACGGCGGTGACCTTTGCCGCCGTGGTGGCCGTGCGCGGCTTCGACTCCGGCCTCCTGCTCGAGCTGCCGTTCGTGGCGTACCTGGTCGCGCTCGCGGGAATCGACTTCGATCATCGCCTGCTCCCGAACAAGATCGTCTACCCGATGGCGGTGTGGGGCGTGGCGGCCACGGCAATCGTCGATCCCGCCGATCTCCCTGAGCACCTGATCGCCGGCGCCGCGGCCTTCACCTTCCTGCTCCTGGCCGCGCTCGCCTACCCGGACGGCATGGGCATGGGGGACGTGAAGCTGGCCGGCGCCATGGGCCTCTACCTCGGCATCTCCATCATCCCCGCGCTGTTCTCGTCGTTTCTGTTCGGGACCGTCGTGGGTCTTGGCATTGTCACGCGCGAGGGCGTGAGCGCCCGCAAGACCGCCGTTCCGTTCGGGGTCTTCCTGGCTCTGGGCGGGCTGGTCGGCGTGCTGGCCGGATCCGAGCTCGTGGACCTGTACCGGGACCACCTGCTGGGCTGAACACCGTGTTCACGCACGAGCGCAGTTAGGGGTAAAGCCACCCCTGGGGTTGGCCGATAGAGCGGGGGAACGCATATGGCCTTCTCCCTCAGAAAGACCCGCGACCGCGGCGCCGTAGGACTGGACATCGACGGTCGCTACCTCGCTGCCGCGCAGGTGGACGGTGGCAAGGTCGCTCGCTGCGCGAGCGTTGACCTTCCCGAGGGTGTGGTGAGCGACGGTGAGGTGGTGGACAAGGACGCCCTTTCCAACGCGCTCAAGAGCTTCGTCGACGATTCCGGACTGCCGCGCAACGTGCGCCTCGGAATCGCCAACCAGCAGATCGTCGTTCGCGTGATCGAGCTTCCCCGTATCGAGGATGCCAGGCAGCGCGAGACCGCGGTTCGCTTCCAGGCCGCCGAGGCCATCGCCATGCCCCTGAACGAAGCGATCCTGGACCACCAGGTGGCCGGCTATGCCGAGGGGCCGGACGGCACCCCGCGCATGCAGGTCGTGCTCGTGGCCGCGCGCAAGACGATGGTGGAGTCCCTGCTCGAGGCCGTGAAGGGCGCGGGCCTGAAGGCTGAAGGAGTCGATCTCGACGCCTTCGCCCTGGTCCGCACGCTCGTGAGCGGAGGCGACGACGCCGATGAGTCGGCGCGCGTGTTCTGCCACCTGGCCGGCGTGACCAACCTGGCCATCGCCGTGGGCCCGGCCTGCTTCTTCACCCGACCGCTCTCGGCCGTATGGGACGAGCCGGACGCCGGCTCGCGCCTGTCCGACGAGATCCGGCTGTCCATCGACTACTACATGACCCAGCCCCAGGCACAGCCGGTGGGCGAGGTCGTGGTGTCGGGTCCCGGGTCCAGCGACGATGAGCTCGTCGAGAGCCTCGGCGTGCATCTCGGGATGCCCGTTCGCGTGGCCTACCCGCTCGGCGGGCTCGACGTCTCGGCGCTCGCCGCCGCCGACGATCCCCACCGCTTCACGGTGGCCGCCGGCCTCTCCCTCGGAGCGACGGCATGAAGCCCGTAAATCTTCTCCCGCAGGAAGCACGGCGCGCACAGGCCACGGGCGAGCGCTCGGGCAGCGCCTACGTGATCTGTGGCGTGCTCGGCGCGCTGCTGCTGATGCTCGTGAGCTACGTGCTGGTGTCGAACCAGGTGACGTCGAAGACCAACGACGCCGCCTCCGCGGACGCGAAGGCCACGGCGCTCGAGTCGCAGGCCGCGCAGAAGAACGCCTTCACCGACTTCGCCTCGATCAAGGACCAGCGCCTCCTGAGCGTCAGCACTATCGCCTCGACCCGCTTCGACTGGGAGCGCTTCATGCGCGAGCTTGCCCGGATCATGCCGGCTCGAAGCTGGATCCAGACTGCGGACGCATCGACGACCGGGGACACCACCAGCAGCGGCGCCGGCGCGGCGCCCACCCCGGGCTCGCCCACGGACACCGCGGCCACAACGGCCACCGTGGCCCCGTCGCCCACCGCCAACCTCGTGGGCTGCGTGCCCGGGCAGCAGGACACCGCGACCATGATGGTCCGCCTGCGCCAGCTCTACCGCGTGAGCGACGTGGAGCTCCAGGAGTCCGTCACTGAGACCGCCGGCGGCACCGCGAAGACGACGATCGACAACTGCGGGAAGTTCTACAAGTTCAACATCACGGTCACCTTCAGCCCGACCTCGCCCGCGAAGGAGGCTCCGCGTGGAGCCACCCGCGTGCCCGCATCGCTCGGAGGTGGATCGTGAGCAGCATGTCCGATCGCGACCGGAAGATCCTTCTTCTCGCCCTTCCGCTGCTCCTGGTGGTGGCGTACTGGTTCCTCCTTCTGGGGCCGAAGCGCGACGACGCCACCAAGGCGGACGCCGAGCTCTCGCAGCAGCAGGCGCGCCTTCAGACCGCCGAGGCCTCGGCCGACGCGGCCAAGAGCGCGCACGGCAGCTTCGAGTCCGACTTCACCGAGCTGGTGCGGCTGGGCAAGGCCATTCCGTCCTCCGTGGACATGCCGAGCCTGATCGTGCAGCTGGACCGCGCCGCGGCCGGCACCGGCATCCACTTCACGCGCATCGCCACGGGGGAGCGGACTGTCACGGCGGCTCCCGTGGCCCCGACCGGCACGGCAGCCGCAGGCGCGGCTGCGGGCACTCCCGCCTCCGGCACCCCGCCCGTGGCGGCCGGCGGCGCGACCGCGCAGAGCAACTCCGGGCAGGCGGTGGAGAGCGCGAACAACGCCGCGGCCAGCTCCGACCAGAGCTCGGCAGCCACCGATCAGGCCGCCACCGACACTCAGACTTCGACCTCATCGCAGAGCGGCGCCCTGGCCGTGGGCGGCGGCAGCACCGCTGCCGCGGGCACGGCCACCACGGGCGCCACCACGGCTCCGGCCGGACTGGAGACCGTGCCGCTCGACCTGGAGTTCGTGGGCGACTTCTTCAACCTGGCCGACTTCTTCCACAGCGTGAAGCGGTTCGTGTCGGTGGCGAACGCGAACGTGAAGGTGGGCGGCCGTCTGGTCACGGTGGAGGGTGTGAGCTGGAGCAGTGAACCCGAGCTCTTCCCGAAGCTGAAGGCCGAGATCAAGGCGACGATCTACCTGTCGCCCAAGTCAGAGGGCACCACCGCAGGCGCCACGCCCGCGGGCCCGGCCACCGACGCGACCATCCCGGCCAGCACGCCGGACGCGAGCGAGGCCACTCCGACCCCGGTCCCGACCGCCACCGCGACCCCCTGACAAAGCTATGAACAACGCCTTCCTCATAGACCTCTGGAGCGACCTGCGTGCAAAGCGCATGTGGCCTGTGGCCCTGCTCCTGCTCCTGGCTCTGATCGCGGTCCCCGTGGTGCTGTCCAAGCCCTCGGCGGAGCCCGCCTTGGTGCCGGCCCCGGCCCCCACCAAGGCGGAACAGACCGCCCAGGTGAAGGGACTGGCCGCGCTCAAGGTCGCGGATGACACCACCGGCAAGGGCTCCACGCTCGATGTGTTCGATCCGACCAACCCCTTCAAGCCGCCGCAGAACATCCTGAAGAACTCCGAGGCCGACGCCGGCACCACGACGAGTGACACCGGCGCCACCGCGGACACCGGGGCCACCACCGGCACGGACACCGGAACCAGCGGTGGGACCGGCACGAGCGGCGGGACCGGCAACGGCGGCGGAAGCACGCCGTCCGACGGCCAGACCAAGACCGTGGAGTACCGCTACGTGGCGGACGTGACCTTCATTGGCGCCAACGGCAAGAAGCGCAAGATCAAGAGCCTCGAGCGCCTCGAGATCCTGCCGAACCAGAGCGCTCCCCTGCTGATCTTCCTGGGGGCGAGCATGAACGGCGGCTACGCGGTGTTCCTCGTGGACACCACCCTCACGGCGGAGGGCGATGGCAAGTGCAAGCC
>JBBQHI010000052.1:0-23127 GCA_038323835.1 Solirubrobacterales bacterium
CGACCGCGACCAATCGGACTGAGCGGCGCGTTAGCGTGAACCTCCATCTGGGCCTCCTGGAACTGAGTTGCCTCGACAGCACTCAGCCTCCAGGCAGGCCCGGATACCTACTGACAAACCCTCCTAGGAACTACAGCTAGGTCGCGGGGCGCTGCGTCAGCGGCGCCCGGACCGTCCCGTCACCGTCGCCCGCCTTCTCGGCGGTCACGGTCTCTGGCTCGGGTTCCGGCGATGCGCTGCCCGCGGCCGGATGAGCCTGCATCTGCGCCATGAACTCTGCGCGCGCCTGGGCCGGCGTCCGCTTCAGGGCGCCCAGAAGCGGGATCACCGAGAGGATCAGGAGGGCGGCGTGGCGGAACGCCCATGCGAATCCTTCCCGGGCCGACCCGGCGGTCTGGCGGATGATCTCCTCGTCAAAGCCCGGCTCGGGCTTGAAGCGGTGGGAGGTGCCCCCGGTGTAGTCGTGCAGGGTCGACTTGACCACCTGTCCGGCCAGCGGCCCGGGGATCTCCCAGTCGTCCACGGCGTCCTGGATCTTGTCGTCGGCGAACCAGGCCATGTGGGCGTGGAGGGCCCCGCCGAAGGTGGCCACGAGCAGCGCGACGCCGATCGCCGCGCCCAGCTGGCGCGCCGTGTTGAGCACGCCCGAGGCCAGCCCCACCTCCGGCCCGGCCACCGCCCCCATCGCCCCCACGTTGAGGGCGGGGAAGCCGATGCCCATGCCCACTCCAATCAGCGCCAGGCCGGGGAAGATCCTGATGTAGGCCCAGGCATCGCCCGCCGTGGAGGGCAGGAACGAGACCCATAGCATCCCGACGGCCATGGCGATGAGCGCGGGCTTGGCCAGCTCCCCGGGCGGGCGCGTGTCGGCCGCCCGGCCCACGAGAGGCCACACGAGCAGGCCGCAGACCGGAACGGGCAGGAGCGCGAGCCCCGCCTCGATCGGCTCGTAGCCCCAGAGGTTCGTGAACACCAGCGAGAGCAACAGCAGGCTGCCGATGGCACCGGCCGCGAACAGGAGCATGGCGATGTTCGCGTTGCGGAACTGCTTATTCGCGAGCAGGTTGGGCGCCAGCATCGGGCTGGGAGCGCGCTTCTCCCACCACACGAAGGTCACGCCGAAGAGGATCGACGCCTGCATCAGGCTGAGCCACAGCGCGAGATTCCCGGCGAAGGGGTTCGCCTCGATCAGCGCAACGGTGAGGCAGAGAACGGCGCCCGCGAGCAGCAGCATCCCGGGCACGTCGACCTGGCGGCCCGCGGTGAGGTCCCACGTCTCGGGCCACCAGCGCCAGGCCAGCAGCAGCCCGAGAACCCCGAAGGGGATGTTGATCAAGAAAATCCAGTGCCAGCTCGCCACCTCCACGAGCACCCCGCCCAGCACCGGGCCGAAGGCGGAGGACACAAGCGCCACCACGGCAATGAGCGCCAGTCCGCGGCCGCGCTCCGCCGGCGGGAACACGAGCAGGGTGATGGCGAAGCCGAGCGGGGCCAGGATCCCGGCGCCCACGCCCTGGATGACACGGAAGAACATGAGCCACTCCACCGACCACGCCGCCGCGCACAGCGCCGACCCGATGGTGAACACGCTGAGCCCAATCAGGAAGAAGCGCTTGCGCCCGAACTGGTCCGCCAGGCGCCCCATCGACACCAGCAGGATCGCGAAGGAGATGTTGTACGCGTTGATCACCCAGGTGACCGTGCCCACGTCGGTGTTCAGCTCGTCCTGCAGGTCGGGGATCGCGATGTTCACGATCGACACGTCCAGGAGCGTCATCGCCCAGGCCACCATCATCACGCCGAAGATCCGCCACTTGTGAGCCTGGAGGAACTCGGAGGAGGGGTTGACCCGCTCGCCCCTCAAGGGTGCCTCCCGTCGAACTGGAGCTCCTTGCGCGAGGTGTCGTCGGGGATCTCGTCGTTGTTCACGGGGTCGAAATCGTTGGGGATGCCGTCGTCGTCCACGTCGTCGTCGCCGTGCTCCCGCGGCGGGCGCAGCGCGCCGTCCGGCCCGAACTCGGGAAGCGTGCCGCCCGCCACGGTGGTGGCGGTCTCGGACAGGTCGCTGAGCACTCCGGGCTCGTCGTTGGCCACGTCGTCGTAGCGCTTGACGTTGTCGTCCGCCTCCTCGTCGTCGTCGTAGAGACGGCGCACGATCCGCTGGCGGTCGGCCACCATCAGCCAGCGCTTGTCGCGGACGATGATCTGAGATCCCACCGCGGTGACCGAGCGGCCGCGGTGGAAGAGGTCCCATTGGTCCACCCCGTCGAAGAGCGCGGTGAGGTCCTCGCCCAGCATCTTCCCGGGCACGGGAATGCCCATGAAGGAGAGAAGCGTGGGCGACACGTCGTGGGTGGAGGCGTACCAGTCGATGTTGTGGCCGTGCTGCCGCCGCTTGGGGTGGCGCAGCAGCAGCGGTATCTCGTAGGAGGGGCGGTGAGAGGTGGGTGCCGCGCGGCCGAGGTACCCGTGCTCGCCCAGGGCCATGCCGTGGTCACCGATCGCGGCCACGGCCGTGTCGCCGGCCAGGTCGAGGTCGTGCAGCGCATCCACGAACCGGCCCACCCACTCGTCCACCGTCTCGACGTGCTTGCGGTAGCGGTCCCGGACCTTCTTGAGGTCGTCGTTCCGGAAGCGCAGGGGCGTGAGGCGGCCGTCGATCGGGCCGAGCCCCAGCTTCTCGATCTTGGCCGGCTCCACGTACACGCGCGGGGCCTCGAAGGCATCCTCGGGCAGGAACGGGTCCACGCCCAGGAAGAACGGCTTGCCGGCCTTCGCCAGCTCCCGGAGCGTGTCGATGCCGCGGCGGTAGTGCCGTGCGGTGGCGGCGTCCAGCCGGTCGAGCTGGGCGAGCAGGTCCGATTCGATCCCCGGCGTGGTCACCGCCGGTCGCAGGTCGGGCGTGGTTGTGTGCAGCTCGGGGAACCGCGGCGTCTGGAGCACGGGATTGTCGCTCACGTAGGCCGTGGCCACGCCGTGCGCGCGCAGCGTCTCGGTGATCACCGGCTGGTAGTCCCAGACCGGATTGAAGCCCGGCACCGACGGCATCCCGGCGGTGCGCCGCCAGCTGCGGAACGGGTAGCAGCGGGTGCCGGTGAGGAGCGCCCAGCGCGCCGGCAGCGCGGGCATCGACTCGGGGATCACGCGGTCGAAACGCACGGACTCTGCACTCAGGTCGTCGAGGTTCGGGGTCTTGGCCGGCGAGTCGCCGTCGAAGGAGTGCACGTGGCTCTTGCGCACGAGCGGGAGCACCAGGACCACGGTGTTCCGGGCGTGGTCGTCACCCATCTGGGCGGACGCGGCACGGGGCCTGACCAGAGCTCCCGCCATCGTGGCTCCCACCGCCCCGGCGCCCCCGCGCCGCAGCAGGCTCCGGCGGGTGAGCCTCACCCGCCGATCACGCCCTTCGACCCAAACTGGGGCAGGGTCCCGCCGGCCTCATCCTCCAGAGTGCGCCAGAGCCGGTCCACGATCTCGGGGTGTTGCGCGGCCACGTCCACCTGCTCCCGCGGGTCGCGACGCTTGTCGTAGAGGCGCTTGCGCTGTCCCTTGCTGTCCGAGAGGAGGAACCAGTCGAAGTCCCCGGCGAGCACGTAGTCCGCGTAACAGGCCGTGAAGTGAGGACGGTCCGGAGGCACGCTGCCGTCGAAGAGCACGGACAGGTCCTCGCCCGTCATCTGGCCGGGCGCCCGGATGCCCATGAAGGACAGGAGCGTGGGAGCCACGTCGTGGGTGGAGGCGAAGAACTTGCTGCGCTCCCCGGCGCGCTTGCCCTCAGGGTGCCGGATCATGCAGGGCACGTGGTAGATGTGCCACTGGGCGCGAGCCGCGGCCTTGCCCACCACGCCGTCCTCGCCCAGCGTCAGGCCGTGGTCGGAGATGTAGTACACGACGGTCTCGTCCAGCAGCTTCTCGTCGTCGAGCTTGTTCATCAACCGGCCGATCCACGCGTCCACGTAGGTGATCTCGGCGGCGTAGAGGTCCCGGACCACCTCGATCGTGTCGTCGTCGAGGCTTACCTCCACCACCCAGGAGTACGGCGTCTCGAAGGGCTGAATGGGCTCGATGCCCTGCTTCTCGATGCCCCGGGGCTTGGTGCCGAAACGGTCCACGTAGGCCGTCGGCGCGTCCAGCGGCTCGTGCGGGTCGAAGCTGTCCACGCCGAGGAAGAAGGGCCGCTTCTTCTTGAGGTCGTCGAGCAGGTTCATCCCGCTGCGCATGACGCGCGCCGCCGGGTACTGGCGCTCGGTGTGGCGGTAGATGCTGTTCCACCCCACGTGCGAGCGCAGGCGGCTCACCTCCAGCGAGTTGTTCAGCTTGGGCAGCAGGTAGCGCTCGATGGCGCTCCGGGGCGCCGGGCGCTTGAAGGGCTTGTTCAGGAAGCGGTAGGCGCCCTGCGAGTAGCTCGGGCGCGCGAAATCGAGGGTGCGCCGGAAGTTCGCGAAGCGCGGGCCCACCAGGAACGGGTTGTCGGTGCAATAGGCGGTCTCCACCCCGGCCTCTCCCATCACCTCGGTCATGATCGGCTGCGAGTCGGGGATCGGGATCCACCCCGGCTCAATGGGCAACCCCGGGGTGGGCGCCCAGTTGCGGTAGGGAAATGAGCGCTGGCCGGTGAGCAGGGCGCGGCGCGCCGGCCCCGTGGGCATCGCCTCGGGCACCGCGAGGTCGAACAGGAGCGAATCCCTCGCCAAGGCGTCCAGGTTCGGCGTCTTGTTACGGGACACGTGGTTGTACGCGCCCACGTAGTCCGCGCGCGTGGAATCGGTGACGATCAGCAGCGTGTTCGGGGCGTCGCGCTTGTGCTTCGTCTTCGGCGCGAAGTAGTCGTCGCCGCACGCGGCGAGCCCCAGCGCAGCCGCGCCCGCGCCCCCGGCCTCCATCAATCCTCGCCGGGTGAACCCGGGGCCCGCGCTCATGAGGTCCGCCAGGCTAGCTGAGCACCCTGAAGGGCCGGGTTACGAGGCTGATGCCGCCCTCTCCGGCGCCTTGATCTCGCGCTTCAGGATCTTGCCCGTGGGGCCCTTGGGGAGCTCGTCGAGGAACCACACCTTGCGCGGGTACTTGTAGGCCGCCACCTGCTCCTTCACGTAGGTCTTCAGCTCCTCCGCGTCGGCCTCCGCGCCCTTCTTCAGGACCACGGCCGCCCCCACCTCCTCGCCCAGGGCCTCGTCGGGCACACCCACCACGGCCACCTCCTGGACGGCCGGGTGCTCGTACAGAACCTCCTCGACCTCGCGCGGGTAGACGTTGTACCCGCCCCGGATGATCAGCTCCTTCTTGCGGTCGACGATGAAGAAGTACCCGTCCTCGTCCACCTTCCCCATGTCGCCGGAGTGGAACCAGCCGTCTTCGTTGATGGCGTCCGCGGTGGCCTCCTCCCGCTCCCAGTAGCGCTTCATGATGTTGTGGCCGCGGATCACGATCTCGCCGATCTCTCCCTGGGGGACGTCCTTCCCGTCGTCGTCCACCAGCTTCATCTCCACGCCCTCGATGGGCGTACCGATCGAGCCCGGCTTGCGCTCGCGGCCGGGGTGGTTGAAGGACGCCACGGGCGAGGTCTCGGAGAGCCCGTAGCCCTCGAGCACGATGCACCCGAACTTCTCCTCGAAGGCCCGCATCAGCTCAGCCGGCATCGCGGCGCCGCCGGACATGCAGAGTCGCAGCGTGGAGGTATCGGCGGTGTCGGCCGAATCCGCGTGGAGCATCGCGTTGTACATCGTGGGCACGCCCTGGAAGACCGTGACCCGATCCCTCGCGATGATCTCCAGCGCCTTGCCGGGATCGAAACGCGGGAGCATCGTCACGGTAGCGCCGGTCTCGACGCTCGAGTTCATCGTGCAGGTCTGCCCGAACGAGTGGAACAGCGGTAGGGCGCCAAGCAGCACGTCGTCCTTGGTGAGCCCGGCGAGGGTGCTCCCGGCGGTGAGGCAGTTGAGGCCCAGGTTCGAGTGGGTGAGCTCGGCACCCTTCGGCTTGCCGGTGGTGCCCGACGTATAGAGGATCACAGCGGTGTCCTCCCCGGCACGGTCAGCGTCGGTCCGGTCCGGCTCCTGCCCGGCCAGCATCTCCTCGAACGCGCCCGGCTCCACGAGCACACACTCCGCGCCGGCGGCCTCGGCGCCGGGTGAGGCCGCCTCGTCGAACTCGTGCCAGGCGAAGAGCAGCTTCGCGCCCGGGTCCTCCAGGTAGAAGCGCACCTCGCGCTCCTTCAGCAGGACGTTCATGGGCACCACCACCCCACCCGCGCGCAGGATCCCGTAGTAGACAACCGGGAAGTAGGGGACGTTCGGAAGCATGATGCCCACGCGGTCGCCCGGCTCGACTCCCCTCGCCCTCAGGAAGCCCGCGATGCGCGCGCTCCCCTCCTCGAGCATCCCGTAGGTGAGCTCGAGGTCGTCGAGCTTGAACGCGACGTCATCCGGCTGTGCCGCGGCGGTCTTGGTGAGAATCGTGGCCAGGCTCTCGCTCATCCCTCGCTCCTTGGATAGGTGCGCGCAGCCTACCGCCGGAGAGCGGGCCCGCGGCGTCGATGAGCGCCATTGCGCCCGGTCCGCAGCTTTGCGGCGCAAGAAGTGCCAATAACGGTCATCCTGTGCTCATGGTGTACGGCCACCACGGAAGGTTTCGTCCCTTAAGATCGTTCAAAGGTTGATGATGTCTCGTTTGATGAATTCACCCGTCGTGTTTCGCGAGACGCCACGGCCGCGTCACCAGGTGGGCCGCCGGACCCTCACAATGTTGAAGCCGTTCTTCCGCTACAGCAGGGTCCGCGACGCCTACGTGCTGAGGCTGGTCGGCAGGCGGCACGGCCCCGTGCTGCGCCTGATCCGCAGGTCTTCCGCCCGGCCCCCGGGCGCGACGATGGCGGCAGGCGGCTCGGCGCTGAGGCGCCGGCCCGGCGCCTAACCAGCGCATACGCGCGCGCTCGCCTGCAAGGCGGGTTGCGCTTCGCTGCAATCATTCCGGTGGAGGTCGAAAGTTGATCCGTTTCGGCATGTGTTGCGTCAGCAACTCATGGGAACGGGCAGTTTCCGGCGCTGAACCACCCTCAAAGCCGTGCCTGCCGAACGGACGGAGGTCCCTATGACGGATGAGATCAACCTCGAGGTGATAGGCGGCGCGCCCGAAACGCGCGGCGCCGACTCCCGCGCGGCGTTCCTGGAGCGAGCGGTGGTGGCCGGCGGCGCGATCATCGCCGGCGGCGTGCTCCTCACCGGGCTGCCGAAGCTCGCGGCCTCCGCGCCCTCGGCCGATCAGGACGCGGAGATTCTGAACTTCGCGCTGATCGTGGAGACGCTCCAGTCCAAGTTCTACGAGGCCGGGCTGAAGTCGGCCGGGCTGTCCGGAGAGCTGCGCCAGTTCGCGCAGGTGGTGGGTGGCCACGAGCGCAAGCACCTGGCGTTCCTGAAGGAGGCACTCGGCAAGGGCGTGAAGCCCGTGCCGAAGCTGAGCCTGGGCGACGGCGTCTCGAGCGCCGCCAAGTTCCGCGCGGCCGCCGTGGCCCTCGAGGACATCGGCCTCGCCGCCTACAACGGCCAGGCCACGAACCTGACCCCCGCCACTCTGGGAGCCGCGGCCAAGATCGTGTCGGTTGAGGCGCGCCATGCCTCCTGGGCGCGCGACCTGGCCGGTGAGGTCCCCGCCCCGCACGCGTCCGACACCGTGCTCAGCGCCGACGAGACCCAGGCCCGGCTCCGCGAAGCCGGTTACCTGGGCTGATCTGGAGAAGACGATGAGCGAACGCAACACATCTGAATCGATCGGGGCCCTCGAGCTCGACGAGCTGGACGCCGACGGGGCCCTGCGCGAGGTATCAGACGCGCTCGGGCACCCCACCCGCGGCCAGCTGCTGAAGGGTGCTGGGGTGGGCGGAGCAATGCTCCTGGCGGGTGCCGCCGGGCCGGTGGCGGGAGCCGTGGCCAAGGGCAGCGCCAAGCAGGACAGGGAGATCCTCAACTACGCGTTGGCGCTTGAGTACCTCCAGGCCGCCTTCTACACCGAGGCCGAGCGCCTGGGAGCACTGCGGGGCGAGTTCGCCCACCAGGCTCAGGTGGTGGGCGCGCACGAGCGCGCCCACGTGAAGGCGCTGCGCCAGACGCTCGGCGCCTCGGCCATCGGGCGGCCGAGGTTCGACTTCCGCGGAGTCACCGAGGACCAGCCCGCGTTCCGGCGCACGGCCGTGGCGTTCGAGGATCTCGGCACGGCCGCCTACAAGGACCAGGCGCCCAGGATCAAGTCGCGGGCCTACCTGTCCGCGGCCATCCGCATCCACTCCGTGGAGGCCCGCCATGCCGCCTGGATCAGGCGACTGGCCGGTGTTCTGCCCGCCCCCGACGCCTTCGACGAGCCGCTGACGAAGTCCCGGGTACTCGGCGTGGTGGCCGATACGAAGTTCGTGGTGTCGGCGCCCCGCACGAGCGCCTTCGGGAGTCCCCGATACACCGGCTGACGCTTCATCGCGTGGGTCTGCGGACCCGGGTCGCCGTCGCGCTCGTGGGCGCGTCCGGATTGACCGTCGCGGCCGTGTCCGCGTCCTCGTCCGACTCCCTGCCGGCTCCCTCGCTGCCCGATCCGGTGGCGCCCGGGATCCACGTTCCCAGCCCCTCTCCCCTCGTCCATTCGCGGCACGTGGCACGCTGGGCCGCGGTGCGGCGAGCGGTGGTGGCGCGGCGGGGACCCTCCGCAGCAGCCGCGGGCGTAGCCGAGATCGACACGCGCACGCCCGAGGGCACGGCGAACATCGTGCAGGTGCTCGGCCGGGCGCGCAGGTCGACGGGGCGGCTCTGGGTGAGGGCGCGTCTCCCGGTGCTCCCGAACGGCACCGTGGGCTGGGTGCCGCGGCGGGCGCTCGGGGGGTACAACCTGGTGCGCACCCGGCTCGTGGTTGACCGCCGCAGGCTGCGCGCTACGCTGCTCCGCGACGGACGTCCCGTGTTCGTCGCCCGTGTGGGAATCGGCCAGAGCCGGTACCCCACGCCGGCCGGGCGGTTCTACATCAGGAACAAGCTCACGCGTTACAGCAGCCCCACCTACGGCCCGCTCGCCTTCGGCACCAGCGCCCGCTCGACGGTGCTCACGGACTGGCCCGCGGGAGGCTTCGTGGGCATCCACGGCACCGACCAGCCCGGTCTGATTCCCGGCCGTGTCTCCCACGGATGCATCCGGATGAAGAACGCCAAGATCCTCGAGCTCGGCAGGCTCATGCCCGTTGGCACCCCGGTGACGGTGCGATGAGCGGCGCGCGCTTCGCCGGCCGCGTGGCGCTGGCGGCGGCCGCGCTCTCGCTGATGATGCTCGCGGTGACCGTGGGAGTCGGGCAGGGCCAGTCCACCACGGCCCCCTCGCAGCTGACCCAGGAGTACCCGCTCGGAGGGAAGAATCTCTGCTGCGCCGAGAAGGGCGCGAGCGGAGCGGCTGCGGCAAACCGCACGGCCGCTCGTGGTGACCAGAGTGGCCCGGACGACGGCGGCTCGATGCTGTGGCTCCTGCTCCTGGCGCCGGTCGCCGTCCTGGTCCTCCTGGTGTGGCTCGTGGCCTACTCGCGGTCGGGCCCGCCGACCGCCTACGGCTACGCGCTCGGGAATGAGCCCCGGCGGCGCCGGCACCTACCCGCCTCGCTGATCCGGCTGCTCACGCCGCTGTTCGCCTACAACCACCACCGCGACGCCTACGTTCTGCGCGGGATCGGGAACCGCAGGGGCCCGGTGCTGAAGCTGAGGTCCGCGGCCTCGGAGTCGGTGCCCGTGAGGCCGGCGCAGGTCGGGCGCGCCGCGGCGCCACTGGGAGTGCGCGGGGAGGGCGTGTCGCCCAGGCTGGTGGGTGAGCCGCGAGCGGCGGCCCGGGTGAAGGCGAGCACGAACGGCGGCTCACCCGTGAATGGCGCGGCCCCGAAGGCGAAGCCGAAGCCGGCCAAGGGCAAGGCCACCACGAAGGCCAGGACCGGTGCGACGAAGGCAACGACGGCCGGTAAGAACGGCAAGGGCAAGAAGGCCGCGGCCAAGCCCAAGGCCGCCAAGCCCAAGGCGAAGCCGGCCGCCCCGTCCCTCACGGAGGCGCTCGGCACCGAGGGCAAGTCCCGGTCGGGCCGGGCCAAGCGGCGCGCGGACTACCAGACCCGGCAGGGAGGCGGGACGGGGAGCCCCGAACGTGACACCGGTGCGGACCCGCCGCGCTCGGCGGCCACCGGGCGCTTCAAGCGCGACGAGACCAAGGCCGCGCGCGAAGACCGGCCGGCCGGCAGAACCCGCAAGTAGCGCTCCCCACTGCGCCCGAACGAGAGTGTGGGCCGAGTTTGTCGTCGTATGCACGACAAAGTCGGCCCACACCCCGAAAGTTCCCGCCCGGCGCCCTACCGAAGACTCGAGATCGTCGTGCCCACGTCCCCGGCCAGGTCGAACAGCGGCGCGGGCCAGATCCCGAAGAAGAGCGTGACCGCGGCAAACACGATCGCCACCGCCGCCACCTCGGGCTGAGCGCGGGCGTCGGCCTCGGGTGACCATCCCGCCACCGGCTTTACCCGCCGGTGGGGCAGGTCGGGCATCGCCACCTCGTAGGTGCCCATCCACATGAGCGCCACCACGCGCAGGTAGTACACCAGCGAGATCACCGACCCGACCACGATCGCCACTCCCAGCCACGCGTAGTCGCCGGCCACGGAAGCGTCGATCAAATAGAACTTCCCGACGAAGCCGACGGTGGCCGGGAAGCCGGCCAGCGAGAGCATCGCGATCGTGAGCGGCCACGCCAGCCACGGCTGCGAGCGCCCGAGGTTCTCCACCGAGCTCAGGTCGTCGCCGTGCTCGGATACGCGCTCGCGGGCCACCACCACCGCGAAGGCGGTGAGGTTCATCGCCAGGTAGCCCGCGAGGTAGAACGCGGTGGCCTGAAGACCCAGCTTCGTGCCC
This sequence comes from Solirubrobacterales bacterium, assembly GCA_038323835.1. Taxonomy (GTDB): domain Bacteria; phylum Actinomycetota; class Thermoleophilia; order Solirubrobacterales; family Thermoleophilaceae; genus JACVRW01. The sequence continues at coordinate 10,908 of JBBQHI010000052.1, forward strand.
ACCACCACTCCGGCCAGGAGGTAGCCCGCCTGCCCCACGCTCGACCAGGCCAGCAGGCGCTTGAGAGAGCGCTGCCCGATCGCGCCCACGTTGCCCACCACGATCGTGATCGTGGCCAGCACGGCCAGCGCCGGGCCCCATTGGAGCTGGGAGAGGCCGAGCGCCTCGTCGAACAGGCGCAGGAAGATCGCGAACGCCGCCGCCTTCGTGGCCACGGCCATGAACGCCGTGATCGGCGTGGGCGCCCCCTCGTAGACGTCGGGCGTCCACTGGTGGAACGGCGCCACCGACGCCTTGAACGCCAGGCCGGTGATGGTGAGGGCGATGCCCGTGAGCAGCAGCGGATCGTCCAGGGCGATGGTGTCGCCGATGGCCGCGTGGATGTCCTGGAAGCTCATCGCCCCGGTGGCGCCGTAGATCAGGGCGAGGCCATACAGAAGCGTGGCCGATCCGACCGAGCCGATCACCAGGTACTTGAGCCCCGCCTCGAGCGAGGTGCGCCGCCACAGCTCGGTGGCGCAGAGCACATACAGGGGGATCGACAGCAGCTCGAGCCCCACGAACAGCATGATCAGGCTCTCGGCTCCGGCCAGGACGATCATCCCCGCGACCGAGCCCAGCAGCAGCGAGTGGTACTCGCCCTGACCGGCCTCCCGCACCGCCTCCGCACGCAGCGACAGGGCGACCGCCGCGAGGCCGGCGACGCACACCAGCATCGTGGTGCCGAGCGAGAGCGCGTCCACCGCCAGCGCGCCCTGGATGATCGGCTTGGTGTCCCCGGCGCCCCAGTTCCAGATCGCGAGCCCGATCGCCGTGAGCAGCGCCACCGCGCTCAGGGCCGGGACCAGCGTGACGCGGACGAAGCGGGAGCTGAACAGGCCCACCATCAGCACCACCACCGAGCCGCCCACCACCGCCATCAGCGGAGACAGCGCCTGGTAGTCGATGTCGGGCGCGGGCACGTCCGCTATCGGGAGGATCACGGGCCGCTCCCCGCGGGCAGGATCGCGCGGTCCTTCTCCGCCACCGCGACGGGCCGGGCCTCACGACCCCGAGCCACGGCCTGCGCTCCGCGGATCTTGCTGACCGTGGCCGCCTCACTGCGATGGAGCACGAAGTTGGGATACACGCCCAGCGCCAGGATCACGGCCACCAGCGGCGCGATCGCGAGCAGTCCCACGCCCGTCAGCTCGGCCGAGCGCACCGGGCCGCCCACGCGGCCGTGCATCGACCTCTCGAACGCACGAATCATGTAGACCGCGGCCAGCACCACCCCGGCGCTGGCCACCACCCCGTACACGAAGTGGGTCTGGAGAGTCCCGAAGAGGACGAGGACCTCACCCACGAAGTTCCCCGACCCGGGCATGGCCAGCGTGGCGAAGGCCGTGATCAGGAACAGCGTCGCGAGCAGCGGGGCCCGCATGGCCATACCGCCGAGCTCGGAGAGCGACTCGCTGCCCCCCGCCCGCGCGGCCAACACGCCGACGATCAGGAACAGCGGCACCACCACGAGGCCGTGGTTCAGCATCTGGAACACGGCTCCCTGCGCGCCCTTCGGGTCGAGGGAGAAGATCCCCAGCACGATGAAACCGAGCTGGGCGATGGAGGAGTAGGCGACCACCATGCGCAGGTTGTCCTGCGAGAACGCCAGCACCGAGCCGTAGAGGATCGAGAAGACGGCCACCACGAGCATCAGCTCCTGGTAGTGCTGCGCGGCGTCGGGCATCGTGGGCATCACGATCCGCAGGAATCCGTAGACGCCCACCTTCGGGAGCACCCCGGAGAGCAGCGCGAGCACCACGATCGGTGTGGAGCGATAGGTCTCCGGGATCCAGCCGTGGAGGGGGAAGAGCGGCGCCTTCACGAGGAAGGCCAGCGCGAACAGCACGAAGATCCACTCCTGCGTGCCGGTCCCCACCCCGCGCGCCTGGATCGTCGCGATGGAGTACGAGATCTGCCCGCCGTCCGGTGTGGCCAGCACGCCCAGGGCCACGGCGCCGGCGAGCATCAGCAGGGAGCCGGAGAGCGTGTAGATCACGAATTTTGTGGTGGCGCGCACGCGGTCGCCGCTGCCCCACACGCCGATCAGGAAGTAGAACGGAACGAGCATCAGGTCAAAGAAGACGACGAAGAGCGCCAGGTCCTCGGCGAGGAAGGCCCCCATCACCGCGGTCTCCGCCAAGGCGAGGTTGAAGAAGAACAGCTTCGGCCGGTCCGGCTCGCGGAAGCAGGCCACCAGCGTGCACGGGACCCAGGCGATCGCCGTGAGCGCGACCATGAACAGGTTCAGCCCGTCGATGCCGAGCTGGTAGCGCACCCCGAGCTCCGGGATCCACTTGTCGTCGGTCACGTACTGGAGACCGGCCGACCCGGACTCGAAGTCGGCCAGGATGGCCACCACGTAGCCGAGCACCGCCACCGTGGAGGCGAGCACCAGCCAGCGCGCGGCCCGTCCGGGAACGAGCGCCCCTATGAGACCCGCAGCGAGCGGGAGGAAGAGGACGATGGAGAGGTGAATCGTCATCGTGCTAGGAGCTCGAGATCAGGAAGTAGAGGACGAGCCCGAGCACGCCGGTGAGGAGCAGAAGGGCGTACGCGCGCAGGTAACCGGTCTGCACCGCACGGGCCATCGAGGTGCCAACGCGCACCACCCCCGTGGCCCCGCCGACGATCGTGCCCTGCACGAAGTCGGTCTCGACGACCCTCTGCCCAAAGCTGCCGGCCATGGCGAGCGGACGCACGATGAGCAGGTCGTAGAGCTCGTCGAAGTACCACTTGTTCACGAGGAAGCGGTGCAGGCCCGCGAAGCGCTCCTGGATGACCCGCGCCGTCCCCGGACGGCGCACGTAGAGGTGGTAGGCCAGGGTGATGCCGGCGATGCTCATCAGGCCGCCCACGACCAGGTCGAGGAGCTGCGCGCCGTCGCTGGGCATGGTGTTGTGGAAGCGGGAGTCGGCGAAGCTGGGATCCAGGAAGTTCTCGACCGCGTCCGTGACGCCGGGAATCGATAGCGCCCCGGCCACCACGGAGAGGAGGGCGAGCGGCGCCATCGCCACGCGCATGGGCAGGGCGCGCTCGGCCACGTGGTGCTCGGGCCCGGGGAAGCCCACGTCGGTGTCCTCGGACTCGCCGGTCATCGGGTTCGCGGGCGCGTGATGGGCCATCCCGCCCGACTGCAGCTCGCGCGCCTCCTCGACGGGCTCGCCGTAGAAGACCCGGAAGACGAGCCGGAAGGCATAGAACGCGGTGACGGCGGCGGCCAGGTAGCCGAGCACCGCGAGCGCCAGGTAGCCGCCGCCACGGTTGATGGTGAAGGCCAGTACCTCGTCCTTCGAGAAGAAGCCCGACGTGAGCGGGAAGCCCGAGAGGGCCAGCGCCCCGATGAGGAAGGTCACGAAGGTGAAGGGCATCGCCTTCCGGAAGCCGCCCATGCGGTCGAGGTCCTGGTTCCCGGCCATCGCGGCGATCACCGATCCGGCGCACATGAAGAGCAGTGACTTGAAGAAGGCGTGCGTCATCAGGTGGAACATCCCGGCGCCGTAGGCCCCCACCGACACGCCTAGCACCATGTACCCGATCTGGGACATCGTGGAGTAGGCGATCACCCGCTTCAGGTCCGTGACAACGACCGCCACCGACGCGGCGAACACCAGCGTGGCCGTGCCGAGGATGGCGCTCACATCCTGGGCGGTGGGCGCCAGCTCGAACAGCACGTGCGTGCGGGCGATCGGGTACACGCCGGCCGTGACCATCGTGGCCGCGTGGATCAGCGCCGAGACGGGCGTGGGACCCTCCATGGCGTCGGGCAGCCACGTGTGCAGCGGCAGCTGGGCCGACTTCGCGAACGCGCCCACGAGCAGCAGCAGGCATATGGCCACCACCGTGCCGTCGTTGCTGGGGAAGACCTCCCCCGCCTTCGCGAATACGGTGAGGTAGTCGAGCGAGCCGGTCTTGTCGAGGATCAGGAACGCGGCGATGACCAGGCCCACGTCCCCGATCACGTTGATCACGAACGCCTTGATCCCGGCGGCGGTGGCCGTCTCGCGGCGGTACCAGAAGGCGATCAGCAGGTAGGAGGCCGCGCCCACGAACGCCCAGCCCACGATCAGGAGCACGAAGTTCGAGGCCAGGACCAGCAGCAGCATCGAGAAGACGAAGAAGTTCATGTAGGCGAAGAAGCGCGCGAACCCGCGATCGCCCGACATGTAGGCCACCGAGTACACGTGGATCAGGAACGACACCCCGCTCACCACCAGGCACATGAAGATCGCCAGCGGGTCCACGAGGATGGCCAGGTTGACCCTGAAGTTCCCCGTGGCCGCGTAGGTGTAGGCGGTGTCCACCAGGGCGCGGGCATCCTCCGGGCGGTCGTCCAGCTTGATCGCGGCGCCTATGGAGGAGAGGAACGAGAGCCCGATGGCTCCGCTGGCAATCCAGCCCGGCGTGCGCCCGGGAAGCACCCGCCAGCCGAACGAGATCACGAGCAGGCCGGCCAGTGGGAAGGCCAGGATCAGCCAGCCGTAGGTGGTGGCGCTCATCCGCGCTCCCCGGTCATCCGCGCAGCTCGGACATTTCGTCAACGTCGATGGGGAGCCGGTTGCGGTACATCGCCACGATGATTCCGAGGCCGATCACCACCTCGCAGGCGGCCACCACCATCACGATCAGGGCGAACACCTGGCCCGCCTGATTGCCGTGCATGCGCGCGAAGGCCACCAGCGCGAGGTTGCCGGCGTTGAGCATCAGCTCGAGGCAGAGCAGCACGACCAACGGGTTGCGGCGGGTGAGCACTCCGGCGGCGCCGATGCAGAAGATGAAGGCCGAGAGGACGACGAACCAGCCGATGTCCATCTAGTGGGCCACCTATGCCTCGAGCCCCCGGCGGCGCCGGGCCAGGACCACCGCGCCCACCGCCGCCATCAGCAGCAGGAAGGACGCGCCCTCGAAGGGCACCAGGAAGCGGCGCAGCAGCAGCGCGCCGATCTGGCCCGGGGCGCCGAAGTCAGGGCCGATGTCCGCGCCGCGGGTGTCCACGGCCTCGAGACCGGTGCCCAGCACCGCGATGCTGAGCTCGATCGCCAGCGCGGCGGCGAACAGCGGGCCGAACGTGGCCAGAGGCCCGCCCTCCGGCCGCAGCGGCTCGTCCGCGCCGCCGATGTAGGCCACCACGAACACGTACAGCACCATCACCGCGCTCGCGTAGACCACCACCTGGGCCGCGGCCAGGAACTCGGCCCTCAGAAGGAGGAAGAGCACGGCCAGCGCAAGCAGGTGCACCACCAGCGCGAGCACGCTGTAGAAGGGGTTCCTCAGCATCACCACGCCGAGTGCGCCGCCCAGCGCCCCGATCGCGGTCACGAAGAACAGGAACTGCTCGAACCACACGGGTTACTCGCCCTCGCGGCGAAGCGGCGTGTGCTCGGGCGGGTCGGCCAGCAGCATCTCCTTGGTGAAGATCAGGTCGCTGCGGCTGTAGTCCGCAAGCTCGTAGTCGTTGCCCATCGTGATGGCGTCGAACGGGCACGCCACCTCGCAGTAGCCGCAGAAGATGCAGCGGGCCATGTTGATCTCGTACACGGCCGCGTAGCGCTCACCGGCCGAGACCTGGTTCTCGGGCGTGTTCTCCGCCGCCACCACGCGGATGCACTTGGCCGGGCACGCGGCGGCGCAGAGCGAGCAGCCCACACACTTCTCGTGGCCCGTCTCCTCGAAGCGGTGGAGCTTGTGGCGCCCGCGGAAGCGCGGGTACACCGGCGTCTTCTCCTCCGGGTACTCGATCGTGACCGGGCCCTCCACCACGCGCCCGAAGGTGGTCCGCAGGCCCCGCAGGGTCTCGCCGAACACGCGATACACAGACCCGAGCCCGCCGGGTTCCGGCCCGCGGTCCACGGGCACAACGTCCTTGGCCGGATCCCAGGCCATCAGGTGACCACCAGCACGGTGGCCGTGGCGAGCACGTTGAGCGTGGCAAGCGGGAGAAGGATCTTCCAGCCGAAGGACATGAGCTGGTCGTAGCGCAAGCGCGGTACAGAAGCACGAATCCAGATGAAGAACACGACTCCCGCCATCAGCTTCAGAAACATCCACAGCGGCGCGAGGGCGATCGGGCCCGGTCCGTGCCAGCCACCGAAGAAGCACGCCGCGGCGATCCCGGAGATCACCACCACCTCGATGTACTCGGCCATGAAGAACGATCCGAAGCGCATTCCGCTGAACTCGGTGTTGTAGCCCCCCACGATCTCGGCGTCGCCCTCGGGCAGGTCGAACGGGGTGCGGGCCGTCTCGGCGAAGCCCGCGACCATGAAGATGCAGAAGCCTACGAACTGCGGCACCACGTACCACATGTGTCCCTGCGCCTCGACGATGTCCACCATCGACAGTGACCCGGCGGTCATGGCCACCCCGAGCAGCGAGAGGCCGAGGGCCACCTCGTAGGAGATCAGCTGCGCCGCGGCGCGCATCGCGCCGAGGGAGGAGTACTTCGACCCCGAGGCCCAGCCGCCGAGCATCAGCCCATAGAAGCCGAGCGACCCGAAGGCGAAGAAGTAGAAGAGCGAGATCGGCACGTCGATCCCGTAGAGCCCGAAGCCGCCGCCCCAGGCATCGAACGGGCCGAACGGAATGATCGCCAGGGTGGCCACCGCCGTGACGATCGAGATCACCGGCGCGATGGCCATCATCCAGGGCACCGCGGTCTCGGGCGTCGAGGGCTCCTTGGAGAGAAGCTTCAGAACGTCGGCCATCGGCTGGAGCAGGCCGCGCGGGCCCACCCGGTTGGGGCCGATACGGGACTGGAAGCGGCCGAGGAGCTTGCGCTCCATCCACAGGATGATGGGCACGATCCCGAGCACGAACGCGAAGATCACGATCGCCTTCACGATCAGCACGATCGTGCTCTCGATCATGCGGACACCCCGGCGGGCTCGCGCTCGGAGGCCGGCGCGATCTCCACCGGCCCGTCCGGAAGCGAGGCGGCGATGAGGAACACCACTCCCGGCGGAGTGCCGGTGCGCAGCGTGGCACGGGCACGAACGCTCTGGCCCCCGGCGCTCAGCTCTGCCTCCTGGCCGTGCTCCAGGCCGAGCCGGTGGCCGTCCTCCGGGGAGATTTCGGCGTGCGCCTCCTGGGTCAGGAAGCTGAGCGAGCGGGAGTGCTCCACCTCGTGGCCGGTCCACAGCGTGGGAGCGGTCACCACCCGGAGCCCCTGCGGCGCGGCGGGCGGATCGGCCAGGGGCCCCTCGGAGAGCTCCTCCACCGGCACGCTCGCGGCGGCGTTCCGGTCCTGCCAGCGCACGCCCAGCCCGCCGATCTCCACCAGGTCGAGCCCGGCGTAGATCGGCACGGCCTTCGTGATCTCGGCGGTGATCCCGGGTGCGGTCCGGGCATCCACGCCCTTGCCCGCGAGCGTGCAGAGCTGGTTGAGCACCCACCACCCGGAGCGCACGTTGCCGGCGTGCCCCAGCGTCTCGCGCACCCGCTGGACGCGGCCGTCGGGGTGGGTGACGGTGCCCTCCTTCTCGGCGTAGATCTCGGCCGGGAAGACCACGTTCGCGTGGTGCTCGAGCGCGTCGCTGCGGTAGCGGGCGAAGGCGATCACGCTGTCGGCGCGCTCCAGCACGGAGGCGGGCACCCCGGGGGCGTCCACGAGCAGCAGCGTTCCCGCCCCCTCGAGCTCGTCCGGAACGGCCGCCTCGGTGAGACCCGGACCCACGCCGGGCAGGCAGCCCACCTCGCGCAGCCCGCGGCCGTTGGCGGAGGTGGGGATGCCGATCAGCCCGGACTCAGGGCGGTCGGCAAGGCCGAGCGCGCCGGCCACCGCGAGGAGCGCCTCCACGGTGTGGCCGCCGCGGTCCGCGGCCCACAGCCGCTCGCTCCAGAGGATCACCACGTCGCCCGCGTCGCGGAGCACCTCCACGGCCTGGCCCACAGCCTCGGCGGGCGAGCTCGGTGCACTGGCGGCGCCGGGCCGGAAGCCGGCGGCCGCACCGGCCCTCGTGGCCAGCTCGTCGAGCGATCCTCCCGCGCGGGGAGAGCCGAGTGCCGCGGCCAGCGCGGCCACGGCCGCCTCCTCGCCGCCGGGGGCGCAGCGGACCGCGGCGGCGGCGTTGCCGTCGAGCGTGGAGGGCCGGGCCGAGAGGGTCACGAGCCGGGCGCCGTTGCGGCGCACCGCCTTGCGCACGCGCAGGTCGAGGATCGGGGCCTCGTCCACCAGCTCGGTGCCCACCACCAGAATCGCGTCCGCGTGGTCGATGTCGGACACCCGCGCGCCGAGGTCGGGACGGGCCAGGCGGCGGGCGTGCACCGGGTCCGGCGCAGCGCCGTCGCGCGAGTCGACCCGGGCCGAGCCCAGGCCGTCGCGCATCAGCCGCTGCACGAGGAAGCCCTCCTCGTTGGTGGTCTCCCCGCTCACGTAGGCCGCGGCCCGATCGGCGGCCTTCTCCAGGGCGGCCCAGGCCTCGGACAGCGCGCGCTCCCAGCTCACCTCGCGCAGGTAGCCCCCGTCGCGCACCATCGGCCCGGTGATGCGCTCCTCGGCCTCGAACGCCTGGTAGCCGAAGCGCCCCTTGTCGCAGAGCCAGCCATCGTCAACCTCGTGGTTGTCGCGGCCCAGCACGCGCACCACGTGGGCGTCGTCGCGGATGGTGAGCGTCACGTTGCACTGCGAGGGGCAGAAGGTGCACACGGTCCCGGCGTCCTCGATTTCCCAGGGCCGAGCACGGAAGCGGTAGCTGGTGGAGGTGAGCGCGCCCACGGGGCAGAGCTCGATGATGTTGCCGCTGAACGGAGCCACATAAGGGTGCCCGTCGTGGGTGCCCACGAAGGTGTGGTCGCCGCGCTCGAGGAACACGAGCTGGCTGTCCTCGGCCACCTCCTGGGAGAAGCGCACGCAGCGGTAGCAGAGGATGCACCGCTCGCGATCGATGGCCACCAGCGGGGAGAGCTCCAGCGGCTTCTTGAAGTGGCGCTTGGGCTCGATGTAGCGCGAGCGGCCGGCGCCCCAGCCGATGGAGATGTCCTGGAGCGGGCACTCGCCGCCCTTGTCGCACACCGGGCAATCGAGCGGGTGGTTGATCAGCAGGAACTCGACCATTGCGTTCTGGGCGTGCTTGACGCGGTCCGAGGTGGTGATCACCACCATCCCGTCCCGCACCGCCGTGGAGCAGGAGGTCTGGAGCTTCGGGATCCCCTCGATCTCCACCAGGCACATGCGGCAGGCGCCCACGGGCTGGCCGAGCTTCGGCTCGTAACAGAAGTACGGGATCTCCACGTCGCCGTACTTGGCGGCGTCCACGAGCATTGTGCCCTCCGGCGCCTGCACCTCGCGGCCGTCGATCTCGAAGGTGATCAGCTTCTTCTCGGGGCGGGCCATGGCTCAGGCGGCTCCGGCCTGCGAGACCACGCCCATGTCCTCCAGGTCGCGCTGCCTGCGCGCACGCTCGATGTGCTCCTCGAACTCATCGCGGAAGAGGTTCAGCATCGAGCCGATGGGCATGGCCATCGAGTCGCCGAGCACGCAGAGGCAGTTGCCGATGATGTTCTGCTGGACCTGACCCATGATCTCGAGGTCCATCGGGGTGGCCTCCCCGTTGTCCACCCGCTCGAGCGTCTTCACGGTCCAGCTGGTGCCCTCGCGGCAGGGCACGCACTTGCCGCATGACTCGTGCCGGTAGAAGCCGGCCAGGCGCAGCGCGAGCGGCACCAGCGGCTGCGCGTCGTCCACCACGATGATCGCGCCCGAGCCGAGCATCGACCCCGCCTGGGCCATGGCCTCGAAGGTGTAGGGGAGGTCCAGGTGCTCCTCCTTTAGCACCGGCGCCGAGGATCCGCCTGGGAACCAGCACTTCACCGTCCGTCCCTCGGGCGGCCCGCCGGCCAGGCCGTACACGATCTCGCGCGCCGGGATGCCCAGCTCGATCTCGTAGTTGCCCGGACGCTGCACGTTCCCCGACAGGGACACGATCTTGGTGCCCGTGGAGTTGCCCTCGCCCATCGACTTGAACCACTCCGCGCCGCGGTCCACGATGCCCGGGGTGTTGCACAGCGTCTCCACGTTGTTGATCAGGGTCGGTCCCTGGTAGAGCCCCTGGTTGGCCGGGAACGGCGGCTTCAGCCGCGGGTTCCCGCGCTTGCCCTCGAGCGCGTCGAGCAGCCCGGTCTCCTCGCCGCAGATGTAGGCACCCTGTCCGCGGTGCACCACGAGCTCGAACGAGTGCTCCGAGCCGAGGATCCTCTGTCCCAGGAAGCCCTTCTCGTACGCCTCGCGCACCGCCGCGTCGAGGATGTCCGCCTGAAGCTCGTACTCCCCGCGGATGAAGATGAAGCCCCGGTTGGCGCCGGCGGCGATCGACCCGATCACGCAGCCCTCCACCAGCAGGTGGGGGTTCTTCTGCATCAGCAGGCGGTCCTTGAACGTGCCGGGCTCGGACTCGTCCGCGTTGCAGCAGAGGTACTTGTCGAGTGAGCCCTTGGGGATGAAGCTCGCCTTCTTCCCCATCGAGAAGCCGGCGCCGCCGCGGCCCCGCAGGCCCGACTCCTCGAGCTCGTGGAGCACGTCTTCGGGCGTCATCTCGAGCAGCGCCTTGCGCATCGCCCCGTAGCCGCCGAAGCGCTCGTACACCTCGATGGTGTTCAGGCCCGGCTCGTCGATGTTCTCCAACAGCACCCGGGTTTCGGTCACTTGTCGTCCCCCAGCCCGCGCCCGGGGAACGGGTCGCGGCCCTCGCGGACCGCGGTCACGAACTCGGCCGCCTCGCTCGTGGCGATCGGGCCCACGTAGCGCCCGTCCACGGACGCCATCGGAGCCATCTCGCAGGCCCCCAGGCACTCGAACTCGCGCACCTCCACGCCCTCGAGTCCCTGCTCGAGCGCCTCGGCGGCGATGGCGTCGTACACCGACTTGGCGTCCTTCAGGTGGCAGGCCACGCTGGTGCACACGTACACGTAGCGGCTGCCCGTGGGCTGCGTGCGCAGCATGTCGTAGAACGTGGCCACGGCCGACAGGTAGGCGGGAGTCACCTGCATCACGGTGGCCACCTGGAGGATCGCCTCGGGCGAGCACCAGCCGTGCAGCCGCTGCGCTGCGCCGAGGGCGGGCAGGGTGGCGGAGTGACGCTCGGGGTACTTGGCCATGTGGCCCTCGATCTCGGCGCGCAGAGCGGGCGGCACCTCCACCGTGGCCGGGTCCGGCACGGTGGCCGGATCGTCGTCCAGGCGGTTGGCCTCGTCCCACCCCGGAGGAAGCGGCGCCGAGTGCAGCGCGCCCTCGTCGCGCCTCACCGGTCCACCCCGCCCAGGATCGGGTCGAGCATGGCCACGGAGGCGATGAAGTCGGCCAGCAGCGAGTCCTTGACCATCCCCGGCAGCGCCTGCAGGTTCACGAAGCTGGGGTCGCGCATGTGCACCCGGGCGGGCTTGGCCGAGCCGTCGGCCACCACGAAGCAGCCCAGCTCGCCGCGCGGGGACTCGATCGCCGCGTAGGCCTCGCCCGGCGGCACGCGGAAGCCCTCGGTCACGAGCTTGAAGTGATGGATCAGCGCCTCCATCGAGGTGGCCAGCTCGTGCCGAGGCGGCAGCGCCACCTTGCGGTTGGTGGTGATGTACGGGCCCTCGGGCAGGCCGTCCAGCGCCTGCTCCACGATCTTCAGGGACTCGCGCATCTCCACGATCCGGACCTTGTAGCGGTCGTAGTTGTCGCCCACCGAGCCGACGGGCACGTTGAAGTCGAAGTTCTCGTAGCCCGAGTAGGGCATCGCCTTGCGCAGGTCCCACGAGTGGCCGGAGGCGCGCAGGAGCGGGCCCGTCACCCCGAGTCCCAGCAGGTCCTCCTGGGACACGATTCCGGTGCCCTTCATGCGCCTGATCCAGATCTCGTTGTGGTCCAGCAGCGCCTCGTACTGGTCGAGCCGGCGCGGCATGATCTCGAGGAACTCGCGCACCTTCGCCTCGAACCCGGGCGGGATGTCCTCCATGACCCCGCCGACCTGGAAGTAGCGCGTGTGCATCCGCTGCCCGCCCGACATCTCGAACAGGTCGAGCACGAGGTCGCGGTCGCGGCAGCCCCACCAGAGCATGGTGATCGCCCCGATGTCGAGTGAGGCGGTGGCGATCCAGAAGAGGTGGCTGGCGATCCGGTTCAGCTCCATGAACAGCACGCGCAGCCACTGCGCGCGGTCCGGAACCTCCTCCTCCAGCAGCTGCTCGACGCTCATGCAGAACGCCA
>JBBQHI010000053.1:0-21495 GCA_038323835.1 Solirubrobacterales bacterium
TGGCCATCCTGCTCGGCGCCGAACTCAACGCCGAACGCGAACGCAGCCGCGAAATCCAAGCCGGCCTCCCCGGAGCCGAACGAGAACTCCAACTCGAAGAACGCACCGAACCCAAACAGAAGAAACGCGCCCGCACCGCCTGAGGCGTGGGCTCGATTCAGCTCTGCCTCGTATGTCTCGATAATGGGACCTCTCGACCTAGCCCTGGCGCCGTGGCGCACCGTTCAGGTGATCGCCCGGGCGGCCGACGATCTGAACGCAGTGGCGGAGCGAGCCCGTCGGGATCCCGACCCGATTGAAGAGGCACGGGAGCGTCTGGATGCACTCTTCAGGGAGCTGGGAACGCTCATCGCGACCATCCGAACGGTCGATGCGAGCGCCGTCGCGCTCGGCGCGGGCGGCGAGGATCTTCTGCTGGAGACCCGCGCACTCCATGTCACAGCTCGGACCATCGAGTCGGGGGGCCGCGACCTTCAGCACACCGGAGAGGTGCTCGACGGACACACGCAGGAGCTCATCTCCGGCGGCCAGAACCTGACGCTGGCGGCCAAGGATCTGGCCGAGTCGCTCCACATCCTCCGCGCAGCGCTGCCTCGCTTGCTGGAAGGGCTGAATACCGTCGAGCAGCTGGAGGAATCGGTGGAAACCGTTGCCGACACCGTTGAGCCGCTCAAGGGCGTGGCCCGGGGAGTCGGACGCGTATCCGATCGCCTCTCCCCTCGCCGGAGCTAGCCGAGCGTGACCGTCATCGCCAGCACCGGAGGACTGATCGTGGCCCTCCTTTTCCTCGTGATCATCGTCGGCGTGGCGTTCGGCATCGTCAGTCGCCCAGGGAGCGAGATCGACGACCATCCCCTGGGCGGGGAGCGCCGCGACGCGGCACCAGGTGGCTGAAGGGCCGAGCGATGTCGAGGGCAAGAACGCGGACGCGTCGTCGGCCTTCGACCAGCACGGCACTCGCTAAGACATCACGCACTCGAGTACGTGAGCACCACCACGCCGTCCGGGCCCACGGGCGTCGACTCGGCCAGCCTAAGCGTCTTGGCGGCGCCCGTCTCCCCGAACAGGCGCTTGCCGCTGCCCAGCACGAGCGGGAACACCATGAGCCGGATCTCGTCCACCAGGTCGTGCTCGATCAGCGTCTGAACGAGCTGCACGCTGCCGTTGACGAGGACGTCTCCGCCCTGTTGCTGCCTCAGCTCGGCCACCTTCTCGGGAACGTTCTCCGCGATGACCGTCGAGTTGTTCCACTCGGGGTCCTTCAGCGTGGTGGAGACGACGTACTTGGTCATCCCGTTGAACTTGTCGGCGAAGTCCCCCTCCCGTGAGGGCCACGCGTCGGCGAAACCCTCGAAGGTGGTGCGCCCGAGCAGAAGGGCGTCCGAGGCCATCACCTCGTCGAACTTGAACTTGTCGCCGTCCGGCCCGCGGTCGAACTGAAAGGCCCAGCCGCCGCGCTCGAAGTCCTCACTTCCGCCCGGGTCCTCGATCACGCCGTCCAGGGACGTGAACTGCGATACCACGATCTTGCCCATTTCGGTCCTCCTGCTGAGGGTCCAGTCGGAAGGCGCAGCGTAGTGCGGTGACGAGCCGTTCAACAACGCCCATGTCGCAGCCGATGAAGAGAACATGCTGCGGTGCTCGTCCGATCACCGATCGAACTCCGGTCCTCGCTAGTGGCCGCACGGGTACTCCTGGCGCTGGGCGCCGTGGCGACGGCGGGGGTCCTCGTGGCCACTCGCGGAACGGACGGCCAGCCGCGTGCTCAGAGCGCATCGCCCTGCGGCGCCGTGGACCTCGCCCCTGATGACCTCGGCGTGGAGCAGGCGCGCCGCCTCACGCTGTGCCTCCTCAACCAGGAGCGCGCGCAGCGCGACCTACCTCCCCTCCAGCGCCGCGCCGAGCTCGACCTCGCCTCCCAGCGGCATTCCGAGGACATGATCGCCCGGCGCTTCTTCGAGCACGACACGCCGGACGGCGTGGACCCGCAGCAGCGGATGCTCGCGGCGGGCTACCCCTCGAACAACGCGCTCACGGGCGAGAACATCGCCTGGGCCACGGGTCCCCGCTCCTCGCCGGCCGAGATCGTGAGCCTGTGGATGCACAGCCCGCCGCACCGGGAGAACATCCTGCGACCGGGGTACACAGAGATCGGCATGGGCCTCGCCCCCGGCGCCCCGGCCAAGCCTCGGTCGGACGACCCGCCCTGGACCTACACGACCGACTTCGGCGGGCCGCCGATGCGCTAGAGGTGAGACACTCCCCGGCATGCCCTGTGTTGCGGTCCTGCTCGCCCTGATCTCGCCGCGGCTGGCGCTGTTCGGCGTCTGGCTGTTCAGCGACATCCTCGGCCGCGCCTACGACAGCACGATCGTCCCGTTGCTCGGGTTCTTCCTGCTGCCGTGGACCACCCTCGCCTACGCGGTCATGTGGGACGCGGGGTCGCACCGGGTGTCCGGCCTCGAGTGGTTCATCGTCGTGCTCGCGTTCCTGGCCGACGTCGGTTCGTATGCGGGTGGCCGTGCCAGCCGCAGCCGCGCGTAGCCGCGCGTTCGGCTCAGCCGCTCTTCTCGTCGAGCACCTGAAGCAGCTCGTGGGCGGCGAGCTCCACGTCCTTGTGGCGCCACTCGGCCGCCCGGTACAGGCACGCGATCAGGCCTGAGCGGTGAACGCGGCGGAAGTCCCCGTATCGGCGCCGGGCTGAACGTCGCCCAAGTCGCTGTCGAGCACGTACTGACGGGCTTCGATCAGCCGGCGGGCATGTGCCACGGCATCACTGTTGAGGGCATAGGACGCATCAGCCGCCGCGCGGGATCAGGCCGCTCCGCTCCACCTCGCGGGTGCCGAGCGGCAGGCTGTACAGGTCGCCGTCGCGGGCCATCCAGAGCGGGCCGGTGAACCTCTCGGCGGCGTCGCCGAGAAACGGGCCCTCCAGCGCCTTCAAGGGCAGCGGCGGCACGATGTGGGTCAGGACCAGAGCCCCGGCGCCGGCCTCGCGCGCCGCGTCGGCCGCCTCCCCCGGGCTGGCGTGGTAGTCGGGAAGATCTTCGCGCGCTCCGCCAGCCCCGCCCCGCGGGCGGCGCCGGGGATCGGCAGTCCCCGCCTCACCGCGGCGAGCGCGATCCGGCCGCGCAGGCTGGTCAGCATCGTCACGCGGGCAGACCTTACGGTGTACGGTCGCCACGGATGACGCCCGCCGACATGCCCGACCCGCGCGCGCCGGTCGATTCACGCGACTTCAGCCGTCGCACCCTGCTGGCCAACGAGCGCACGTTTCTGGCCTGGTGGCGCACCGGGCTGACGTCTCTCACCGCCGGCCTCGCCGCCGCGCAGATCGTGCCCCACCTCTCCGACAGCGAGCACCAATGGCCGTACACCCTCGTCGGAATGGCGCTGTGCGCGATCGGGACGCTCTGCATCGTCTACGGCCAGTGGCGGCGCGTGGCCGTGGACCGCGCCATTCGCGCGGGCGACTTCGCCGAGCCCAGCGCCGTGGTCACAACCGTGATCACCATGGTGGGAGCGCTCATCGGCATCGCCCTGCTAGTGGTGATCGCCGCCACCGCCTGACCGCCTACTGCTGGTAAACCTCCTCGTTCCGCTTCACACGGCAACGGGGTCGGGGACGTCCGCCGCCCGCCGGCCCCTGGTGAACCCCAGCGCCTCGTCCTCGATGGCGCCGTATCTCAGCATCAAAACGTCCCGGGGATAGTTCTGGTGGAGCCGCCACGGCACCTTCGCGCCCTGCTTCGGGAACAGGTGGATGGAGCGCTGAATGTAGCCCGAGGAGAAGTCGATCATGGGCTCGGGCACCACCTCGGCATCGCCGAACTCGGGCAGGCATTGGGCGTAGCCGCGCTCGTCCATGTGGTTCAGCAACCGGCACACCCAGTCGCAGGTGAGGTCGCACTTGAGCGTCCAGGAGGCGTTGATGTACCCAATGGAGAACGCGAGATTGGGCACCCCGGCCAGCATCAGCCCCTTGTAGGTCACGGTGTCCGGCAGGATCACCTCGCGACCGTCGACCGCCATCTGAAGACCTCCGAGCGGGAGCATGTTCAGCCCCGTGGCGGTGACCACCACCTCGGCCTCGAGCTCCGTACCCGACGTGAGCCTGATGCCGGTCTCGGTGAACGTCTCGATGTGGTCCGTGACCACCGTGGCCCGCCCGCTGCTCAGCGCCTTGAAGAGATCGCCGTCCGGAAGGAGGCACATGCGCTGGTCCCACGGGTTGTAGCGCGGGTTGAAGTGGGTGTCCACGGCGTAGCCGTCCGGCAACTGTCGCTCCGCCGCCCATCGCAGCATCCCCCGGATCAGGTTCGGCCGCCGGCGGCTGAGATTGAAGAACCCCATGGTGATGAACACGTTCTTCCACCGCACCACGGAGTACGCGAGCTTCGTCGGCAGCACGCGCCGGACGAGGTTGGCCAACGGGTCCTCGGCCGGCAGCGAGGCCACGTAGCTGGGTGAGCGCTGGAGCATCGTCACGTGAGCGGCGGTCTCGGCCATCGCGGGCACGAGCGTGACCGCGCTCGCGCCACTGCCGATCACCACCACGCGCTTCCCTGCGTAGTCGATGTCGTCGGTCCATTGCTGCGGATGCACGATCCGCCCGCCGAACCGCTCGGTGCCGGCGAGCTCTGGCGTGTAGGGCTCGTCATAGCGGTAGTAGCCGCTGCACAGGAACAGGAATCCGCACGTCAGGAAGGTGGTCTCGCGCTCCTCCCCCCGTTCGATCTCGAGCGTCCAGCGGGCGTCGGCGGAGGACCACTCGGCGCGCACCACGCGATGCCGGAAGCGGACCCTCTCGTCCACGCGATGCTCACGGGCCGTGTCGCGCACGTACCGGAGGATCGACGGGCCGTCCGCGATCGCCTTCGGCTCGGTCCACGGCCGGAAGGCGTAGCCGAGCGTGAACATGTCCGAGTCCGAGCGGACGCCGGGGTAGCGGAAGAGGTCCCACGTCCCCCCGATCTCGTTTCGCGCCTCGAGGACGGCGTACGTCTTGCCGGGGCACTTCATCTCCAGCTGGGAGCCGGCGCCGATGCCGGACAGCCCGGCGCCGACGACGATCACGTCGAGGTGCTCAGAGGTGGCCGTCGCGGTCATGGGGTTGGGGTGATGCTGTCACAGCCCACGGTGGCCAGGGCACTGGCCACGCACGTGTCCACCACGTGCTCGGGCTCCACCTTGAACAGCTCGGGAATGCCGGGAGCGGCGCCGCGCAGACCCACCCGGATCCTCGCGAGGTGCATCGCTCCGAGGACCTGCGTCCAGAGGATGTTGGCCATGTAACCGGGCTCCGCGACGCGGAAGATGCCGGCCTCGGCGCCTGCCGTGAGCACCGCGATCAGCTGGTCGATGCACGTGGCCATGCCCTGGCCCAGGCGCAGCCACACGGACTCCGACACGCTCTCGCGAAGCTCCCCGGCCGGGCGCTGCATCAGCGAGAGCGAGCTGTCGATGAAGGCGGGGTAGCGATTGCAGAAGCTCGCGTAGGCGCGGATGGCGCGCTCGAGCTGGGCCCTCGGGTCGGCGTCGTGGCCGATGGCCGCGGCCAGGCCGGCGTCGAGCTCGTCCAGGTAGTCCGTGACGGTGAGGACGAAGAGCTCCTCCTTCGAGGAGAACTGCCGGTACACCAGGCCGCGCGCGATGCCCACCGACTTGGCGATCTCCTCGATCGGAGCGTCGAGCATGCCGCGCTCGTCGAAGAGCGCCCGGGTGGCCTGCACGAGCTCACGCTCGCGCACGCGGCGGAGTACGGTGGGCTGGCGAGTGGCCACGGGACCGAGTCTAGCCTCAGATGCTACGGTTGTGAACGCATGGTTGACACACGTTCTCATCGTTAGCCGGCATGGCTGAGCGCGGCGCCCGGCCGAAGGTCCCGCAGTGGCGCGTGCGCACCCTGCACGCCCTGAGGGGACTCTTCACGCCGCTGCTCCCCGACGACTACCTCGAGCTGATCAACCCACTCTGGTCCACCCAGGAGCTGCGCGGGCGGATCGAGCGCATCCAGCCCGAGACGCCCAACGCCGCGACGATCGTGATCAAGCCGGGCTGGGAGTGGGAGGGCCATGAGCCCGGCCAGTACCTGCGCATCGGCATGGCGGTGGACGGCATCCACCACTGGCGGGCCTACTCCCTGACCTCCGACCCCGCCCGCCCCGACGGCTGCATCAGCATCACCCCGAAGCTCGTGGAGGCCGGCAAGGTCTCCCCCTTCCTCGTCCGGCAGGCCCGCCCCGGCGCCATCGTCCGGCTCGGCGGCGTGGAGGGGACCTTCGTGCTTCCGGATCCCCTGCCGGACCGCCTGCTCTTCATCAGCGCAGGCAGCGGCATCACGCCGATCATGAGCATGCTCCGCTCGCTCTCCTCGAGCGGCGCCCTCTCCGATGTGGTTCTGCTCCATTCCGCGCGCACGCGCGAGGACGTGATCTTCGGCGCCGAGCTCCGCGACCTCGCGGCGCGGAACCCCGGCCTCCGCGCGCACGAGCAGGTCACGAGCGAGATGGGCCGGATCGGGCCACACGACCTCGACACGCTCTGCCCCGACTGGCGCGAGCGCGAGGCCTTCATCAGCGGCCCGTCCGAGATGCTCGACGCGCTGGCCGGCCACTGGGATCGCCAGGGCGGATCCCGCCGCCCGCACATGGAGCGCTTTCAGCCGCTGGTCGGCTCCGAGGACGCCGAGCACGGCGACGGCGGCACGATCCGTTTCACCGGCAGCGGCGTGGAGGCGGTCAGCGACGGCGCCACGCCGATCCTGGTGGCCGGTGAGAACGCCGGAGCCACCCTGCCCTACGGGTGCCGTATGGGGATCTGCCACACGTGCGTCGGGAAGCTCGGCTCCGGCCGGATCCGCGACCTGCGTACCGGCAAGGTCTCGGGCACGCCCGGAGAGGTCGTGCGCACCTGTGTGAACGCCCCCGAAGGCCCTGTAGAGATCGCTCTTTGACACGACACCGGAGGACCCAATAGCCACGACGATCGACAGTCCCCTCGCACGCCTGACCGACGAGCAGATCGACGCGCTCGGCAAGGAGTTCGACGCGATCCACGACCAGGTCTTCTCCGACCTCGGCGACCGCGACCGGCGCTACATCACGAGCATGATCGGAATGCACCGCAGGCTCGTGGTGCTCAGCCGCCTGCTGCTCCTCGCCTCGCGCAACAGGCCCGCCTGGATCGCCGGCACCTCGATGCTCTCCCTGGCCAAGATCCTGGAGAACATGGAGATCGGCCACAACGTCATGCACGGGCAGTGGGACTGGATGAACGATCCCCAGATCAACTCCACGACCTGGGACTGGGACTCGGCGTCCACCGCGGAGGCCTGGAAGCACTCGCACAACTACGTGCACCACACGTATACCAACATCCGGGGCAAGGACAGGGACCTCGGCTACGAGATCATGCGGATCGATCCACACCAGAAGTGGAACCCGGTCTACCTCGCTCAGCCGTTCTACAACCTGGTGCTGGCCGCGTTCTTCGAGTGGGGAGTGGCCGCGCACGACCTCGACTTCGAGGCGATCAGGAAGGGCGAGAAGAAGAAGGCTCAGATCCAGCGCGAGCTGAAGGGGATGGCACACAAGGCACGTCTCCAGGTCACCAAGGACTACATCGTCTTCCCGGTGCTGAGCGGACTTGCGGCCAGCGGAGTCGCGCTGGCCCTGGCGGCGCGGAAGGAGTCGGGCTCGCGCCGGGGCCGACGCCGCGGCGGGCTCCTGAGCAAGGTGTTCGACGCGCCCGCCTTCCGCCGCACGTTCGCGTCCACGCTGAAGGCGGATGCGACGGCGAACGTCGTCCGGAACGTGTGGGCCTACGCGATCATCTTCTGCGGCCACTTCCCCGACCAGACGTACACCTTCAGCCAGGACGAGGTGGCCGACGAGACCCGTGGCGGGTTCTATGTCCGGCAGCTGCTGGGCGCCGCGAACATCGAGGGGGGTCCCCTCTTCCACGTGATCAGCGGCAACCTCGGCTACCAGGTGGAGCACCACCTGTACCCAGACATGCCGAGCACGCGCTACGCCGAGATCGCGCCTCAGGTGAAGGCGCTGTGCGAGCGGTACGACCTGCCCTACAACACCGGCCCCTTCCTCAAGCAGCTGGGCACGGTTCAGCGCACCATCCTGCGCCTCGCCTTCCCCGGCGGCAGCCCGCGGCCGAAGCCCGGCCCCTACCGGAGCGGAGACGGCCCGCCGTCGGCCACCAACGGCGCGCGCCATGAGGCGCCCGGGCCCGAGGGCTCAGGACCCGAGCAGCCCACCGACGGCGTGCGGGTGTCGATGCCCAGGGAGGGCTGAGGCGGCCGGCCCCGGCTATCCGAGCCTGATCCTGAAGGCGAAGCGATCGCCGCCGGTGGCCTGCTGGGCCACCCTGACCGTGCCCCGGGCGCCCGCGTAAGCGGCCGGTGCCACCGGTGATCGCCTGGTCGTAGGTGCCCGTTGGCCCCGGCTGAACCAGCTGCACCATCAGCCGCCCGCGCGGAAGCTGGTAGGTGCCCGTGCAGAGCGACGTGACGTCGAACAGACGGACGCACGAGGCGGCATCGCTGCCGATCTGCTTCCCGCGGCTGTTGAACAGCTTCTCGGTGAAGATCAGCATGTCTCCCGCCGAGTCGCCGGTCGGCGCGTTGTCAACGAACTGGACGCGGTCGAGCTGGGACCGCGCCTTGATCGTGATCTTCCGGTGGCCCCCGGCGGCACCCACCGGAGGTGCTGCGAGCAGCAGCACTCCGAGGCCCGCCAGAACGATCGCACTGCGTCTCATGGCTCCCCCTTGTTGGCTGTCGGGGGCACGCTATCCGCGCGAGCGTCAGGACGCCAAGGCGGGCGCGGCCAGGCGCCAGAGCGCGTCGCCGCCGGCCGGCTGTCCGGCCACCCTGCCCTCACCGGCGAGCGCGGCCAGCTGCCCCTCGGTCGCGCCCAGATCGGCGTCCACGAGGTCGGAGGGGCGCAGCACGGCGGCCAGCTCGGCGGTGGTGAGCCCGGCCGGGAACGCGGCCAGCGCGTCGGCGGGGCCCTCGGGAGGGGGACGGCGGTCGAGAGAGGCGTCGAGGTTCGCGAGCGCCGTGTCGTAGGCTTCGAACGGCTGGAAGCCCCCCACCTCCAACGTGCGCCCGTCGCGGTGCTCGAAGATCACCGACGGGGCCGTGTAGCGGACCGGGCCGTCGCTGGTGGAGAACCGGTTCTGGGCGTGGGTCGGAGAGCCCCCGGCCGAGCGGGTCAGCGCCCGGTCGGCCTCGTAGGAAGCCATGATCTCGGCGTCATCGATCCGCCCGACCACGGCGTCGGTATCGAGACCGGGCACCTGGCCGAGCACTTGGCGCAGGTCGGCGTCGTCGTCGAGCAGCCGGGTGGTGGTGAACTGCATCAGCTGCAGTGCACGGAAGGCCGACTCACCCAGAGCCGGATCGATCTCGCGAGCCGCGACGATCGCGCGGCACGCCCGTGTGGTGGCGGCCATGCGCGGCTTCAATGCGAACGTGAACGGCATCCCGAAGCGCCTCTGGAAGACCCGCTGCCCCGCCGTCATCCGCGCCGGCGAGTAGCCGCGCTCCACGTAGCGCTCCGCGGACTCGCTGAGGCCGATCATCACGAGCCGCCATTCGATCTGGTCACCGAAGCGCCAGGCAAGCCGGGCATGTGCCGGGCGCGCGGAGTAGGCCCACGGACAGCCCGGATCGGTGAAATGAATAGCGTTGATGGAAGCCACGGCACGGACGGTACCGAGCCTGTTGGACCGGCGTCCCGGGCCGCGGCCGCGCGGCTCCCTGGCCTCGAGGATATGGACCGGGCACGCGCGTTCTACTCGGAGAAGCTCGGCCTCGAGCCCAGCGAGGAGCGCCCCCGGGGGCCGCTCTACCACGGCGCGCTGACTGGGATATCCTCGGTCCCCTCCCCTGTGGCCTACTGGCCGCGTTAAGGGGGAGAAAAGCCCGCATCTCCGGCTTCACACCGGAAACGCGGGTCGGTCAGGGCCCCGGTCTCCGTCGGGGCCCTTGCCATTTCAGGGCTTCCAGCCCTCCCCGCGCCGCACTCGCTCGAACCCGATCCACACGGCGTTCACCGCCGTGGCCACCACCCGCTCCCGGGGCACGTGAGGATGCTCGCTCCACCAGATCGCGAGCCCGGTGAGACCCGCTCGCCACACCTCGGCGGCCATCTCGAGCGCCTCCGCGTCGGCCCCGGCGATGTTCTCGGCCCCCTCCTCGCGGCCGAGGATCTCGCCGAGCGCCATGCGGGCGTCGGCCTGAACCTCCGCGTGAATCGCCTGGATCCGGGGATCCCCGGTGGTCTCGTGGAAGAACATCCGCGCGGCGTAGGGATGGCCCTCCACGTAGCGCGCCCAGGCGTCGAGGGCGCGCGGGATCCGGTCGGCGGCGGGCTGGTCGCCGGTGAGCTGCTCGCGCCACATCGCGAGCAGCTCGTCGCGGGTGCGCTCGAGCAGGCGCCGGTGGAGGTCGAGCTTGGAGGCGAAGTGGTCGTAGACCACGGGGGCGGTCACCCCCGAGCGCCGGGCGATCTCGTCCATGGACGCGCCCGCGTAGCCGCGTTCGGCGAAGACCTCGGTGGCGGCGTGCTCGATCACCTCGCGGCGGGCGGCGGCGGTCATCCGCCGGCGCGGGCGCGGCGGTGCGGCCTTCTCGTTTGACAACCTAACGCCCCATAGGTAGCTTCCTAATCGGCGTTAGCTTACCCGCTGGAAGGAGATCAGATGGCGCAGGAGTTGGTGGTGGACCCGGTTCTGAGGCAGCGGTTCTCCTTCAGCCGGACGACCGACGATGACGGCGGAGAGGTGCTTCACGTGGAGGCCTGGGTGGATCCGGGCGGCGGCGTGACCCCGCACGTCCACCCTGCTGTGGAGGAGCGCTTCACGGTCGTGGACGGCCACCCGAGCTTCCTTGCCGGCCGGCGCTGGCAGACCGCCTCGCCCGGCGAGACCGTGGTGGTCCCCGCGGGTGTCCGGCACGCCTACCGCAATCGGGGCGACGAGATCGCCCACTTCGTATGCGAGGCCCGCCCGCCCTCCTCGCTCCAGGAGTTCCTGGAGGAGGCGGCCGCTCTCTCTCGCGCAGGCCGGATCACGCGCCGGGCGATCCCCAAGGGCATCGGCCCCCTGCTCGAGGCTGCCGCCATGGCCCACCGTCACCGCGAGATGGCCGTGCTCCTGTTCCCGCCGCTGCCACCTCCGGCGATTCAGCGGCTGGTGCTTCCCTGGCTGGCGCGCATGGGCGAGCGCCGCGGCTACACCGCCCGCGCCTCCGGCTCGCCCGCGTCGTAGACCTCGGCGGCGGGACGGACCATCACGCGGTCGGCCATCTCCAGCTTCAGCACGTCCAGCGTCCGCTCCTCGTCCGGCGTGCGCTGCTCGGTGCGGGCCAGGTCGATGAACTCATCGCTCACGAAGCCGTGTCGCAACGCCAGCGTCGTCGCCCGCCCGCGGTAGGAGAGCCGGAACACGAAGCGCTCGAGCGCGCGCCCGCGCTCGGGGCGTGCCAGCCCGGCATCCAGGTGGAAGCGGTCTTCGGTGACCGCGCGGGTCACCATCTCGAAGGCGTCGCGCGCCCCGGGTCCCCCGAACGCGGTGTGCACCACGATCTCGCGGCGCTCGCACGGGCCCGCGGGCTCGAGCAGCGGCAGGGCGCGCTCGAGCACCTTGAAGGCGTGCGCCACACCACCGGGCGAGCCCCCGCCGTGGTAGCTCATGAGGTCCGCGAACGAGAACGAGAGGGCGCGGCCTCCATCGACCACCTCCAGCGCGGCGGGCGGCGGCAACGGCCCGGCCCTATGCGCGCGGCGGGATGTTCGTGTTGCTCCGGAAGACGTTGTCCGGGTCGTACGCCTCCTTGACCTCCACCACGCGGGCGTATTTCTCCGGCCCGAACGACCCCTCGATCGCGGCGGCGGTCGGCTCGGCCACAAAGTTCACGTAGATGCCGCGTTCGGCGTACTCGGCCATCGTCTGGTCGAAGCTGCGGGTCCAGTCGATGTTGCGGTCCGCCTCGGCCGGGTCCTCCCACTGGGAGAGCACGTGGTAGTTCCACTTGGCGTCGCGATGGGCGAGCGGAGTGTCGCCCTCGGGCACGCGCGCGAACGCGCCGCCGAGCGGCAGCATGAGGCACGCGCTGAACGGCGACACCACGTCGGCGGCCCTCGCGATGAACGTGTCCACCGCCTCGTCGCTGAGCTCTGCGAGGAAGCCGGCCTTCCAGTAGTGATGGCGCCCCGGGGGGTTGCCCGGGGCGATCAGGCCCTGCACCGCCTCGTAGGGCATCGGGGCCAGCGCCTCCAGCGCCGGATCCAGGTCGCGGATGGGGGCGAAGGCGCTCTCGCCCTCCTCGGGCGGGCCGAGGTAACACGCGATCACGGCCAGGACCGGCTTGCCGCGCACGGCCTCGGGCACGAAGTCCTCGGGCGGGGCACACAGCACGGCCGAGCCGCCGCACACCTCGTCGGGAGCCGCTTCGATGAAGTCGCGGTAGGCCTTGAGCACGTCCGCGGCGCGGTCGATCGGGAAGAACATCATCCCCCCGTACAGGAGCGGCCCCACCTGGTGGAGCTGGAACTCGAACCCGGTGACCACGCCGAAGTTCCCCCCGCCGCCCTTGAGCGCCCAGAACAGGTCCGGGTTGCGGTCGGCGCTCGCCACAACGAGCCGCCCGTCCGCTGTTACCACCTCGGCCGAGAGGAGGTTGTCCACGGTGAAGCCGAACTTGCGCTCGATCCATCCGCTGCCGCCGCCCAGGGTGAGTCCCCCCACGCCGGTGTCCGCCAGGCGGCCGCCGGTCACGGCGAGGCCGAACCTCTGGGTCTCGCGGTCCAGCTCGCCCCACTTGGTGCCGCCCCCGCACCAGGCGGTGCGCCGCTCCGGATCGACGCGCACGTGGTTCATGAGACGCAGGTCCAGCATCAGGCCGTCGTGCACCACGGCGTGGCCGGACACCGAGTGCCCCCCGCCCTTCACCGACACCTCGAGCCCCTGCTCGCGCGCGAAGGCGAGGGCGTCCATCACGTCGGCCACGCCCGCGCACCGGGCGATCAGCGCGGGCCGGCGGTCGATGGAGGCGTTGAACACGGTGCGGGCATCGTCGTAGCCCTGGTCGCCGTCACGTAGAAGCTCGCCCGAGAAGCCGGCGAGAGCGGCGGTGTCGAGGGCTGCCTGAGCCATGGTCATCTCCTGGTGTGCGAGCGCGAGTGCCGGGTCAGGGTACGTCCCCGCCCGCAGCCTGCGCAACCCCCTTCGCGCCGTCGGCGGGCTTGGTCTCCACCGCGGCCCGCAACCGGTCGAGCGACTCGCCCAGCAGAGCGATCTCCTCGTCGCTGAGGTGGGCGCGCAGCCGCTTGTCGTGGCGCAGAGCCACATGGCGAAGGCGCTCGAACGGCGCCTGCCCCTCATCGGTGAGCTCCACGTGTGGGGGCTCCTTGAGGATCTGGCCCGCGGCGGCCGATGAGCGCCGGCGGCACCACGCCTCAGACGTCAGCCGGGACCGGCCGCTCCGGCGTGGGCGGCGGGGTGTCTCCCTGGCTCAGCGAGAACGGCGGATAGCGGTCTGTGACCAGGATGAGCGCGTACGCGGCCACGCGGTTGTACCAGCGGGTCACGCCCTCCACGTAGTCGAAGATGCCACGCGGGTAGCGGCCCGTGAACAGGATCGCGAACCACGCGCCGATCACCGCGAAGAACGCCCCCACGTAGAGGAAGAACAGCGCGAAGTAGTGCGGGATGGCGAGGAACCACTTGACCAGCGGAAGCCAGCGGTTGAGGTCGCGCTTGGCGTCCGGGTAGGGAAAGTCGAGGCGCACCCACTGATGATCGTCCGTGGACGGGTAGCGGTCGTTCATCAACGCGAAGTAGGTGCCCACGCGGTTGGAGAAGCGCAGCAGCTCGAGGTTCCAGTCGTACCACCAGCGCGGGTACTTCTCGCGGAACAGGATCATCAGCAGCGGGGGAATGACGAGCAGCCCTCCGCCGATGGCCACGGCCTCCTGCCCACCCCGCCAGCCGCCCCAGCCGCCGAACTCGCCTGTACCGCCCATGGCGGCAAGCACGATGCCGATCGGGATCACGGTGAATATGCGAAATGCGGTGCTCAGGCGGTTGAGGTCCCGGTCGGGATACTCGACCGAGAACCGAACCGGGTACTCCTCGTTCATAGGCCCCTCCTCATGTGGTCCTGCGTACGGGGCATTTCACCACCCCGCCCGGCGTCGACAGCTCAGCAGGTCAGCGGGGCGGCAGCGCGCCGACCGTCGGCACGGTGAGGTTGGGCGCCGGCGTGACCGGCGCACCCACGGGCTCCACCGCGATCGCCAGGGTCATGACAGACGGACCGCGCGGGAGTGGCTTCCCTGGCACAGGCCGGTTGGACGCCACGATCGAGTGGGCCTGGCTCTCGACCCAGCGATAGGGCCATGAGGAGGGCGACCGGGTCCTCCGGGAGACCGCGAGCGTCTAAGGCGAGCGCTCCGCCCCACCGACGTGGTGGCTGGGCTTGGCCGCTCAGACGCTCGACCCGCGGGTCGAGCAAACCGCCTGACCGCGCGGGTGAGACGGGGACTGCCGCCGTCCGTATAGGAGGCATGAGCTCTCCCACCGCAACACGCGCGCGCCCGGCGAGCCGGGTGCTCTCATCAAGTCCCGGCGCCGCCTGGATCGCCCTGGCCGCCTTCCTGTCCTTCCTGCTGTCGGTGGTGCTGTGGTTCGCCGACTCCCGCGAGGAGGCCCTGTTCGTGGGTCTCTGGGTCCCGTCGATCCTCTCGCTGGGCGCGTTCTACGCCGCCCTCGGGGGTGGACGCGAGTGACCGCCTTCCTCTTCGCGGCCGGCGTCGTGGTCGTGGCCCTGGTGGCCGCCGGGGTGTGGTGCATGGAACGGGCCGGAGTCGACCCCGCCGCCCGGGCGACCGGCAGGGCCCCCGATCCCGCGGAGGAGAACGAGGTCCGCGAGCGGTTGGGCGTGGAGCAGGGCGAGCGCCGCCGAGGTGTGCTCGTCGAGCGGCCAAGCCGGTAGAACCGTGACGGTCGGGCGGGGGCAATACTGCCACCGTGCGCCACAACCCACACCATGCCGTGACCGACGAGCGCGTCGTACGGACGCTGATCGCGGAGAACCCGTGGGCCACGATCGTCAGCAACGCCGACGACGGCCTCGTGGCATCCCACTACCCGGTGCTGCTCGACGACCGTGACGACGACCTGGCAGTGGTCAGCCATGTGGGGCGTCCCGACGAGACGCTCCATCAGCTCGGCACCCGGGAGGTGCTCCTGATCGTGGCCGGTCCGCACGGCTACATCTCGCCGAGCTGGTACACCGAACAGGCCACCCCCGCCCCGACCTGGAACTTCAGCGTCGCCCACTGCCACGGAGTGCCCGAGGTCCTCGATCCCGAGGAGAACCTGCGCGTCCTCACGAGGCTCGTCGACCATTTCGAGCGGCACGTGGACGCTCCCGTTCCGCTCGATCAGGAGTTCGGCGCCCGGCTCGCCAAGGGCACGGTGGGCCTGCGGATTCCGATCGCCCGCTTCACCTGCAAGGTCAAGATGAGTCAGGACAAGGACCCTCAGTCACAGCGCCAGGTGGTGGACGCCCTCCGGCGCCCGGGGCCGTACCGGCATCCCGTTCTGGCCGGCGAGATGGAACGCGCGCTAGAAGGGCAGGCGCCCGCCGAGCGCTAGCCCCCCGAAAGCGCCTCCACCAGCGTGGCAATCGGAGGTAGGTCTCTATTCGCGGTGCGTGACGGTCCGGACCGGCGAGATGAGGCAGCGGGCGTCCTCAGCATGGAAGCGGAGCCGCACCACGGCGGTGAAGGTGGCGGGTTCGTGGTGGTACCGGAGCCGCCACGTCTGCCGGTGAGCGGCCGGTGGAGAGTTGCTCACGAGAGTCACCGACGGATCGGGCAGAGGATCGATCCTTCGGCGTTTCCATACCCGGTGCCCGTCGGCCCACAGGCTCGCCACGACCGTCGCCCCCGGCCGGGGCAGCACCAAACTTGTGGTGAAGCGCCGCGGCTCTCGGCTCGGCTGGCAGTGCCAGGAGAGCGTGCCCACGAACGGGAGGGTCACCACGTTCCCCTGGATGAGCGTCTCTCCGGTGCGCGGAGGCCGGCCCGGCCGGGCTCGGTGATCGTCGGGGGCGTTACCGCATGCGCCCAAAGCCCCCGCCCCGGCGCACATCAGGGCGGTCGGGCCCAGGGGAGGTCGGATCATCCTGACCATTCCCCCATCGTCCCGCATTACAGCGGGCCGGGTAGCTTCAGCCGGTCGTGCCCGCCTCCGCCGCCGGCGGCACGCCGGGCGCGTAGCGGTTGTGGATCCCCAGCAGGTTGCCGTCCGGGTCCTGGAAGAACGCCTGGTGGCAGACGCCCGAGTCGATCGTGTCGCCCTGGAACTCCACGCCGCGGGAGCGGAGCTCCTCCTGCGCCGCGTGGAAGTCCTCAACGTGGAACTCGATCGGATGGTTGTGGGCCCGGAACTCCATGCCGAAGGCGTCGGACTGCATGACCGCGATCGTCAGGTTGCCGGTCTCGAACTCCACGGCGGGTCGCTGCCCCCAGCGCTTGGACTCCTGGAGCCCGAGCACCCCGCCGTAGAAGGCGACGGCGGCGTCGATGTCCTTCGTGGACACCGTTATGAAGTCGGTGCCGGTGATCAGCGGGGTCGATGAGGTCATGCGTCTGGCTCCTTGGTCGTATTGGCCGCCTCGAGCGCCTCGCCCCAGTCGGTGAAGTACTCGATTCGCACCATGATCCCCTCCTGGAAGGTGGTGACCTGGTGGTACAGCTCCGTGTCGATCTCGATTCCGCTTCCCTGGCCGCGCCCGAAGTGGCGGAGGCGGACCGCCACCCGGTCTCCCGAGTCGACGTACTCCTGCGGGCGCAGGCTGAGCGCATCGAAGTTCTCGTCGAGGTCCTCCCAGAAGCGCCTGACCTCGTCCGGACCGCAGCACGAGTCCATGCGCTGGTGCGGGGGAAGGATCCAGTCCACCCGCGGGTCGAAGAACTCCACGGCGGCGTCGAAATCCCGCCGGTTGTAGGCCTCGATGAAATCCCGGGTCTTCTCCACGTTCTCCTGCGACATCCGGGGCAGTATCGCGCGCGGCTCAGCGACGATCGTGCTCGGCGGTGATCCGGCGCAGGTGCGAAAGGGCAACCTCTCGGCGCTCGTCGCCGTCGGGCAGCAGCGCGAGCAGCTCGTGGCACGCCACCGCGTCGTCGGCGCCGGACGGGCTCGTGAGCCACCGCTCCAGGAGGGCCGGGCTGCGGCGGGCGATCAGCGCCGTGCGCAGGCGCTCGTCGAGAAGTTGTCGCGCCTCGCACACGATCGGCACCTCGGATCGCGGCAGCAGCCGCCCCGGGTAGCGGTCGAGTGCATCGCCGAGGCGATCCCGGTCGATCAGGTCGCCGACCTCGTCGAAGTCCGTCCGCACGTCTCCGGACAGGCGGTAGGGAGAGGCCTGGAGGCGTGGCCCGAGCACGCGGCGCAGGCGAGAGAGCTCCGCGCGGGCGTTCACCGGCTTGGCCCGCTCCCCCCAGACGGCCAGCGTCAGCTCCTCGGCCGTCATGCCGGCGGGGCGCAGGTGGAGCGTCAGGAACAGCTCGGAGTGCCGGGGGGACAGCGAGGCCCACCTCGAGCCGATCATGACCCGGAGCCGATTGCGCCCGAGGGCCTCTGCACGCGTGGACGTGCGCCTCCGGCCGGCGGCGCGCTCGAGCAGGTAGCCGCTGCCCTCGGCCACCGGCTCGGCGACGAACGAGCGCCCGCGCCAGGACAGCGTCCCGCCGCCCTCGGGGAGCGGTATCCGCTCGCCCACCCATGCCTCCGTGGTGGCCTCGAGAACCCGGCCGCGCCCGGTCACGAGGGCCATCGCGCGCCCGCCGCCCACCTGGGCGCTGAATCCCCGCCGCAGGCGCTCCTCCCGGGCAAGGCTCTCGCGCAGCGCCAGCGACTCGATCACGCGAGCGGCGGTGGCTACGAGCGCGAGGCTGTGCGGGTGCGCGGTGCTGAGGCCGCCGGAGAGGTCGATCACGCCGATCTGCTCGCCGGTGTCGGGGTCGTGCAGCGGCGCCCCGGCGCAGGTCCACGGGTGCACCTGCTCGGCGAAGTGCTCGCCCGCGAAGACCTGCACCGGATGGTCCACCGCCAGTGCCGTGCCCATCGCGTTCGTGCCCACCGCCTGCTCGCTCCACTGCGCCCCGGGCGAAAGGTGGATCGCGTTCGCGCGATCGAGTACCCGCGGGTCGCCGTCCATCCACAGGATCGTGCCGTCGGGACCGCAGAGGAGCGCGATCTGCTCGTCCTCGGCCTGGACCTCCTCCCGCAGTTGGCGCAGGATGGCGGGCGCGAGAGCGAGCGGCCCGTGCTCTAGCCGCTCGTGGGTCTCGCGGTCGGAGAGCCGCAGCGGCGCGGAGGGCACGGCGGGGTCCACGCCGGCCTCGGCGGAGCGCCTCCACGACTCCCGGATCACCTGCCGCACGGAACGGTCCTCACGCCGGTCCTCGACCACGCGGCGGTGTGCCTGCGCGAGCTCTCGCGCGCGCTCGCGCTTGTCGGTCGTCGCTTCCAGTGCGACCCACGGACTGCGGCCCATCTCACTCCCCTCGGCGGCGTGTTTGCAACCTGGTTGCAACGCCTTCCTTCGTAGTCTAACCAGAGCAATTTGCCGCGCTCCGCGCGGTCTGGGAAAGGGAGGAAGTACAAGTGGCAACGGAGATTGCAGTGAGCAGCTCGGCGATGGATTTCGTCGCGAAGGACCGTCAGATGCTGATCGGCGGGGACTGGGTGGACGCTGCGTCGGGGAAGACGTTCGAGGTCTTCAACCCGGCCACCGGCGATGTGCTGGCCAACGTGGCCGAGGGCGACTCGGAGGACATCGACCGCGCTGTGAAGACCGCGCGCGCAGCCTTCGACGAAGGGCCCTGGGGCCGCATGACGCCCTCCGAGCGCGGCCGGGCGATCCACCGCATCGGCGACCTGATCCTGGAGCACGGTGACGAGCTCGCCGCCCTGGAGACGCTCGACAACGGCAAGCCGATGGCGATCGCGCGCGCGGCGGACATCCCGCTCGCGGCCGACAACTTCCACTACTACGCGGGCTGGACCACGAAGCTCGGCGGCGAGACCATTCAGCCCTCGGTGGCGTACATGCCGGGAGCCGAGTGGCACGCGTACTCGCTGCGCGAGCCGGTGGGCGTCGTGGGGCAGATCATCCCCTGGAACTTCCCGCTGTTGATGGCGGCGTGGAAGCTCGGCCCCGCCCTGGCTGCCGGCTGCGCGATCGTTCTGAAGCCGGCCGAGCAGACCCCGCTCTCCGCGCTGCGGCTGGGCGAGCTGATCCTGGAGGCCGGAATTCCCGAGGGCGTGGTGAACATCGTGCCCGGCTACGGCGAGACCGCCGGCGCCGCGCTGGCCGCCCACGACGACGTGGACAAGGTGGCGTTCACAGGGTCCACCGAGGTCGGCAAGATGATCGTGCAGGCGGCCGCGGGCAACCTGAAGAAGGTGACTCTCGAGCTTGGCGGCAAGTCTCCCAACGTCGTGTACTCGGACGCCGACATGGAGACGGCAATCCCGGGCGCGGCCAACGCCATTTTCTTCAACCACGGTCAGTGCTGTGCCGCCGGCTCGCGACTGTTCGTGGAGAAGAAGTCCTACGACGCGGTGCTCGAGGGTGTTTCCGAGCACGCCAAGAAGATCAAGGTCGGCTCCGGCCTCGATCCTGAGACCGAGATGGGGCCGCTGGTGTCGCGCGAGCAGTACGAGCGCGTGACCGGCTACCTCGACTCGGGCCGTGAGGAGGGCGCCAGGGCGGTGGCCGGCGGCAAGGGCATCGACGGCAAGGGCTACTTCGTCGAGCCGACGGTGCTCAGCGAGACGAACCCGAAGATGAGGGTCCAGGCCGAGGAGATCTTCGGCCCGGTGGTCACGGTCACTCCGTTCGACGACGTGGCCGAGGTTCCCATCGTCGGCAACAAGACCAAGTTCGGGCTGGCCGCGGGGATCTGGACGCAGGACCTGTCGAAGGCTCACCGCACGGCCCGCCAGCTGCGCGCCGGAACGGTGTGGATCAATTGCTACAACGTGTTCGACGCGGCGCTGCCCTTCGGCGGCTACAAGGAGTCCGGCTGGGGCCGCGAGATGGGCGCCGAGGCGCTGGAGAACTACACCGAGACCAAGGCGGTCTGCATCCAGCTCTGACCGTCAGGCATGCGAATCGGGGCGGGCGGGGGCCGGTGCCCTCGCCCGCCTCATCCGCATCGCCAGTCTCAGCGCATGCAGTCTCGGACCTGGCGATCGTCGGGAGCGTCGACCCCCTTGGGCCAGAGCAGCAGCAGGTCGCCCACCCGTTCCCCCTCTCCGCCCGCGGCCTTGATGAGGTCGAGCGCGGGTCCGGTCGCCTGCGTCGCCTCGCCTTCGCTCTCGAACACCGTGATCGAACCCGGCAGGCCTGACCGGGTGGTGAGGCTCAGGACGGTGGACCCAGGCTTCGAGAGGCTGGTGCTCACCCGGGCTACCACCCCGGCGTCGCCGATACATCCCGACAGCTCGGAGGCACGAGCCTGTGTGGGGGTGGAGGGCGGGATCGGCTCGATCACTCGTCCAACGTCGGTCGGAAGCAGCGCAATTATGGGGTTGGTGAGCGAGAGCGTGGCCGTTGCAGTCAGGAGGAGCTTTGGCATGAAGCCGCGATCAATTGCGTAGGCCAAGACGAGCAGTCCCGCGACCGGAGCCCCGTAGCGCGAATACGAGGGGATGTTGGTCCAAAGGTCGAGCGTGAGGAACGGGATCACGGCCACGGCGCCGAGCGCCACCAGTGGGAGCCCGTCGTCGCGGGCGATAGGACGATCTCGTCCACGCACGCGGAGGACCGACCACGCCGCGAAGTAGAGACAGCACGCGAGGAGGAGGGCCACGAACAGGACCTCCCAGTTCGCGGCTCCGATCACGTCGTGGCGCGCTACCTCGCGCACCTTCTGTATCGCGCCGCGGAGAGGAATGATCGAGGGCTTGTGCGCGTCGTCCGTTGGGCTGCCCGCGAGCATCAGCCTCAAGACCACCTGCCACAGACCGAGCAGGGCGGTGGGCAGCAGCCACACGAGCCCCCGTCGACCGCTCCGCACCACCTCCAACACGCCGATGATCAGGACGGGAACCAGGTACAGCTCTCGTGCCAGCAGGCACGCGGCTAGCGCCGCGATGGCGGGGCGGTTCCTGTCATCCAGCCACCACACGGCACCGGCGACGAAGAGCGAGGCGGCGAGAGGATCCGAGAGGTCGTTGAACAACCCGACCAGCACCCCGATCGAGGTTGGAAAGGCAAGGGCCACCCAGGTGGGCCGGTTCCGCGAGAGAAGGAACTGTGCCAGGAGGAGCGTGGCCCCCAGGACGGCCAGCACGTTGATGAGTGGAAGGGTCCACTGGAGCAGATCCGGGTCGCCGCCCGCGGAGGCCACCCAGCCGAGGGCCGGCAGCAGGATCCGCTGATACCGGTAG
>JBBQHI010000054.1:0-21107 GCA_038323835.1 Solirubrobacterales bacterium
TGGCCATCCTGCTCGGCGCCGAACTCAACGCCGAACGCGAACGCAGCCGCGAAATCCAAGCCGGCCTCCCCGGAGCCGAACGAGAACTCCAACTCGAAGAACGCACCGAACCCAAACAGAAGAAACGCGCCCGCACCGCCTAGACGGCTCGCGGCCCAGTACGGAAATGAGCGGCCGCGGCCGTTCGGAAGGTGGTTGACATGAGTGAACAACAGCTGGACGAGAGGCCCGTCGGGGACCTCGTCAAACAGCTCTCGGAACAGACCTCGACGCTGATCCGCCAGGAGCTGCGCCTGGCGCAGCTCGAGATGCAGGAGAAGGGCAAGCGCGCCGGCATCGGTGCCGGCCTCTTCGGCGGGGCGGGGCTGGTCGCGCTCTACGGCACGGCGTTCGTGCTCGCGGCCGCCGCGCTGGCGCTGGCCACGGCGGTGGACCCGTGGGCCGCCGCGCTGATCGTGGGAGTCGTCCTGCTCGTGGTGGGCGGAGTACTCGCCCTCACGGGCAAGAAGCAGGTCGAGCAGGCCACGCCGCCCGTGCCCGAGCAGGCCATCGAGAGCACGAAGCGGGACGTCGACGAGGTCAAGGAGAGCGCCAGGAGATGAGCACACCCGAGAACCACACCGAGGATTCCCAGCCCGACGCGGGCGAGCTGCGCGAGCAGATAGCCGAGACGCGGGACGAGCTGGGAGACACCGTAGAAGCGCTGGCCCACAAGGCCGACGTGAAGGGGCAGGTCAAGGAGAAGGTCGAGGAGCAGAAGCAGGCTCTTCACGATGCTCAGGAGCAGGCCAAGGAGAAGACGGTCGCGGCCGGCCGGAGGGTCGGAGCGCAGCCCGCGGCCGCCGGAGGGGCGCTCGTGCTCCTACTGCTTGTGCTGTACCTGATCCGCAGACGCTGACCATCCGGGTAGGGCGGCCCACAGCACCGCCCCTCTGACCCCGCCGACTGGACAGGTGCGGTAGAAAAGGCGCGCAGTGTGCGGCTTGGGGTGAGAGGCAGGGGGGACTGGTGTGAAATGTCTGAGTGTTTCTGCGACGGTACCCCGGATGAGGGATCTGGACCTCGAAATCTGGGCCATCGATCTCGATCAGGGGGCGGAGTGGATCGAGGAAACGGCCGGCCGCTGGCTCGGGCGGTCGGAGCGCGAGCGGGCTGAGCGCGGGAGTCCCGCCGTACGTAGGCACCGCCTCGTGACCGCCATCGCGGTGCGCACCGCCCTGGGCCGGCGCCTCGGCCGCGACCCGGGCTCGCTCCGCTTCACCCGGGACGCGAACGGCAAGCCCGCACTCGCGCCCGGCGAGGGCGACGGGATCCATTTCAGCCTCTCCACCAGCGCCGGCCACGGCCTCGTCGCAATCAGCTCGCACGGTCCGCTGGGAGTGGACCTGGAACGGGTGGCTCCCCTCCCCGAGCTCGAGCGGATCGCGTCCAGCCGCTTCGCCCGCGGTGAGACCGCGGCGATCATGCGGCTGCCCGCGGACCGGCGCCTCAGGACCTTCTACGAGTGCTGGACCCGCAAGGAGGCGTACCTGAAGGCCAGCGGGGCCGGCCTGGCGGCCGGCCTGGACAGCATCAGGGTCACCGTCGCGGAGCCACGGCCGCGGATCATCTCGCTCGCGGATGGCGACGCCGCTCGCTGGACGCTCCTCGACGTGGAGCTGGACGAGAGCTTCACCGGCGCCGTGGTGCTCGCAGACTCTCCGCCCACCGACGTTCACACGGTGACACCAGCGCCGCTCGCGCTGGCGCCGCTGGCTCTCTGACGTGAGGGCCGTGCTTCCACCAGGGCGAGGCGGGACGTTCCACCCCAGAGAGGCCATGGCGGCCGCCTCCCAGCTCACCGCCTTCACCGAGTTCTGCGAGGCGCAGACCGGTCAGCGCTTTCCGGACCATGGAGCCTTTCACGCGTTCTCGGTCGCGGAGTACCCGCTGTTCTGGTCGCTCTTCCTGGAGTGGTCCGCGCCCATGCGGGAGGGATCGCCCGCGCCGGCGTGCACGGACGAGCGCCCCGAGTTCGCCTCCTTCTTCCCGAACCTGAGGCTGAACTACGCCGAGAACCTGCTGCGGCCCCGGCCCGGGGCCGGCGACGAGGACACGGCGGTCGTGGCCCATCACGCCTACCGGGGGCGCGAGTCGCTGACCCGGGGCGAGCTGGGTGCCCGCGTCCGGAACCTGGCGTCGCACCTGCGGCGAATCGGCATCCGGCCCGGGGACACGATCGTGGCCGTCGCCGGCAACAACATCGAGGTGCTGGCGTGCGGCCTCGCCGCCGCCGCCGTGGGGGCCGTGTTCTCCACCGCCTCTCCGGACATGGGAGTCCCGGCCCTCCTCAGCCGCTTCCAGCAGCTCTCCCCGACGATCCTGATGGCGAACCTCGTGGAGGGCGGCGAGGCGGCCTCCACCGCGCTGTCGGGCCGGATGGGGGAGCTCATGCGGGGGCTGCCGTCGCTCACCGCGGCGATCGCCCTGGACGACGGGCCCGAGCCGCCGCAGTCGCCGCTCGTGATCCAGCGGCTCGCCGACCTGTGGCGCTCGCCCGCCGGCGGCGCGAACGGCCACGAGTGGCTCAGGCTGCCGTTCGGCCATCCCCTGTTCACGCTCTTCTCGTCCGGCACCACCGGGGCGCCCAAGGGCATCGTGCACGGCGCCGGGGGCACGCTGCTGGAGCACCTCAAGGAGCACCGGCTCCACGTGAATCTCCGCCCGGGCGACCGGCTCCTCTTCCACACCACCGCCGCGTGGATGATGTGGAACTGGCAGCTCAGCGCGCTCGCGTCGGGATGTCAGCTCGTGCTCTACGACGGACCCCTGAGCGGGCCCGAGGCGCTCTGGCGAGTCGTGGCCTCCGAGGAGGTCACCGTGTTCGGGACGAGCCCCACCTACCTGCAGCTCTGTCAGGACAGCGGCGTGAGCCCGCGCGAGGAGATGCCGCTCGGCCACCTGAGGTCCGTGCTCTCCACCGGGTCGATCCTTCACGACTGGCAATACGACTGGGTGTCCGAGCACGTGGGCGCCGTCCCGGTTCAGTCGATCTCCGGTGGGACCGACATCGTCGGGTGCTTCGTGCTCGGCAACCCGAACCTGCCCGTCCACCGCGGCTGGATCCAGTGCCGCAGCCTGGGACTCGACGTGCAGGCGCTGAGCGACTCCGGTCACGAGCCCGGCACCGGCCTGGGCGAGCTCGTGTGCCGCAACCCCTTCCCGTCTCGCCCGCTGGGCTTCGTAGGCGACGACGGGACACGCTTCCACGACGCCTACTTCGGCGTGAACCCAGGCGTCTGGACCCACGGCGACGTGATCGAGCTCGACGCGGACGGCCAGGCCCGGATCCACGGCAGGTCGGACGGCGTTCTCCACATCCACGGCGTGCGCATCGGGCCGTCCGAGATCTATCGCGCGCTGCGCGACGTGCCCGAGGTGAGCGAGGCGGTGGCGGTCGAGCAACAGAGCCACGAGGCTCTCGGCGGAACGTGGGTCGTGCTTCTCGTGGTTCTCCGCGAGGGCTGCGTGCTCGACGGCCGGCTCACGGTGGACATCAGACGGGCGATCGTCAGCCACGCCGCTCCCACGCACGTGCCCGAGCTGGTGGTCCAGGTCGGCGAGCTTCCCGCCACCCACAGCGGCAAGCGCTCCGAACGGGCCGTGCGGGATGTGGTGAACGGCCTGCCGGCGGGCAACTCCAAGTCGCTGGCCAATCCCGGCTGCCTCGACGAGGTGCGCCGGGCGGTGGCTTCCGCGGTGGAGCGGCGACGCAAGCTGGCCGGAGCGGTCGACCACGCCGCCGCCGGGTCCACGGAGGCGCGAATCCGCGCCATTTGGGAGGGCGTGCTGGGCGTGGCGCCGCTAACCCCGGACGACAACTTCTTCGACGTGGGCGGCACGTCGCTCGCCGCGGTGCGCCTCTTCCAGGCGATCCACGATCACCTCGGGATCGACCTTCCGCTGTCCACGCTCGTACGGGCCCAGACCACGGCGGACCTGGCGGCGGTGATCGACAGCCCGGCCGAGCGCCGAGTGCCCTCGATCGTGCTCCTGCGACCCGGGACGGCCGAGCGGCCGCTGTTCCTCGTGCACTCCATAAGTGGCGACGTCCTGCAGCTGCGCCCGCTTGCTCTCCGCCTCGACACGGACCGGCCCGTGTACGGGATACAGGCGCTCGGGCTCGATCCGGGCGAGGTGCCCCAGACCCGTGTGGAGGAGATGGCAGCCGCCTACGTCCGAACGATGCGATCGGTCCAGCCCGAGGGGCCCTACGACCTCGCCGGTCACTCCTTCGGAGGCCTGGTGGCATTCGAGATGGCCCGCATCCTCACCGGGCAGGGCGAGCGCGTGGCCTGGCTCGGCCTGATCGACACCCACGTGCATCCGGCCTGTCTCCCGCCGGCCGCGCGGCTTCGCTTCGCGGTCGCCCGGCCCTTCCGCTTCGCGGCCGCCGCTGTGCGCTCACCGCGCCGGCGACTGCCGCGCTACCTCGCGAAGGCGGTCCTCCGCGTCGCGCCGCGCGCACCGCTGGCCCCACCCCCGCCCGAGTGGCCGCTGCCTCCGCTGCTTCACCGGCTCGAGCAGATCAGCATGGACGCGTTCGCGCTCTACCGCCCGGGCCCCTACGCGGGCGACGCAACGCTGTTCGTGGCCGCGAGCCGCGAGCCGGGAACGTGCGATCCGCTTCCCGTGTGGCACGAGGCCGTGGGCGGCGCACTCGCCGTCGTGGCCATCCCGGGCGCGCACATCGACGCCATCGGCGAGCCCCACGTCAGGGTGCTCGCGGGCCGGGTCAGCGAGCGCCTGGGCGACCGGGCCTAGGCGCCGCTCGAGCGCTCACGGCTCGTCCTCCTCGCCGGGGAACAGCCAGGTGGCCAGCCGGGGGCCGCGCCCGAGGAGCACGGCCCGAGTCACCGCCGCGGCACCGAAACGATCCCGCACCTCGTCCATCACGGCGTCGAGGGCCACGGCGCTGTGGCCGTCGAAGGGCAGTGTGAGCTGCACCGCCCGGCCTCCCCACTCGAGGTTGCTCACGGTGACCCCCACCAGCGTCACCCCGCGGCGCTCGATCATCGGCATGGCCTTCTCCAGCAACGTCCGCTCGGCCGCGAGCACCGTCCGGGTGGTGGCCGTGGGCTCGGACAGGGTGTGAGAGCGGGTCGCACGGGTGAAGTCGCCGAAGCGCATCCGCAGCCCGACGGTGCGTCCCGCGCGCCCCTTCGCCCTCATGCGCCGGGTCACGCGATCCACCAGGGCCACGAGCACCGCGTCCAGGGCCTCGGGCGTCGACGGCGAGCGCCCGAGCGCGCACTGCGCGCCGAACGAGCGGCGCCCGCGGCCGGTCCTCACCCGGCGCGGATCGCGGTTGTGGGACAGCGCGTGCAGCTGGCGGCCGGTCCCCCGCCCGAGCATCGATACGAGCTCGGGCTCGGCGATCTCGGCCACCTGGCCGACGGTCCGCAGCCCGTGCTCGTGAAGCCGGGCCGCGGTGGCGGGGCCCACCCCCCACAGCCTCTCCACCGGGAGCGGAGAAAGGAAGGCCAGCTCTCCGCCGGCTGGGACCACGAGGAGGCCATCCGGTTTGCCCACCCCGCTGGCCACCTTGGCGAGGAACTTCGTGGTGGCCACCCCGACGGTGATCGGAAGGCCCACCCGCTCGCGCACCACCCCGCGCAGCTGGGTGGCGATCTCCCGCGGCGTGCCCGAGATCCGCTCGAGCCCGCGGACGTCCAGAAAGGCCTCGTCAATCGAGAGCCCCTCCACCACCGGCGCCGTCTGCTCGAACACCTCGAACACCGCCCTGCTCGCCTCGACGTACGCCGACCACCGCGGCGAGACCACCACGGCCTGCGGGCACAGCCGCCGCGCCTTCGAGGCGCCCATGGCGGAGCGCACCCCGAACGCGCGGGCCTCGTAGCTGGCAGCCTGGACCACGCCCGGTCCCACGATCACCGGCAGCCCGCGCAGCGCCGGGTCGTCACGCTGTTCGACCGAGGCGAAGAAAGCGTCCAGGTCGGCGTGCAGGATCGTGGCCTCGCGTGACACGAACACATGTTCGCATCCGGGTCCCGCGCACCGCAAGCCGCCTTCCGCGCTTACGATCCCCCGATGGGCGTGACCGAGTCCGACAGCCCCAAGCTCAGGCGTCGCATCGACCGGCTCTACACCCTCCCCCTGGAGGAGTTCACCGCAGCGCGCAACGAGCTGGCGAAGGAGCTGCGCGACGCCGGCGACCGCGACGCGGCGGACCGTGCGAAGGCGCTCCGGAAGCCGTCACGCAGCGCATGGGCCATCAACCGGCTGAGGCAGGAGGACCGGGCCGTGCTGCGATCGGCGCTGAAGGCCGGGCAGCAGCTGCGCGCCGCCCAGAGCGGCGCCCTCTCGGGCGCGTCGGGAAAGAAATTCCGGGAACGTGCCCGAGCCGAGCGCACGGCCGTGACCGAGGCCGCGGAGCGGGCCGCCCAGATCGAGCCCACCCTTACCGAGCGAGACCGCGAGCGCGTGCGAGGCACGCTCCACGCGGGCGCGGGAGACGACGACGTCAGGGCGGAGATCGAATCCGGCCGGCTGACCAGCGACCACGAGCCCGTGGGCCTCGGCCCCCTGGAGGGGCTCGCGGGCGGCTCGCCACCCCCGCCTCGCAAGCGTTCGCCGGCGCGGGAGCGCCCGCGAGCGGACAGCAGGGAGCTCGTCCGGGTGCGCGGCGCGGCGCGGATGGCGAAGCGCGCGCTCGAGGCGGCCGAGCGCAACCTGGAGAGGAGGCGAACCGCCGCCGAGCGCGCGCGGGAGGAGCTGCGGGAGGCCGAGCAACAGCTCTCCGACGCACGGGCGGCGATGACCGCGGCAGGCGCCGAACGCGAGCGAGCGGAATCGGGTTAGCACTCCCGGCCCCTTGCGCCGGCGCGCAGAATTTCTAGAATGCGCGCCATGGCGTTGGGACGGCACCGCGCGCGAGACCATCGGGCGAGAGATCGTCCGCCTGCAGGCCCAGTACTACGGGCGCGGTCCCACGAGGGCACGGACCTACGCGACGGGTGACGTGGTGGTTGTGGTCCTCGAGGAGTCGTTCACCCCGGCCACAGGCCGCAGGGTCCGCTTCTTCTCCAGCGACACCGACCTCGACAACGACCTCTCCATCGAGCTCTTCATCCTCGCCGACGCCCGCACGAACATGTCCGGCTTCGAGCCGGGTGAGGACGCCCCCGAGGCGTAGTAGGGTCCGGGACCGGCCGGCGCCAGCGCCCCTGCGATGCGCGACGGTCACCAGGTAGGGGGCGGGACGAATCGCCGGGCGAGGCACGGCCACGCGGACCGGACCTCTCAGAGATCCATCCGAGAGCTCCATCTCGGTCGAGCTCTTCATCCTGGCGCCGCTGCCGGGCGAAGCCGACGGGCCCTGAGCACACGCCTGGCCCGTATGGGGGGTCACGTTCCCGGGCCGCGATGCCGATGCGTTAAGCATGCGCAACCGCCCGACGGTGATGGTGGCCGATGACGATCTCGTGGCCCGCAGGCTCATCTGCGAGATCGTGGCCGCCGACGAGGTGCTGGATCTGGTCGGAGCCGCCGAGGATGCCGGCGGAGCCGTGGACATCGCGGCGGATCACTACCCCGATGTCGCCGTGCTCGACTGGATGATGCCGGGCGGCGGTGGGCCCGAGGCCAGCCGGACGATCGCGAGAGAGAGCCCGGGGACCCGGATCATCGCCCTCACCGCCTTCGACACGGAGCAGGCCGCGCGGGAGATGCGCGGCGCGGGAGCCGGCAGCGTGCTGATCAAGGGCATGGCGCCCGCCGAGATTGCGCGGACCATTCGGTTCGCGGCCTGCCTCTGACCCGAAAAGGGTCAGGTTCTGGGCCGTGCATGCCGATGCGTGTCGTGACCGTAGCCACGACCCAGCGATCGCGCCGGACTTCACCCAACCCTCACCCCGTTTCCGGGGTCACGAAAGGCAGGCCGACAGATGGGCACTCCGCACCAGACGGCGACTGAGAACGCACCCGATTCGCTCGGCCGGCAGCTCACGGTGATGGTGGCCGATGACGATCCCGTGGCGCGGGAGCTGATCTGCCAGATCATCATCGAGGACGAGATGCTGCACCTCGTGGGCGTCGCCGAGAACGCCGATGCGGCCGTGGAGCTGGTGGCCGACCATCACCCCGACGTGGCGGTGCTCGACTGGATGATGCCGGGCGGCGGCGGACCCGAGGCCAGCCGGGGGATCGTGGAGGAGAGCCCGGGGACGCAGATCGTTGCGCTCACCGGGTTCGACACCCAGCGCGCCACAGCCGACATGCTCCGCGCCGGCGCCAAGAGCGTGCTGGTCAAGGGAACGGCGCCCGCCGAGATCGCGCGCACCATTCGCGTGGCCACCTGGCTCTAGCCGGTCCCGCCATTCATCGATCGCACGATGGCGTGACGGAGCGCCTCCGGGTCCACGGGCTTTCCCAGGTGGTCGTCCATGCCTGCGGCGAGGCACAGCTCCCGGTCCCCCTTCATCGTGTTGGCCGTCATGGCGATGATCGGAAGATGGTCGCCGGAGGCCTCACGGCGGCGGATCTCGATGGCCGCCTCATAGCCGTCGATCTCGGGCATGTGGCAATCCATGAACACCGCCTTGTAGCGCCGGCGCCGGCACATCTCGAGCGCCATCCGGCCGTTCACCGCCACATCGACCCGGAAGCCGTGCTTCTCCAGCATCCGCACGGCCACGATCCGGTTGATCTCGTTGTCCTCGGCGAGTAGCACGAGGTCTCCGTCGTACTCCTGCTCGCCCACCGACGCCGCCCGTCGCGCGTCCTCGTCGTGCGTGTCGTCAGCGTCGACGAGGCCGAGCACGCGCGCCATCTCATGGCGGAGCCGAGCCGGCTGCACCGGCTTCCTCACAAAGCCGTCGATCCCGGCGTCCTCCCCGGCCTGCCGTCCTGCCTTCGATGACGTGAGGAGGACGATCGGCGCCGGGGACGCGCCCGGCCTCGAGCGAATCGCTGTCGCCAGCTCGGCGGTGGTCATCGCCGGCATGCGATCGTCGAGCAGCACCAGGCCGTACGCGGACGCGGCTGCGCCGGGCGCATCGAGCCTGGCCAGCGCGTCGTTGCCGTCGATGGCGGTATCGCAGCGCATGGCCCAGCCGGTGAGCTGGCGCTCGAGCAGACCTCGGCTGGTGGCGCTGTCGTCCACCGCGAGCACACGGATGCCCTCGAGCCCCGGGCATGGGAGCGGGGCCGGACCGAGATCGGCAGCGGCCGCCAGCGGCAGGGTGAACCAAAACGTGCTGCCCTCGCCCTCGGTGCTCTCCACGCCGATGTCTCCGCCCATCATCTCCACCAGCTGCCGGGAGATCGCAAGTCCGAGACCGGTGCCGCCGTACTCGCTCGTGGTGGAGTCGTCGGCCTGGGCAAACGCCTCGAAGATCCGGTTCCTCGAGGCCGAGTCGATGCCGATGCCGGTGTCCCTGACCTCGAAGCGGACGCTCGACCCGCCGGCCTCGGGATCTGTGGTCACACTCGCGAACACCTCGCCGGCGGCCGTGAACTTCACCGCGTTGGACATCAGGTTCGTGAGCACCTGGCGCACGCGGGTGCCGTCCCCCGACACCGTCGCCGGCAGCTTCTCGTCGATCCAGGAGAGCACCTCCACATCGCGAGCCTGAGCCGGCGAGGCGACCGTGGAGCACACCTCCTCGATCAGCGTCGGGAGCTCGAACGGCGCCTCGTGGAGCTCGAGCTTCCCCGCCTCGATCTTGGAGAAGTCGAGGATCTCGTCGATCAGGGCCATCAGCACGTCGCCGGACGAGCGCACGCCATCGGCGTACTCGCGCTGCTCGTCGGTCAGCGCCGTGTCCAGCAGCAGGCTGCTCATCCCGATCACGCCGCTGAGCGGCGTCCGGATCTCGTGGCTCATGTTCGCCACGAACTCCGACTTGAGCCGGGAGGCCTCCACCGCTCGGGTGTGTGCCCTTCGCGTCGAGCGCTCGGCGCGCCGCAGCTCCTCCTGCAGGCGACGGTGCTCCTCGTTCTCGGCCTCCAGCTCGCTGACCCGGCGAGCCAGGGTGAGATTGAGATCGCGCAGGTGCTCGCCGCGAGACGGGGGGTCTTCGGCCGGCGCCGACGCCGGGTCCGCGGCGGAGCCGGCCACATCGGAGCGGCTCTCAGGCGGCGGTATGAAGGCCTCGATCTCGAAGGCGAAGGTCGCCGGGTCGATCGGCTTCTGGATGTACCCGTCGAATCCGGCGCCGGCGATTCGTTCCCTCTCCCCCGCCATGGC
Organism: Solirubrobacterales bacterium; assembly: GCA_038323835.1. Taxonomy (GTDB): domain Bacteria; phylum Actinomycetota; class Thermoleophilia; order Solirubrobacterales; family Thermoleophilaceae; genus JACVRW01. Next base: position 10,250 of record JBBQHI010000054.1, read on the forward strand.
CGACGCTGTGAGGGCAACGAGCCGGGTCCGCGCGAGCCGCGATTCGGCGCGCAGCAGTGCCGCCACCGCGTATCCGTCCGTCTGCGGCCCGCGCATGTCGAGCAGGATCAGGTCCGGAGTCCGCTCCAGAGCGATCCGCACTCCCTCGGCGCCGCCGAGCGCAAGCAGCGGCGAATACCCGTGTTCCCGGAGAACGACATCGATCACATCGATGTTCTCCCGGTTGTCCTCGATTATCAGGACGGTGACAGCGGCTCGGTCCCCAGCTCCCAGGCGCCGACTCACAGCGCGGGACTAAACACACGGCTGGGGCGGTTGTCGATCCCTCAATGGGGTGATATCGCGTGCTGAGCTCCCCCGTTGAGGGGAGACGCGGGGTGTGCCTGGTGCAATGCGGCCTGGGTCATGCGGGCGGCGCGTTCGAGCTCTCTGAGACGCATCGGCGCCTCGTCCAGCACCTCCGCCCGCCCCGTCCGGCAGAGGCCGTCGCAGATCTCGGCCATCCGCAGCGCGCCGACGCCGGCCGAGCTGGCCTTGAGCTCGTGGGCATGTTCCTGAAGCGCCTCGGGGTCGCCGTCCTCGATCGCGCGCGCCATGTTCGCCAGGTAGGCCTGCGACCGCTCGCCGAACAGGCCGGCAAGGTCCCGGCTCATCTGCGCGTCACCGACCTCGTCGAGTACCGACAGGTCGAGCCACGGGGTGGACCCCTCCTGCGGCAGCCTGATCTCCCCGTCGTGCTCGCCGCCGGGGCGCCCACCCTCGCTGCCCATCGCCCGGTCGATGGCTTGGCGCAGCGCCTCCGCGTCGACGGGCTTTCCCACGTATTCATCCATCCCGGCGGAGAGGCACTTCTCCCGGTCGCCCTCCATGGTGTTGGCGGTCATGGCAATGATCGGGATGTGGCAGCCCGGGCTCTCACGGCGGCGAATTTCGAGCGTCGTCTCGTAGCCGTCCAGCTCAGGCATCTGACAGTCCATGAACACCGCGCTGTAGTCGTGGTCCCTGCACATCTCGAGCGCCACCCGGCCGTTCGCAGCCACGTCCACCCGGAAGCCGTGCTTCTCGAGCATCCGTACGGCCACGAGCTGATTGATCTCGTTGTCCTCGGCCAGCAGGACCCGATTCCCCTCCTGGTCCTCGCCCGGGTCTCGCCGCACTCGCTGAGGGGGCGCCGGCTGGGCGGCCGGCAACGGCACCGTGAACCAGAAGGTGCTGCCCTCGCCCCTGACGCTGCGGACTCCGATCTCGCCGTCCATCCGCTCCACCAGCTGCTTACAGATCGCCAGGCCAAGTCCCGTCCCGCCGTACTCGCGGGTGGTCGAGCCGTCCGCCTGGGAGAACGACTCGAAGATCCCGTCCACAGCGGCGGCATCGATGCCGATGCCGGTGTCGCTCACCTCGAAGGTGATCCTCGACGCCCCCGCAGCGTGCCCTTCGATCGCCTGCACGCGGATCTCGCCGGCGGCCGTGAACTTCACCGCGTTGGACATCAGGTGGGTGAGCACCTGGCACACGCGCGCGCCGTCGCCGGACACGGTCGCGGGGAGCCGCTCGTCGATCCACCGCAGCAGCTCCACTCCGTCCTCCTGCGCGACCACCGCGGTGCAGGCCTCCTCGATCACCGCCGACAGGTCGAAGGGGGCCTGTTCGAGTTGGAGCCCGCCCGCCTCGAGATCCGAGAAGTCGAGGATCTCATCGACCATCGACATCAGCGCCATGCCCGACGTGCGCATGGCGTGGGCGTACTGGCGCTGGTCGGTGTCGAGGTCTGTTTCGAGCAGGAGCCCCGCCATGGCGATCACACCGTTCAGCGGCGTGCGGATCTCGTGGCTCATGTTGGCCGCGAACTCGGCCTTCAGCCGGGAGGCCTGCAGGGCCCGCTCGTGCGCGACGTTCAGCGTCTGCTGGTCTCGCTTCAGCTGGGTGAGGTCGGCGAACGTGAGGCACACGCATCGCTCGCCGCCGATGTCGAGCTCCGAGGCGCCCACCTGCACCGGCACGCGGCCGTCATCTCCGTCCACGAGCTCGATGTCCACCAGGTCCCGGACCTCGGCCCGGCCGTCCTGGGCTGCGAGCGCGGCGTGGTCGCTCTCCGCGACGAATGACGCGAGGCGCGAGCCGATGATCCCCGACAGCGGCCGGGAGAGCAGATCGGACATGCGCCGGTTCGCGTAGAGGACGATTCCGTCCTCCGACACAGTGGCCGCCCCGTCGCGCATCGTCTCGACGAAGATCCGGTAGGGGCGATCGGCGCTGGCGAGGGTGAACACCTGCTCGCCGGGCGAACCCTCGGCCACCACGAGGGCGTCGACCTCCCCGGCACGGATCGCGCGGAGGGTCTCCACCGCCTCGGCGAGCTGCACCCTGATCTCGGCTTCCCCGCAGGGATGCTCCTCGGGATGGTGCGGGGTCACGTGGCCGGATCCAGGTCGGGCTCCTCGACGACGTGGATGTCGAGCGCGGCCAGCACGCTCTCGCTATCGGACAGGTCGCCCACGAGCATGCGCTCGGGGGCCGGCTGCTCCTTCAGCAGGGTCGGGGTGGCGAGGACCCGGCGGCCGCGGGCCATCTCGGGATCCTGGTTGATGTCCACGATGGTCAGGTCGTGGCGTCCGGCGAGGTGGGTCTCGCACAGCGCCCGTGCGTTGCGCACCGCTCGCGCGGACGCGCTCGATGCGCCGCTCACGAAGAGCGTGAGCTCGTAGTGCGCGTCCTCGAGGTTCGCCAGCGCGTCTTCGAGTCGCTCACGTGCCGGGCCGAATGCCACCTCCTAGCCGTCCTTCGACAGCAGCTGGAGGCCGACGATCACACGCTCCGGGTCCGAGAGGTCACCGATGATCTTGGGCATGGGCTTGGGGAGCCGGCGAACCAGGGTGGGGATCGCGATGATCTCGTCGCCGGCGGCAAGACGCGGATGCTCGAGCAGGTCCACCACGTCGATCTCGTAGTCGGAGTCCAGATGCTCGTCGCACAGGCGCTTGAGATTGGCCAGCGCCCTGAGCGACTTGGGCGACTCGCCGGCGACGTAGAGGCGCAGGTGGCAGGCCTCGGCCTTCGTGTCCTCGGCGGCGGGAGGGCGCAGGGCGCTCACAGCGAAGATCGCGTCCCCACCGCCACCACGTCCTCATCGGCGTCCGAGCGCCGGCTCGCCTCCTGAGCGACACGGGCGGACCCGGTCAGGACCTTCCCGACACCGTGGATGCCGGCCACGTCTATTCCCTGGGAGGTGAGCAGGAACTCGCGAACCTGATTGGAGTGGGCCATGCCCCTGGCCTTCAGCACCGACAGGGCCCGGTTCCGCTCGCCGTTGTGCTCCTGCGACGTGACCAGGAGCCAGACGTCGATCAACGCCGCGATCTGCTGGTTGGCCTCCTCCAGCTGAAGGTCCTGATCGAGGCTCGTGAACAGGGCTGTGACGCCCCTTACCTTCAGGAAGTCGACCTGCCTCGTGAGCATGGCGGACACGTCGCGGCTCGCCCCCGCGGTCAGCAGGTCCGAGATCGGATCGAGCACCACGATGGAGGGCTCGTACTCCGTAACCAGGTCCTGCATCGACGAGAGATGGGCCTCGAGGCCCAGCAGGCTGGGCCGGGCGCACTTGAACCTGAGCAGCCCCCGATCCACCCACTGCTGGAGCTCCATGCTCACCGATGCCATGTTGCGCACGATCTGCGCCTCGGATTCCTCGAAGGCGAAGTACAGGGCCCGTTCGCCACGCCGGCACGCGGCGTCGCAGAACTGGGCGGCCACGGTCGACTTGCCCGTGCCCGCGGTGCCGCTCACGAGGATCGAGCTGCCACGCAGGACACCACGCCCCCCGAGCATCTCGTCGAGGCGGTCCACGCCCATCGACAGCCGCTCGCCGGAGGCGTCGTGCTCCAGGCCGAGCGAGGTGATCGGCACCACGGTCACACCCGACTTGCCGATCAGGAAGGGGTATTCGTTGGTCCCGTGGTGCGAGCCGCGGTACTTGAGCACCCGGAGCCGTCGCGTGGAGGTCTCCTCGCTCACGCGGTGGTCGAGAACGATCACGCAGTCGGACACGTATTCCTCGATGCCATGGCGCGTGAAAGCGCCGCTGCCACGCTCGCCGGTGATGATCGCCGTAACCCCGCGGTCCTTGAGCCACCGGAACATGCGGCGGAGCTCGGAACGCACCGTCGCGCCGTCCGGGAAGGCGGCGAAGAGATTCTCGATCGTGTCGATCACCACCCGCTTGGCGTCGACCGCGTCGATGGCGGCTCCGAGGCGGATGAAGAGACCCTCGAGATCCCACTCACCCGAATGCACGACCTTGCTCGAGTCGATGCCCACGTGCTCCAGCGCGAGCTCGCCGTCGGCCTCGTGCCGGCTGAGGTCGAACCCGAGCGATGCGACGTTGGCGATCAGGTCCTCGCGAGTCTCCTCGAAGGCCACGAACACTCCGGGCTCGCCGTAGTCCTTGATCCCGCGGACGAGGAACTCGATCCCCAGAAGCGTCTTGCCGCAGCCCGCCGGACCGCACACGAGGGTCGAGCGACCCCGCGGCAGGCCACCGCCGGTCACCTGGTCAAGGCCCTGTATCCCGGTCGCCGCCTTCGCCAACAGCTCCAACCCTTCCGGGGAAGGGTCCTGCACCGTATGCGTGGCCATGGGTGCTCCTCCTCCGCCGGGACGCGGAGTATCGGGTTGGCGCCTGGAGAGGCCGGATCGCTGTCCGGCAAGGGCCATGTGGTGATGCATCGGTAGCGCGGCCTGAGACCTTGAACCCCAGGTCGCGCTCACGCCGCGGGCGGGACCACCCCCGCTCGCGCGAGGGCGTTCGCCAGCTCCCCGAGCGACTCCTCCAGGCGGACCCGTCCCGCGCCTCCGGCGGACAGGTCGTCGTCGCGCCCCATCTGCTCGAGCCGGGCCGCGGCGGTGGAGACATCGGCGGCCCCCACGGCGGCGGCACTGCCCTTGATCTTGTGCGCGGTCTGCTTGACCTCGGAGGCGTCCCCGGCCCCGAGAGCCCCGCGAAGCCGGGCCAGGTCTGACGGGAGCTCCTGGAGAAAGAGCAGCGCGAGCCGTTCGAAAAGCCCCTCCTGGAGCTCCTCCAGCTCTGCGACCTTGGCCTGATCGATCGCGTCGGGTGGCGCGGCGGGCATGGGTTCTGTCTGGGCGGAGGCGATACCCCCCTTTCGGCAGCTCGGGGCCCGTCGCTTAGCCCGCGCCCGCGCGCGCAGGTGCCTTTTCTTGGCTCAAGTGCTAATTCCCTGCGTCCGATAGTTGAAGCATCGCCAGTGCTCTCCGCCCAGAGACGGTCGTCCTCACACCGCCCCTCCGAGTCCTGTTGGTGGAGGACAGCGGCGTCGAGGCTCTGCGGGTCGAGATCTCCCTGGCCGAGGCCGCCGGGCCGGAGCTCTGCCTCGTCGTCCGGCGCACGCTGAGCCGAGCCGCGCAGGAGGTTCAGGCCGGCACGTTCGACTGCGTCGTGCTCGACCTCGGGCTGCCCGACGCTTCAGGGCTCGAGGCCCTGAGGCAGATGCAGGAGGCCGATTCCAAGCTGCCCGTGGTGGTGCTGAGCGCCGAGGAGAGCGAGACCCTCGCGATGCAGGCCGTACAGGAGGGGGCTCAGGACTTCGTGCTCAAGAGCCACGCCAGCGGCCCCGTCCTGCTCCGCTCGATTCGGTACGCCCGCGAGCGAAAGCAGCGAGAGCTCGAGCTGCGCCGCCAGGCCTTCTCCGATCACCTCACCGGCCTGCCGAACCGCGAGGTGTTCATCGATCGCCTGGCCCGCGGCCTGGCCCGCGAGGAGCGCACGGGCAACCTGATCGGCGTGATGTTCGTGGACATGGACCGCTTCAAGCAGGTGAACGACACCCTGGGCCACGACGCGGGAGACATCCTCCTCGTCGAGGTGGCTCATCGCCTCTCCGATGCGGTGCGCCCGAGTGACGCGGTGGCGCGCTGCGGGGGCGACGAGTTCCTCGTCCTGTGTGACGGCCTGGAGCACGAGCACCAGGGACTGGACATCGCGGAGCGCATGGGTCACGCGCTGGCTGAGCCCGTGTGGATCGATGGGCACGAGGTGTTCCCGCACGCCAGCATCGGCATCGCCTTCGGGCGCAACCGCGCCACTCCGCCCGAGCTCCTCATCCGCCTGGCGGACGAGGCGATGTACCGGGCCAAGCGCGCGCAACGCCACTACGCCACGGCCGACGGCCGCTACGCGTCGGCGGGGCTCGGGTCCGAGACCTAACTTTGCCCCGGCGGGTCAAGGCGGTCCGCCGATTGCCCGATACACCTTCTGTGGGCATAGACATGGAGTCCAGACAGGGCGAGACCTCGACCAGAGAGGAAGCGGCACTACTTCGCCGCGCCCTCGGCGGGAACGGCGTCCGAGCCCTGTTCCAGCCGGTGGTCCGGCTCGACAACGGCGATGTGGTGGCCTACGAGGCTCTCGTGCGGGGGCCCGTCGGCAGCTCACTGGAGCGACCCGACCGGCTCTTCGCCGTGGCGCGCGAGGAGGGCCTGCTGGCGGAGCTCGACTGGGCATGCCGGGCTGCTGCGTGGCGGGCCGTGGAGGACGCGGACGTGCCCCGGGGGAGAACCATCCTGGTCAACGTCGAGCCCGAGGTCCTGGGGCTCGGCACCCCGCCCTGGGCCGAGGAGCTGATGACCAAGGCCGGCTCGCACCTGCGGCTGTTCGTGGAGATCACCGAGCGCGCCCTCGCGCTGCGCCCGGCTGAGCTGCTCGCCGCGGTGGAGGGACTCCGTGCCCGTGGCTGGGGCGTCGCGCTCGACGATGTGGGAGCCGACCACCGCTCGCTCGCGCTCATGCCCTTCGTCCGCCCGGACGTGATCAAGGTCGACCTGCGCCTCTTGCAGGCGAATCCCGATATCGCGATCGCCGGGATCGTGAACGCGGTGAACGCCGAGAGCGAGCGCTCAGGAGCGGTGATCCTGGCGGAGGGGATCGAGCACGAGGAGCACCTGACGACCGCGAAGGCGCTCGGTGCCACCCTCGGCCAGGGCTGGCTCTTCGGACGTCCGGACAACCTCCCCATGGGCCGGCCGGCTCCCACCGGCATCCCGACGCTCAGCGAGCCCACGCCCCGTGGTCCGGGCGGCTCGCCCTGCCAGATCGTCGAGTCGGCCCGCAGGCTCCGGCCCGCCACCAAGCCCCTGCTCCACGCCATCAGCATTCATCTCGAGCATCAGGCCGCGACCCTCGGCGGAGAGGCCGTGCTCATAGGCGCGTTCGAGCACGCCCGCTTCTTCGCCGGGCGCAGCGCGGCCCGCTACGCCCGGCTGGCCGAGCAGGCCGCCTTCGTGGTCGCCCTCGGCCAGGGCCTTCCGGCAGAGCCGGTCCCCGGCGTTCGCGGCGCCGACCTTGAGGCGGACGATCCGGTGACCGGCGAGTGGGACGTGGTGGTGGTCAGCCCGCACTTCGCCGCTGCTCTGGTGGCCCGCGACCTGGGCGACGACGGGCCCGATGCAGAGCGCCGCTTCGACTACGCGGTGACCTACGACCGTGCCCTGGTCATGGAAGTGGCCCGGGATCTCATGCGCCGCGTGAAGCCGCCCGTCTAGGTTCGCTCCAGTCATTCGCCGGGGCGGGAGCGCCCGACGCCCCTCCCGCCCGAGCCTCTGGTGTCACGTCATTGGACGGAGAGACAGACGCAAGTTGCATCGTCAATGAGCTCGCCCCCGCTAGCGGCGAGCACCTCGCTGTGGATCTCGCGGACGGTGTCGGCGGCGGTCTCTCGCTCCGACCGAAGAGCCGCTCGGATCAGCCCCTCGACTCCAAGGCCTGCCTGGCCTTCGCCCGATTTGATCACACCGTCGGAGACGAGCACGAGGCGGTCGCCGGGGGCAAGCGAGGTTGATTGTTCGGCCGGATTTGGGGTAGCCCTTCCGCCGAGACCGTGCGCCTGGGGCCCCTCAATGTGCTCCACCTGCGTGCTGCCACGCAGAACTATTGGTGGGACGTGACCGCAGTTGGCGATGTTCAGCTCGTTTGTGGCCGGGTCCCAGCATGCGACGAGAGCGGTCATCTCCGCCCGCGGCCCGGGCATCTCTCGAAGCGTGGTGTGCATGACAATCAGCGCTTCGCTGATCCCGGCTCCGCTGCGCCGGCTCGCGCGTAGAGCACCGAGCGCCACGGCGCTGCTTGCGGCAGCGCGGGTCGACCCTCCGAGACCGTCCGCCAGCGTGATCCAGATGCCCTCGCCGTTCTCGATCACATCGAACCAGTCGCCGGCGACCTCGTAACTGGGAAGCACGTTTCCGGCGATTTCACCTCCGGTGACGCGCACGATCCGCGGCGGAAGCAGGCTCTGCTGAATTTCGGCGGCGGCCTTTGGCTGCTTCCGGCGCTGAGCCTTGGCGAAGGCATCGGTGTAGCGATCGGCGAGCGTGATCGCCGCGGCGGCCTGGCGCGCTAGATCAGTGAGGGGCGAGGCGGGGCGACCGAAGGCAATGAATACACCGTTCGCGCGTCCCCGCAGCCACAGGGCGCAGATCTCGATGCCGCGGTGCACGGCGAGTTTTTCCCGCAAGTGTGAGAGGCCGTCGGCGTCAAGCTCGGGCCCGATCGCGAGGGGAGCTTCGATCTGCGCGCCGAGGCGCGTGGGGCCCGCCATGTGGAGCAGGTGCGTTCCGTCGATGTCCAGGACGTAGAGCGCGACTGGCACGTTGGCAATGCGCTCAGCCTCCGCGACCAGCTGCTCCGGGAGCACGGAGGGTGGCACCACGTCGAACACCTGGATCGCATCGAGGCTGACCCCACGCTCGCGGCCGAGCCGTCCCGGTGGAGACGGACGCGGAGAGTTGTCCGCGGCCGGCTCATCAGGGCGGTCGCGCAGGGCCGCGAGAAGGTCGTCGCGTCGGGGGAATCGGCGATATAGCGTCGATCGAGCGACTCCGGCGGCGGCGGCGATCTCCCCGAGACTGGCCGAGGACGACTGCTCGAGTATTCGGTCTGCCGCGTCGAGGATCCGCTCGCGGTTCCGCAGAGCGTCGGCACGACGTAGGTCGGTCTGCTTTGAGCTCACGAGCCGGTGGGAGAACGACGCTGCACCCGGTCGATCTACCCACATCGAGGGATTTGCACGCGAAGTGGAACAACCTGATGCAGATCGGTGTCGCACTTAGGGCCCGGTGGGCCAGGGGCCAGATTCGCTCGCTCCGCGACGGGCACGGAAAGATCGAGAGCGGTTCGGCACGCAAGAGCAATCCAGCACACCGGCGGCCCGGCTGCCGAAGGAGGAGCAATGACAGAGGTAACCGCGGCAGACGCGGGCGCCACAGGCGCCGAGGCCGTCAAGGGGCAGGTTGGCCAGGTGGCGGGCCAGGCTCAGGAGAAGGCGCAGGAGGTCGCTGGCCAGGCGAAGGGCCGGGTCCGCGAGCAGGTGGATCAGCGTTCGACTCAGGCTGGGGAGCAGGTGAGCACGGCCGCGGGCGATGCGCGCTCGGTGGCGGAGGAGCTCCGCAGGCAGGGCAAGGACACCCCGGCCCGTTATGCGGAGCAGGCGGCCGACCGCGGCGAGCGGCTTGGGGGCTACTTGCAGCGCTCGGACGGCGAGCAGATCCTGCGCGACGTGGAGGATCTGGGGCGCCGTCAGCCCTGGGCGGTGATCGCCGGGGGCCTCGCCGTGGGTTTCATGGCCTCGCGATTCCTCAAGGCCTCGAGCGCCGAACGCTACCGCAGCTCGGGTCGGGACCGCGATGCCCTTCCGGCGCGGACGAGCACGGGAGTGAACGGAGGGGCGGCGCCGCTCGCCGCGCCCGGCCAGCCGCCCGCGCCGCAGTTCGGCGGGTCGACGGACACAGGGGCCGGGTATGCCTGAAGCCGCACAGTCCGAGGACCTGCGCGAGCGGCCGGTCGGGGAGTTGTTGAAGCAGCTTTCGGAGCAGACCAGCACGCTGGTGAGCAAGGAGCTCGAGCTGGCCAAGGCCGAGCTGGCGGAGAAGGGCAAGAAGGCCGGGCTCGGGGCGGGCATGTTCGGCGCGGCCGGGCTGTTCGGACTCTCTGCCTTCGGTGCGCTGACCGCCTGTCTGATCGCGCTGTTGGGAACCGCGGTCGACCTGTGGCTGGCCGCGCTGATAGTGGCCGTGGTGTACGCGGCGATCGCCGGTGTGCTGGCGTTGCGCGGGCGTGCGGAGGTCAAATCGGCGGTGCCGCCAAAGCCTGAACAAGCAATCGAGAGCAGCAAGGAGGACGTGCAATGGGCGAAGGAACAAGCGAAATCCGCGCGGACATAGAGCGCACCCGTAACGAGATGGGCGAGACCGTCGGGGCGCTCGGCTACAAGACCGACGTCAAGTCGCGGGCTCGCGACAAGGTGACCGGCGTCAAGGACCGGGTCGTGGGGGCCACCCCCGACGGCGGTGAGGCCAAGGACCAGGCCAAGAAGGCCGTCAGCGTGGCCCAGGAGAACCCGCTCGGACTGGCCCTCGGGGCCGTCGGTATCGGCCTCCTGGCCGGCCTGCTGGTCCCGTCCACCCGGATCGAGGACGAGAAGCTCGGCCCCGTGGCCGACGACGTCAAGGACAAGGTCCGAGAAACCGGCGAAGAAGCCCTCGAACACGGCAAGCAGGTCGCCCAAGAGGCCGCCGGCGCGGCCAAGGAAACCGCCCAAGAAAAGAGCCAGCAACACGCCGACGAGCTGCGCGACAGCGCAACCGACAAAGCCGACGACGTCCAGGCGCAGGCGCGCACCTAAACACTCGATGAGCGACCGACACGACAGCGACGACCACGCTGACGGCGGGGAGAAGCGGGCGGGGCGGCGTCCGGAGGGTCCTGCGCATCCGCGTGAGGTGGGGCTGGTGGCGACGTTGAAGCGGACGGTGGCGGAGTTCAAGGAGGACAACCTCACCGACTGGGCCGCGG
>JBBQHI010000055.1:0-20260 GCA_038323835.1 Solirubrobacterales bacterium
AGGAACTGTGCCAGGAGGAGCGTGGCCCCCAGGACGGCCAGCACGTTGATGAGTGGAAGGGTCCACTGGAGCAGATCCGGGTCGCCGCCCGCGGAGGCCACCCAGCCGAGGGCCGGCAGCAGGATCCGCTGATACCGGTAGGGGACGTTGTCGATGTGCTCGCTCGTCCGCTGGTCACGTGAGGCCGCTTTACCTCTCAGGAGCGGATCCTGCGCGAGGTAGAAGAAGAACTGGCCGTCATACCCCGTGGCCGTCTCCACGAACGGATCCGACGGCAGCAGGTCGGCTGCGAAGTAGGTCTGCCCCGCGTGGATGAAGTACGTCGGGTCGCCAGCCCGGTCCGCGGAGCTACCGGCGGAATAACCGACGACGACAAAAACCGCGACCGTCACCAACAGCGGCAGCACCAGCGACCGATTCACGATCAGTTTCAGGCGCTGCACCCTAGCCGCGATAGCCCGATCCGGAGACATCTGTGTCGGCGTCTAGTAGAAGGCCTGACCGACCACGAACACCGAGAAGAGCCCGGTCGCGACGATCAGCAACCGATCAGTTCCCTTCTCACGACTGCTGTGCCGGCGGCTGGGCGAGCGCCCTCTCCCGGTCGCCCCCCGCCGCGTGCCACGATGCAGGGGTGGCGTTCACCACCGCTGAAGGACGACAGGAGCTGCTCGACACCCTTGCTCAGGCGGCAAACGAGCTCGGCTTCGCCAGCGCCTGCCTCGGCGAGGCCTACGAGCAACTGGACGAGCAGAGCGGCGACCGGCTCGAGGTAGCCTGCTTCCGGCCGGTTCAGCTGGCGTACGGCCGGGCCAAGCGGGCCCACACGGAGTTCGCCGGGCGCCACGGCCTCCAGGCCGCCGGGTTCGGCGACCAGCCGACGGGCCTGGCCTCCCAGGGCGCGGCCGCGTTCGTCGCGAGGTCGGTCGAGTCGGTCGGCGTGGCCGACCGCACCCTCGCCGACCTTCAGGACTCGATGCTGCCGATAGAGGCGGGTGACGAGGAGCTGCGCGCCGGGCTCAAGGCCGTTCGGGAGCCGCTGGGTGAGGTGCCGCTGAAGGCCCGCGAGTTCCTTCGCGGACTCGGGCGCTAGCGGCGGGCCCGAAGTCCCCCTGGTTTCGCGGGCGCTCGCCCGGGAACAAGATCTCACGGGTGCTCGGCCTCTAGGGCGTTCAGTCAGCCCGGCCGGGCGCTCTCAGGAACGCGGGGACGCGTGCCGCTTGTCACCAGGCGGCATTCGGACCCGCGTTCTGCGTTCCAGGCGCCTACCGCCCCTCCGGCTCGAGGTAGAACACCTCGGACGAGACGTCGTTCTCCGTGTCGATGCCACTCACGAACGCGCGCACCCTGCGCCCGGTGATCTGTTCCACCGACCCGCGAAAGTCGGTCTCGCATGCGTGCTGGAAGAACGTGCGCACCTCGCGCAGGCGCTGGTGCTCGCCGAGCTCCACCATCTTTCGCTCCGCGGGTGTGAGCGAGTCCTCCAGGGTGCACAGCACCGCGTCGCGGCCGGCCCAGTCCGCACGCGTCCGGGTCGGACCGCGGCCGAAGATCTCCTTGTAGATCCGCACCATCTCGTTGGACAGGTTCAGCAGAACGGGTGTTCCCGGTCTCACCGACGGATCACCGTCCCAATGAGGGATCGTTGTCTCTTCCATCTCTCGGCCTCTCGCTGTCCCTCTGGAGTTGGGCCGCGCGGGAGGAAGAGGAAACTGAGAACCAGACGGGCGACTGCTACGACCTAGACGGTAGAGCCCCAATCCCGTTCTGTCAGGCGCCCGGGTCGATCCGCCCCAGCAGATGCCGGTAAAAGGGCTCGAACCCCTCCCGTTCATAGAGCCGCACCGCAGCGGCATTCGCCTCGACGACCGACACCGACCAGTACTCGACCCCCCGCTCTCTCAGCGCCGCCCGGCACGCCGCGAGCAGGGCGGAGCCCACCCCCGCCCCGCGCGCGGACTCGAGAACGGCAAGGGACTCCACCTCGCCGGTCTCCCGGCCCAGGTCCCACGTGGGCCCCGCGGGCGAGATGCGGAGCATGGTGTAGCCCACGAGCTCGCCGGACGGTTGCGAGGCGGCCGTGAAGAGGGTCGCGACTCCGTCGCGCAGCCAGGCGACGTACTGGATCCGCCGGAGCGCCCAGGCCTCGCCGGCGTCCCGCACCGGCCACTGATGGCCGGTCAGCTCTCGGTGATGCTCGACCATCGATCGCCACAGCGGCTCCAGCCCATCGACCTCGGCGCCTCCTGCCTCAGCCACGATGACGTCCATGGATATCCCTCTCTTTGATGACGAGCATTTGATAGCCGACCGAAGCAGCCTGACCGGAGTTCTCCTGTCGTGACCTATGAGCGCCTCGATCAGGCGCTGCTTCTGCCGCTCAGCGAGGGCGATTGGCTCGCCGCCGCCCAGATACAGGCCCGCTGCGCCGACCCATGGGCCTCGCCGCTGATCGCCGACTGGCTGCCCGACGCCTTCGCGCGCGGGCTCCTGAACGCGCGCCGGTCACCCTCCCGCTTGGACGCCACCGAATACCGGCTCACGCGCCGAGGCCGAGCTTCGCTTGATTTGACCTGAGCGGTGACGCTACGGTCGGGCGCAGCATCGGCGCCGCCGGATACTCACGCTCAGCGGCTTAGGCCGCTCCCCCGAGCGTCGTCTGGATCTCATCGAGGGCCGCCTGCTCGCGCTCGCTCACCGGCTTGCCGCCGATGCCGATGAAGCCGCCCTCCTTGTGGGCCTTGGCGGCCGCCTCGGCCACGTCCATCACGAAGTTCCGATACGCGTCGACCTCCGCCGCCGTCGCCTTCTCCTCAAGGATCCTGATCGCCTCGCGGAGAGCCTCGGTCACGGCCGCGGCCACGTCCTCCGGCGAGCGGACGCGGGACGCGTCCAGCGCGGGCGGGCTCGCCACCAGTGCGTCCAGCAGCTCGTTCTCCCCGTGCCGCTTTCGCGCCTCCTGGTAGACCCGGCCCATGGCCACGGTCTCGCGGATCTTCCCGCCTCGGTCCGCGGTGATCACCCTGAGGCCGGCGAGCACCGGTCCCTCCACCACCGTCGACCATTCCTCCGCGTTGAAGTCGGCCTTCTTCGTCATCCCGCTCCTCTCGTTTGTTCCTGCATCATGTGTGCGCAAGGGCCGAGCCCTTCGGTCGGCGTCCCACTCAGGAGGTGGCAATGATCGTCATGTTCACCGCCCGGCGCATCAAGCCGGGCGCATGGGAGCAGTTCCGTCGCGCATGGGACCCGGGTGATAACAAGCCGCCGGGCTTTCAGCGCGCCTACCACGCCCGCAACATCCGTGACGAGGACGAGGTCATCTCCTTCGGGCTGTTCGACATGACGGAGGACGACTACCGCCAGTGGCGCGGGGAGGCCGACGCCCAGGAGAACCAGCGCGTGGACCATCTGTCGGCGTTCGTCGAGAACGAGTACGTGTCGGGCGTCTACGAGGTGGTGGACACCGTGGACGAGTAGGCCGACCAGGTTTGGTGCCTAGGGCGCGAGCGCCACTGCGGCCTCGGGCGTGGCCACACGGAAGCGGAAGCTCTCCACGAGATAGAGCTCCACCACGTCGTCGTCGTCGTGGCGCTCGTGGCCGATCGAGAGGTCCTCGCCGGCCTCGAAGAGGAAGTGGCCGCTGCACTGGCTCACCACTACGGCGCCGTCCACGCCCGGCGCCCACACCAGCGGGCCGCCGATGATCTTGCGCAGGTGATCGAGCGGCGGATAGCCGCCGTGCTCGCCGGTCTCGAGCACGCGGGTATAGGCCTCGGGTCCGAGCGCGAGACCGTAGGGGCCGTCGATGCCCACGTGCAGCAGCGCCTCCACCGCCCGGGCGACGTGCGCCGGGTAGCGCCCGCAGTCGTCGCCGAGCGTGATCGCCTCGTGTGCCGAAGCCTCAGCGATGCCCGTGATGCCCGCGGCCTCCCAGCAGTGAACACGGCGCGGTTCTCCGCGGTCGCGATGCGGCGGGCGGCCTCGTCGAGCGGCGCCAGGTCCACGTCGTCGGCGCGCTCGGACTCCACCGAGGTGCGTTGCTGGTACCAGCCGATCGCGTCCGCCTCCTCCGTGAGCGAGGCGCACAGGCGCGCGAAGGTCCGCGTCTCCTCCGAAAGCTCGTCAGGCGGCTCGTGGTACTGGTCGAAGCCCATCAGCCCCTCCCGACTCGTTTCTCCTCGTCCACCGTGCGCTCAGCCCAGGGCACCGCCTCCAGGCGCGCGTCCGGGATCGGAGCTCCGCTCTCGACCGAGATGCCGTACTTGCCCTGCCCGAGGCGGCGCTCGGCCCGCTCGATGGCGGCCAGCTCCTCGCGGAGGGAGTCCGACAATCCCTCGTCGCGCTCATCCTCGAAGACCTCGGTGCCCTCATCCGCGGGATGCTGGTCCTGATGGGAGAGCTCCTCGTCGGGTTCCCGGCGCAGCCCGGCCAGCGCCTTCTCGATGCGTGCGCGCTCGCGCGCGAGCAGCTCACGGGCGTGTTCGGTGTCCACGCGGCGATCCTAGCCGCTCGAACGCCGCGCGTAGACTTCGGACGCGATGCCCGAGAACCCGATTCTCGACCGGATCGACGCCCTGGTGGACGAAGAGCACCACCTGTGGGCCGAGTCCGAGCAGGGACGCCTCGACGATGAGGGCCATGCCCGCCTCGGGGCGCTTCGCGGAGAGCTCGATCGCTGCTGGGATCTGCTCCGGCGGCGCCGTGCCAATCCCGACGCGCCCGACACGCCCCCGGACGTCCTCGACCCGCCCAATGACCTTGACGGACCCGAGCCGGAGCCACGCCATCTGGACCACGGCGTTCATACGAACGAGCCGGCACCGGACCCAGGCGTGCCGCGCAACCTTCCCTAGTACGGCGAGAGGAGCCACATGACGGACGAGAGGCGCCCCATCTACACGGCGGAGGCACACGTCACCGGGGGGCGGATGGAGGGTCACGGCCGCACCTCCGACGGCGCGCTCGAGGTGGATATCCGCATACCCGCGGAGCTGGGCGGACCCGGTGGGGGCACGAACCCCGAGCAGCTGTTCGCGGTTGGCTATGCCTCCTGCTTCGAGAGTGCGATCCAAACCGTGGGCCGGCGCCGCAAGCAGGAGGCCGCCGACGTGGAGATCGACTCGAAGGTGATGCTCCTGCCCACCGAGGACCGGGGATTCAAGATCGGCGTCGAGCTGGCGGTGACCCTGCCCTCGATCGACAACGCGGACGAGGCCATGTCGCTGGTCAGGACGGCGCACAGGGTGTGCCCATACTCCAACGCCACCC
Source organism: Solirubrobacterales bacterium (assembly GCA_038323835.1). Lineage (GTDB taxonomy): Bacteria > Actinomycetota > Thermoleophilia > Solirubrobacterales > Thermoleophilaceae > JACVRW01. The sequence goes on from JBBQHI010000055.1 coordinate 5,269, forward strand.
GCGGCAACGTGGACGTAGCGATCACCGTGAACGGCCGCGAGGTCGAGGAGGCCGCCGAGCCGGCGGTTGCGTCGGGCGACGCCGCCGGCTGATCAGGGTAAGCGGCCGGTGGCTGCCTTGTTCACCAGCCGCCGGAAGCGGGTCCGCTGCCGCGCGGTCAGGTTCGAAGGCCGGCCCCTCGACCTGAGCATCAGCTTCGTCAGCTCCTCACGCTCCTTCTTGGTGAGGTTCTTCTCCAGCCGGGCCCTGCCCGCGCTGAAGAGCCACGCGGCCACGGCGAAGACTCGCTTCCACGGGCTCCTCACGAGGAGCGGGAGCAGCTTGACGATCCAGAGCGGCATTGCGCCGGACCCTAGTGCGCCAGAGCGATGGGTGAACGCGGCCCCGCGACGAGAGCCTCCGCACCGTTCTGGTTGCCCTGGCCGCCAACACGGCCGATGGCGGCAACGAGGTGCTGTTGGCCGCCGCGGTCGAGATGTCCGATGGGCTGAGCGGCCGCGAGGTGGCCACGGCCCTGTCGCGGCTACGTGACGATCTCCAGCGCGAGGTCCCGGTAATCGCCCGGCTCTACCTGACTCCGGTGGAGGCGCCCGACGAAGCGCCGGGACATCAGCCCAACCCGTGGCTCCGCAGCGCCGGTAGAGCGCGCAACGCTCCTCGCGATCCAGCGACTCCGAGCAGGCTCGCGAACACCATCAGAGCACTCGCGGCCACCATTTGCGGCGCCAGGGGCGATCCGCCCTCGCCGACGGCGCGGCCTGCTAGGAACCAGGGGGCCGAGTCGGATATGGCCAGCCACCAGACCGCGGTCGCGGCGGTCATCGCGCCCATCGAGGCAGCGACGGCGACCGCGATCCGCGTCTCGAGCCTGAGCGTGGCATCCCGAAGACTCAGCCGGCCACCAATGGCCACCGCAGCGACCGTCCAGGCGAACAGACAAGCGGTGCCCAGCAGCGCCCACGCCCCGAACGCGATCGCATAGGCGGTGTCGTGCCCGGCTCGCTGTCGGCCGGTGAGTCCATGGGCCCAAACGACAAGCGCGAATGTCGCCACCATCGCCAGGCTCGTCAGCAACGCAGCGGTGATCACCGGCCGGCGGATCGTGGCCCAGCCGCCGTCACGCAGGAACGCCACGAGGGCTGGGATCGTCCACCCGATCCCGGCGAGCACCAGCACGGTCCCGCATACGGCCACGGCCACCAGTCCCGCGTACGCCCCCGACGGGAGGGCCTGACTGTGCGAAGGCGTCACGTCCTGCCAATGCTCGGAGAACTTCTGCACGAGGGTCCCGGCAACCACGAACACCGCCCAGGAGACGAGCACCAGCAATATCCCTCCACGGGCCTGGTCGCTCGGAGCTCCACAGGGATCCAGTCCCGCGGCGCGCAGGCGCTCACGACCACCGGCGCGCGCCACGTCCACACGCGCCCGCCACGGCAGGCGCCCGCCACCGCTCATCTCGGCCAACAGCGCCTCCAGCTCCTCCCCGTAACGCTCGCGCCACATTGGCGGGTAGAGCCACGCCAGGATCCGGGCCGTCCGCAACGAGCTCACGCCGGTCCCCCGGCCGTCGCCACGCGTGGAGCGGGGCTTCGTGCCCGTCGCGCCGTTCCCTCATCCACGATCGCCCGCATCCCCGTCAGCGTCGCATCGAGCACGTCGGCGCCGGCACGGCTCAACCGGTAGGGACGCCGGCGACCGGCCGCTCCGACTGCCTCGATCAGACCGCGATCCTCCAGGCGGCTGATCGCGCCGTAGAGGGTTCCCGGCCCGAGCTGGACACCGGCGAACGCCTCTATGTCCTGCAGCAGCCCGTAGCCGTGCTTTGGGCCGGACGCAAGGCTCGTCAAGATCAAAACGGTTGGGTCATTCGGCCGGTCGCGGCCCCCGGCCCCAGTCTTTGGCTTCATGGACACGGGGACGAGGTTACTACGTGGTACGTAGTAACGCAAGACGTAAGAGTCGGTCGATATCCTCGGCGCGTGCCGATCCAGGCGGGCAGACATCTGCTCGGACCCGACGATGCGACGCTCTCGGTCCGGACGAAGCGGGCCGGGCCCGCGGCGAGGGCGGCGCACGACCTCCTGATTCGCGTGACCTCGTGGGAGGCGGAGCTCGTGCTCGGGGAGGACGCGGCCGGAACGAGCATGGAGCTCGCCGCCGACTCCGGCTCGCTGCGCGTGGTCGAGGGCACCGGCGGCATGCAGACCCTGGGCGACGACGACATCGCGAAGATCCACCAGACGATCGACCACGAGGTGCTGAGGCACCTGGACATCAGATTCCGCTCCACTCGAGTGGAGGCGGGTGCGGGTGCCGGCCATTTGCGTGTCGAGGGCGACCTGACACTCGCGGGCCGGACCGGGCCGATCGCGTTCGACCTCGCCATCGATGACGCGGGTGCGGTCACCGCCACCGCGAAGGTCACGCAGAGCACCTGGGGCATGAAGCCCTACTCCGCGCTGCTCGGGACGCTGAAGGTGAAGGACGAGGTGGAGGTCGTGCTCGAGGGGCGGTTGGGTCCCGGCTGAGTTACGGCTCGCCGAACCTCCTCTCACCGGCTGGCCACATTCAGTCGGCTAGTCGAGCCGGCCGGCGGCTCGAAGCACGTCTGTCCTGCTCAAGCTGATCGCGTACCAGGCGATCTTGGCCTCGTGGAGCCGGAAGCCGTGCACGAGCTCCGTAGGAATGATGGCCTCCGTGATCCCCGTGTGCCGGAGCCGGCCGCCGAGCTTCACGGTGACGAGTGTCAGATCCTCGTCCTGCCGGGGGGCCCGTCGTCGAGGAAGCCCCGGATGGCGGATGAACCGTCGAAGGTCTGGCCGAGGACCGTGTTCACGAGCACGGCGTCATCGCGAAACAGGTCGATCGTCGCGTCGAGGTCGCCGCGGTTGTAGTGGTCGTAGAAGGCGCGGATCGAGTCCATCTCTGAGTCACTCCGTCACCCAGGCGCTCGTGCGCGTGCCGGCCGCCTCACCCGTCGTCGGGTAGCCGCCATCCCGCGGGCGCCGCGAGCTTCGCGGCCGCCCCGGGCCCCCAGCTGCCCTTCTCGTAGGGGAGCGGCTCGGGTGGGTCGGCGAGCAACGGCTCGGCGCAGGCCCACAGCCGCTCCACCTCGTCGGCGCGGGTGAACAGCAGGTGATCGCCGAGCATCACGTCGTGCAACAGGCGCTCGTAGGCCTCGAGCCCGTTCTCGCCCAGGGCCCGGTCCACGTCGAGCGTCAGGGGCGCGCGCGTGACCTCCAGGGTCGGTCCGGGCACCTTGACGCGCACGTCCACACGCAGTTGCGGGTCGTCGCTCAGCTCCAGCACGATCTCGTTGGGCCGGTCGGCGCCCTTCGCGGCCGCCTCGAGCAGGTCGTGCTCGGGAGGGCGGAGTGCGATGGTCACGGTGCGTCGATCCTCGGCCATCGCCTTGCCCGTCCGCAGGAGGAAGGGCACGTCTCGCCAGCGGTCGTTGTCCACCGTCACCCGCAGCGCGGCGTACGTCTCCGTGGTCGAGTCCTCGGCCACGCCGTCCTCCTCGCGATACGACTCGAACTGGCCGTAGACCGTGGCCTCCTTCGAGAACGGCCGCAGGTCGTGGAAGACCGCCGCCTTCACGTCCCGCAGGGCGCGCGCATCGAGCGCGGCGGGCGGCTCCATCGCCACGAAGCACAGGATCTGGCTCAGGTGGGTCACCACCATGTCGCGGAACGCGCCCGTCTCCTCGTAGAAGGCGGCACGCCCCTCCAGCCCGAGCGTCTCCGGCACGTCGATCTGAACCGACGCGATGTGCCGGCGGTTCCAGATGGGCTCGAACAGGCCGTTGGCGAAGCGCAGGGCAAGGATGTTTTGCGCGGCCTCCTTGCCCAGGAAGTGGTCGATGCGGAAGATCGCGTCCTCGTCCACGTGCTCGTGGAGCGCGGCGTTGAGCTCCTTGGCGGAGGCGAGATCGGAGCCGAAGGGCTTCTCCATCACGATCCGCGCGCGGTCGGTGGACAGGCCGGTCTGCCCGAGCATGCCCACCATCGGCAGCATGGCCGAGGGCGGCACGGCCATGTAGAGCAGGGTGCGCGAATCGTCGCCAAGCTCCTTGCGCACGTCGCGGACCGCGCCGGCAAGGGCCTCACCGTCGTCGTCCGAGGACGTGACGAACGAGAGTCGCGGGGCGATGCGCCCCCAGCCCTCGTCAGTGAGATCATCGCCGGCGTGCTCCTCGAGCGCGGCGCGCACCTCGTCGGCGAAGTTGCCGTCCGGCTCGTGACGACCCGAGCCGATGATGCGGAACTCTTCGGGCATCAGGCCCGCCTGGTCCAGCCGGTACAGGCCGGGCAGGAGCTTGCGCTTCGCGAGGTCGCCACGGGCGCCGAAGAGCACGAGCACGTGCGGGCTCAGCGCAGGAGAGGGGTTCGAGGTCAAGAGCCCAGCACCGTAGCGGCCGGGCCCTTGCCCTCGGGGGTCCTCAGCCCTTGGCCACCTGCGAGAACACCAGGCCGAGGAGCAGGACGGTCTGGGCGCTGTGTACGGCGATGCCGATCAGCGCACTGCGCTAGCGAGCCCGACTCGTGACCGCGCACTGCGGCGGGCTCAGCGAAGCGTGAGAAGGCTCTCGCCGCTCGCGACTATCGCCTCCTCGTTCGAGCGCGGGGCCCAGCCGAGCGTCTGCTTTGCCTTGGCGTTGCTGGCCTGCTTGACCTTGCCGAGCTCCGGCACGATCTGTTTGACCGAGGAGTCGAAGCGCGACACCAGGCGGACGAGCCAGTTGGGCAGCGTGCGTGTGGGCACCTTCTTTGCGCCGGCCCCCAGTCGCTCGCGCAGCACCGCGGCGATCTCGGCGACCGTGAGGAACTCCCCGGCCACCGCCAGGAAGCGCTCGCCCGCCGCTCCGGGCGCGGTCATCGCACGCACGTGCATGTCGGCAACGTCACGGACGTCGACGATCCCGAAGGCCACGCGCGGCAACCCGGGCATCGCGCCGTCGAGCAACCGCTTGACGAGCTGGAGCGAGGTGGAGAAGTCCGAGCCGAGCACCGGCCCGAACACACCGACGGGGTTGACCACCGCAAGCTCGAGGCCGCCGCCCTCACGGGCGATGAAGTCCCAGGCCGCCCGCTCGGCGAGGGTCTTCGACTTCGCGTAGGCGGTGACGCCGGGGCCGTCCGGATTCGTCCAGTCCTCCTCCGTGAACGGCCGGTCAACGGATCCATTGCCGTAGCCGATGGCCGCGAACGACGAGGTCATCACCACGCGCTTGACCTTCGCGTCACGCGCGGCCGCGAGCACACGGAGCGCGCCCTCGCGAGCCGGCACGATCAGATCGTCCTCGTGCTTCGGCGGGCCGAGCGGAAACGGCGAGGCCACGTGCAGCACGAAGTCGCACCCCGAGACGGCCTCCCCCCACCCGGTGTCGGCGGTCAGGTCGGCGGTGGCGAACGAGAGCGCGTCGGCGCTCTCGGCGCCGAGAAGCTCGCGCACCGCCGCCTCGCGCTCGGGAGAGCGCACCGTCGTGCGCACGCGATATCCGGCACGCAGCAGATCGAGGATGCAGTACGAGCCGATGAATCCAGACCCGCCGGTTACAAGGACGCTCTCGCCGCTCACCGCCGGAGTTCTAACGCTTGGCGAGCGGCGAGGGCGGCTCGTCAGTTCGTCACGACGGTGTGACCCCGGACGCCGATGACCCGGCGGGCGGTGCGCCGCCGGCGGACGGACTTGTATTTGGCGAGCGCCGCGGCCTGCCCCTCGCGGCCGCCGCTCCGGATGCTGTGAGTCAGGCGGGCGTTGCGTGACGCTCGCCGGCGTCGATCGTGCCCACGATCTCGGCGAGGACCGCCTGGGCGCGATCGTTGTCGATCTGGCAGGTGCCGGCCGCCCCGTGGCCACCGCCGCCGTGGGTGAGCATCAGCCCGCCGATGTCGAAGGTCGACGAGCGGTCGATGATGGAGCGACCGACCGCGAGCACCGTGTTCTGCTTGCGCAGGCCCCAGAGGACGTGGACGGAGACCGTGCACTGCGGGTGCAGCGCGTAGACCATGAAGCGATTGGTCGGGTGGGTGAGCTCCTCCTCGCGGAGGTCGAACACAACCACGCGCCCGTGCACCGTGGAGCAGCGCCGGATCTGCTCGGTCGCGGCGCCGGCGTGCTCGCGGTAGAGGGCCACGCGCTCGGCCACGTCCGGATGCTCGAGGATCTCGTCCACGCTGCGCTCGAGACAGAGGTCGATGAGCAGCATCATCAGGTCGTAGTTCGAGATCCGGAAGTCGCGGAAGCGGCCAAGTCCGGTGCGCGGGTCCATCAGGAAGCTGAGCAGGATCCAGCCCTGCGGATCGAGAATCTCGCTCTCGTTGAACTGCGCGGCGTCGGCCCTGTCGACCGCCTCCATCATCTCCGCGCTCACGCGCGGGAAGCGCTCCTCACCCCCGAAGTGCTCGTAGACCACGCGCGCGGCCGAGTCGGCGCTGGAGACCGCCACCCGGTTGTCGGCGTCCTCGGTGACGCGGGCGTCCTCCGAGCTGTGGTGGTCGAAGGACATCCCGACCTCCGGGCGGTACGGCAGGTTTGTGGTCACGTCGCTCGCCGTGAGCTCGACCTTGCCGTCCTGCACGTCCTTCGGGTGGACGAACAGAATGTCGTCGAGGATCCCGAGCTCCTTCATCAGCGCCGCGCAGACGAGACCGTCGAAGTCGCTGCGGGTCACGAGCCGCGCGCTGGCGATCGGCAAAACCGATTCGGTGGGCATGTGTTCAGCATCCGACGATCTCCCGGGCGACTTGACCGCCTGACGGCGGATGTCCCGCGTACGGGTGACCGGATTCAGACCGACGTTTGCGGCCCGGCCGGTCCGGTAAAGAGAGGGTGGTCGAGCTACGCAGGGGGACGTTATGCCGATCGTCGTTCAGTACACGACCAGCGTCAGTGTCGCGGAGTACGACGAGGTCGTCAGCAGGATTCGCTTTCACGATGACCCCCCGGAGGGGCTCGTGATGCACACCGCCGCGGTGAATGGAGAGGGACGGATGCGGATCTTCGACGTGTGGCGCTCCCTCGAGAGCCACGACCGGTTCGCGGAGGATCGCCTTCGTCCGGCCATCGCCGAGGTGGTGGGCCAGGAGTACGCGGACGCTGGCGACCACCTGGAGGTCCACGAGCTGCACAGTCTCGTGAGTCCGGGCTGGTCAGCCGGGATTCGCCGGCCTCCGGCGAGCTTGATCGACCGCTAGATGGGCTATTCAGAAACACTGGTGAATCTCTCACGGCGGGATCAGCCAGCTGTTCACGGCTCAGACCAATCCGCCGAGCCTGGCCGCGATCTCGCCGCTCTGATCGCCAACTCCGCCCAGATGCCGTCCAAGGTGCTCCTGCCGGTCGTGCCGGGCGTGAGCGTTCCGACCGCGCTCCCGCCGTGCCCCGGTCTAAGGGCCGAGCCGAGCCGCAGCTACCAGGCGTTCGTGAACCGCACGGCGCCTGCCGGCTGAGCCTCAGAGATCGAGAACGACGTCGGACACGGCTACGTAACTCGCGGACCCGGGTAGATACCTGACACCCACCGCTACCGAGGGAGCACGCATGAGGCAACGAGTCGGCAACCCATCTCCGGCGCTCCTCGTTTCCGCGCTCGCACTGTTCGTGTCGCTAGGCGGAATCTCCTACGCCGCAGCGGTGGGCCGGATCACGAGCCGGGACATCGCGAACAACAGCGTCCAGAGCCGCGATGTGAGAGACGGAGGCCTGCAGGGCCGCGACGTGGCCAACGGCTCCGTCCAGGGCCGCGACCTGAGGAACGGGACGGTTACCGGAAAGGACGTGGCCGACAACTCGCTCGCCGGGTCCGACCTGGCCGTGAACTCGATCGGCGACCGGGAGGTGGACGAGACCCAGCTTGACCTCAATCGCCTCGGCGGAGTGCCGGCCATCAGATACGTCAAGAACGTCTTGCGCGTGCAAACGGAGAGCGCGAATGACGCCACGCCGGTCAAGGGCGCCCCTCCAGCACACTGTCCGAAGGGCAAGCGCATCGTCGGCGGCGGCGCACGCGTCGAGGCCGCCGCGCCGGCGCCGGTGGCCCTGAACGCAAACGGCCCGAGCGGGGACGCCTGGGCAGCGTCCGCATACGCCACGGCCGCCACAGGAAACTGGCGGCTGGTGGCGGTGGCCATCTGCGGATAGGGCCGCGGAGGTCTGGAGCCGATGCCCGTACGTCGGAGTCGGAAGGCCTTCAGGTGCTGGTGCTCTTCTCCCTGACCTTCGGCCTACTCCCCGTGATCACCCGGCGGTTCAACAGGCCCACCCTTAACTCCGACGGCATGCGGAACGCAATGCTCCACCAGGCGGTGTACGGCCGCCTCGCCGAGCGACGCTTGGCGTGGTCATCTTCGTCATTTCCATCGTCTTCTCGTGGGCGGAGCGTCGGGGCAGGAGCGCCGAGGCGGAACCCATAGGGTGACCGAACGCGTGTCCGCCTGGGAGATCGTGAATCTGCGTGAGATTGAGGACTCCGCTCAAACGGAGGGAGTCGAGGCGCGCTTCGCCCGCAAGCACCTTGCCTCGCGCGACCTCGGCGTCAGCCTGTTCTTCTACGGGCCGAACTTCCGCAGCCCCGTCGCCCACAGCCACCGGGAGCAAGAGGAGGCGTACGTCGTCGTGGAAGGCTCCGGCAGGGTCCGGCTCGACGGCCAGGTCCGGGAACTGTCGCTTTGGGACGTGCTGCGAGTGGCACCGGAGGTCGTTCGCGCCTTCGAGGGCGGGCCCCACGGGATCGGCATCATCGCGATCGGGGGTCCGAAGCCCGAGGGCGGCGACGGAGTCAGGTCGGACGCACTCTGGCCGGATCAATAGGCGGTGTGCTCGTGCTGACCCTCAGAGGTCGACGAGAACCTCGAACCCGCCGTAGATCATCCGCCCGTAGTCGGCGATCTCGCCCGCCGGGTCCATCAGCGCCTTCATCCGCTCGTCGTTCATCACCTTGGCGTTCACGTCATCCCGGTGCTGCCGGGACTCGTAGGTGATCCAGGCGAAGACCACCGTCTCGCCATCCTCGACCTTGACGCTGCGAGGAAATGAGGTCACCTCGCCCACCTTCACGTCGTCGGCCAGGCACTCCTTGTAGTCGAGAGCGCCGTACTCAATCCAGAGCCCACCCGCTTGTTGCGCGATCTCGCGGTACCGGTCGATGTTCGCTTTCGGCAGCGGCATGACAAATCCATCCACGTAACCGGCCATCTGGAGCCTCTTTCGTTCGGGGTCGGCAAGTCGTGCAGTCTGACCGGTTGCCCCTGGCGCTGGGCCCACGCACTGGAATAGGCTCCTCGCGCCCATGCCGGCGCCTCGCATACGAGCGAAGTTTGTGGCCGCGGCGGCCCTGTTGGTTTCCGTCATGCTGCTCGTGCCCCTCGTCGCCCGGGCCGACTTCCCGTACCCGAAGCCACCACCCGGCGTGGACCCGAGCGCGTTCGGGCGCTACGCCTTCCTGCCGCGCACCGACCCGCCGCAGCTCCCGAACGACTTCGGCGACGACTGGAAGCTGAGCTCGGGCAAGTCCGGCGAGGCGGCGATCGACTCGAGCCCGCAGGAGCTGTTCGGCGTGCGCGGCGCCAGCGTGGACAAGGCCTGGCAGGTCACGACCGGCCGCCCTGACGTCCGCATCTCGGTACTCGACTCGGGGATCCGCTGGCAGGAGGCACTCCCCGACCTGGTCAACAAGTTCTTCATCAACCGCGGTGAGCTGCCCAGGCCTCAGCACTCGTGGAGCTACGACAAGAACCACGACGGCGTGTTCAACGTGCAGGACTACGCCGGCGATTCGCGCGTGAGCGACCGCAACGGCAACGGGCTGATCGACCCGGAGGACCTGATCAAGACCTTCTCGGACGGGCGCGACGACGACCACAACGGCTACGTGGACGACATCTCCGGCTGGGACTTCGCCGAGGACGACAACGACCCGGCCGACCTCGTGCGCTACGGCCACGGGACCGGCGAGTCCGAGGACTCGAGCGCCGAGGCGAACAACGGCATGGGCGGTGTCGGGAGCTGCCCGAACTGCATGCTCATCGAGGAGCGTGCGGGCGACAGCTTCGTGGCGGACGTGAACAACTTCGCGCCGGCCGTCGGCTACGCGGTCGACAACGGGGCGTCGGTGGTGCAGGAGGCGCTCGGCACGGTGAACAACTCGAGCTTCGCCCGCGACGCCGTCCAGTACGCGTACCGGCACAACGTGGCCATCATCGCCTCGGCGGCCGACGAGGAGGCGAAGCACCACAACTACCCGTCCAACTACCCCGACACGATCACCGTCAACTCGGTCACCAAGTTCGACTCGGGCGAGTCGCCGCACTCGTACTTGTTCCTCAACGGGTGCACGAACTACGGCGGCCATATCGCGGTCGCCGTTCCCTCCTCCTCGTGCTCATCGGAGGCCACGGGGAAGGGCGCCGGGATGGCGGGGCTGCTCTACTCGGCCGCCCGCAACGCCCACCGCAGGCTCACCGCCAACGAGGTCCGCCAGCTGTTCACCATGACGGCCGACGACATCGACTTCCTGACGGCCAAGCCACCCGCGCCGGCCGCGAACTACGCCACCAGCCAGTCCGTGGCGAGCAGGCGCTTCCCCTCCATCCCCGGCTACGACGAGTACTTCGGCTACGGCCGGGTGAACGCGGACCGCATGGTGCGCGCGGTGGCCTCCGGGAACCTCCCGCCCGAGGCCGAGATCACGGACCCCGACTGGTACACGCTCGTGTCGCCGGGCGACGGCCGGCTCGTGGTGCGGGGCCGGGTGGACGCCCGCCACGCACGCTCCTACGGCTACGAGGTGTCGGTCGGGCGCGGGACGATCAAGGACCCCGGTGCGCCGGGCTTCGGGGCCGCGAACGAGTCGCCGCTCGAGTCCGAGATGCACCCGATCTGCTCGAGCCACGGGCTCCACTCCGCACGCCACGGGGTGCTCTGCTCGGTGTCGATCGCGCGCCTGCGCGCTGCGCTCGGTAACCCGCCCACGAGCGGGCCACTCGACATCCCGGCCGGCAACGGCGACCCGGACAAGTTCTCGTTCGAGATCCGCGTCCGGGTGCGCGACGACCACAACCGCACCGGCGAGGACCGCCGCAGCGCCTTCCTGCACCAGGACGCCGACGCGGTCTCCGGCTTCCCGCACCGCCTGCCCTCCGACGGCGAGACCTCGCCGCGGCTCGCGGATCTGAACGGCGACGGCGTGGACGACCTCGTGCTCGGCACGAGCGACGGGATCGTGCACGCCTACCGCGGCGGTGCGCGCTTCGGCCGCTCGGAGCTGCCCGGCTGGCCGGTGCAGACCTCGCTGCTGCCGACCCATCGCGGTGCCCCGGCCTACCACGCCGGCCTCCTCCGCGGGCGGCACGCCGCCCTGTCGCGCTCGGTGGCGGTGGGTGACATCGACGGTGACGGGCGGCCCGAGGTCGCGGTCAGCGACGCGTCCGGCTACGTGTTCGCGTTCGACCGCCACGGGCGGGTGCTGCCGGGCTTCCCGGTGCGCACGAACGCGAACTTCTCGGCGGCGCTCTCGAAGACTCCGGACAACCGCACGGACCGCGGCTTCCTCGCCGGCCCGACCCTCGCGAATCTGGACGGTAAGCCGGGACTCGAGATCGTCGACGGCGGGTCCGACCGCCACCTCTACGCGTGGACCCGCTACGGACGGCCCCTGAGCGGCTTCCCGGTGCAGCTCGTGGACCCGGCCAAGGTCCAGTCGATCGACCCGACCACGCATGCGGTGACCTTCAAGCCCGACGCCGCCCAGCTTCAGGGCACGAAGATCATCGACACGGCCTCGATCGGGGACATCGACGGCGACGGGCGCGACGACATCGTGGTGGGCACGAACGAGGAGTACCGCGAGCCCATGAACGTGACCGGCGGGATCTTCAGCGCGCTCGGCAGCATCGCCGGGGCCTGCAATTCGCGGCTGTACGCGGTGCGCTCTAGCGGCAACGCCGGCCCGGGCTCTCCCTTCCTGCCCGGCTTCCCGGCCAAGATCGGGCAGCTCGGCTGCGAGATCCTGCCGGTGGTGGGCGACGGGATCGGCGGCCAGCCCGCGCTCGCCGATCTCGACGGCGACGGCAAGCCGGAGATCGGCGTCCTCGGCACCACCGGGCCGGGCTACCTCCTGCGCGGCGACGGCTCCTCGTTCCTCGGTAACGGCGGCGACGGCAAGCCGCGGGTGCTCGACGCGAACCTCGGCGCGGGCTCCAACTCGCACGATACGCCGAGCATTCTGTCCCTCGGCGGCGGGGCGTTCGGAAGCCTCACCGGCGGGAAGCCGAACTTCATCGCCGCCGCCGGCGGAATCGGACGTCAGCTCGACATCCAGCTCTCCGAAGACCAGACCCAGTCGGACGACCAGCTGTCTGCATTCGACCCGGCCACCGGCCGCCAGCTGCCCGCCTTCCCGCGGCGCGTGGCCGACCTGTCGTTCCTGAACGCACCCGCGGTGGCCGACGTGGACGGTGACGGCCATCAGGAGGCGCTCCAGGGCACGGCGGTGTACGACCTGCATGCGATTTCCGCCACCGGCGCGGAGGCGCCCGGGTTCCCACGGCTGACCGGGGGCTGGATGGTCACGACGCCCGCCATCGGCGACGTGGACGGTGACGGGCGCCTCGAGCTGGTGGCCGTCACCCGCGAGGGCTACCTGCTCGCCTGGCATCTGTCCGCCCCGGCGTCCGCCACGCGCGACTGGCCCGAGGTCGGGCACGATGCGCGCAACACGGCAAACCTGGGCACCGCGAGCGCCGGTCGCTAGAGGATCACCCCTTGGGGGTGATGCTCACCCTTCGCAGGGCCCGTAGCGTGAATTCGTGATCAAGGCACGGGCTTGATAGGGCACGCGCTGGTAACCGGCCCGCGGCCGGCCACCCGGGCGAGGTGGGACCTCGCGATCGCACTGGGGTTCGCCACGGGATCCGCCTGCTTCTTCATCGGGCCGTTCCCGGGGGTGGTCCAGCTCGTCGGCCCGGGAGCCGACGGCGTCATCTTCTTCGCGGGATCCGTGCTCTTCACGCTCGCGGCGGGACTCGAGCTGCGCGAGGGCACCGTCATGCGCGGGCGCCGCTGGGGCAGCGACCCGTCCTGGTGGAGCGCGGCCATCCAGTTCGCCGGCACGCTGCTGTTCAACCTGAACACGTTCGACGCGATGAAATCCGGGCTGACGAGTGGGCAGGAGGACCGGCTGATCTTCGCACCGGACCTGATCGGCTCGGCGTGCTTCCTCGTCTCGGGAGTGCTTGCCTACCGGGCCGCGACCGGACACTCCATGGCCGGCGTCAACCTCGTCGGGTGTGTGCTCTTCGGCATCTCCGCGATTGCCTCGTACGTGGTGCCCTCGACCGGCTCGATCCTCGACCTGGCGGCCGCCAACTGGTGCACCTCGCTCGGAGCGCTCTGCTTCTTCATCGGGGCGCTGATGCTGATGTCGTCGTCGCGGGCGCCGGGGAGTAGCGTTTGACCATGGCCACCCCCTGGCCACCTCTCAGCTACGGCTCCTGGAGCGCGACCTGCGACACGCTCCACGCTCATACCCAGGTGCTGGGAAAGCTCGCGGTGGAGCTGGCGCCGCCCGAGCCGCCGCTCCAGCACGCTGCGCTGCGGCTGAGCGCGCGTGGCTGGGAGACGCTCGCGCTGCCGGCGCCCGACGGCTCCGGCGCGATCGTGGCAGCTCTTGACCTGCACGCACACGAGGCCGTGGTCGAGCACAGCGCCGGTCACGAGACGCGGATCGCGCTGACGCCGAACCGCCCGGTGGCTGAGGTGACCCGCGAGGTGCTCGAGGCCGTGAGCCGCGTGGCCGGCGACGTCGAGATCAATCCGACCCCGCAGGAGGTCCCCTGGGATGTCCCCCTCGACGAGGACCACGAGCATGCGACCTACCACCCCGACCAGGTGGCGACCTACTTCGAGGCCGCCACCCACGCCGCCCTCGTGCTCGGGGAATTCCGGGCTCCGTTCCGCGGCCGCTCGACGCCGGTGAACGCGTGGTGGGGGACCTTCGACCTCGCTGTCAGCCTGCTGTCCGGGCGACCGGCCGATCCGCCGTCGGATGACTTCATCATGCGCAACGGAGCCGACGCCCAGCAGATCGAGATCGGATGGTGGCCCGGGGATCCGAACAACGAGCAGGCGGCTTTCTTCGCCTTCGCACACCCGGCGCCCGCCGGCTTTGCGGACGCGCGCCTCAGCCCCGCTGCGGCGCGCTGGGACGGCGGGCTCGGGGAGTACGTGCTCGATTGGGAGGAGATCCGCGAGAGCCCCGATCCGCATGCCCTCGCGTTGTCATTCGCCCGGTCGGCGTTCCGCCACGCCTGTGAGGTCTGCGATTGGGACCCGGCGCTGGCGGCCACGGCGCAGGGGGTTCCGCCTCCGCTCAGGTGACTTGAGGCGACCGGTCAGGCCGAGCAGCGCGCAGACCAGGGTGCCTGCCCACGAGGAGAGGCCTCTTCGCGTGGCGTAGCTGCACGCGCCACAGGCGGCCACGTTGAGTCCGATGATGCATCCGAACGCGCCGATGAACAGCACCGGGCCGGTCGTGCCGCTCAGATCGCGCCCGAGGCAGGCGCCGAGCGCGGTGAATCCGACGTACCCCCGGTGAATCCGACGTACCCCATGACCTGGCCGACCAGCTCCCGAGCCGGGTCGCGCGCGATCGCTTCGCCGCCGAGACCCCGGCGCGCCTCGAGTTGGTCTCCGAGCAGCGACGCCGACAACGGGTGTCCACGAAGCCGGGGGCGATGAGGCTGACGCGCACCGGCGCGAGCTCGAGCGCGAGGGCCGCTACGAACGGAGGGATCTGTGCCGCCGGGCCTCATCCTGCCGGACGCTACGGACGTGGTCGTCGCGCCTACGTGACTAATAGCCGCGGACGACGGTGCCCGTGCGCACGGCTTCGAGGGCGCTGGCGGGGATGGTCTTGAGGCCGTTGAGGTCGTCGTCGTCCCAGCCGGTGTCCGTGTTCCCGGAGATGTAGACGCGCGGCGAGCCGGCG
>JBBQHI010000056.1:0-19873 GCA_038323835.1 Solirubrobacterales bacterium
AGAGCGGCATGAGCACCGCCACCACCAGCAGTGCACGCATCCTGGGCGAGGCCACCTTGGCCATGTAGAACGCGATTGGAAAGGCGAGCAGGGCGTCGGTGACCGTCACCGCGGCGGCGATCGTCACCGTGCGCTGCACGATGTGGCGGTACACCGGGGTCTGGGCGAGCTCCTTGAAGTTCTGGAAGCCCGTCTTGTGCACGATCTCGCCGCTGAAGTCGTCGAGCTGCCATAGCGAGGCCACGAACAGCACCGCCAGCGAGCCCAGATAGGCCACCACCAGCCAGCCCATCGGGCCGGAGAGCAGGAGGCCGAGCTGGGCCCGGGGGTGCCGCCAGAGGAAGCCGGCGAGCCTGCGGCTCGCCGGCTTCCGCGCGCTGGCGGTGCTTGCTTCCACCTAGTGTCCGGCCGCGGGGATCAGCCCTTGACCTCGGTCCAGGCCTTGACCCATTCGGAGTAGTCCTTGCAGACCGCTCCCCGGTCGTCACCGCACTCCTTGCGCGGCGTCGTCCAGTAGGAGACCTGGTCGAAGTACTTCTGGTCGTCCGCGTGGAAGATCGCGCAGTGGTTCTTCACCGCGGTCTCGGCACAGGAGTTCTTGTTCGACGGGGCCTCTCCGAACCACTCGGCCACCGCGGCGTTCGCCTTCGGGCTGATGATGTGGTTCATCCAGCGGTACATGCAATTTGGGTGCTTTGCCTTGGACGAGATCATCCAGGTGTCCGACCATCCCGTGGCCCCCTCCTTGGGCAGGGCCGTGCCGATCGGCGGTGACTGCTTGTCCGCACCGACCAGGTTCGCGATCACCTGCCAGGTGGTGCCCACCACGGAGTCGCCGCCGGTGAAGGCCGCCTGCTCCTTGGTGTAGTCCGACCAGTACTCGCCGATCGCCTTCCGCTGCTGCTTGAGCAGGTCCACCGCGGCGTTGAACTGCTTGTCGTCGAGCTCGTACGGATTGTCGATGTTCAGGTCGGGCTGCGTGGCCTTGAGGTAGAGCGCCGCGTCAGCGAGGTAGATCGGGTTGTCGTACGCGGTCACGTGGCCCTTGTACTTCTGGCTCTCGGGACCGCCGAACACCACGCCCCAGGAGTCGGGGGCCTGCTTCACCACGTCCTTGTTCCACATGAGCAGGTTGGCGCCGCGGCCGTGGGGGATGCCGTACTCCTTGCCGTCCTGCGAGTTGAAGGGCTGGTCCTTCAGCGCCGGGAACACATCCTTGTAGTTGGGCACCAGGTCCGTGTTCACAGGCGCCACGTCGCCACCGGCGATCAGCCGCAGCGTGGCGTCACCCGAAGCGGACACACCGTCGTAGCGGCCCGTGCGCATCAGCGTGACCATCTCGTCCGAGGTGTTGCCGATCTTCACGTTGACCTTGCAGCCGGTCTGCTTCGCGAAGTCGCTCACCCAGTCGACCTTCGGGTCGGTGGAGCCGTCCTCCACGTAGCCCGCCCAGGCGATCAGGTTCACCTCGCCCTCGCCCTTGCCGAGCGTTTTCTGCGCCTCCGCGCCCGAGCCGCTCCCGCTGTCGTCGCTGCCACAGCCGGCGGCGGCGAGCGCCGCCATGGCCAGGGTGAGCGCGGCCAGGCCGGTCCACCATCGCCCGCTGGTCTCTCTCATGTGTCCTCCTCGGTTGACTGCGAATCCGGGATGGCGTACGCGTGCTCGCCGGCCCAGCCGACACGCACGCGCCTCCCCTTCTGCTCGAGCGCCTCCTGCGAGGACATCTCGAGGTTCTGCCGGACGACCTGAAGCTCGCCGCCCCGGTCCAGCTCCACGATGAAGCGCGTGATCATCCCGGCGTACGAGACGTCGCGAATGCGGCCCTCCTCCACCAGCAACGCGCCGGGCTGCTCCGACGCTTCGAGCATCCGGACCTTCTCCGGCCGGATCGTGACCCGGCGCCCCTCGCGCTCCACGATGTTCGACACGCCCACGAAGCCGGCCACGAACTCGTTCGCGGGGTGCTCGTACACGTCGGCGGGCGCGCCCACCTGCTCGATCCGGCCCTCGTTGAACACGGCCAGGCGGTCGCTCATGGTGAGCGCCTCCTCCTGGTCATGGGTCACGTAGACGAAGGTGATGCCCACCTCGCCCTGGATCGAGCGCAACTCGTTCTGCATCTGCTGGCGCAGCTTCAGGTCCAGCGCACCCAGGGGCTCGTCCAGCAGGAGCACGCGGGGGCGGTTCACCAACGCGCGCGCCAGGGCCACCCGCTGGCGCTGGCCGCCCGAGAGCTGCGCAGGGCGGCGCTCCTCGTAGCCGTCGAGGCGCACCATGTCGAGCGCTTCTGAGGCGCGGCGGCGGCGCTCGTCCTTGGCCACGCCCTTGATCTTCAGGCCGTACTGGACGTTCTCCCCGACGGTCATGTGCGGGAACAGCGCGTAGTCCTGGAAGACCGTGTTCACGTCGCGGTCGTAGGGCGGGACGCCGGTCACGTCCCGGCCTCCGAGCTCGATCACGCCCTCGTCCGGGCGCTCGAATCCGGCGATCATGCGCAGGCACGTGGTCTTGCCCGAGCCCGAGGGACCGAGCATGGTGAAGAACTCGTCGGTGGCGATGGAGAGCTCCACGCGGTCCACCGCCACCACTCCGCCGTAGGTCTTGCGGACGTTCCCGAGCCGCACCGCGACCCCGTCGGAGGTCGCATCGGCCTGCCCGGTCATCGCCGCTTTTTACACCCTGCCGCCGTCGGCGGCCTCCACCTCACCCAGCTCGCCGGCCTCGAGGAGGCTCCGCAGCACCTTCTTGTCGTACTTGCCCACGCTCGTCTTCGGCACCTCGTCGATGAGCACTATCTCCTCGGGCAGCCACCACTTGGCCACCCGCGGAGCCAGGTGCTCGCGCAGCGCCTGGCAGGTGACCTCGGCCCCCTCCTCCGGCACCACGCACACCAGCGGCCGCTCGCCCCAGCGCTCGTCGGGCCTGGCGATCACCGCCGCCTCCTGCACGTCCGGGTGGGCCATCACCTCGTTCTCGAGCGTCACCGAGGAGATCCACTCGCCCCCGGACTTCACCACGTCCTTGGCCCGGTCGCTGATCATGATGTACCCGCGCTCGTCGATGGCCGCGATGTCCCCGGTGCGCAGCCAGCCGGCGTGGAACTTCCCGTCGTCGTCGTCCTCGCCGTAGTAGGCGCGTGCCACCCACGGCCCCCGCACCTCGAGCTCGCCCGTGGACTCGCCGTCCCAGGGCACCTCCTCGTCGTCGTCCCCCACGATCCGCGTCTCCACCAGCGGCGAGGGGCGCCCGGCGGTGGAGCGGCAGCGCCAGTGCTCGGGGACGGATGCTCCGGCGGGCGCGCGGGCGATCGACCCCAGCGGGCTGGTCTCGGTCATCCCCCAGGCCTGGAGGATCGGGATGTCGTGCCGCTCCTCGAAGTCCTGCATCAGCGTGGTGGGCACGGCCGACCCGCCGCAGATCACGAGGCGCAGGCTGGACAGGTCGCACGACTCAAGGTCGGCGTGGCGGAGCAGGTCCATCCAGATGGTCGGGACCGCGGCGGAGAGGGTGACCCGCTCCTCGGCGATCAGGGCAGCCAGCGCGGGCGGGGTGAGGTCGGAGCCCGGCATGACCATGTCCGTGCCGGCGAGGCAACAGGCGTAGGGCATCCCCCACGCGTTAGCGTGGAACATCGGCACCACCGGCATGATGCGGTCGTCCGCGCTCAGCCCGAAGGAGTCGGCGAGGCACTGCCCGAGGGCGTGCAACACGTTCGACCGGTGCGAGTAGAGAACGCCCTTCGGGTTGCCCGTGGTGCCGCTGGTGTAGCAGAGGCCCGCGGCCTGGCGCTCGTCGAGCTCGGGGTACTCGAAGCCCGGCTCGGCGGAGGCCAGCAGGTCCTCGTAGTGGAGGGGGTCGGGGAGCGAGCCCGCGTCACCGTCGCCCATCACCACGTAGTGGCGGACGGTGTCGAAGCGAGGCGCCAGCTCCTCGAGCACGGGCACCAGGCTCGCGTCCACGAAGATCACCGAGTCCTCGGCGTGGCCCACGATGTACTCGATCTGATCCGCGAACAGGCGCACGTTCAGGGTGTGGAGCACGGCGCCCATGCAGGGCACGGCCAGGTAGGCCTCCAGGTGCTCGCGCGTGTTCCAGGCGAAGGTGGCCACGCGATCGCCCTGCTTCACGCCCAGGCCGTCGAGCGCTCGTGCGAGCCGGTCCGCCCGCTCGGCCACCTCGGCGAACCGCATCCGCGAGCGCTCGCCGTCGCGCACGCTCACCACCTCGCTGTCCGCGTGCACCCTCCGCATGCGCCCAAGCGCGTGCTGGAGCGTGAGCGGATAGTCGTCCTGCATCAGACCTTCGAGCATCAAGTCTCCTCTCGCCTGTACCCGGGTTGTACCCGGATCGCGGGTGGGTGACCAGTCAGCGCTGAGGGCGGCGGATCGGTACGCGCACCGTGCGCCCGCGGTCGCGGATTGGAGCCAGCGCCTCGTTGGGCGGCTGGTACAGCACGAGCTCGCGCTTGAACGACCTCCGCACGCGCTCCACCTCGGCGCGCAGCTCCTGCTCGACCGTCGCGGCGTGGCGCTCCAGGTTGCGCACCCGGCGCTCCATCCGCTCGATCTGGGTCTCGAGCTCGAACACGCGCTCCACCCCGGCCAGGTTCATGCCGAGCTCGCCGGTGAGCTCCTGTATCCGGCGCAGGCGCACCACGTCCTCCTGCGAGTACAGCCGCGTGTTCTTGGGAGAGCGCTTCGGCCTGATCAGCCCGCGTGCCTCGTAGATGCGGAGCGTCTGCGGATGCATCCCGGCCAGCTCGGCGGCCACGGAGATCATGTAGACGCCGCGACTCACGTCGGCGTCGCCGCGTCCCATGAGCTCAGCTCTTCCTCGGCGACAGGATCCGCTCGCGCGGGTTGCCGTCCATCACCGTGGCCAGCTCGTCCACGACCTCCTGCTGCTCGCGCGACAGCGAGCTCGGCACGTCCACCACCAGGCGGTAGTGGATGTCCCCGCGCCCGCGGCCGCCGAGACGCGGCGGCCCCTCGTTGCGCAGCCGCTGCACCGTCCCGTGCTGGGTGCCCGGCGGCACCCGAATGCGCTTGCTCCCGCCGAGCGTGGGCACCTCGATCGTCGCGCCCCGGATCGCCTCTGGAATGGTGATCGGCACCTCCACCTCGAGGTTGTCGCCCTTGCGGGTGAACACGGGCGACTCGGCCACCCGGGTGATCACGTAGAGGTCCCCCTGCGGGCCTCCGCGCGGACCGGCCTCGCCCTTGGAGGCCAGGCGCACGCGGCTCCCGTCGCGCACGCCCGCGGGGATGTTCACGCGGTAGCGCTTGACCTGGCGGGTGCGGCCCGAGCCGTGGCACGTGGGGCAGGGGTCCTTGATCTCGGTGCCGGTGCCGCCGCACTGCCGGCAGGGCTGCGAGATGGAGAAGAGCCCCTGCGACTCCGCCTCCACGCCGCGGCCGTGGCAGCGCGAGCAGACCTCCGGGGAGGTGCCGGGGCGGGCGCCGGAGCCGTGACAGGTGCCGCACGGGGCCGAGAGCGGCACGCTCACCGGCACCTGTGCGCCCTCCATGGCCTGGTCGAAGGAGATGTGCACCTCGGTCTCGAGATCGCGCCCGCGCTCGGGAGCGGGTGGGCGGCCGGCACCGGGCCGGCCGGAGGTGAAGAGGTCGGAGAGGATGTCCCCGAACCCGCCGAAGCCGCCGCGGAACGCGCCCGGGTCGAACCCGGCCCCGCCGAACACTCCGCCGCCCGAGTCGTAGGCCTTGCGCTTCTGGGGGTCGGAGAGGATCGAGTTGGCCTCCTGGATCTCCTTGAAGCGCTCCTCCGCGCTCGCGTTGTCCGGGTTGCGGTCCGGGTGGTACTGGCGCGCGAGCTTGCGGTACGCCTTCTTGATCTCCTCGTCGGAGGCCTTGCGGTCGACGCCGAGCGTCTTGTACGGATCGTTCATGGTGGCCATCGCGCGTTATCCCGAGACGACCACCCGGGCGGGACGCAGGACGCTGCCGGCGGACCGGTAGCCCTTCTCCACCACGTCGAGGACCACGCCGGGGGCGGCGCCCTCCTCGGAGCGGGTGGAGAGCGCCTCGTGCCAGGTCGGGTCGAACTGCTCTCCGCTCGGATCGAACTGCTCCACGCCGTGGCGCTCGAGTACCGCGATCAGCTCTGAGCGCACCAGCGCCACGCCCTCGGCCAGGTGCGTCTCCGTCTCGCCCGCCGAGCCCAGCGCCCGCTCGAGGTTGTCCACCACGGGCAAGAGCTCGCGCACGAGCCCTCCCCGGGCGCGCTCGCCGGCCGCGGCGGCCTCGCGGGCCGCGCGCTTGCGGTAGTTCTCGAAGTCGGCCTGCGCGCGACGCGCGAGGTCGAGGTACTCGTCCCGCTCGCGGGTGGCCACGGCCAGCGGATCGTCGGCGGGATCCTCGTCGCCGGCCGGCTCATCCGCGTCGTCACGGGCCGTGACCGGCTCGTCCTCGGGCGGCGCGACGGGCCGGGGATCGTCCCCGGCCCGCTGCTGATCTTCGGTGGACGCGCCTCCGCGCGCGGTGCGATCCGCCATCCCTACGCCTTGCCCTCGCCGTCGACCACCTCGGCGTCAACGACCTCCTCCTCCTCGGAGGTCGAGTCGGCCGCCGGACCGTCGGCGCCCGCGCCGTTGCCCGGCTGGCCCTGAGCCTGCTGGGCCGCGGCGGCGTACATCTGCTCCGACACCTTGTGGAAGGCGGACTGCAGGGCGTCGGTCTTCTGCCTCAACAGCTCCGCGTCCTCGGACTCGAGATTGTCCCGCACGTCCTTGATGGCGGCCTCGATCTCCTCCTTCGAGGAGGCGTCGAGCGTGTCGCCCATGTCCGCCACCTGGCGCTCGGACTGGTACGCGGCGTTCTCGGCCGTGTTGCGCGCCTCCACGCTCTCGCGCTGGGGGCGGTCGTCCTCGGCGTGCGCCTCGGCGTCCTTCACCATCCGGTCGACCTCGTCGTCGGCCAGGCCCGAGCCCGCCTTGATCTCGATCTTCTGCTCCTTGCCGGTGCCGAGGTCCTTGGCCCCCACGGCGAGGATTCCGTTCGCGTCGATGTCGAACGTGACCTCGACCTGCGGGATGCCACGCGGCGCCGGCGGGATGCCGGTGAGCTGGAACTTGCCCAGCGACTTGTTGTAGGTGGCCATCTCGCGCTCGCCCTGGAGCACGTGGACCTCCACGCTCGGCTGGTTGTCCTCCGCCGTGGAGAAGATCTCCGACTTCCTGGTGGGGATGGTGGTGTTGCGCTCGATGAGCTTCGTCATCACGCCGCCCTTGGTCTCGATCCCCAGCGTCAGCGGGGTCACGTCGAGAAGGAGCACGTCCTTCACGTCGCCGGCGAGCACGCCCGCCTGGATGGCGGCGCCCACGGCCACGACCTCGTCCGGGTTGACGCCGCGATGCGGGTCCTTGCCGGTGAGCTCCTTGACCTTCTCCTGGACCGCGGGCATGCGTGTCATACCGCCCACGAGCACCACGTGGTCGATGCCCTTGCCGCCGGACGTGCCGGCGTCGTCGAGTGCCTGCTTGGTCGGAGCCACCACGCGGTCGATCAGCTCGGCCGTGAGCTCGTTGAGCTTCGACCGGGTCAGCCGCTGGTTCAGGTGTTTCGGCACCGAGTCCACCGCTGTGATGAACGGCAGGTTGATCGCCGACTCCTGTGCCGACGAGAGCTCGGTCTTGGCCTTCTCCGCCTCCTGGTAGAGACGCTGAAGGGCCATCTTGTCCTGCGAGAGGTCCACGGCCTCGGCCTTCTTGAACTCGGCCACCAGCCAGTCCACGATCGCCTTGTCGAAGTTGTCGCCGCCGAGGTGGTTGTCACCCGCGGTCGACTTCACCTCGAACACGCCGTCGCCGATCTCGAGGACCGACACGTCGAACGTGCCGCCGCCGAGGTCGAAGACGAGAATCGTCTGGTCGGACTCCTTGTCGAGCCCGTAGGCCAGCGAGGCCGCCGTGGGCTCGTTGATGATGCGCTTCACGTCCAGTCCGGCGATCTTGCCCGCGTCCTTGGTGGCCTGCCGCTGGTCGTCGTTGAAGTACGCCGGCACGGTGATCACGGCGCTGTCCACCATGTCCCCGAGGTACGCCTCGGCGTCGGCCTTCAGCTTCTGGAGGATCATCGCGCTGATCTGCGGCGGAGCGTGCTCCTCGCCGCCCGCCTTGATGCGCGCGTCGCCGTTCGGGCCGGAGACGACCTCGAAGGGGACGATCTTCTCCTCCTCCTTGACCTCCGCCTCCTTGCGGCCCATGAAGCGCTTGACGGAGAACACCGTGTTCTCCGGGTTGGTCACCGCCTGTCGCCGTGCCGGCGCGCCCACGAGACGCTCGCCGCCCTCCGTGAACGCGACCACCGAGGGCGTGGTGCGCGCGCCCTCGGCGTTCTCGATCACAGTCGGCTCGCCGCCTTCGAGGACGGCCATGCACGAGTTCGTC
The DNA here is from genome assembly GCA_038323835.1 of Solirubrobacterales bacterium. Taxonomy (GTDB): domain Bacteria; phylum Actinomycetota; class Thermoleophilia; order Solirubrobacterales; family Thermoleophilaceae; genus JACVRW01. The sequence continues at coordinate 8,405 of JBBQHI010000056.1, forward strand.
GTGCCGAGATCGATTCCGATCGTCTTGCCCATCCGCTCTGCTCCTTTACCGCTTACAGTTCTCAGTCATCGCCTGCGCTGTGGCGCAGAAAGAAATCTAAGCGCGAGTATGGCAGATCCGAACGGGGGCGTCTGGCGCGAGATGAGGATCCCGAGCCCGATGCAGCACGCGTCACCCGCGAATGGCTAGTCTCCGCCGCCGCATGCGGCGCCTTCTCGTTCTCCTCACCGTGCTGGCCTTCGCGCTGGGCCTCGCGGCCTGCGGGAGCGACGACTCCGGCAGCGACAGCACCGCGGCCGGCACGCCCACGCTCGACGCGACAGTGGACTCGGGCGACGACACCGCCACACAGACCACGGCCGCGGACCCGAAGGACACGAGCGTGAAGCCGGTGATCGAGAAGCCCGCCGGGTCGCCGCCGCGACACCTCGTCAAGGAGGACATCGTCAAGGGCAAGGGGCCCGCCGCGAAGAAGGGCGACAGCGTGACCATGCAGTACGTGGGCGTGTCCTTCTCGAACGGCGAGCAGTTCGATGCCTCGTGGGACACCGGCGCCCCGTTCGGGCCCTTTCAGCTCGGAACCGGCCAGGTGATCGCCGGGTGGGACAAGGGCATCGTGGGAATGCGCAAGGGCGGGCGCCGCAAGCTCGTGATCCCGCCCGAGCTCGCCTACGGATCCGCCGGCCAGGGACCGATCGCGCCCAACGAGACGCTGATCTTCGTGGTCGACCTCGTGTCCATCAGCTGACCCAGGCCGGAGCATGCCATCAGTTCAGGGCGTAGGCCACGAAGGCCACCGCCAGAACCGCGATGCCGAGGTAGTCAAACCGACGCCTGAGGTCCGGCGGCCGGAACACGAGCGCCAGCGTGACCAGGACCATTGGGTCGAAGTACTTCTGGTAGACGAGGCGCACCGGCAGCGCGGCGAGCAGGAACATCGCGAAGGCCACCGCCGGCAGGGACACGATCCCCGCTCTCCGCACGAGCACGGCAAGCGCGAGGATCCCGGCGGGTACGAGGAGGAAGAACACGAGCGACGAGCCCGCCACCTCGGGGGCATGATCGGCCAGCTTCCACAGCCCGCCGCCGTCGCCGGGACGGCTGGGAGCGTTCGGCTCGTAGGTCAGGGGCGATACGGCCAGCAGCACCAATCCCGCCGCCACCGAACCGCCGACCCAGGTCCACGCGCCACGCACCAGCTCCGGCCGGCGCCACCACCACCAGGCGCGGCGCACGAGCGCCGGTCGGGTGGACATCCAACGGGCACGCCGGATCAGCCGGGGCGCGTGCAGCACCGCGGCGTACGCGCCCAGCAGTGCCAGCGTGAACCCGACCGGGCGGAGCGTGAGGCCTCCTCCGCCGGGCTGGTCTCCGCAGAGCCCGCACGATCCCGGGTCCGAGCCCTTCGGCACGAGGCCGCCCCACACGATCACGAGCGCGGCCAGGGGGGCCAGCGCGGCGGCCAGCATCCCGAGCCCGGACAGCTTTCGCCCGAGCGGCAACGCGGCGAGCAGTAGGAACGCGGCGGCCACGGGCGCGAGCCACACGAACGACTGCCGCGTGAGCACCGCGGCGCAGATGGCCAGGCAGGCCTCGGCGAACGCGGCCGGCGACGCCGAGCGCCGGAACGTGTCGATCCGCTCCAGAGCGACAAACGCGAACAGCAGGGCCAGGTTGTCGGTGAGCAGCGTGAACGACGGCCCGAAGAAGTAGGGCGAGAGCACGAACACGAGCGTGAGTGCCAGCGCCTGCGTGGGCTCGAGCGGCGTGCTGCGGCGCAGCAGCCGGAGCAGGGCCAGCGCCGCGCCGTACGAGATGGCCGCGTTGAGCAGCCGGAGCCTCCACAGCTCGAAGCCCGCGACCTTGCCGAATCCGGCGAAGAGCAGGTGGTACAGGGGTGTCTGGGCGGCCGGGTAGGACTCGAGGTCCACGTGGTCGGCGAACTGGCGGATCGTGGGGAGGTGGTAGAGCCCGGCGTCCGTGCCGTGGAAGGTGTCGATCTCGACCGTGAGGCCCTTCAGCGCCGCGATGGCCACGAGGAACGGGAGGGCGAGGACGGCGGCGGGAACGAGGCGCCCGGAGGCCCTCATGCGCCCGCCAGCCGCCGGCGGCCCTCGGGGCACATGCGCCGCAGTGGGCAGTCCGAGCAACGCGGGCTGCGGGCGACGCACGTGCGCCGGCCGTGGCGGATGAGCAGCATGTGCACCTCGTACTCGTCTCCCTCCGGAGTGAGCCGCAGCATCTCGTCGTGGGCCTCGTCCAGCGGAGCGCGCGGGCGGAAAAGGCCGAGCCGGGAGCCCACCCGGTACACGTGCGTGTCCACCGGCACCTCGTGGCGGCCGAACGAGAACAGGAGCACGCACGCGGCGGTCTTGCGGCCCACGCCGGGCAGGTCGCAGAGGTAATCGCGCGCCTCGGCCAGCGGCGCGTCCGCCAGCCACGCCAGGGCGTCGTCGGCCAGGTGCCCCTCGTCGCCCGCGATCACCTCGAGGATGCGCACGATGCGCACCGCCTTGGTGGGGGCGAGCCCGCCCGGCCGAATCGCCTCCTCCACGTCCTCGACCGAGGCGGCGCGCACCTCCTCCCAGGATCCGAAGCGCTCGCGCAGGCGCCCGAAGGCCACGTCGCGGTTGCGGTCGTTGGTGTTCTGCGAGAGCACCGTGAGCACCAGCTCGTCCACCGGACGGTGGTGCGGGCGCAGCACGGGGCGCCCGTACTCCCGCCGCAGGCGATCCCGGATCGCCCGCAGGCGGCGACGATCGAGACGGGCGGGCATCGGCTGGAGGCTACGGCCCTGGTATGAAGGCGGGCGGTGAAGATCGAGCAGCGCCGCGAGCGCATCGGAGGACTGGAGGTGAACCGGCGCGTGGCCGGCGATGCCCCCGTGCTCTACGTGCACGGTGTGCCCACGGCCTCGTTCCAGTGGGAGCCGTTGCTCGCGCGCACCGGCGGGGTGGCCCCCGACCTGCCGGGCTTCGGATCCTCGGACAAGCCTCCGCACTTCGACTATTCCATCGAGGGATACGGCGACTTCCTGGAGACCTTCGTGGATGCGCTCGGGCTGGAGACCTACTCGCTCGTGCTCCACGACTGGGGCGCCGTGGGGCTCGAGCTGGCCCGGCGCCGCCCGGAGAGCGTGCAGCGCCTCGTGCTGCTCAGCACCGTGCCCCTGGTGCCGGGCTATCGGTGGCATCGGGTGGCCCGCGCCTGGCGCCGGCCGCTGGTGGGCGAGATGACGATGGGGGCCACCACCCGATGGGCCTTTCGCCGCGAGCTGCCGGCCAGGCTGGCCGACCCGGCGTGGGACGAGTTCGATCACGGCACCCAGCGCGCGATCCTGAAGCTCTACCGCTCCGCGCCGTCGGAGGTGCTGGCGCGGGCGGGCGAGGGCCTCGACCGTGTTCGCGCCCCGGCGCTCGTGCTCTGGCCCACCGCCGACCCGTACATCGGACCGGAGTTCGGCGCGGCCACCAGCGCCTCGCTCGGCGGTCCGGTGGAGCTCGAGATGGTGGAGTGCGGGCACTGGCTCTGGGAGGAGCGCCCCGAGCTGGTGGACCGCGTGGCGGCCTTTCTGGCCCCTCCGCTCGGCTAGCCTGTCCGGTCAGGTGCTCCGGGCCGCGCTCTCCGCAGTCACGGCGCCACCTCGCGGTGACACGGGCGAGGTCGCGCCCGGTTCCCGCTTCGCGCGGAAAGAGGACGTTCCCGAACGTCCGCCGTCGTACCGCCGGATCGACTGGTGGCGCTGGGCGCCGGTGCTCGCCGCGCTGCTGTTCGCCGTCGTCTACATGCTCTGGCAGCCGCGCACCGTGGACCTGGCCGCCCACACCTTCCGCGCCGATCTCTTCGGCCAGGAGGGATTCACGATCTGGAACGGCCAGTGGTACGGCGGGCACCACACCCCGGCCTACAGCATCATCTCTCCGCCGATCGCCTGGCTGCTGGGGCCGCCCCTGGCGCTGGCCATCGCGGCCGTGGCCGCGGCCGCCCTCTTCGAGCCGCTGGCCCGCGGCTACTTCGGCGCCGAGCGCGCGCGCTGGGGATCGATCTGGTTCGGCGTGGGCACGGCCACGCTGCTTTTCACCAGCCGGCTGCCGTTCGCCATCGGGGTGGCCTTCGGGCTGGCCGCCCTGCTCGCGCTCCAGCGGCGCCGCTACGCGCTCGCCGTGGTCTTCGCCATCCTCTGCCCGCTAGGCAGTCCCGTGGCCGGGCTGTTCCTCGCGATGGCCGGCGTCGCGTTCGCCATGGCCGCGGGCCGCGACCGCACGAAACGGCGCGAGGGCATCGCCATCGCCGCCGGCGCGTTCATCCCCCCGGTGTTCCTCGCGTGGGCCTTCCCGGAGGGCGGCTGGGCTCCGTTCCCGACCACCGCCTACCTGCCGATTCCACTGTTCGCCGTGGTGTGCCTGCTGGTCCTGCCCCGCCGTGAGAAGGCGCTGCGCTGGGGGGCCGCCCTCTACGGCCTCGGCGCCACCGCAGCGCTCTTCATCGACACGCAGATGGGCGGCAACGCGGTGCGCCTCGGCGCCCTCTTCGGCGGGCCGGTGCTCGTGTGCGCGCTGTGGGACCGTCCCTGGGTGAGGCGCGCCTGGATGGCCCCGGTGCTGGCCGCGGGCGTGGTAGGGCTCGCTTTCTGGCAGTGGTCGCCCGCCGTGCGCGACGTGATCAAGTACCTCGAGGATCCGGCGGCCAAGTCCGACTACTTCGAGCCGCTCCGCCAGTACCTGGCCACGCTCCCCGACCAGCGGCGAATCGAGATCCCGTTCACGCGCAGCCACTGGGAGGGCGCCGAGATCGCGCTGCACACACCGCTCGCCCGTGGGTGGCTGCGGCAGCTCGACACCGGCCGCAACCCGATCTTCTACCGCGGCCCGATCAACCAGCTCACCTACGCGAGCTGGCTGGCCGAGAACGCGGTGCGCTACGTGGCGCTGCCCAGCGCCAAGCCGGACAAGAGCTCCTACGGCGAGCGGGCCCTGATCGAGCGCGGACTCCCCTACCTGCGGCTGCGCTGGCGCTCGGACGACTGGCGCGTGTACGAGGTGATCCTGCCCACCCCCTTCGTCATCCCCCAGAAGAACGCGAACATCGTGCTCCAGGAGCTGGGCTCGGACCAGGTGCTGCTCGACGTGAAGAAGCCCGGCGAGGCGATCGTGCGGGTGCGGTGGACGCCGTACTGGTTCGCGCGCAACGCGTGCGTGGAGCCCTACGGCAGCTGGACCCGGATCATCGCGCCGAAGAAGGGATTCGTTCGCATGAGCACCCGCTTCTCGCCCGAGCGCCTGTTATCGCGGGGGCGGCGCTGCAACGGCGACGCGTCCTGAGCGACCGCCCGAGCTTGTACTAGGCTAGTTGGCCATGTCCCGGTCCCACCCGCTGCTCGTGCAGCTGGCGCGGGTCTGGCGTCAGAGTGGTCGCTGGCTTCCCAAGGGCTGGCTCGACGCGCTCCGCCAGCTGGCCCTGTTCGCCGGTGCCTACTACGCGTACCGCCTGGTGCGTGGCTTCGTGGACGGCGAGGCCGGCGTGGCGTTCGAGAACGCCCGCAATCTCGTGCACGTGGAACGCGGGCTGGGCCTCTTCTTCGAGCCCGGGCTGCAGGCCTGGGCGCGCAGCCAGGACTGGATCCTCACGGGCGCCAACTGGATGTACGTGAACTCCCACTTCGTGGTGACCACGACGTTCCTGATCTGGCTCTACCTCGCGCGCAACAGCGCCTACTACTTCGTGCGCAACATGTTCATGGTGGCCATGGGGCTCGCCCTCGTGCTCTACGTGGCGTACCCCACCGCCCCTCCGCGCTTCATGCCGGAGTGGGGCTTCACCGACTCGGTCGCCTCCTTCGTGGGCGACTCGGCGTCGAACACGGCCAGCGTGCTCTACAACCCGTTCGCCGCAGTGCCGAGCATGCACGTGGCCTTTTCGCTCATGATCGCCGTGCCCGCCGTGGCACTCGTCCGCAATCGCGTGCTCCGCGTCCTGTGGGGCTTCTACCCCGTCGTGGTGACGTTCGTGGTCGTGGTCACGGCCAACCACTTCTGGATCGACGCGGCCCTCGGTGCGATGGTGGCCGGGGTCTCCGCGGTGGCCGCCTCAGAGGCCTTCGCCCGGGCGCGGCCCGAGGCGTGGGCCTGGCGCTCGCGCGAGGCCAAGGTCACCGCGTGACCAAGGAGGTGGGCGCTCCTCCGCGGGGCTCCCGTGCCCCGCGCGGGGGCAACGGCTCGCGCGGCGAGTTTCGCGCCACCGCCCGGAACCGCCTGATCGAGTCGCGCCTCACCCCGAACGCGATCTCGCTCACCGGGTTCGTGCTGAACCTCGTGGCCGCGGCGCTGATCACGCAGGAGTACTTCGTGGCTGCCGCGTTCGCCTTCATCATCGGCTCGGTGATGGACATGTTCGACGGCCGCTACTCGCGGATGTCGGGCAAGGGCACCGTCTTCGGCGCGTTCCTCGACTCCACGCTCGACCGCATCGAGGAGGGAGTGGTCCTGGCCGCCGTGGCCGGCTACTACGCGAAGCGCGGACAGGACGTGGTGGTGACCTTCACTGTGCTCGCGGTGGTGGGCTCCTACATGGTGAGCTACACCCGCGCCCGGGCCGAGGCGCTCGGGGTGGAGTGCAAGGTGGGCATCGCCTCCCGGGCGGTGCGCGTGGTGATCCTCTCCGCAGGGCTCATGTTTGCCGCCGGCGAGATCGTGGGGGACTTCGATCTGCTCGAGCCGGCCGTGTACGCGCTCGCCGGCCTGACCATCTTCACGACGTTCCAGCGGGTGTTCCACGTTCGCCGGCAGCTCATCCGGACGGCGGAGAGCGTGTAACCCGGGCCCGTCGCCCGGGTTCATTACTCCAGGGCCCCGGATCGGGGCCGTTTTCTTGGCTGCAGCAGGAGGGCTCAGTGACTGAATCTCCAATTTCAACCAACGGTGGCGCGCGCTACCAGTCAGAGAAGGTGCGCGTAGCCGTGGTCGGCGTGGGCAACTGTGCCTCCGCCTTCGTACAGGGCGTCGAGTACTACAAGAACGCCGATCCCAACAAGGCCGTTCCGGGCCTCATGCATGTGGACCTCGGCGGCTACCACATCAGCGACATCGAGTTCACGGCCGCATTCGACATCGATGCGGACAAGGTCGGCAAGGACCTGTCCGAGGCGATCTGGTCGGGTCAGAACAACACGATCAAGTTCGCCGACGTGCCTCACATGGACGTTCCCGTGTACCGGGGCATGACCCATGACGGCCTCGGCAAGTACCTGAAGCAGAGGATCACAAAGGCGCCGGGCGAGACCGACGACATCATCCAGATCCTCAAGGAGACGAAGACCGACGTGGTGGTCTCCTATCTGCCGGTGGGCTCCGAGCAGGCCACCAAGTGGTACGTCGAGCAGGTGATCGAGGCGGGCTGCGGGTTCGTGAACTGCATTCCCGTGTTCATCGCCTCCGAGAACTACTGGGCCAACCGGTTTCACAAGGCCGGCCTCCCCATCGTCGGGGACGACATCAAGTCCCAGGTGGGCGCGACGATCGTGCACCGCACGCTCGCCAAGCTCTTCCAGGACCGCGGGCTGCGCCTGGCGCACACCTCGCAGCTGAACGTCGGCGGCAACATGGACTTCTTCAACATGCTCGAGCGCGAGCGTCTCGAGTCGAAGAAGATCTCCAAGACCCAGGCCGTGACGTCGCTTCTGGACGAGCAGCTCCCGGCCGACGACGTGTACATCGGCCCCTCGGACTACGTGCCGTGGTTGACCGACCGCAAGTGGGCGCACATCCGGCTCGAGGCCGACGCCTTCGGGGATGTTCCGCTGTCGCTCGAGGCGAAGCTCGAGGTGTGGGATTCCCCCAACTCGGCCGGCATCGTGATCGACGCGGTGCGCTGCTGCAAGCTCGCGCTGAACCACGGAGTGGGTGGTCCGCTCGAGGAGCCGAGCTCCTATCTGATGAAGTCGCCTCCGGTGCAGGTGCCCGACACCACCGCGCGCGAGAACACCGAGAGCTTCATCGCCAGGTACGCCGGCGCGCCGAAGCTGCCGGGCGGCGAGGCCCGCATCAAGGTCGAGCCCGCGGGTTGACCCTGCGGAGCACGCCGGAGCCTCTTGACGGGCGGCCCACGGGCCGCCCGTCGTGTTTTCGGGGGCGTGCCTCCCGTGCGGCCGCCCTGGTGACCGCCATCGTCGCGTTGCTCGCCCCCGGCGCCGCGAGCGCCGCGGCGCCGGTCGAGGGCTCCGCGGGCATCGGGGATCACCTCTTCCCCTCGCTGGGCAACGGCGGCTACGAGGTGGACCACTACGCGCTCGGCCTCCGGTACGGCGGGCCGGCCCTCGAGCAGGTGGACGGCACCGCGGTGATCAGCGGCCGCACGCGGCACGCGCTGTCGCGCTTCGACCTCGACTTCGCAGGCGACGCCGTGCGATCCGTGAGCGTGAACGGCCGGCGAGCCGCTTGGCGGGTGAACGCCGAGGAGATCGTGATCACACCGGCGCGGCCGCTGGCCGCCCACCATCGCCTCTGGGTCGGGGTGGTGTACCGCAGCGGTCCGCTCGGCATGAACACCGCGGGCCCGCGCGCCGCCGTGGCCGGCGCCTGGTTCCTGGCCCCCGGGGGTTCGGTGGCCGCGGCGCAGCCGAACCTGGCCCACCGCATCTTCCCCGCCAACGACCACCCGAGCGACAAGGCCCGCTACGACTTCGCGCTCGACGTGCCAACCGGCGTGACGGCGGTGGCGAACGGGAGGCTGACCGATCGCCGCTCCCATGCCGGGCGGACGGTGTGGCGCTACTCCCAGCACCGCCCGATGGCCAGCGAGCTGGTGCAGGTGGCGGTCGGGGACCTCACCGTGATCCACCGGAGAGGCCCGCACGGCCTCCCCATTCGCGACGTGCTCCCGCGGACCAAGGTGGCCGCGGCCACGCCCGGGCTGGCGCGCACCGGGGCCCAGATCGCCTGGATGGAATCGCGGGTGGGCCCGTACCCGTTCGAGGTCTACGGGGTGCTGGCGGCGGACGCGGAGTTCCCGTTCGCGCTCGAGACCCAGACGCTGTCGCTCTTCCCCGTCTCCTACCTCGCCGCCCCGGCCGACCAGCGCGAGCCGACCCTGGTGCACGAGCTGGCGCACCAGTGGTTCGGCGACAGCGTCGCGCCCCGCCGCTGGAGCGACGTGTGGCTGAACGAGGGGCACGCGACCTGGTACGAGCTCCTCTACGGCCAGTCTCAGGGCTGGCGCATCCTCGACCAGACCATGCGCACGATCTTCGCCGGCTCCGACGGGTTGCGTGCGGAGAACGGCCCGGTGGCGCGGCCGAACAGCGGCGCCCTCGACGACCTGTTCAGCGACAACGTGTACTCCGGCGGCGCCCTGGTGCTCTACGCACTCCGCCAGAAGGTGGGCGCGCACGTCTTCCAGCGGATCGAGCGCGCCTGGGTCCGTGAGAACGCCGGCGGCTCGGCGGGTACCACCGAGTTCATCGCCCTCGCCTCCCGGGTCTCGGGCCGGAAGCTGGGACCGTTCCTCCACGCCTGGCTGTACGGGAAGGTCACGCCGGCCATGCCCGGGCACCCCGAATGGAGGAAGTCGCGCTCGGGCTTCGCCGCCGGCGCGAGGATCGAGCCGCACCCCCTCCTTCGCCGCTAGGCGCCTGCCCCCTATCCTGCGGCCCGTGGCATCCGACGCACTCCGGATCGCACAGGTCACCCCCTACCCCTGGGAGCAGCACCACGAGGTGAACCACTTCGTGGACCGGCTCTCCGACGTGCTATGCCGCCGCGGCCATCAGGTGGTGGTGGTCGCGCCCTCGGACTCGCGCGAGCTGGTGCGGGAGGGCCGGGCGCGCGTAGAGGCCCAGAAGCAGGACGACGACGCCCTGTTCGCCGAAGAGGGCAGCGCCTCGCTCGTGGCCGTTGGGCAGAGCCTCCCCTTCCGGCGCGGCGGCTCGGTGGCCCTCCCGCTGGACGTGTCCCGCACGCTCGAGGACCTGCTGGAGCACACCGAGCTGGACTTCGTCCACGTGCACGAGCCGTTCGCGCCCAGCGCGGCGTCGGCGGCGCTGCGCCACTCCCGCGCGCTCAACGTGGGGAGCTTCCACGGGGCCACCGAGCGGCTGCTCTCGACTCAGGTCGCGCGACGGGTCGTGGAGCTGCTGTTCGGCCGGCTCGACGGCCGCAGCGCGAGCTTCACCGTGACCCGGGAGCTGATGGAGCGCTACTTCCCGGGCGACTACCGCCTGATCCGCCCCGGGGCCGACCTCCTCCACCGCGCCGAGGCCGACGCCGAGGGGCCGCCGGAGATCGTGTTCTCCGCCGAGGAGGAGCGCGGGGCGCTGCGCCTCTTCCTGCGGGCGCTGCGGCGCCTGTCCACGGACCTGGACTGGCGGGCCACCATCTGGCTCCGGGATCCCTCCACCGCCCCCGCGGTGACCCTTCCTCGGCGCCTGCGCGACCGGGTGCACCTCGCCGGGCCGGGCGACGGCTCCGAGGCACAGCACCTGGCCCGGGCGCGGATCTTCGTGGCCGCATCGTCGGGGGCGGCGCCCGCGCCTCAGCTCGTGCTCCGGGCGCTGGCCGGCGGCGCGGTGCCCGTGGTGGCGCGCCTGCCGCAGTACGAGGAGTCCGTGCGGGACGGCGAGCTGGGACTCCTCTTCGAGCCCCGCGACGCGCTGACCCTGGCCGCCCAGCTCGAGCGCCTGCTGTCCTCGCCGGCGCTGCTCACCGATCTGGCAGGGCGGGTCGAGCGGGCGCATCCCGACCTCGAGTGGTCGCGCACCGCTGACCGGTTCGAGGAGCTTTACGCGGAGATCGCCGCTCGCCGGCACTCCACCAACGGGCGGCCGGAGATCCGCCGGCGGCTGGCCGAGCGGGAGTTCGTACACGTGGACCTCCACATGCACACCGACCATTCGCCGGATTGCGCGACGCCCGTGGACACCCTGCTCGAGACGGCGAAGAAGGTGGGCCTGGGCGCCATCGCGATCACCGACCACAACGAGGTGTCGGGAGCGCTGGAGGCCCGGGAGCGGGCCAACGGGATCAAGGTGATCGTGGCCGAGGAGGTGAAGACGGCCGACCAGGGGGAGGTGATCGGCCTGTTCATCGACGAGAAGATCCGGCGCGGCATGAGCCTCGAGCAGACGATCGCGGAGATCCGGCGCCAGGGGGGGCTGGTGTACGTGCCCCACCCGTTTGATCGGATGCACTCGGTGCCCGACTACGAGCACCTATTGGCGGTGATCGAGGACATCGACGCCATCGAGGTGTTCAACCCGCGCGTGGCCTTCTCTTCGTTCAACGAAGAGGCTGCTCGGTTCGCCGCCAAGTACCGCATCGTGGCGGGCGCCGGCTCGGACTCCCACGTGCCCCAGGGCCTGGGCTCGGTCAAGATCCGGATGCGCGACTTCGACGGGGCTGAGGAGTTCCTCGAATCGCTGAGGGACGCCGACATAATCCGCAAGAAACAGTCGCTGCTCTACGTGCAAGCCCTCAAGTT
>JBBQHI010000057.1:0-19510 GCA_038323835.1 Solirubrobacterales bacterium
ACACGCGCATCTACGGCAGCTCACCAGAACGCGAGCAACAGTTGCCGGTCTTCCTCGAGCGCTACAACTACCGACGACCACACGGCTCCATCGGAAAGCGACCACCCGCCTCACGACTGACAAAGGCCATTAGGAACTACAACTAGGTCGCCCTCCAGGCGGCCCGGCAGCAGATCCCGTGGGCGGCTGCACGGCCTCGAGCCGCGCTCCCGCCGGCGGCGCGGCGGCGGAGGCTCCGGCGCGGGCGGGTCGGGGAGCTCGAAGAACGGCACGGCGCACTTCTACCGCATTGGTCGGAGGTCTCTGAGCGGCGTGGACACGCTTGCGAACGGTGTCCGCGCCGGGGTACGGTCGCACGGTGAACGCCGTGGACCAGCCGGATCCCGCGCCCCGACTGCTCGCCGCCGCGGCGATCGGCGGCGCCCTGGCGGTGGCCCTCGGCGTCTACGGGCACGTGCACGACCCGAGCCAGCAGCTCTCGTTCACGCTGATCTTCTCGTCCACGATCTCGATGAAGGTCTGGCTGGCCACCGTCGCGTTCGCGCTCGCCGTGGTGCAGGTGCTGAGCGCGCTCTGGGTGTACGGGAAGCTCCCCGGCACGGCGCCCGCGTGGGCGGGCACGGCGCACCGGATCTCCGGCCGGCTGGCCTTCATCGTCTCGCTCCCGGTGGCCTACCACTGCCTCTGGTCGCTCGGGTTCCAGGACACCACCACCCGCGTGCTGGTGCACTCGCTGCTCGGCTGCGCCTTCTACGGAGCCTTCGCCGCCAAGGTCACGATCGTGCGCTCCCGGGGGCTGCCCGCGGTGGCGCTCCCGATCGCGGGCGGCCTCACCTTCGCGATTCTGGTGGGGGTCTGGCTTACCAGCGCCTACTGGTTCATCGGCGAGAACGGCTGGCCGAGCTGAGCCCGTGCTGAAGAAGATCGACTTCGGCCTCGAGCTCGCGGGCTGGACCCTCGCCCTGGCGTTCGTGATCCTGCTCTTCGCGGGACCGCACGTGATCGCTGAGGACAAGGCCCCCAAGCCGGCCGCCAACACGGCGGGCGCGGCGCCGGGCGCCGGCAATGCGGGTGGAGGCGGCGGAGCGGCCGCGGGCAAGGCGGTCTTCACCAACACCTGCGGGTCGTGTCACACGCTGTCGAAGGCGGGGACCTCGGGAAGCGTGGGACCGAACCTCGACGACGTGTCCCTCGACGCGGCGGCCATCGAGGGGGTGGTCCGCGGCGGCCGCGGCACCATGCCGTCCTTCGACGGCAAGCTCTCCGACGCCGACATCGCGGCGGTGGCCGCGTTCGTCGCGGGCGGCTAGCCGACCATCCGGTAGAGACACGGTGACGGAAGCTGCTCCCGCTCTGCAAGGCGGGTTGTCGTGGTCACGCGCTGAGTGACCTGCGCGGCGGCTTAGTTGGCGTTGATTACGAGCAGGTTGAAGTGGGTGGTGGCGTCGTCGATGGCACCGGTGGTGGGGTTGCAGGCCTTGATCGCCATGCTCCCACCGCCGCTCGGTTCGGTGATCGCGTTGTACGAGATCGAACTGGAAGTAGACCCGGCGGGTGCCATGCGAAGTGCCGGTGGCCCAAGCTCCAGGACAGCTGACTGGGGCGGATACTTCGAACATGAGCTATCTCCAAGTTCCACGCATCGAGACGCGCCGGGCTCGCTGGTTCGCGGTGGCCCTGGCGGTCACAACAACCGGCCTCGCGGCCTGCGGCGACGACGCCGGCACCGAGGTACGAACGGTCACGGTTGAGGCCCCGGCCGAGGCCGAGCAGGGCGCCCCGGCGTTAGGCAGCGCCATCCTGATCCAGACGCGCATCTCCAACGCTAGAAAACACGCGGGCGAGGTTCTCGATGGGTCCGTCATCGGCGAGTCGGCGTTCTGCCCGAGCGGCAAGACTGGGGGAGGCAGCACGGGTCCGACGATCACCGCGACGTTCCACTGTCCCGGCGGCCGCCTGACGGTCAGCTACTCACCGACGCAACAATCGCTGGTGCAGAGCAGCACGTGGGAGGTCGTCAGCGGCACCGGCAACCTCAAAGGGCTGGAAGGCGGCGGCTGGATGGTGGCCAAGTTCGGAAGCGAAGATCCGGAGAAGGGCGGGGAAACCTTCACCGGGACAGTCACCCATTAGCCAGGCATCCCGACGCGGAGAGCGGCACTACCGCTTCGGCCACGCTTCCATAGGCCCCAAAGAGGAAAAGGGGTGGGGGGTGGCCACCTAATTCTGTGCGGCCCGACGGGCGTTTGGGGGATGAATCCGTGGGATGCGCTCGTCACGCCTAGCGATGCCCGCGATCAAGGAAACCCCGCCCCGGGGGAGAAAGTTCGGATTTGTAAGGATTTCGCGGGGATGCGCCCAGGGAGACTCGAACTCCTGCGCGGCCCGTGACGGGCAGTATCGTGAGGTTCGCGGTTGCGCTCTGTAGAGCGATGTAGAGGCGGCTTCGGGACTTGCTCGTGTCACCCCGTGCCGCCCCGTTATCGCTAGTTCGTTTGCAGATCGGTTTGCAATCACGATTCCCGGAGGCGGACCCTCCTCCGCCGCTGCGGGGCGCACCGACCAGTTCCGTCTGTCCGCTTCAGCCGAGATAGTCAGCGCGTGCTGAGCGGACGGGTTCGTGCGGGTTGCGTTTGGTTGGTCTTGGCCCTAGTGACCGCGTCAGGCGGTACCGGCGACACCGCACACGCCCAGGTCAGCTACCCCGCGACCGTTACCAGCGTGGTGGACGGCGACACCCTCCACGCCCAGATGGCTTCCGATGGGCAGGACGTCACGGTTCGGATCATCGGCATCGACACACCGGAGACGCGCAAACCGGGCACACCGATCGAGTGCGGCGGCAAGGAGGCGAGCTCGGCCATGACCGACCTAGCCCAGGGCCATGCAATGAACCTCGTGACCGACCCCACGCAGGACCTGGTGGATCGCTACGGACGCTCGCTGTTCTATGTGGACCGCACCGATGGTCTCGACCTGGGTCTCGAGATGATCCGTCGGGGCTGGACCAAGGCATACGTCTACAACCAGGACTTCGCGCGTCTGCCGGCCTATCTCCAGGCGGAGTCCGACGCGAATGCCGACCAGGTTGGCGTGTGGGGCGGCTGCGAGGGCGACTTCCACCACAGCGGCGATGACGATCTACGGGACCGTCGTGACTCGGCCAACGCGTTTGTGCGGCGCTAGTACCGCCGTATCTCCGACAGGCAGTTCATGCCCGCGTGGGGGATGCTCGGAGCCCATCGCAAAGCCCAGGTGCGCGCGTGACCTTGGCTCCGGTACCCGGATCGTGGGTCATCACCAACTTCAAAATCCACAAAACGAGCGGCAAGACACCGCGACATTCGAGATCACAGTGCTCGACCCCCAAGCCACACGGAACCACTCCGCATCCGCCTCCGCCTTCGCCTCCGAGGAACTGTCAGGGCTACTCCCCGTGCTTGGAACCCGGTCCAGACGTCGACTGTGCGGGGGGATCAGGAAACGGTCCGCGCTACGTACAGGCCCCCGTCCATGTGACCGGCAGCGATCCGTACGACCTCGACAGCGACGGCAACGGAGTGGGCTGCACGTCGTAGGCCCCGCCCGGTCAAGCGCGACCTCGGCCGGCATTGGTGGTGTCTAGGCGCCACTGAAGGTTCTGCACAAGCTCGGCCTATGAATGGTCCACCTACTTTGACCATAGGTGGCGCGAGGATTCAGGGGGGCGCACGGTGGGTCCATGAATCTTTTCTCTCGCGGGGCCGCCCTCGCCGTCCTAACTCTTGCGGTGCTGCCGGCAACGACCCTCGCGAAGTCGGGCCCCCATGAATCAGTCGCTCCAGTTATCCAGGCGCGAAGCTCGATCTCGGCGAAGGCTTCGGCCTTCGATGCCTCGATCCCTCCGGCCTCGGTTAGCCCTGCGGATGGTGCCTCGATGACGGCGGGTACGGCCCCGGTGTTCCGCGTCCGGGCGCAGCCGGGCGAGGGTTACAGCTACCTGTGGCTGTACATCTCGCGTTCGCCCCAGACCGACTATCGAGGGCTGATCGGAAGCGACGTTGAGCTCGAGCAGTTCAGCGTGTCCGCCCCGGGATCCGACCTGTATGACGCAAAGCCTTTCAACTACGACTATCCGGGGTTCTGGATGAACACGCCGGGGGTCTACTACTGGCAGGCCTACCGCATCAGCTACGCGGGAAGTCCCGACGGCGCGGTTGAGGGGCCGGTGCGGAGCTTCAAGATCGCTGCCCCCCCGACGCCGAAGCCGGTTCCCACACCCGCGCCGCCTCCGGCCAACCCGTACGCGGGGCTGATCGACGCCGACATTCCGCTGTGGGTAGCAGCCCGGCGGAATGGAGGGGGGTTTGTCGCCTCCACCGACGTTTCGAATCTGCTGGTCCCCCAGGCACGCTGGCTGGCGATCCTGCGCACGACCGCCGCTCGGTGGGGCTTGAATGATCGAGGGGCGGTCAGTCGCCCAGTGACCAACGGCGACTACGAGAATCAGGTTGGTTTCGGCTACGACTTGACCTCCGACACGCTAGGAGAAACGGTCACGACTTCGGTTCGCCGCTACCGTCGTGTACGGGTCTGCCGTCGCGTCCACACCCGCGGTGGGCGATCCGTGCGGCGGTGCAAACGAGTGCGTCGCTACGCCGGCAGAAGCGTGATCGACCGGGACATCACCTTCAACACTGTGTCGCCCTATTGGGAGGCTGGCCCGGCCTATCCAGCGGCCAACCGATACGACCTAGAGACCGTCGTCATTCATGAGATGGGCCACTTCGCCGGCAATGGCCACCGCCCGTACTGCGAGAACAGTCCCATGGTCGAAGCCATCGACACTGGCGAATGGTGGCGCTCCGACACCGACCACCACTGGATCGGCTGCGGTTACGCATCCACCGCCCGCGCAAAGTCGTCACGGGAACGTGGGTTGCTGCGAACCCGGAACATCGACATCGACGTTCGCGTGGACGCTTCGCCGGCCGAGGTGCGTCAAGCGACAAACAAGGCGCTCCAACAGGCCCGCGACCAAAACCGACGCAGGGCAGCCTCCCACCCTGCGACCCCATAGACGAGGCGGGAACCTCCGCCATGATCCGCTCGACCACATAGCGGCTTCCTCTTGCCGTGTCGGGCGGCGGGCCGGCCAGGAGGCCGAGCCCCGCCCCCGGCGAACTACTCGACCGGCTTGACCTCGACGCTCACGTTCCATTTGGCTCAGTAGAAGTGCTCGAGAGCACCACGTCGTGGTCGGGGTGCCGATCGGCTGGTCGTCGTGGCGGCCTGACGAGGAGGGCCCGGCTCCCGGGCGGGTTGGCGACGCGAAGGGATGCTTCCCGGGCCCTCGCCCAGCTCGCAAGCGAGGCACGGGCGATGGCGGTCTTTGCGGTCTCGCAGAGCAAAGGCCCGCTCCGCCTCGGTGGATCGCTCAAACACCACTGGGGCAAACGCTTGTAGCATCGCGGGCCGCCCTACTCGAGCGAGCTCCCCCCGCCGGCGTTTCAGTGTCCTTCGCCTCACCCGTCTTCCTCTGGTACTTCATGCCCGCGGTACTGGTCGGGCTGTGGCTGGCGCCGCGACGGGCCCGAAACGGCATTGTGTCGGCGGCCAGCTTGCTGTTCTACGCGTGGGGTGCGGGCGAGTTCGTTCTGATGCTGCTCGCCTGCGTGGCGGTCAACTACGCAGCGGGGCTAACCATCGGTGCTGCGGAGGCGGAGTCCGACCAGCGCAGGCGCCGAATCGTGCTCGCGGCCGCCGTCGGATTCGACCTGAGCGTCTTGGTGGTCTGGAAGTACGGGAGCTTCGGCCTCAGCCAGGTCGCCGACGTGGCGAACGCGTTCGGGGCCGATCTCGGGGCGGTGGCTGCGATTGCCCTGCCGATCGGCATCTCGTTCTTCACGTTCCACAACATCTCCTACGTCGTGGACGTGTACCGCGGCGAGCGCCCGGCGCAGCGCTCGTTCCTGAACTTCCTCACCTACATCGTCATGTTCCCGCAGCTCGTTGCGGGTCCGATCGTCCGCTACAAGGAGATCGACGACCAGCTGCCGGCCGACCGCCCGCGGGACAGGGTGGACGACTTTGCGGCCGGGTTTCCGCGCTTCGCGTTCGGGCTCTTCAAGAAAGTCGTGATCGCTGACACGATCGCCCCGATCGCCGACAGCGTCTACGCGCTCCCGGCCGGGGAGGTGACGACCGCGGCCGCGTGGATCGGGGCATTGGCTTTCGCGCTCCAGATCTACTTCGACTTCTCGGGCTACTCCGACATGGCGATCGGCCTCGGCCGGATGCTCGGATTCCGGCTCCCTGAGAACTTCAACCGGCCCTATTCGGCCGTGTCGATCACGGACTTCTGGCGCCGCTGGCACATGTCGCTGTCGCGCTGGTTCCGCGACTACCTCTACATCCCGCTCGGAGGAAACCGCGGGTCGGAGGTGAGCACCTACCGCAACCTGTTCGTCGTCTTCCTGCTCGTGGGCTTCTGGCACGGAGCCGCCTGGACGTTCGTGATCTGGGGGGCGTACCACGGCGCGCTGCTCACGATCGAGCGTGCGACCGGCTGGCGCGAACTGCCGGACGAGAGGTTCGAGGTGCCTCGTCGAGCGGTGGCGTTCCTGCTCGTCTTGGTCGGATGGGTGCCGTTCCGGGCGGCCGATCTGAGCCAGGGCGGAACGATCCTGAAGGCGATGTTCGTGCCCGATCTTTCCGCCCTGCCCTCATCGCTTTCGGTCGCGGTGACGAACCAGGCCACCGTCACGCTGGTCGCAGCAGCGCTCGTCGTGTTGATGCCGCGCGGCTGGGTGACCGGCCGCTACCTCGAGGAGGCGCGTTCGCGGCTCGCCCTCGGTGCCCGCGTGGCGGTGTCGGGTGTGGCGGCCCCCTACGCCGCGATTCTCGTCGCCGCAGGCACCTTCAGCCCATTCCTCTACTACCAGTTCTGACGTGCGCCATCGCCCGATCACGGTGACGGTCTGCCTACTGGCGGCGGCGTTCTTCTTCACCCCCGCGATCGCCTGGGTCGCCGGGGAGCGCGCCGAGCCGATCGAAAACCGTCCGTTGAGCGGGTTCCCCTCGTTTGGCCGCGGCTTCGACATCTTTGACCCGTTGACCCGGTGGACAACCGATCACCTGCCGCTTAGGTCCACCGCCATCCGGGCGAACACCCGTCTTACCGAACGGCTATTCGATGAGACCCCGAGCCGGGTCGCGCTGGGCGGCCCGGTGGGGGTAGGTCGATCCGGCAAGCTCGCTGGCCAATCCGCCCAGAAGGGCGAACCTCGAACACAACCAGTCGCGAAGGGACGCAATGGGTGGCTGTACCTGAGGCAGGAGTTCACGCTTGCGTGCGCCCCCGAAGTTCCGATGGACCTGATCTTGAGCCGGATGCGTCGCCTTCACCGCATCATTGACAAGTCCGGACGCCGCCTGATCTTCCTCGTTGCTCCCGACAAGAGCGGCTTCGAGCTAGGCGCGCTTCCCGCCGACTACCCAGACCGCGAGTGCGCCGACCGGGCCCACCGTGCCCGGATTGCTGCGCTCCGCCGCCTCGATCTGCCCGGATTCGTCGACATCGCCGCGTCCCTCAGTGCTCAGCGTCGGCGCCAAGGCCGCCCGATCTACCTGCCGACCGATACCCACTGGACCTCTCTCGGCTCCTCCCTCGCGGCCGAGGGGGTGGCGGCCGAGATCGACCGAAAGCTCATCGCCGGGACACAGATCGTGGCGACGGGCACCGAGACTTTCGTCGGGGACCTCTCCACCTTGAGCGGCGACCCTCGGAAGAGCACCACTCACGGGGTAGTCATCAAGCGACGAGGCATCCGCCCGCCAAGAACGTCCGACCCAGAGCTCTTCCCCGGCGGCCCTGTCGTCCGGGAACTACGACACACATCTCCCGGCAGCGCATCGCTCTACCCGCACAGGACGGTCCTCTACGGCGACTCGTTTAGTCGCGAGACGCTCCTCCGGGGGCTCGGAACCTTCTTCGCCGACCTGACGCGACCACCAGAACTCGGTGTCGCTCAGGGCGCCCACCGGCTCCCGGCCGACGAGCAGCTCTTGATCGACCTGATCGAAAAGTCGCGGCTGATGATCTACGAAGTGTCCGAGCGCAACTTTTGGGGGATTCAGCGGGCGAACCTCCTGCGGCTGGGCCTACTGGATCGCATCGAGGCCGCGCTGAACGCGCCATAAGAGGCAGGGCCGTTTGCCGCGCTATGCGGCCTGCAGCGCAACCGGTTGTCGCGCGGGGACATGAAGCAGTCGTGGAGCACGCCATGCATGGGCTGAGATGTGGGACGACTGGAGGATGGAGCCGGAACGGTTCATCGACGCGGGAGGCGACCAGGTCATCCTCGTGTTTCGCGAGATCGGTAGCAGCGAGCGGCCTTCAGATGGACGAGCGCCTCGCCGAGCTCTACGCGTGCGTGAAGGCAGAGTCGTCCGTCTCCAGGAAGGGCTTCCTCTGATCCCGACGAGGCCCTCGAAGCCGCGGGGCTGTCGGAGTAGGCGATGTAGGGGGCCGTGTCCGGGTTGGAAGGGGCTTGTGGCACTCCCAACCCTCTCGGGCCTTGACCGGCCTGACCGGGGGTGATGGGGCACGCAGTGCAGGGCACTGGACTTCGGCCGAAAGGGGTGCCTGATGAGCGCACGCGTTACGGTGGCGGCCCTTGGGATGGTCGTTGGTGGACTGTTGGCACTGCCGGGGGTGTCTGCGGGACAGACGGCGGGTCAGGACGCTGTGGTTGGGAGCGCGCATACGCCGACTCCTTATGCGACCTTCAGCGTCGACGCTCACAGCGGTCCGTCTGGGGAGAGTCCGGCCGGCACGATCAGTTGGGGCTCCGGCCACCTCTCCGAGCAAGCCGCCGTCACCTGTCTGGCAGTCACTGGACACACCGCGGTCGTCGGGTTCACGGGCACGGGGAGTCTGGATGTCCTCTTCAGCCATTGGGCTTTCGCCGGCTTCGTCCGGATCGTCGACTCGGGTGTGGGCCACGACACTGTCGAGGGAGCGTTCACCTTCATCGGCCCCGACGTTTACCGCGGGGATCCAGTCGAGCCGGTGCCGGGACCGCTCGATTGCTCGTCGTTCCTTCCGACGGGGGATCGGCCTACACCTACGGAGAAGGCGACATCGTGGTCACCGACGCCCAACCCTTCCCCACCTCCAAGGACCAGTGCAAGAACGGCGGCTGGCGCAACTACTCCGGCTTCAAGAACCAGGGCCAGTGCGTGAGCTTCGTCGCCCCGGGCGGCAAGAAGTAGCCCTAGCGTCCTCAATCAACCGTCGTTGTCCCTCCGCCGCTGGCGGGGGATACTCGGCGGGCGATGTCGCAGCAGAACGTGGAGATCGCCCGGAGGCTGTGGAAGCAGATCTCTGAAGCGGCGGCACAGCACACCGAAGACCGACCACGGGCGCCGCAGCATTGCGCTCGATCCCGGCACGGTGCGGGTGCTGCGCGCGTGGCGCAAGAGCCAGCTCGAGGAGCGGATGGCGTGGGGCCCGGCGTGGACAGACACCCGACGGGTGTTCACACGCGAGGACGGGGCCGACCTTCACCCAGAGCGGGTGTCGGAGCTCTTGGGCCGCCTCGTCCGCCGTTCAGCGCTGCCTCGGATCCGCGTTCATGATCTGCGGCACGGTCATGCCAGTCTGGCCCTCGAGGCCGGCGTGAACGCGAAGGTGGTGAGCGAGCGCCTCGGGCATTCGAGCGTGGCGTTCACGCTTGACGTCTACAGCCACTCCGTTCCGGCGTTGGAAGAGGACGCGGCGACGAGGGTGGCGGCACTGGTCGGTCTGGACGCCTGATGTTTGCAGTCGGTTTGCAAACGGCCACCTAGAAAGCGCGAAACCCCAGTGGTAGAAAGGGGCTCCTTCATGCGCCCAGGGAGACTCGAACTCCCACGGTCCAAACGGACCACAAGGCCCTCAACCTTGCGCGTCTACCAATTCCGCCACAGGCGCGTGCGGGGGCCGAGTATAGAGCCCGCGCACCAGTGCCCCATGGGTGCAGTTCACTCGTATACGCGCTCTCGCGTAACGCAGGTGTGCATATCTCAGCATGTAGTCTCATGCGTAACGCATGGCGGAACGCAACGAACAGCGAAACCCGTTCCGCTTCGGCGCGCTCGCCCTCGACGACTCCTTCATGGACCGCGAGGACGAGGTGGCGGAGCTCCGCTCCGATGTCCTGAACGGTCAGGACGTGGTGATCTTTGCCCCGCGCCGGTACGGCAAGTCCTCGCTGGCCTGGCGGACGGCGCAGGAGCTGGTGAAGCGCCGGGTCCTGGTGGCGCAGGTGGACCTCATGACCACCCCCACGAAGGAGAAGTTCGCCGAGAAGCTGGCCAAGCAGATCCACGAGAACATCGCCTCGGTCCTGTTCCGGGCCAAGGAGCGGCTGCAGGTGTTTCGCGGGCTGCGGATCGCGCCGACCGTCACCATCGATCCCGAGGACGGATCCGTGGGCTTCAGCTTCGAGGCCGGCCGCCGGCCCGAGGACGTGGACGCGACCCTCGAGCGCCTGCTCCAGTTGCCCGCTCAGCTCTCCTCGGAGCGCGAGCGGAAGGTCGTGCTGATCCTGGACGAGTTCCAGGAGGTGGTGGAGATCGACCCGGACCTGCCGAAGCTGATGCGGGCGGTGTTCCAGGAGCAGCCCGATGTGGCGCACGTCTATCTCGGAAGCAAGCGCCACATGATGGAGCGGATCTTCAACGACGAGAACGAGCCGTTCTGGCGCAGCGCCAAGCAGATGGAGCTGGGGGTCATCCCCGTGGCCCTATTCCGGCGCCACATCGAGTCGGCCTTCACGCGCGGCGGCCTGGTGGTGGAGCGCGAGGCGCTGGACGCCGTGCTCGCGGTCACCGGTGGGCATCCCTACGCCACCCAGGAGCTCTGTTACGCCCTGTGGGAGCAGACGGCCGATGGCCGGCCCGCCGACCGCGATGGCTTCGAGCGGGCGCTCGAGGCCGTCCTCCGCTCCGAGCATGCCCACTTCAGCCTCGTATGGGACCGCGCGACCTCGCTCCAGCGCCGCGTGCTGCAGGCCCTGGCCCGGGAGCCGGGCCGCCCCCTCGGGGCCGAATACCGGCGCCAACACGATCTGCCCGGACCGTCCAGCGTCCAGCGCGCGCTTCAGAGCCTCGTGCGGGAGGAACTGGTGGCCCGGGACGGTCCGGTGCACCACATCGCCGAGCCGTTCCTGGCGGAGTGGATCATCCGCGACGCCTCCTAGGGCGCTCGGCGAACGTTACGCACTGCTGCGTTACGCACCGCGGCGCGGGTGGTCGCGGCCGGGGAACCCGCACGGATTCATCCGCGCCCTTGATGTCGTCCGTCGCCCCCACTACTTTGTACGAACACATGTTCGAAGCACCGCAAACGAAGCCGCTGCGAGAGGGGACCTGAGATGGTCGATCTGAATCTCACGAAGCGCCAGCAGGAGATCTTCGACTTCGTCAAACGCTACGGGGCGGAGCACGGATATCCGCCCACCGTACGGGACATCGGGAAGGCCATCGGGCTCACCTCGTCGTCCACAGTCCACGCCCACCTGGCCAACCTGGAGAAGGTGGGCCTGCTGCGCCGGGATCCAACCAAGCCCCGCGCGCTCGAGGTCCTGGTGGACAAGGCAAAGCAGGCGGTTGCGCCCGGGGGGCTGCCCCTGGTCGGTCAGGTCGCCGCCGGTGAGCCGATGCTCGCAGAGGAGAACATCGAGGAGTACGTCACCGTGCCCGGCATCGCCGGGGGGGACGAGGGCGAGTTCATCCTCCGCATCAAGGGCGACTCGATGAAGGACGTGGGCATCCTCGAGGGGGACCACGTGGTGGTGCGCCGTCAGGACACCGCCGCCGACGGCGAGATCGTCGTGGCGCTGGTGGGGGACGAGGCCACGGTCAAGCGCTTCTTCAAGGAGACCGACCACGTGAGGCTTCAGCCGGAGAACGAGGCGCTCGAGCCGATACGTGTACGGGACGTCGAGGTTCTGGGCCGTGTGGTGGGCGTCTGCCGGAGGGTCTCATGACGCCCCCGGTGCTGGATCGCCCCGCTCGGCGTGCCGCTCGCGAGCAGTGCGTGGGCGGCCCTGGCCGCCGGATGACGCTCGAGCAGCGGCTGGACTCGGTCCTGTCTGCCGCGCAGGCAGGCACCGCCGCGGACTGCCCGGTTTGTGCCGGGCCCATGGTCCCCGCCGGGGGCGCCGCGGAGTGCGGCGACTGCGGATCTCGACTGTCCTGAACGCGCCGCGCTGACGGGCGCCACCCAGGGGTGGTGTCCCGGGCGGGTCGGACCTAGACTTGAACCGCCGGCCTGGCAGTCGCGGGGAGCTCGGAGAGACAACCGGGCCCTCGAGGAAAGTCCGGACACCGAAGGGCAGGGTGGTCGGGGAGCCGACCCGGGGAAACCCGCGGGAAAGTGCCACAGAAATACACCGCCTAAGCGCCGGGCCTCACGTGAGTCCGGCGCCGGCAAGGTTGAAATGGTGCGGTAAGAGCGCACCGGCGGCGTGGTGACACGCCGGCCAGGTAAACCCCACCCGGTGCAAGGCCAAGAAGAAGCGATGACGCTGCCCGCCGAGCTTCAGGTAGGCCGCAGGGCCGTTAGGCCCCGATCCGCGAGTGGGTGCGAAAGCGCCCACGACCGGGACGAGATGGATGGCTGCTCAGGACAGAATCCGGCTTAGAGGCCGGCTAAGGGAAGCCCCCGCTTCGGCGGGGGCTTTCTATTTGGCTGATGTGTAGTCAGGCAATCGCAAGGTTGGCTACCGCATGGTGGTGGCATGACCGAACTAACTGCGACGCGACCGGAGTTGTCACTGGGGCGCGCCATGCTCAACAAGGTCCCGGAGGTCACCCTCTACTTCTGGGTCATCAAGATCATGTGCACCACGGTCGGGGAGACCGCGGCGGACTACCTGAACGTGGACCTCGGCTTCGGGCTGACGAACACGACCTATCTGACCGGTGCGTTGCTCGTGGTGCTGTTGCTCGCACAGTTCCGGGTGCGGCGATATGTGCCCGCCCTCTACTGGGTCGTGGTGGTGGTCATCAGCGTCTTCGGGACCCTGATCACGGACAACATGACCGATCGCTACAACGTGCCCCTCACCACCAGCACGGCGATCTTCGCGATCGCGCTGGCAGTGGTGTTCGGGGTTTGGTACGCGGTCGAGCGCACGCTCTCGATCCACACCATCGTGACCACCCGGCGTGAGGGGTTCTACTGGCTGGCGATCCTGTTCACCTTCGCGCTCGGCACGGCGGCCGGGGACCTGGTCGGCGAGCAGTTCGCACTCGGCTACGGCCCCTCGATCGCGCTGTTCGCCGGCGCCATAGCAGTCGTCACCATCGGCCACTTCGCGCTCAAGGCCAACGCCGTTCTGGCGTTCTGGCTGGCCTACATTCTCACCCGCCCGCTGGGCGCCTCGATCGGCGACTGGATGTCCCAGGACAGCCACAAGTACGGCGGGCTCGGGCTCGGCGCGACTAAGACGAGCTACATCTTCCTGGGATGCATCCTCGCGCTGGTGAGCTTCCTCAGCGTCACCAAGCGCGACCAGACCGCGCCCGAGGTTGCTTCCGGTGAAGTCGAACCGCCCCACGCACACCCGAATCCGCACCTTCCGCACCCACACCACAACCAGCCCCTCACCCGCGGCGAGCCCAGCCGCAGCGAAACGTGATCGCTGCACCGCGGTAACCGCGTTTCCGCCACGGCGGGATACTGGGCGGCGATGTGGGCCAGCTCCTGGGAGTCGATGGCCATCGAGCCGACGGAGTTCATGGACGTGGACGCCGACCAGCTCGTTGTTCACATCGGGGCGCACGGGCACACCAGGGAACCCGAGCTTGAGGTGACGATGGACTACTACTGGCTGGTCCGTATCCGCGAGTTCGACACTCACCGGGAGGCCCTCGAGCCCGTGGGGTTCAGGAGTAGCGCGACCGTAGGGCGGGGCTAGGGGCGCGGCGGCTGCAGCAAGCCTGTCAGCAGGGGAGTCGACGTGTCGGCGGCGTGACCGAGAGCCGGGAGCCGCAGTCCCGACTCGAGCGTCGCGAGCAGCGAATAGTGAGTGCTCGCCGTGGCGACGCTCACGCCGTGGCGGGCGCCGCCGCCCGCGGCGATCAGCGCGATGTGCCCGCCCGCCGGGCCGGCCACGCCGTGGCCCTCGTCCCAGGTGACGAACAAGACGCCTCGTGGGCCGAGGGCCCGCAGGACGCTCGGCGCGACATGCGCGAGGTAGCGGTCGCTGGCGCCGACGGAGCCGTTGTGGCCGTCGTTGGCCAGGTCGGGGGCGATCCAGCTGAGCCGCGGCAGGCGATGTGTCGCGAGGTCATGGCGCAACCGTGCGAAAGACACCACGTGCCTGCGGCCCGAAGGGCCGTCGGCGGTGCGCTCGGAGTAGGCGAACGGGTTGTAGTGCTTGGTGTAGTTGCCGCCTCCTCGGCCGTCGTACCCGGGGTGGGGGATCGCCTGGAAGTACGCGCGCCACGGGATCCGGGCGTGGTCGAGCTGCGTGGCGAGCGTCGTGCGCTCGGTGTCACAGGAGTTGCAGTCGCTGGTGATGTCCAGCGTCGACCCGGTGGTGAGCGCGAAGTAGTTCGGGAGCGACGGGTGCGCCAGCGCGTAGTAACGGGTCGCGAGTGCGCCGCGGCGGGCGAGCCGGTTGATGTAGGAGGCCTGAGGCCTCCCGATCACGTCGCCGTAGCTGCGGTTCTCGAGGAACACGACCGCCACCTTCGTGAATGGCGCGATCCGGGCGGCGTCGGCGCGCAAGACAGGCGCCGTGCGCGGCTGCCCCTCGCCCGCGATTGGATGCACGGCGGCGATGAGCAGGCAGAGCGCGGCGGCGATCAATGCGACCCGCCGGGTCCGCGCGCTTTCCGTCACAGGTCCCGGAGCTCTTCGATCGCCGGCCGGCGCAGGTTGCGCAGGGTTGTGGCCCCGGCGGCCGCGACGCTCACGCAGATCAGTCCGGCCACCGCCGCCAGGTAGCCCCACGGCACCACGAGCACGTCCGGTGGGGGGTCGAACACGCCCGTGAGCACCTTTACCAGCAGGAACGACAGCCCGCTGCCCATGACCGCCCCGACGACGAGGCCGCCGCCGGTGACAAAGGCCGACTCGGCCCACACGAAGCTGCCGAGCTGGCGCGAGCGTGCCCCCAGGGCGCTCGCGATCGCAAACGTTCGTCGCCGCTCGCGAAATCCGAGGCCGAGGGCCAGGCCGCTGGCCGCCACGGCGAGGACGAGGGCGAATCCGAGCTCGATCGTGGTCAGGCCGTGGAGCTCGACCGCGGTGAGATTGGATCCCGTGACCTTGCGCTGGTCGACGAGGTCCGTGACCTTCGCCGTGGTGCCGACCTGCGAGCGCACCGCCCGCGCGACGGTCGCCGGGCTGGTCCCGTCGGTCTGGATCAGGAACGTCCCGACCGCCGCGCTGCCGGTGTGTTTGGCCACGTAGCCGGCGTTGGCGACCAGGAACGAGTCGGTGGGCGCGGTGGGGAACTCCTTCGCCACGCCGGCGTATCGGAACGGAACCGTGCGCAGACGCTTGGTGGCGCTGTCCTGAAGGCGCAGCCGCACCTGGTCGCCGGGTCGCAACTGGAAGTCCTTGACTGTCTCGGCGGAGACGAGCACCGAGTCGGGGTGCTTCGCCAGCTTGGACATCAGCCCTCCTGCGCTTCCCCCGGCGAACCAGGCGTCCTGGAGCTTGCCCGCGGCGCCGATCGTCGCCGGCCGGACGCCGTAGAGGTCCTGGAGATCCGCGCCGACGTAGGCGAAACGGTGCTGGAGCGGCTCGACGCTCTGCACGCCGTGCACCTTGGCCAGCGCGCTCCCACCGCCGGGCCCGACGTTGGCGCCGGGCGACTCCGTGACGGTCACGTCGGCGCCGTTGGTAAGTCGCGCGTCCACCTCCGCCTGCTGGCGGTAGGTGGAGTTGAAGATCGACGTCGAGGCGGCGAACGCAGCGGTGAGCGCGACCAGCGTGAGCGCGCCGGCCAGCAGGCGCCGCTGGCGTCGCATCGTGCTCGCCACCGTGGGGGCGAGCTCGCCCGCCACGAGTCCAAGCGCACGCGACAGGGCACGGCGACCGTGGGCGAGGAACTGGTCGGCCAGCCTGTACGCGAGCAGGCCACTGCCGATCCACGCAAGGAGGGGCGCCGCGAGGGCGTACCAGTTCACCGACACCTGCTGCACGCCCTCGGGAGCGAGCACGAGGTTGTAGCCGTTGCGGGAGGCCTGCCAGTAGACGAGGCCCGCCCCGGCGAGGGCAATGAAGTCGAGGCCGTAGCGCGCCCACCAGGGAGCCCGATCGACGCGGCCGATCTGACGACGCTGGCCCGCGACGGTCAGCGTTCGGGCGTCGCGCCACGCCGGGAGGACAATCGCCACAGCGGCTATGGCAAGCCCGGCGAGGGCGGCGCCCCCCGCCCAGGTGAGCCCGGCCACGGCGCCGGCGCCGAAGCTCGCCGACCCGAACGTCGTTGCCCCGATGAGCAGCGCAGCGGCGAGGCCGGCGACGACCCCGATCACGCCGCTCAGCATCGCCTCCGCGAGGGCGATCCTCACCAGTCGCCGGCTCGAGGCTCCGCGCGTTCGCAGCAGCGCGGCGTCGCGGCGCCGACGGCGGGCTCCGACCGACGCGACCGCCGCGGTCACGAGCCCGGCGAGCACAGCGCCGGGAACTCCGAGGAAGAGGAACAGGAGCTGCGCGTACAGCGCGTCCTTCCGCGCCTGGTCGAGCGCCGCGCCCAGGTTGTCGCCCACGAGTCCGGCCCCGGCGAGCCGGGTCTCCAGGTTGCGGGCACGCCCGGACACCTGGTTGAACGCGGCGCTCGGACTGCCCGGCAGGGCGCGCGAGAGAGACGCGTGTACTTGGGTCTGGACGAGTTCGGGGCGGGCCGCCGCGACAGGCCCCTCCACGCGGTTGAAGCTCGCACGCGGGAGCAGGATGACGTTGTCCGGGGGGGCCTGCGGCTGGGCGCCCACCGGCGCACCCACCTTCTGGAACAGGGCGTCGGCTGCCGGGAGGTCCACGATGCCATCCACCCTTAGGGCCACCGGAGGCAGTCCGGGCCGGTCTATGCGCACGGTCGTGCCCGGACTGGCGTGCAGGTTCGCCGCGGTCTGCTGAGCAAGCAGGGTGCCGCTTCCGCGACCAGCCAGGACACGCACCTGTCCCGGGAATGTGCGCTGGTAGCCGTCGGAAAGGCCGACCACCTTGCCGGCGCCGGTTCGCTGTACGGACCCGCCGGCCGCGGCCTGGAGCCCGGAGGTGTCCGCGTATCGGGCGACGGCCGCGCGCGTTACCCCCGGCGAGCGCCGGACCTGGGGGAGCACGCGCCGGACGCTGGAGCCCGGCGTGGCCGCCACCTGCCAGTCGACAGCGACCCGCTGGGCGGCGCGGTCGGTCATTTTCGCCGTCGTCGACGATAGGAACGTCCCGATCGACGCGAGCAGCGCGACCCCAATCGCGGCGCCCGCGGCGGTGGCCACGATCCGCGCGCGCCTGTGGGCGACCAGTCCAGCCAGCCAGGCGAAGGCGGTCATGCGGCCACCCGCGCGCTCGTGTCGAGTCGTCCGTCGGCCATCGTCCAGCGCATGGCCAGGCGATCCGCGACCGCGGGATCGTGGGTGGACACCACGAGCCCCGCTCCGCATTCGTCGGCGGCCCGTACGAGCACCTCGATCACCGCGGCGCCGGCCTCGTGGTCGAGTTGGCCGGTGGGTTCGTCGGCCAGGATCAGCAGAGGGCGTCCGGCGAGGCAGCGCGCCACCGCGGCCCGCTGGCTCTGGCCGCCGGAGATCTCTTCGGGAAGCTTTTCCGCGATGTCGGCAAGACCGACCAGCTTCAGGGCCGCCCGGGCGTGCTCGCGGGCGGCGCGGTCCGTTTTCCCGGCGAGCACCAGGGGCAGCGCGATGTTCTCCTGGACGGTGAGCTCCGGCAGCAGACTTGGCCCCTGGAATACGACGGCCACGGGTCCCGGCCTGAGTTCGCGGCGTTCACCGAGCGCCGGCCAGCTCACGGATCCAGCAGTCGGATCATCGAGTCCCGCCAGGAGGTGGATCAGGGTCGATTTGCCCGAGCCCGACGGTCCCATGATCGCCACGCGATCGTGCACCGCCACCTCGCAGTCGGTGGGCTGCAGCGCGACGGTGGCGGTCGGGCCGGACCCGAAGGTGCGCGCCGCTCCGCGGCAGCGAGCCAAGGGTGCGGTCATGGGGTCAGATGGCCGTCGGCCATGTGGAGCTCGCGGTCGGCCGCCTCGGCGACCGAGCGATCGTGGGTGACCACGACGACGGCCGCGCCCGCCTCGGCACGCTCGCGGAGGAGGCCGAGCATCCGCTCGGCGGTGCCACCGTCGAGCTCGCCGGTCGGCTCGTCCGCGAGCACCACCGGCGGGTCATTTGCCAAGGCCACGGCGAGACCGGCGCGGGCGAGTTCGCCGCCCGAGAGCTGCGACGGGAGCGCATGCGCGCGGTCGCCCAGTCCGACCCGCTCGAGCAGCGCGTCCCGCGATCCGGCGGGCCGGACGTGACCGGCCATACGCTGTGCGACGGCCAGGTTGGTGGCCACGGACAGATGGCCGACCAGGTTGAGCTGCTGGAATAGGACCCCCACGCCGCGCGCGCGCAGCCTGGCCCGCTCTCTCTCGGAGCGCCGCGACATGCGCTCCCCGCTCACGAGCACCGCCCCGCCGTCGGGCTCGTCGAGGCCTGCCAGGCAGCTCAGCAGTGTGGACTTCCCGGATCCCGACGGACCCACCACCGCCACTGTCTCGCCCGCCTCCACGGCGAGCGAAACGCCGCGCAGGGCGAGCGTCTCGTCGTCGCCGGCGTGGAAGAAGCGGTAGAGGTTGCGCGCCTCGAGCACGACGCTCATCCCGCCCACCGCAGAGAGTCCGTCACGCGGCGCCAGGGATCGACGTTGTCCGCACCCTTTGCCCCGGTCAGGGTGAGGGTCACCGCCCTGCCGTTGCGGAAGAAGACGTAGCGCTCCACCGCCAGGGAACGCGTCCTGCCGGTCACCGGGTCGGGCTTGCCCCTGACCACGAAGTCGGCGCGCACGCCGGTCCCGGCCGTGCGCTTGACCGGAGCGACCCCGACGAGCCGGAACCCCGGCGCCGAGGCCTCCTGCGACTTCACCGCGGTGCCGACCTGACTCGGGCTCGGCGCGCCCGCGGCCGGAGTCGACTCCATCCGAACCGAGTTCAGCTTGTCGGTGAAGACAACGGCCTTTCCGGTGGATGTCCGCGCCCAGCCCTCTGGTACCTCGACCGAGTAGCCACCGCCGGGCGGCGAGTAGCGCACGAACGCCTGGTTGTCGGGGATGTCGCCTGGCGGGCTGACCTCGGCGCTGTTCGGGCTTGGAGCGCTGGACGCTGCGTTGGAGGACGATCCGCCACCGCAGCCGGGCGCCGTGCCAGGCCCCCCCGGGCTAGCGGGCAAGGCCGGGCCGGGGGCGGGGGAGGTTAAGCCGTGGGTTAGAGAGGATATGCCCGGCGCCGATTGGCGCCGA
>JBBQHI010000058.1:0-18974 GCA_038323835.1 Solirubrobacterales bacterium
TCCGCACTTCACCCCCACGAGGAAACGAGGAACAGTTGAAGCCACCTGAGAGATTCAAGACCGCGGACGACCTGGACGGCGACGAGCTCCTCGAGGTGATCAGGGCCGAACGTGACGGCTGTGACGAACCCAAGTTCGAGACCGACGAGTACCGCCGCTACCGGGCTGACGCGCTGAGGTCCGCCGGTCTCGACTCCGAGGCCGACGACTCGGAGCCCACGGTGGAGCGGAGGCTCGAGGAGATGACCTCCGAGGACCACATGAAGGCCATCAGGTCGGACCCGTGACCCGCGAGCAACGCGTCGGGGTGTTGCGGGCGCGTTGGGAGCGCCGTCAGCGTCTCGCCAACTTGGAGGACCCGGAGCCCGTCATCCGACCTCTCGGCTCCTCCGACGCCGGCCGTGGGCTTGCCCCCGGACCTGAGCCTGACGTCTTCAGCCGCTCCGCAGATCCCCGACTGAACACTTGGATCCGATCGCAGAGGAGAACATGAACACCGACACGACCCCCCGCCGCCGGCCGCCGATCCGCTCGGCGGTGAAGCCCCTCCCGGACTTCGCGTTCGCCATCGCCCCCGAGGGCGTGAAGGAACCTTCGCTGGCCTACGCACACGCCCTCCAGGCCCACGACGAGGCAAGACGGGCGGCCCGGATGGCCATGGAGGCGATCGGGCTCGCCCGCCAGGACGACGAACACGCCGCGATCGCCGCCACCCGGGAGGGCAAGGCCCCACCGAAGCCGACCGTACCGAAGGCCGCCGAGGCGGCGGAGGCCGCAGCCCGTTCGGTCCCTGCCTCCGAGGCCGTCGCCCGGGAGGGGATGGGCCGGTTCTGCGATGCCGTGGCCGCCCACCTGGACGAGTTCGAGGCGACCGCCGAGCGCGAGGTCGAGCAGATCCGCGCGAGCTTGCTCCCGACCCTCGAGGACTTCGAGGGTGCGTTGCTCAAGCTGGCCGGTCTGCGGTCCCTGGTGCAGCACCTCGACCGGCGTTACCTGAAGGCCACAGAGCCCACGTTCGAACCGCGGAGGCCAGGGCACCTCGGTGCCGGACTCAAGGCCGCCGTCGAGAATCTGCGGGCCGAGTTGGTGACCGAGGAGCGGCTCGAGCAGCCCGATTTCGATCAGTGGCGGTAACGCCGGCCGAGTGTTTGCGGATCGAACTGGCCGCCGCCCGGCGCCAGGGCGACGAGTTCGATCGGGCATGGGGGCGTGCTGTCGAGGTGGCGGTCGACGGTGCGCCACGGAGGGCCGAGTGGCTGATTGCGTTTGAGGTCACCCGGGACGCGTGGTGCGCCGCTTACAACCGACGTGGCCGGGCGCCGCTGGTCGATGCGATGGACGCTCTCGGGCTCGCCGAGATTGTTGGCGAGGATGCCCGTGTGCACGGCCACGCCGACTCGCGCCTGGTCGCCTAAAAACGTCGTGCGGGCTGGCCGAGGCGTGTTCTAGAGCGGAAACCCTGGGGATTGTGCGGTTTCGCACTAATCATTGCTAACACGCGGGTATGTAAGAGTGTTAGCATTAATTTGTGCGGTTCCGCACAAGGTGCGGACGGTCCGCCGGAAGGGCCGAGGCTGTGGCCTGACGAACGTCGCCTGCGCGGCTACAGGGGGGCCCTGAAAAACCCCGACCACTCGTGAGGCCACGCGTCGCGGCTCGCGTCGTAGCAGCCGGCATCAATGTCGATACAGCGGGCGCAGCGGCGCAACAGTTCCGGGTCGGGCGGAGGATCCTGGACCGGATATTCCACCTCGCAGTCCACGCATGTCGATAGACGGAGCTCGAGCGCCCCGATCTCCACCCAGTATGGTCCGCGCGCGAACCGCACTCGCTTGCCAGCCTTCACCTGTCGCTTTGCGAACTTCCCGTGGGCCTCGGTGCAGAACTCCTTGTGAGATCGCTTTGTGTCGAACTGGTTCCCGCAAACCGGGCATTCGTTCGTTTGGACCTTGATCCCGCGGGCCTCGAACGTCCAACCGCCGCGCTCGGTGGCCACGACGGGGGAGAACGCCGGCTTCTTCTTCTTGAGGCACGCGGGGCAGTTGGCGGCGCGGGCCTTACGGGCGGTGCGGAACACGACAGAGCACGTGCTGCAAACCGAAATCTGGGCCGGCAGTTTCACCTCGAGGTAGCGGAACCAGTCGAACACTTCGCGGTGTTCCCCCCCCACGTCGAGGGGCAGGCCCACTCTCTCCTCAAGCCCGTGCGCGAATATCGGCCTGAGCGCTTGCCGTCGTTCGCCGATCGCCAGCCCGAGCTGTGCGCTGGTTCGTTTCATCGCCGCGGGGGTGACGCGTTGATCGTTGTCTAGCTCGGCGCGCTTGTGCTTCCACCTGTGCACGGAGTCGGAGGCTTCCACCGCCCGCGTCAAGAGCAGGTCTTCCCGTTCCAAACGGTCCTCCAAGGCGCGCCCCCGGTCCTCCATGTTCGTGGCGCGGGTCGCGGATACCAACCAGTAGGCCAGCCAGTCGCGCTCCGTGAACGCGTGTCGGACTTCTTGCGGCAATTCGGGAGGTTCCATAGAAAAGCACAGGCAGCGTAAAGCAACGTGCGGGCACACAAGGCGCCGGGAATATCCGGCGCACGACTCTCCTGAAGGGAGAACCGCATGATTGACGAGTTCGACCGCGAGCTCAACGCCCCGCCCGCCGAGCGCTGGGAGCACGACCCCAATCCACTGGTCGGGGAGCTCATCGCCCGGTACACCTTCGACGGCGGCGAGTTCGAGCCGGCGGAGATGCTGGTGATACTGCCCGACGGGTCCGAGGTCGCGTACAGCGTGCTGTGCGGCAAAGCCACACTGCGGTCCTTTGTTGAGCGCACGGACCCGCAAGTCGGCGGCCAGGTCGGGATCAAGTACGCCGGCGAGGCCACCTCAAAGAAAAACGGCAAGTCCTATGCCGTTTACAACGGCGCGTTCAAGCCGGCGGACCCGAACGCGAAGCCGCCGGAGTCAACCGAGGGTGACGATGCTCCGCTCCCGTTCTGAACCGGAGGTTCCCGGGCATCCGGCGATCAGGCCGTCCGGGGCGACCGGGATCGCCTGGCCGCACTGGCAGCTCATCTGCCCGATCTGTGGCAACGACTACGTCTACCCCGACGAGGGCGAGTCGGAATGGGTGGTAACGGACGGCTACTCGTCGCCGCTCGGGAACCGCGGAAGTTGGATCCCGATTCCGATGCGATGCGAGGTCGCGGAGCACAGCTGGCGGCTCGTCATTGGCTTCCACAAGGGAATGACGTTCATGGACGCCTGCCCGCCCGATCACACAACAGGTTCCGGGGAAAGGGGGTGAAGAAGTGAGTTCCCGGCCGGACGGGAACGAGGGGGCGGCTCCGGCCGCCCCCTTTGACCCGTTCACCGAATCGTGGCGGCTGTATGAGCTGGCCGAGGGTGAAAGCGTCGCCGGTGAGGTGGTGAGGCTCCCCGAGCGGGGCGCGTTCAACGGCTCGAGGCTGTTCCTGCGTCGTAGCGATACGGGCGAGGTGTTGGCGATCCGTGCCACCGCGAAGGTCGGCCACACCGTCCTCGAGAAGAAGCTGGTGAAGATGGACATCCAGGTCGGCGACCACGTCCGGGTTGCGTTCCAAGGCTGGGCCGAGACCGGTGACGGTTTTCCGTACCGTCACGAAGAGGTGAACCGCATTGGGTGACGACGCGCTGGCGTACGCCGCCGCCGGCTGGGAGGTGTTTCCCTGCCGCCCCGACAAGACCCCGTACACGCGCGCCGGCTTCAGGGACGCAACCACCGACATCGACCAGATCCGGGAGTGGTGGCAGCAACACCCCGGCGCGGCGGTAGGCACCCCGACCGGAATCCACTTCGATGTCCTCGACGTCGACCCCCGCCACGGCGGCGACAAAGCACTCGAGCGCCTGGAGCACAAGCTCGGCGCGCTGCCCGCAGGGTGGCTC
The DNA here is from genome assembly GCA_038323835.1 of Solirubrobacterales bacterium. Classification (GTDB taxonomy): domain Bacteria; phylum Actinomycetota; class Thermoleophilia; order Solirubrobacterales; family Thermoleophilaceae; genus JACVRW01. The sequence goes on from JBBQHI010000058.1 coordinate 3,917, forward strand.
GCCCGGACCGGTGGTGGCGGCCGCCACCAATACATCAATCCGAACCCCGGGGCGCCGAAAGGCGCGAACCCGTACGGCCATCTGTTGGACGGAAACCCGAAGGTGACGGGCCTCGACATCAAGGCGCGCGGTGGCTACGTGCTGTTGCCGCCGTCCCGGACCGCCGTAGGCGAGTACGTGTGGCTCCGCGGGCCCGGTGGCGTTGAGCTGCCGGACTGGCCGGGGTGGTGTCTGTCACGTCCCGACCCGTCAACCACGACCACCTCGGGGGTGGACCGGGTGGTGGTGGACGTGATTCCGCACGGGGTGCAGCACACCACCCTGGTCTCGTTCGCGGGCACGTTGCGTGACCGCGGGGCGCTCGAGGACGAGATCTTCGCGCTGTTGTGGAAGATGAACGAGCGCTGCGAGCGTCCCGGCCCGAGGGACAACATCCGCCAGATCGCCAGCTCGGCGATGGCATGGGACCCCGGGAAGGTGCCGTGGGGCGACCTGAACGGCACCGCGGCCGCCGCGACCACGGGTTCCCCACGGTTTTCGGTCCGGCAGCTGAGGGCCGACGACATCAGGGCCCCCCGCTGGGCGTTCGACAACTGGTTCCTCGTCGGTGCGCTCAACGGACTCGTGGGCGTCGGCGGCGCCGGCAAAGGCACCCTGATGGCCTACCTGGTTGCCCACTGGACTCAGGGGACCCTCCCCGGCCATCTGGAGGGGAAGCCGGCGAACGTCCTGATCGTCGGGGACGAGGACTCGACGTCGGAGGTGTGGGCGCCGAGGATCTTGGCCGCCGGGGGTGACCTGGCGCGCGTGTACGTGCTGGCCTATGACGACGGCGCCGCGCTCGACCTGGTGCGGGACATCGGGGTGCTCGAGGGCTACGTGACCGAGCACGACATCCAAGTGGTCTATGTCGACCAGGTGCTCGACCATTTGGGCGCCGACCTCAACGCCCACGCCCAGAAGGACGTGCGCCGAGGTCTCGCACCGGTCCGCTCCCTGGCCCGCCGGCTCGAGCGGACCGTCAGCTTCACAGCACACCCCAACAAGATGGGCGGGGCCATCAGCCTCCGTGACCGGGCGGGCGGGTCCGGCCAGTTCACCGACCTGCCGAGGTCGGCGATGGTGTTGGGCTGGCATCCCGACCGCGACGGCTACCGCGCACTGGCGCGCGGTAAGGGGAACGTGGGGCGGGTGCCCGCGGCGTTGGTGTTCAGGATCGACACCGCGTTCGTCACGAACCCGAAGAGCGGCGAGGTGGTGGACGTGCCGGTGGTGGCGGACCTTCAGCCCGAGGAGGGGCTGGCCGCGGAGGACGTGTCCCCCCACCCGCCGAGGCAGAAGTCCCCGACCGCCCAGTTTGTGTTCGAGCGGGTGATGTTCGAGCTCGGCGCCGACCGCGGGGCACACAGTCGTGTCGAGGCGGAGGACGCGTGCGTGGACGCCGGCGTTGGCCGGGACGCGTTCCGGGAGGCGTTCCGGCGGGCCGACTTCATCGACAAGAGCAAGAAGGGACGTGAGGTGTGGTGGAAGCTGACCGACGAGAACGAGTGAGCGAGTTGCGCATCGAAACGGACGGGATGGCCGTGGTGTTCACCGGTGACCCCGAAACGCTCTGGAAAGCGGCCACGGGCGCCGTAAATAACATTGCTAACACCCTATGTAAGCGTGTTAGCAGCATTATCGAAACGCCCGCCCCCACGGCCACGACTGCGAGCGCGCCCGAAAAGGCGCGCAAGCGTCCAGTAAGGGGGATCAGCAAGGCCGACCAGGTCCGCGACATCGCCCAGGAAGTGCTCGCCGACGGCAGGGTCCACGAACGCCGCGAGATAGCCAAAGCGGCGCGCGCGCACGGGCTCGACGCGCACCTGATCAACAGCGCGCTCGAGGGTAGGTTCGAGAAGGACGTCAACTCGCTCGGGAGGCCCACGTACCGGGACCGGTCGGTGGCGTCGGGCTACAACACCGAATCGCCGCCCGACGACGCGAAACCGGAGTGGATGCGCGACCGCCAACCGGCCGTGGCGCGGCCGCCCGCACGGGTGGACAAGTGGACCGCCGGCGGCGTCGTCGGGGTTGAGCGCAACGGCGACCCCGCGGGGGCCGGCTGATGGCCAGGTATTGCCGCTGCGACCGGGACCCGTACTCGACGGTGGACTGGGACATCGAGGTGTCCGACCCGGAGCGGGCGTTCTGCCGGTCCTGCGAGCTTGACCTCCGGCCGGAGATAGCGCGTCGGTGGTGGGCCATCGGGAACGCGCATGCGCGCGAGGAGGACCGTCGCCCTGCCGAACCGAGCTGGGACGAAGCGGACGCGGACGAGTTCATACGCCAGGCGCGCGAGGTGTTTCCCGGGAGTGTCGAGCTGGGCGAAGGGGAGCGGTGACGCAACGGCTGCTCACCGCCCGGGAGCTGGCCGACCGGTTCGGGGTGCACGCCGAGACGGTCCTGCGGTGGCATCGCCGCGGCCAGCTGCCGGGCGTCCATCTGCCGGGGGGCGCCGTCAGGTTCCAGGAGGAGGCGGTGGAGCGGTGGCTGGCGTCGAGGGCTTCGGGGGTGGACTCGGATGGCCCGGTGGGTCTAGGATGACCCCGAAAGCCAAAACGGCCCCCGGCGGCGCGTCAACGCCAACCAGGGGCCTAACCACAAGGGAGCGTCCCCTCATGGCTAGTCAGAACGTATATCCGTTGTCCGAGCCCGCGCACGCCGTCGCGGTCGAGCAGGTCGCCGACACGGTCCAGCTGTCCGCGACCGGCCCGGTGTTCACCGTCTCGCTGGTGCTGTCGCCGGCCGAGGCGAGGACGGTCGGCGCCGGCCTCGTCGCAGAGGCCCGCAAGGTCGAGAGGAGGGACAAGTGACACGGACGTGGATGGGCCCGACCTCGAAAGGAGCCGCATGACCGGCACGACCAGGACGGAGCTGCCGCGGCCGGACGACCTGATGCCGAAGCTCGACCTGGTGGGGCTTCAGACCGAGGTCGAGACCGCGCCGCAGACCAAGCTCGGCTACCCGGCCGACGCCCCCGGACGGCTGCGCTATCGCCAGCGGTTGCGCAACCTAGGCGCGCCGGCCGTGGAGGACGAAGAGGTGGACCCGTGAGAATGGAACTCGAGGTGCTCGCCGCCGCCATCCGCGACGACATCGAGGCGGCCGACGGGCACTGGCAGAACGCCGTCAAGCACGCCATCCGTGCCGGAGAGGGGCTAATGGAGGCGAAGGGGAGGCTGGACCACGGACAGTGGCTGCCGTGGCTAAAAGCGAACGTTTCCGGGGTCTCGGAGCGCTCGGCGCAGCGCTATATGCAGCTTGCCCAAAACCGACACACCGTGGCGGATTTGCCGAGCGTGCGTGCGGCGCTCGCACTCATCGCTCCGCCCCGACAACCGGCGCACCCGGTCGTGGACGCCGAGTTGAGCGCGTCGCCCCGGCCGGCGGTTGACGGACCAGCGCCACCCGAGCCTACGGCCACGCACCCGGCCGCGTTCGAGGAGCGGGCACCGGCGCCCGCGGCTCCGACAATCGCGCAGGCGCGGAAGCTGGCGCGGGAAGTGGTGCGATACCACGACGATTACGAGCGGTCGTGGGACTTGCCGCAAGTCCTTCGGATCGAGGCCCAAGCCATCGACTGCCCGGACGGTGACTACGCCGGGGCGATCCTCACGCTGGTCCGCGAGCGCGAATACTCGACCGCGAAGGAGCTGGCCCGCCAGGCCGTGTACCACAACGGGCTCGAGGTCGGTTTTGCGCTCGGGGGGGACGGACTCGAGTCGGACAACAGAGTGCTCGGCTTCGTCGTGGCGCTCATCGACTTGGCCGACTACGAGGAGGAGGGCTAGATGCCGCGCTACACGAACGGCAGCGTCTACCGGACCGCCGACGGCTTCGGCATCCGCTGGCCCGAGAACGGCCGGCGCCCACACAAGGCCGGGTTCAAGACCAAGACCGAGGCGCGCAAGTGGTTCGCCGCGAGCGTCGCCCCCCGGCTCGAGAGCGGCGCCCCCTCCCCCGACATCAGCTTCGACGGGTTCTGCGACCTGTTCCTAGACCGCCACGGCGCGACGGTCACGGACCGGACGAGAGAAACGCTTACGGAGCGGATCGCCCCGGCCCGGGCCGTGTTCGGCACGTTCACGCTGGCCGAGCTTGAGGGGGCCGCCGGAGACATCGCCCGCTGGCGGGCGACGCTGCCGGCCAGTTCGCGCTACCGGCTCACCGGGGCGCTCCGCCAGGTGCTCGGCGCCGGGGTCCGCTGGGGCTATCTACGCACGAACCCCGCCGCCCTGGCCGGCCGCAACCCGCAGCCGCGCAAAGAGGAGCTGCACCCGTTCACAAGCGCCGAGGTTGACGCGCTCGCGCTCGAGCTCGGCCCCGTGTTCGGGCCGCTGGTCGTGTTCGCCGCCGAGACCGGGCTGCGCACGAACGAGTGGTGCGCGGCCGAACGTCGCGACCTCGACCGGACCGGCCCGGCGATCACAGTCCAGCGCCGCTACGCCGACGGCGTATCGACACCGTTCCCAAAAACCGCCCGCTCCCGCCGCCGTGTCCCGTTGACACCACGCGCGCTCGGCGCGCTCGACCGGTTGCCGCCGAGGCTGGACACGCCGTTGCTGTTTCCGGCCGCGCTCGGCGGCCACATCGGGCTCGACACGTGGCGGACCCGCGAGTGGTACCCGGCGCTCGACGCCGCCGGCGTCCGCAGGCGCGGCCCCTACCACCTGCGCCACACGTTCGCCACCGAGGCGCTTGCGGCGGGCACCCCGATCTGGGAGCTCGCCCGCTTCATGGGCGCGTCGGTGAAGACGATCGACGACGTTTACGGCCACCTGGCCCGCGACTCGGAGGAGGCTTTCCGCGCCCGGCTCGTCGCGAGGGCCGAACGTAGTGGCGACGTAGTGGCGACGGGCGGCCCGCCCGGCGACGACACCTAGCCGGGCGGTCTCGCTCTGTGTGCGGGTTTGAGGGGGATGGGCCGTACTGGGCTCGAACCAGTGACCTCCGGCTTGTCGAGCCGGCGCTCTCCCAGCTGAGCTAACGGCCCGGGAGACTAGGCGGCGACTGTAGCATCGGCGGGCCGGGCCTCGGCCCGCTCCACGGGCGGCATCTTGCCGTGGGTCCGCATGGTGATCTCGAAGGTCTCGCGGCTCGAGTGCGCGGGGGTCCAGCCCAGCGTCCGCTTGAGCTTCTCGTTGGACACGATCCACGGGTGAATGGCGAAATCCACCTGCCCGGGAGGCGCCTCGGAGGCCCGCAGCGTCCACATCACCCGCGCGAGCGCGCGGTAGGCCCTCAGCGGGAGCTTGCGCACGGGCGAGCCGATCAGCTCGCCGCATTCCCTCATGGTGATGAGGCCGTCGCCGGCGACGTTGTAGGCGCCGCCGTGCCGGCCGAGCAGGAGGCCGGTGACCGCCTCCACCACGTCGTCCTCGTGGACGAACTGGATCTGCTGGTCGAGGCGCCCGACGTCGGCGGTGAACGGCGTCTTGGTCCAGAGCCGCACCAGGTAGTTGTCCACGTTCGGGCCGAACACGATGCACGGCCGCACGATCGTCATGAGCCGATCGGGGTGCTGGGCGGCCCAGAGCTGGCAGATGCGGTCGGACTCCGTCTTGTCGCGCGCGTAGGAGAACCCGGCCACGCCACGCACCGGGTCGTCCTCGGTGAGTGGCACCGGGTTATCGGCGAAGGCCCCGTAGGCCACGGCCGAGGTGGTGACGAGCACCTGGCCCACTCCCGTCGCCGCCGCGGCCTCGAGCACGTTGTGGGTGCCGGTTACGTCCACCGCGTACATGAAGTGCTCATCGTGGGAGGGATTGAGGATGAACGCCAAATGGACGAGCACGTCCGGCCGAACCCGCTCCATCACCGCACGCACCGCGGCCCGGTCGCGCACGTCCACGCGCTCGAACTCGGTCTTGGGCACGTAGCCTCCCTTCGGGGGCGCCACGTCGCAGATCACGATCTGCTCGGTGTCCTCCCGCCGGGAGAGGCGATTGACGAGCCGTGTGCCGATGTATCCGGATCCGCCGGTGATCAGGTAGCGCATGAGAGGACCCTCCGTCCGCGTTGAGGCCCGCATGCTAAACCCCGGCGGGCCTCGCTCCGATCTCTAGCTCGGGAAGACCGACGGACCGCGGCGGGTAAGGCCACGGTGGTACGTCTTCAGGAACGACTGGGGCTCCTCGGGGGCCCCAGTTCCTGTTCCGGGGAGCCGCTGCGCCGCCGCAGGCGGGATGATCCGGCGATGCCCGCCCCCGACCTCACCGAGCGCGCCACCAGGGCCGCCGCCGAGGTGGCGGAGGAGGCCGGGCTGCGCTTCGCCCGCCCGCTGGTCCTGCACGACCGGAGCAACCTGATCGTGCACCTTTCCCCCGCGCCGGTCGTTGCGCGCGTGGCCACCACCACCGGTCTCGTGCGGCGCGGCGACGCGTGGCTCGCCCGCGAGGTGGCCGTGGCCGGCCATCTCGCCCGGTCGGGGGCGCCGGTGGTGGCTCCCAGCGGCGAGCTGCCTCCCGGCCCCCACCTCCGCGACGGTCTCGCGCTGTCCTTCTGGGAGTACGCCGACGAGCTGGCCGCGCCGCCGGACGCGCGGCGCGCCGGGGCGGGGCTGCGCGTGTGCCACGAGGCCCTGATGACGCTCCCGGCCGATCTCTTCCCGCCGATGGCGGTGCTGGGCGAGGCCCGGGCGATCGTGGAGCGCCTCGCGCGGGACGGCACCCTCGCCGAGAGTGACGCCGCGGCGCTCCGGAGCGCGGGCGCCGACCTGGCCGAGCAACTGGACGAGCTCGAGCCCGCGCTGCAGCCGGTGCACGGTGACGCGCACCTCGGGAACGTGATCAACACGGCGGCCGGGCCGCTGTGGAACGACTGGGAGGACACCTTCGCCGGTCCGCGCGAGTGGGATCTGGCCTGCCTCGAGGCCTCGGCCCGGATATTCGGGAGCGACGCGTCCGCGGTGGCCGAGGCGCGGTCCGGGCATGGCGAGGAGCCCGACCCGGAGATGCTCGCTCTGCTGATCGAGGGGCGACGCTTCCAGGGCACCGTGTGGACGGTGCTCTCGGCCCGCGGCCGGCCCGAGCTGCGTAGGCGCGCGGCCGACTTGCTGGCGCGCTTCCCCCGCGCCTCCTAGCTCTCGGCGTCGGCGAACTTGCCGGCCAGGTCCTGCATCACGCCGGGCTCGCGCAGGGTCGTGACGTCGCCCAGCTCGCGGCCCTCGGCGATGTCGCGCAGCAGCCGCCGCATGATCTTCCCCGATCGGGTCTTGGGCACGTCGGCGGTCCAGATGATGTGCTTGGGCCGCGCGAGCTTGCCGATCCGCTGGGCCACCTTGTCGCGGATCTCCTGCTCCATCTCCTCGTCGCCCTCGTCGATCTCGCCCTCCAGGATCACGAACGCGGTGATGGCCTGCCCCGTGTCCTCGTCCTGTTGGCCGATCACCGCCGCCTCGGCCACCTTGGGATGGGAAACGATGGCGGACTCAACCTCGGCGGTGGAGAGCCGGTGCCCGGAGACGTTCACCACGTCGTCCACGCGGCCGACGATCCAGAAGTACCCGTCCTCGTCCTCGCGCGCGGCATCGCCCACGAAGTAGACGGTGTCGCCGAACTTCGCGAAGTAGGTCTCGCGGAAGCGGTCCGGGTCCCGGTAGAGCGTGCGCAGCATGGACGGCCAGGGACTGGTGATCGCCAGCAGTCCCTGCTCGCCGGCGGGGACCTCCTTGCCCTCCTCGTCGAGCACCACCACGTCGATCCCGGGCAGGGGCCTGGTCGCGGACCCGGGCTTGGCGGCGGTGATCCCGGGCAGCGGCGCGATCATGATCCCGCCGGTCTCCGTCTGCCACCACGTGTCCACCACCGGACAGCGCTCACCCCCGATCACCTTCCAGTACCAGAGCCAGGCCTTCGGGTTGATGGGCTCGCCCACCGTGCCGAGCAGGCGCAGCTTCGAGAGGTCGTGCTTCTGCGGCTGTTCCGGCCCCCACTTCATGCAGGCACGGATGGCCGTGGGCGCGGTGTAGAAGACCGTGACCCCGTAGCGCTCGCACAGTTCCCACCAGATGTCCTTGGCCGGGTAGTCGGGCGCGCCCTCGTACATCACCGAGGTCACGCCGTTCATGAGCGGTCCGTAGACGATGTAGGAGTGGCCCGTGACCCAGCCGACGTCGGCCGAACACCAGAACACGTCCTCGTCCGGACGTAGGTCGAACACGTTCTTCATGGTCCAGGCCACGTGGCTGAGGTAGCCGCCGGTGGAGTGCTGGATTCCCTTCGGCGACGCCGTGGAGCCCGAGGTGTAGAGCACGAACAGTGGGTTCTCGGCGTCGAGCGGCTCGGCCGGGCAGTCCTCCGAGGCGGCCTCGATCGCCTCGTCGTAGTAGAGGTCGCGACCGTCCTGCATCTGCACGTCCGCGCCGGTGTGGCGCACAACGATCACCGTCTCGATCGAGGGCACGTCGCCCAGGAACTCATCCACCGCCGGCTTGATCTCGGCCACCTTGCCCTTGCGGCGGGCGGCGTCGACCGTAATCAGGGCCTTCGCCTCGGAGAACTCCATGCGCTCCTTCACCGAGTCCGGTGAGAAGCCGCCGAACACCACGTTGTGGGCGGCCCCCACCCGCGCGCAGGCGAGCATGGCCACGGCCACCTCGGGGATCATGGGCAGGAAGATCCCCACCACGTCCCCGGTGCCCACGCCGCGGTCCTTCAGGACGTTGGCCAGCCGCTTGGTGTCGCGCAGGAGGTCCGCGTAGGTCACCTCCCGCTCCTCGCCCTCCTCCCCGCGCCAGTGGTAGGCCACGCGCTCGCCGCGGCCGGCCTCCACATGGCGGTCCAGGCAGTTGTGCGAGGCGTTCAGCTTTCCGCCCGTGAACCACTTGTAGAAGGGGGCGTCGGAGTCGTCCAGCACTCGGTCCCAGGGCTCGAACCAGTCGAGCTCGGAGGCCTGCTTCACCCACCAGGCCTCGGGGTCGCGCGCGGCCTCCTCGTAGACGGAGTCGTCCGAGATCAGCGCGTTCTTCGCGAAGCCCTCGGGCGGGTCGAACGTCTCGCGGTCGAGGAGCTCGCCAAGCTCCTGCTCGATCTGGTCCGCTGAAGCCTTGGTGCGGCCTTCCATCTACCCCTCCTGATCGTCTCTCGGCGTTACGTTCTACCCGAACGCGGAGGGGCCCACACGGCCCCTCCGCGCCGGGCGGACGATCAATGGGGCGGCAGGACGGCCGTGGCCGCCGTCGCCGTCCCTCGGCGGACGCCTCCGCCGGTGAGGCTGAGGCCGGTGGCGCCCTCGGCCCCGAGTCCCGTCTCGGAGCGCACGTACAGCTCGTCGAAGCTGCGCTCCGCGGTCTCCTCGCGGCTCAGCATCGTGCCCAGCCAACAGGCCATGAACCCGAGCGGGATCGACACGATGCCCGGGTTGGCCAGGTCGTAGAACCCGAAGACGCCGCCCTCGGAGTCGGCGCCGGGCCACACCTTCGGACTGATGACCACGAGCAGCACCGAGCTGAACACCCCGGTGAGCACGCCGGCGATGGCGCCGGTGGTGTTGAAACGCCTCCATGTAAGCGCCAGCAGCAGCGCCGGGAAGTTGGCGCTCGCAGCCACCGCGAATGCGAGGCCCACCATGAAAGAGACGTTCAGGCCGGGCCCGCCGATCACAGCGATGACGATGGCGATCGCGCCGATGACCACGGCGGCGATCTTCGCCACCCAGATCTCCTCCTGCTCGGAGTCTTGGCCCTCGCGCACCACGTTCGACCAGATGTCGTGCGCCACCGCGCCGGATGCGGAGAGCACGAGGCCCGCCACCACGGCGAGGATCGTGGCGAAGGCCACGCCGGCCACGATGGCCAGGAAGAACTCGCCTCCGAGGTTGTCGGCCAGGTTCGGCAGGGCGAGGTTGCCGCCCGTTCCCGCAGCCTCCTCCCCGGCCGGCCCCAGGATGGCGCGCGCTCCGAAGCCGAGGAACGTGGTCATCAGGTAGAAGGCGCCGATCAGGCCCACGGCCCAGCCCACCGAAGACCGCGCCGCCTTGGCGTCGGGCACGGTGAAGAAGCGCATCAGGATGTGGGGCAGCCCGGCCGTGCCGAGCACCAGCGCGAGCCCGAGCGACACCGTGTCGAGCGGCGTCGCCAGGAACAGGCCCGGCTCGAGGTACTTCTGGCCCTCGGGGGACTGCCCGCGGGCGTCCTTGAAGAGCTGCACCGGATTGGCGCTGGTCTTCGTCATCACCCAAACCGTCATCACCACCGCGGCGGACATCAGCATGACCGCCTTGATGATCTGCACCCAGCTGGTGGCAAGCATGCCCCCGGCGATGATGTAGATGACCATGAAGGCGCCGGTGATGATCACCGCCAGCGAGAAGTCGATTCCCACGAGCGCTTGGATCAGGACTCCCGCGCCCACCATCTGGGCGATCAGGTAGAAGGCCACCACGGCCAGCGTTCCCAGCGCCGCCGCCGACCTGGCCGGCTTCTGCTTCAGCCGGAACGACAGCACGTCGGCGATAGTGAACTTCCCACTGTTGCGCATCCGTTCCGCGAGCAGGAAGAGCACGGTGAGGAACGCCACCAGGAACCCGACGGAGTACAGGAACCCGTCGAACCCGAACAGGTAGATCAGGCCGGCGATGCCCAGGAAGGACGCCGCCGACATGTAGTCACCCGCGATGGCAAAGCCGTTCTGCGCGCCGGTGAGGCTGCGTCCGGCGGCCCAGAAGTCGGTGGCCGTGGACACCCGCTTGGAAGCGAGGTAGGACACCACCATCGTGATGCCCACCACCACGGCAAAGACCGCCAGGGCGGTCCCGTTCACTGAGGCGAGGAGCGTCATGGGTTTACCACCCCGCCCGTCGGCGCCCGCTCACGGGCCTGCTCTAAGCGGGCGTCGGCCACAGCCTGCCCACCCTCGAGAGCCCGCTGCCCCGCCTTCGCGGCCAGCGGATCGAACACCCGGTCGGCTCGGCGGATGTAGGCCCAGACGAGGCCCCAGACCATGACGAACTGGGTGAGCGCGAACACGTAGCCCACGGTCAGGCCGTCCACCAGGAACTCGCTCCCCATGAAGTCGGGCGCATACCCGGCCAGCAGTACGAAGCCGAAGTACCAGGCCAGGAAGAACACCGTGGCCGGAAGCACGAAAGATCGCTTGCGCGCGATCAGCTCCTTGAATTCGGGCGACCGCTCGGCGGCCACCCAGTCGATGTCCGTGCGGCGAGCGAAGTCCGCCCGCTCCTCCCCGGCCTGCGCGGCGCCATCGCCTTGCGCAGTCGTCATCTCTCCTCCTTCGTCTGGGTCTGACCCAAGGCGCCCGGTCCCTCAACCTGGCGCCTTTGCAGCATTAATACCCGGGCCGGCGCCTAACTACTCACTCCGGCCGCCCCAGGCCGTACGTTCCGCGGGTGAGCACGGAGCCCGTCACGCCCCCGATCTCCAAGCCGGGGATCAGGCCCATGGGGCACGAGATCAGGAGGGTGCTGCGCGGCGAGACGCACGCTCACCTCATGCTGCGCAGCCGTCTGACGGTGCTGCTGGTCGCGACCCTCCTGCTCGACGCCGGGGCCACGGTGCTCATGTACCTCTTCGAGCATGACGACGCCGGGTCGGGGTTCCACACCGTGGGCGGGGCGCTCTTCTGGGTGTCCGCTCAGCTGACCACGGTCAGCTCCCAGATGCCCAACCCGGTCACCACGCCCGGCCGGATCCTCGACATCGTGCTCGAGGTCTGGGCCATCTCCGTGGTGGCCACGCTGGCCGCCTCGCTGGCCGCCTTCTTCCGCGCGCGCCACTGGGACGCGGTCGGCGGCGGCGCCTAGTCGCGCGCGTCCCGCTCCCAGGCCGCGGCTTCGCGGAGCCTCCCGAGCGTCGTGTCCAGGAGGCGGCGGTAGTAGCGCTTCCCCGCCAGCGCGTCCGCGGCGCGGTAGCGGGCGCTGGTGGGCGCGTCCGCGAAGGTTCCCTCGCCGGCCTCGGTCACTCGAAGGTGGTGTTCACAGAGCTGCCCAGCCTGCGGGTCTTCTGCTGGTAGCGCGCCCCGTTGGAGACCTCGGCCAGGCCGGTGACCTCCACCACGTCCGCGGCCCACTCCGGGAAGCGCCGCGGACGTCGCTCACCAGGCCGGCGTTGAACATGCTGAGCACGAAGGTGGTCAGCGCAAAGGCGGCGAGCCCGAGCGGGGCGGGGTCGGCGATCGCTTCGGCGACGACCGCCCTCATCTCCTCGGTTGAAGGTAGGCCGCCGCGGATCGCTTCGCGTCGCGGGCCGGTTGTTGCCTCCATGGGTCCTCCCTCAGTTTGCTTTCCCGCTGGGTGCACCCGGGGCATCATTTACCGACACTCGGGCAGAACCCACTAGGCGGGGCTCAGCGCAGAAAGGTCAGCACCAGCTCGCGGAACGCCTCCGGAGTTTCGAGCGGCGCGAGGTGGCCTGCGTCTTCGATCACGGCGTGGCGCGCACCGGGCAGCGAGCGGGCCATGTCCACAGCCCCTTGCCGGAAGTCGAGCTTGTCGCGCTCGCCCGCCGCCACGAGCGTGGGGACGTTGATTCGGGTCAGAGCGTCGGGATCTTCCTCGGCAGGGTCGGGGGCCTCCACCTCCGTGCTCTCGTCGCCCTGCTCGTAGGCGCGGCGCTGCATCGTGGCCACCCGGTCACGCAACCCCTGTAGCCCGCCTCGGCCAGCGGCTCCAGGTGCTCTGCCCACATGGTGCGGTCCGCCACACCGGCATGGAGAAGCACAACCGCCGGCCCACCGCCGGCTTGGTCATGGGGAAGCACCACCGCCGCCACCCTAGTGCGCGGGCAGCTCGCAGTGAGTGCCGTCGGAGTTTCGGCCCTGGTCGGCCGACGGCGGCTTCACGATCAGCAGCCGGATCCCGTCCAGTTGGTGGTACTCGGCGAGCTTGGCCGCGTCGCAGACCCGGTCCGCGTCGCCGTTGCTCCTGACCTTGACGATGGCCTCCCCGCGGTGGGGCGCGTTCACCAGGAAATGGGGGTTGATGTCGTCACCGCCCCCGCAGCCCGCGACCAGCGCAACCAACAGCGCGAGGAGTGTGGCCGGACGCCGGATGCGGCCGAGGTTAGTACGAGCCAGCCGCGTAGATCGCGAGTCGGTGATCGTCAAGGGTGCTGTCTCCGAGACGGAGGCCGGCCCGTCGGCGTACGCGTCGGTGTTGAACCGGTAGCGAACCCGCCTTGCTGGTCCAGCCGACCCTCGCGACCTGAGGCGTGCGTGACCCCCCGAACCCGCTGCGACCCGTCGCCGCCACTGCTCTGCTGCCCGTCGAGGTGGACGCCCAGCTTCCTCACCGTGACCGAACGGAAGGTCACAAACGCCGAGACCTGCTTCCTGTCCGCACCCACGTAGTCCATGCCGCGCTCCGCTCTACAGAGCGGTATCAAAGCCGCTCAGGTGCTCTCAGTTCGGCTGGATTTGCTCATTTCGGTACCCGTCCCGGTCCTGAACGCCTGCTCGAGCCGGCGGGCATCGTCAGGACGGGGGCGGTGGTGGAGATACCGCTGGGTCGTGGAGTAGTGCTGGTGGCCCATGTAGGACTGGACGGCGTACGGATCGAGCACGGTGATGGCCATCGACCCGAAGCAGTGACGCAGATCGTGGAAGCGGATCTTGCGAAGCCCCGCCTTCCCGATCGTCCGGTAGTAACGCCGGCGCAACGAGAGCGAGTTGAGGTATCCGCCCACCGTGTTGCAGAACACGAGGTCGTCGTCCTCGGTGAACTCATCCCGGTCCTTCAACCTGGCCAGGGTGTCCACCCACCAGGGTGGTCATGGGGACGCTCCGCACCCGCTTGCCCTTCGGGACCTTCTCGCGGTTGTCGGTGTAGTTGCGGCGCACGTGCACCAGCCCGGCCACCAGGTCAGCCGCCAGGTCGGCGAGCCGCTGTCGGTGCTCCCAGCGTGCCCGCAGCACGCGCACACGTTGGTCACGCGTGATTGATCGCGTATCTGCTTGAGGTGCTCGCCGGGCGTGAGCTCCTCGAGCGGCCGTGGTCGGGCTCGGAGGCGTCGGCCTCCTCGGCCAGCCCGGCAGCCCTAAGGGCGTCGGCCTTGCGCTCGCGGTAGGCGTCGGTCGCGAACTTCGGCGTGGGGTGCGCCCCAGGCAGTGTGCGTACTCACGCCCATCGATGCTACGGAGGCTCTTGGAAGCTCTATCTCGGTACCGGCTCGGTACCCGCTCCATCCTCGGAGCCTCCAGATTTGGCTCTACAACTAAGGCGCCGACCGGAATCGAACCGGTGTAAACGGCTTTGCAGGCCGCTGCGTAACCACTCCGCCACGGCGCCGAGGCGGCCATCAGCGTAGCGGCGTTCCCGGGGACCTCCGGTAGCCCCTTCCCTCCTTCCGCATTCATGCGTATCGTCTGCGTTCGGACTATGGAGACGACCACCGTTTCCTTCTGGGTCCCAGGCGGCAGGGGAGCTGCCTCGGTGGCCCGGCATTCGGTCCTGTCGAGAGGGGCTGCGCTTTCGCCTGCCGCAAGCGGGGATCTCGCCCTGCTTGTCAGCGAGCTGGTCACCAATGCGATCCAGCATGGGGGCGCCGACCCCACCCGGCATATCGAGATCACGCTGTCCGCCTGGGATCAGCGGGTGCGCGTCGAGGTCTGCGACCCCGGCGCCGACACCGCCGCCTCCACCGACCGCCTAACTCCCGAGGGCGGCTGGGGGCTTGTTCTGGTGGACCAGCTGTCCGAGCGCTGGGGCCGGGAGCGCACCGCCGCGGGCGGCAGCGTCGCCTGGTTCGAGCTCTCGCTCGTCAACCGCGCCGCCTAGCCCGTACCGCCCGAAGACGGCCTCGGGGGCCGCCGGACCGGGGCTATACTCGCCTTCCGTGCGGCTGTAGCTCAGTTGGCTAGAGCGTCTGCTTGCCATGCAGAAGGTCGTGGGTTCGAATCCCATCAGCCGCTTCGCGCGAACGCCCCGCTACGGAGGCTGTCGCGTAAACCCCTGTTTTGGGCGGGGTTTGTCGTCCGGGGGGCCTTGGACGATGCCGTTGTCCTCGAGCCTGGGAGGCTGACGGTGCCGCAGAACTTCATCGAGTGTGACCGCGAGCAGGAGT
>JBBQHI010000059.1:0-18821 GCA_038323835.1 Solirubrobacterales bacterium
CACCTTCACGCCTTCCAGCGGCCGCTCCTCCTCGAGGCGCCGGCGGATCGAGCGGAGGACCGGCATCTGGCCCTCCGCCCAATCGATCCGGGCCGCCCCCGCGGAGGCGAGACCCGGATCGGCTATCTCGGAGCTCAGGGCACTCATGCTGTGCCCCGAACGTTCCTAGTACCTGTAGTGATCGCTCTTATACGGGCCGTCGACCGGCACGCCGATGTAGGCGGCCTGCTCGGGCGTGAGCTTCGTGAGCTTTGCCCCGAGGGCGCCGAGGTGCGCCCGGGCCACCTTCTCGTCGAGGTGCTTCGGGAGCACGTAGACCTTCTTCTCGTACTCGTCGTTCTTCGTGAACAGCTCGACCTGGGCGATCGTCTGGTTCGTGAAGGAGTTCGACATCACGAAGCTCGGGTGCCCGGTGGCGTTCCCGAGGTTCAGCAGCCGTCCCTCGGACAGCACGATGATCGAGTGGCCGTCGGAGAAGCGCCACTCGTCCACCTGCGGCTTGATGTTCACGCGTTCCACGCCGCCGATGCGGGCGAGGCCGGCGATGTCGATCTCGTTGTCGAAGTGGCCGATGTTCCCCACGATCGCCTGGTGCTTCATGCGCGACATGTGGTCGGCGGTGATGATGTCCTTGTTGCCCGTGGCTGTGACGAAGATGTCCACCTCGCTCACCACGTCCTCGAGCGTCACGACCTGGAAGCCGTCCATCGCCGCCTGGAGCGCGCAGATCGGATCGACCTCCGCCACCAGCACGCGGGCACCCTGGCCGCGCAGCGACTGCGTGCAGCCCTTGCCCACGTCGCCGTAGCCGAGGATCAGCGCCGTCTTGCCGGCGATCATCACGTCGGTGCCGCGGTTGATCCCGTCGATGAGCGAGTGGCGACAGCCGTAGAGGTTGTCGAACTTGGACTTGGTCACCGAGTCATTCACGTTGATGGCCGGGAACAGGAGCGTTCCGGCCTCCTGCATCTCGTAGAGACGATGCACGCCGGTGGTGGTCTCCTCGGTGACGCCCTTCACGGCCTCGCCGACGCGGGTCCACTTCTGCGGGTCGGTCTCGAGCGAGCGCTGGAGCAGCGTCAGGAAGACCTGGAACTCCTCGGACTCGGCCTGAGCCGGGTCCGGCACGGCGCCGGCCTTCTCGTACTCGGTGCCCCTGTGCACCAGCATCGTCGCGTCGCCGCCGTCGTCGAGGATCATGTTCGGGCCCGCGCCGTCGGGCCAGGTGAGCTCCTGGTCGGTGCACCACCAGTACTCCTCGAGCGTCTCGCCCTTCCACGCGAACACGGGCACGCCGGCCTCGGCGATGGCCGCCGCGGCATGGTCCTGCGTGGAGAAGATGTTGCAGCTGGCCCAGCGCACGTCGGCGCCGAGGGCTGTCAGGGTCTCGATCAGCACCGCGGTCTGCACGGTCATGTGGAGCGATCCCATGATGCGGGCGCCGGCGAGCGGCTGGGCCGCGCCGAACTCCTCGCGCATCGCCATCAGGCCGGGCATCTCGTGCTCGGCGAGGTGGATCTCCTTGCGGCCGAACTCGGCCAGCGAGATGTCGGCGACCTTGTAGTCGGCGGTCTGAGCGATCGTCATGCGGCGGTCTCCCTGAGTCGGGTGGGTCCGGCAGGCTCTTCCTGCGGGACGCTGTTTGCGGTGTCGGTTTGGATCAGTCGCTGATGCTTGTCCTGCTCCCAGCGCAGCCAGTCGTTGGAAGCGACCCCTTCGGGGCGCTCGGGGCGCTCCTCGAACCAGCGTTCCACGGCGCCGCGCAGCTCCTCCTGGGAGCGCAGGCGCTCGGCGAAGGCCACGTCCGAGAGGGCGCAGTCGAACTGCGCCAGAAGCTCGCGCAGGGTGCGCAGGCGCTGAAGCTGCTCGGCGCCGAAGAGGCGGTACCCGGACGACGAGCGGGTGAGCTCGATCAGGCCCGCGCCCTCGATGTAGCGAAGCATTCGCGGTGACCACCCCGTGGTCTCCGCAGCCTGGTGGATCGTGAGCCCCTCCATCAGAGAGGAACCTTACCACGATCGTGTCAAGGTTCTCCGAGGCTGTCCTTGATCCGCTCGAGCGCCTCGATCGGCTCCGGGTCCACCCCGGCGAGCACGGCCGAATAAACGCTCACGAGGTCCCCCAGCAGCACCAGCGAGAGCACCCGCTCCAGGCGGCTGTCGCCGCGCGAGACCACGCGCAGTGCCGCGGCGCCGGCCCGCTCCACCTCCTCGGCGGTGAGCTCCATGCGCTGCCGTACGCGCGGGTGGTGGTCCGAGTCCGCGAGGAACACCCCGCTGAACGCCGCCCCACCCCGCTCCCAGGCGCAGATCTGGTTGTGGCTCGCCTCGGGAAGCTCCGAGGCGAAGGCCGGCGCCTTCGCGTTCTCGTTCAGCTGCGTGACCCAACGCCGGGCGGGCGCCACGGTGGGGCCGCTGCCGTGCACCACCGGCACCGTTCCACGGAGGGCGGCGGCGATGGCCTTGGCCTGGGAATCGGGCTCGGAGTCCGGCCCCCACGCCGTGACCAGTCGTTCGAGCAGCGCACCCGCGGCCTCGATCTCCGGTCGCAGGTCGGCGGCGGCGCCGCAGGCCCGGGCGCACTCGAGGGCGCCCACGGTCATGTACACCACGGCGGCGCGGGGCTGCATCCCGGCGGGGATCCCGATCACCGGCACCCCCTCGGCGCGAGCGAGCCCGCCCAGCTTCCCACCGGTGGTGAGCACCACGCGCTGAGCCCCCACCGCGCCCGCGGCCTCGAAACACGCGAGCGTCTCCTCGGTCTGACCCGAGTAGCTGGCGCAGAGCACGAGCGTGTCCGGCGGCGTCCAGGGCTCGAGGCCGTACGCGCGGACGGTGGTGACCGGGCGGGTGGCACGGTCCCCGAGCGCGGCCACGGCCAGGTCCCCGCCCACGCCGGAGCCGCCCATCCCGCACACCACCAGGCCACCGGCGAGGTCGCGATGAGGAATGTCGGCGGCCTGGGCCCGCCAGAGCGCGTCTCCGAGCTGGAGCGGCTGGGCCAGCACGTCGCCGAGCACCCCGGCCGGGTCCACCTCGGCCACGGCCTCGCGTGAGAGCGCATCGGAGCTCATCCGGCCCGCGCTCCGCCGTCCACCACTGCGCCGGGATCCACCGTCGCGCCCGGCGCGATCTCCACCCCTGGCTCCAGGCGCGCGCCCTCGCCCACCGAGGCGCCGGCACCGACCGAGACGCCCGCGCCCAGCAGCGCACCCGGCCCCACATTCGCGGCCTCGCCCACGCGCACGCGCTCGGCCAGCACGCTCTCGCGCACCCAGGCATCCGCGCCCACCACCACGCGGTCGAAGAGCACGGAGCGCTCCACGCGGGCGTCGGTGCTCACCGAGCAGCCGCGGCCGAGCACCGACTGCGGGCCCACGTGCGCACCCGACACCAGCGCGTCGGCGGCCACGATCGAGCCGGTCACGTCGCGGGCGGGCAGCGTCGAGGGCACCGTGCCCGCCAGCAGATCCCAGGTGGCCTCCAGGTAGCGCGCCGGTGTCCCGATGTCCTTCCAGTACGGGTCGGCGGCCAGGTGGCCGTAGAGCACACCCTCATCCACCAGCGCCGGGAAAACCTCACGCTCGAAGGACACGGCCCGGTCCGCGGGTATGCCCTCCGCCACGCTCCGCTCCAGCACGTAGACCCCGGCGTTGATCCCGTGAGGCGACGCCTCGTCCGACTTCTCGCGGAACTCCTCCACGCGCCCGTTCTCGTCGGTGGGCACCACGCCGTAGCTCGCGGTGTCCTCCACCTTCACGAGGCCGAGCGTGGCCTGTGCGCCCACCTCCTCATGCCACGCGATCTCCGCGGACAGGTCGAGGTCGGTGAGCACGTCGCCGTTGGCGATCACCACTCGATCCTCCAGGATCCCCTGGTCGTGGGCGAGCCGGACCGGGCCGGCGGTGCCCAGGGGCTCGTCCTCCACCACGTAGCGCAGTCGCATGCCCTGGTAGATGTCGCCGAGCACCAGCCGCACCTCGGCGGACATGAAGCCGCAGGACATCACCACGTCGTCCACCCCGTGGGCCCGGAGCCAGTCGAGCGTGTAGCTGAGGAACGGGCGCCCGGCCAGCGGCATGACCGCCTTCGGGACGGTGTAGGTCAGGGGGCGCAGGCGCGTGCCCTCGCCACCCGCCAGCACCAGTGCCTGCACCCTAAGGTCGCGTCGATCGGGCGGTGGCCATTCCTAGCGTCCGACACCCTCGTAGGTGAAGCCCGCCGCCACCAGGGCCTCGCGATCGAGGAAGTTCCGGCCGTCCACGACCACCGGCGTCTTGAGCCGGCGCTTCACCTCACCGGCCCAGTCGAGGTCCCTGAACTCGGGCCACTCCGTGACCAGCACCACTGCGTCGGCGCCGGCGAGGGCGTCCAGCGCGGTGTCGGCCACCGTGGCACCCGCCAGCAGCTCCTGGGCCCGGTCCATGGCCACCGGGTCGAACACGCGGACATGTGCGCCCTCGCCCTGGAGCCTGCCGGCGAGCACGAGGCTGGTGGCCTCGCGGATGTCGTCGGTGTTCGGCTTGAAGGCCAGGCCGAGCAGGGCGATCTCCTTGCCCACGAGCGAGCCCAGGTGCTTCTGGAGCTTGCCGATGGTGCGCCGCTTCTGGAGCTCGTTGACCTCGATAACGGCGGTGAGCAGCTGGAAGTGGTAGCCGGTGTTGCCTGCAAGTTGTTTGAGTGCTTGAACATCTTTGGGAAAACAATTATGGGTCACCAGGCCGCCCGTGGTCACGAACGTGTGCGCCCCGGGAACCTCGAGCGAATAGACCGGCCCGGCAAACGGCTGCCGTGAGGTGGAGGTCACGCGGGCCCAGGCTTGGCCGGACGGACCACGGCGGTAGCCGGTGGGGGCGATCCGCTTGCTCTGCTTGGCCACCTGGGACAGCACGCCGACGCGGTCGCGGACGGGCACCAGACGAATCGCGTGCTCGACCTGCGAGGCCCCGCTGACCCGGAGCCAGTAGGTGTCGCCGGTGGACTTCGCGGTCCTGCCCACGCGGAGGCTGGCCACCACGCCGAGGTCGCCAAGGAGGCGCAGAGTGCCGTCCGCGAGCTCCCGGCTGATGGTGCCCATCTCGATGATCACGCTCGGTCCGCGGTTCACCAGTGACCAGGAGCCGTCCCCCTCCCAGAGCCCGGACAGCAGGGCCCACTTGTGGTCGTCGGTGCGGTCCCAGATCAGGTCGGGAAGTCGCTGCTCGTAGGAATTGCGCCCAAGGCCGAGCTCCTTCACCCACCAGGATCCGATGAGCCGCGACGACACCGTGACCTGATGTGCGGTGGCGGTCCGGCGGGCGCTGGCCGTGACCCCGTGGCGCAGCCAGAAGGCCACCACCTCGTCCACCAGGTGCTGCTCGCGCTCGGGATGGAAGCTCCAGCTGATGCGGTGCCGGATTCCGCGCTCGGTCTGCTCGACGGACACGTGCCCCTCGGCCAGGTAGAGGCCGACAACCCGCCAGAAAGCTGCGTCGGTGGCGATCTCCGTGGTCACGTACTGGCCGTTGCGCGCCGTGCCGAACGTGGATCCCTGAAGCGGGATGCCCGCGCGGGAGACCTCGCTCAGGCGTAGCGTGCCAGTGCGCTTCACATCACCGGTCCGGGCCGCGGGCGAGGAATGTCCGGAGAAGATTTCGCGGCGCTCCTCCATCGAGCTGCCGGTGACCGCTTCTACGGCCTCGGCCGGCGGCCGGACAATCACCTCGTCGCACGCAAGACCGGCAGCCTCGACCGCGGCCGCGACGGAGAGCGACGGCACCGCGTCTCCGGCACGATCGCGCCGCTGTGCGAGGGGTACCCAGTCGCCCGCCGTGAGCTCCCCGGCGCTCCTGACCTCGACCTCCTCGTCCTGGCCGTCGGCCACGAGCCACGGGTGGTCCGGCGTGCACCGCACCCGGCGGCCCATCTTGGTGGACACCTCCACCAGCTCGCCCTGGAACTCGCGCCGGGTGGCCACGGCCACGGGCATGAAGCGGGGCGCCGTGGAGCCGGGCACCCAGCTGAGCACCTCCAGGTCCTCGGGCTCGACGAGGCCGTGGGCCGATGCGCCCTCCTCCTCTTCGAGGCGAGCCCAGAGCCGCTCGAAGGAGAGGAGCGTGGTGCGGCCGTGGCGGCGCACAAGCACCGTCTCGTCGCCGGTCAGGCAACTCCCGCCGTACCCGATACCAGCCTGCAGGAACTTCGGGCCGATGCGGTCGTCGAGGCCCATGCCCTTCGCCACCTCGCGCACGTCGGCGCCCAGCTCCTCGGACACGTTCGCGATCTCGTTGATGAAGCTGATCTTGGTGGCCAGGAAGGCGTTGGAGGCGAGCTTCACCATCTCGGCGCTGGCCACGTCGGTGCGCACCATCACTCCGCCCAGGGGCGCGTACAGGGTCTCCACGCGGTCGGCGAATCCCTCGGAGCCGGCGTTGGCCCCGATCACCACGCGGTCGGGGCGCATGAAGTCGTCCACCGCGCTCCCCTCCTTGAGGAACTCGGGCGCGGAGACGTAGCCGAGCGCCTCGCGGCGGCGGGTGATGGAGCGCCCGGTGCCCACCGGAACGGTGCTCTTCATCACCAGGGCGTGGTCCTTCGACTCCTTGAGGTCTGCAATCACGGCCTCGACCCGGGAGAGGTCGGCGTCGCCGGAGTAAGTCGGAGGGGTGTCCACGCAGCAGAACAGGAGCTGCGCGTTCGCCACCGTCTCCCCCATGTCGGTGGTGAAGTGCAGCCGCTCGGCGTTCTTCACCACCAGCTCGGAGAGGCCGGGCTCGTGGATCGGGATGTGGCCGCCGCGGAGCGACTCCACCTTCTCGGGCAGGATGTCGCGCGCCCAGACCTCGTGTCCGAGCTCGGCGAAGCAGGCCGCGGTGACGAGACCCACCCATCCGACGCCGATGACGCCTATTGGTTCTTTGTCCGCCATGTGAAGGCCGGAGAGGGTATTAGAGCGATCGCATGGATCGGGCGATGGCCATCATCTGATCCTCGGAAAGGGTCTGCAGAAGGGTGTTCGAGATCCAGTAGGCGCCCTTGTCGGTGCGCCAGGCCACGAGCCGGAGCCGGTCCCCGTCGTAGTGCAGCTCATACTCACGGCCGCCGATCTTCCGCTTCTCGGAGGCGTCCCCGAGGATGGGCGGGTCCTTCCAGGTGGTGCCCTGGACCCCGTAGTACTCCCCCGCCAGGCCCCGCTCGAGCACCATGCGGTAGGCCGGATAGCTGTGGCCGTTCGCCCGGATGCGGTACACCCGGGGCGGGCCCGCGTAGAGGGCGCCCGAGGTGCGCAGCTTCGGGTAGAGCACGGGCAGCGACTTGCCCAGGCCCTGCTGCACCGCCTGTAGAGCCTGGTCGCGGCCAAAGCCGGTGGCGTCCTCCATGCCCAGGGCGTCGGCAGTCTTCGGCTTGCGCTTTACCTTCGGCGTCACGCGCCGCTTCTTCAGCACCCCGCGCGGGCCGGGCGTATCGCGTCCCTGGAGGAACTCCTGGACCAGCTTCTTGACCCGCTCGTCGCTGGCCTCCACGAAGCTCGGGCCGATCACGCCCTCGAAGTGGATCTCGTGCACGGGACGGCCGGCGGAGAACACGGCGAGCTTCAGCAGTCGCAGCACCTCCGAGCGGGAGCGCAGGCCGGCGTCGGTGGAGGTGTTGCGCCCGAAGATCTTCACCAGCCGGTCGCGCTTGCCGATCAGGTCCGTGTAGTTCACCTGCTGCTTCGCCTGGCGCAGGAAGTCCTGCTGGCGGGCCGAGCGCACCAGGTCGTTGTCCTCGTGGCGGAAGCGCACGTACTGGAGCGCCTTGCGGCCGCACATCCGCTGGTAGCCGGGCTGGACGTTGATGTAGGTGTACTCGGCGCTGTCGTTGAAGTAGCGCCGGTCGATGTCCACGTAGACGCAGCCCACGGCGTTCACCGCGCGCCAGAAGCCGCCGAAACTCACGTTCACCACGTGGTTGATCGACAGCCCGGTGAGCTGCTTCACGGTCTTGACCGTGAGGCGCGGGCCGCCGAACTCGTAGGCGGCGTTGATCTTGTCCGTGCCGTGCCCGGGGATCTGCACCTTCAGGTCGCGCGGCAGCGACATGAGGGCGGTGGCGTCCTTGTCCGGGTCGAGCCGGACGAGCATGATCGTGTCCGAGCGGGCCCCGCTCCCGCCCTCCACGTTGTCCTTGGGGCGGCGGTCGGAGCCCAGGATCATCAGCGTCTGGGGCTTGCCCGGGTCGGTCTGCGCCAGGCCCTTGATGTTCAGCTCCGGACCCTGATTGATGGCCTCCACCACCTTATCCACCTCGCGGAAGGCGGCCACCGCCGTGGCGCCGGCGGAGGCGAAGATCACCAGGAAGGCCCCGATCAGGAGCTTCTTCCAGAGACCGGGGCGGGGAATTTCCTCCAGCATCAGCTAGGCGATCTCAAGCGATCCGCAGGCGGCGGTCATCCTCGCCCGGATGGTCCAGGCGGGCGGGTAGCAGCTTCACGAACTCCACGAGCGCCTGGCGATACTGGCCGAGGGACCGGATCGACACCCATTCCTCGGGGCCGTGATGGCCGGCTCCGGCCGGGCCGCACTCCACGGCCGGCACCCCGGCCTGAAGGAAGGAGATCGCATCCGAGGCGCCGTGGCGCCCGATCGAGATCTGGTCCTGGCCGCGGCCGATCACCACCGATATCGCCTCCCCCAATGCCTGCACGTAGGGGTTGTCGCGATCGACGATCACCGGCTGGCGGTGGAAGGTCTTCGTGACCGTCGCGCCGTCCAGCGCGTTCACTCCCGCGAGGACGGTCTCGGGGTCCTGGCCGGGGAGGTAGCGCACGTCCACGTCGATCACGCATGCGTCGGGCACGCGATTGAGCGCGTCGCCGCCCATGATCCGGCCGAGGTTGATCGAGGGCCGGTCGAAGAGGTCCGAGGACTCACGCGCGAAGGGCAGCGACTCGATCTGCCGGAACACGTCGATGGCCTTCAGCACCGCGTTGTCCCCGATCCAGGGCGTGGACCCGTGCGCCGAGGTGCCGCTCACCTCGATCCGCATGGCCAGCACCCCCTTGGCCTGGATCCCGATGTGGAGATCGGTGGGCTCACCGGTGATCGCGAAGTCGCCGCTGTAGCCCTGCTCCACGAGGTAGTCGGAGCCGCGCTCGTTCTCCTCCTCGGACTCCTCGTCGGAAACGCAGAGGAAATGGACCCGCACGCCGTCCTGCTCGGCCACGTCGCGGAGGGCGCACATCATCGAGGCGAGCCCGCCCTTCATGTCGTAGGCGCCGCGGCCGTAGAGGCGGTCGCCCACCACACGCGGCTGGAAGAGCTCGGGGCTGCCGGGCACCACGTCGAGGTGGCCGTGAAAGACGACGGTGGGCGCGTCGGCGCGTCCGACCGTGGCGGCCAGCACGGGCCGCCCATTGTGCATCGTGCCGGTCACCTCGACGTCGCGGGCCTCCAGCCAGCCCTTCACGAAGCCGGCCGCGCTCTGCATGCCCTCGAGTGTGGACGTGTCGTAGGTGACCAGCCGCTCGGTGAGAGCGCGCTCGTCCATGCCGTTTCAGGATAACGGCGGAAGATGCCCAGTCCGGATAAGCTCGCCGCCGTGAAACGCGCCCTGCTGCTGGCCCTGCTCGGTGTGCTCGTGGCGGCACCTGCGGCGAGCGCGCTGCCCAAGCAGTACATCCTTCCCGGCGACCAGGCGTTCCCGGAGGGCGTGAGCCTGCGCCCGGGCACCGACCAGTTCTTCGTGACCTCCACCACGGACGGCACGGTCTTCCGCGGGACGCTGGCTCGCGCCAAGCCGAAGGTCTTCCTCCCCCCGGGCAAGAACGGCCGCCTGCTCGCCAACGGGATCCACGCCTCGCGCAACCGGCTGATCGTGGCCGGCAGCCTCACCAACAGGATCTTCGTGTACGCCCTCCCGAGCGGCCGCCTGATCCGGCGCTTCGTGACGGGCACCGGCGGGCTGGTGAACGACGTGACCGTGGCGCCGAACGGAGATCTGTACGCCACCGACTCCATGCGCGGCCTGCTCTTCCGTATCCCCGCGAACGCCGTGAAGCGGCCCAAGAGCGGCATCCAGCCGCTCACGCCCTTCGTGGACCTCGGGAAGACGCCGATCGGCCTCTACGCGAACGGCCTGGTCACGGTCGGCAGGCGCTACATGCTGGTAGACGGCACGGTGTCGGGCGCGCTGGTGCGGGTGGACCTGAAGACCCGGGCCGTCAGGCAGGTGGACCTGCACGGCGCGCTGCTGCCCGTGGGCGACGGCCTTGCCCGCGACGGCCGCACGCTCTACGCCGTGAACTCCACCAACCGCGTGACGCAGCTGAAGCTCTCGAAGAACGCGCTCAGCGCCCGCGTCCAGCTGCAGATCACGAGCTCCCTCTTCAAGTTCCCCACCACGGTGGCCATCGCCGGCAAGCGGCTGCTCGTGGTGAACGGGCAGCTGAGCCAGCGCGGGCGCAACCCCGTGCTTCCTTTCACGGTTTCGGCCGTTAAGCGCCCCTAGCTAGCGGACGAGGTGGGCTCGCCCCCGTGAGGCGGTTCCTTCTCTGCGCGGTGTCGCTCGCGGCGGTGTCGCTTCTCTCTGGGTGCGCCATCGGCTTTCGCGGCCCCGCCCTTCACGTCACCACCACGACCGCCGAGTTGCTCGGAAACGTGGCATCCAACCGGCCCGACCCCGGCCAGTGGTGGTTCGAATACGAGGCCACGGAAGGCTCGCTCTTCCGCAACGAGACCGGGTAGAGCTCCGGGCGCTCGGCGCGCGCCGCCCCTGAGCAGAATCCGCGCGTAACGGCATGTCATTCGCTTCACCAATCTTCCTGTGGTACTTCATGCCCGCGGTGCTCGTGGCACTGTGGCTCGCGCCGCAACGGGCGCGGAACGTCGTGGTCTCGGTGGCCAGCCTGGTCTTCTACGCCTGGGGCGCGGGCGAGTTCGTGCTCATGTTGCTGGCCTGCGTGGCCGTCAACTATGCGGCGGGGAGGCTGATCGGCGAGCCCGGTGACAGCGAGCGGGCCCGCCGCCGGCGAGTCGTGCTGGCCGCGACCATCGTCTTCGACCTGAGCGTCCTGATCGTCTGGAAGTACGGCAGCTTCGGACTCAATCAGGCGGCGGACGTGGCCACACCGACCACCTGCCGATGCGATCGAGCGCGGTCCGATTCCACACTCGCCTCTCGGAGAACGTCTTCGGAGAGGAGCCCGCACGGGTGGCCGCAACCGGCCCGGTGGGCATCGGCCAGGCGGCCAAGCTCCCCGGGCAGACGAAGCCGGGAACGCCGGGCCCCCAGTCCACGTACGGAGTGGTGAAGGGCGAGAACGGCTGGCTGTACCTCGCGGGGGAGTTCGCGTCCGCGTGTCACCCGGCCTGGAGCATCGATCAGGTCCCCGCCGGCGTTCTGCGCCTCGAGGCGATCATCAGAGCCTCCGGACGGCGGATGATCCTCGCCGTACCGCCCGACAAGAGCAACATCGAGCGTGCGGAGGTGCCGGACGACTATGCCTTCACAACGTGCGCCGACCGTGCCCACCGGGCGAGGATCGCCGCCCTCCGCAGGCTCGACCCGCCGGGGTTCGTGGACGTCGAGGCGATCCTGAGGGCTCGCGAGCGCAGCCAGGGTCACCCGATCTACTTGGCGCTCGACTCACACTGGAGCGACACCGCGGCCGTCCTCTTCGGCCGCAGCATCGCCAGGGAGATCGATCCCCGGCTCCTGCGCCACACCAGGGTCGAGCGCGTGAACGAGGCGCCCCGCGACGGGGACCTGACGAAGCTCCTGGCCGATCCCCGGCCGATCCGCCAGCGGGCGCTCAGGATCGTGCGCGACGGCGTGTCCGCCCCGCTCACCACGTCGTGGCCGCTCTACAGCGGGGCACTGGTAGGGAGAGACAGGCGCACCGGCTCCCCAGGCGGAGCGGCGCTCTACCCCCGCCGGACGGTGATCAGCGGCACCTCCTTCACGGGCGTCTCGTACACCAAGCTCTATCCGTACTTCGCGGACATCACGAGATCCCGGGACTCTTGGACGCCGAGAAGGCGAAGCGGCTCCCACGAGACGAGCGGCTGCTCATCCGTCTGGTCGAGCGCTCGAAGCTGTTCATCTTCGAGCAGGTCGAACGCGAGTTCTGGGGCGTACGAAAGGCGAGCATCCTGCGCCCCGTCTTTCTGGATCGCCTGGAGCGGGCCCTCGAGCGCTCGAAGCGACGCGCGCACGCATAGGCCTCAGCTGGCACGGGCGCCCGTCCGACGCCCGTCGGCGGGGGCGGGCCGGCGGGCGAACAGACGCCACCGCAGCTGGGGGCGCTGCAGAGGCAGAGCAGGATGATTGGGGTGCCGATTTCCGCCAGAGCAGAGGCTCCCGTGGCTGCCGCCGGGCCCGAGGCATGAGCGACCAGAAGCATCGCCTCGATTAAACTCGCCGGAATGGCTTCTAGCCAGCCGCCCGCCGATCCGGCGCCCGCCGAGGGGCTCCGCCGGAGCCCGGCCAGGATTCTGGCGCTCAACTGGCTCCACCTCGCCGTCCTCTGGTCCTTCGCCTTCGCGCAGCCGCTCTTCAAGGTCCTCGCGGGCGACCCTGCCTTCTTCGTCGCCCGCGGAGACACTCGCGGGGACATACTCATCCTCGCCTTCGGGGTCACGCTCGTCCCTCCGACGGTTCTCGTCGCAGCTGAAGCGCTCCTCACCCGGGTCCCCGCGGCGATGCGAGCGCTGCACCTGGCCTTTTTCGGCCTGCTGGCCGCGCTCTTCGCACTCCAGGTGATCGCGGACGCCGCGCCCGGCGGGTCGAGCTTCATCCTGATTCCACTCTCGCTCGCGCTCGGTGCGGCGGCCGCGGCCGCGTACCGACTCACACGGGTCGTGCCCTCGATGCTGACCGTTCTGAGCCCGGCACCCGTCGTCTTCCTCGCCATCTTCCTGCTTTTCTCCAACGTCTCCAAGCTCGTCCTCCCCGAGAAGGACGTGAATGTGCAGGCGTCGGTGGGGGGCCGCTCGCCCGTGGTGTTCGTGCTGCTCGACGAGTTCTCAGGCCTCAACCTGCTCGACCGCGACGGGAACATCAACAGCCGGCGGTTCCCGCACATCGCCGCGCTCGAGCGCACCTCGCACTGGTATCGCAACGCCACCACGATCTCGGATCAGACGTCGCGAGCCGTGCCAGCGATTCTCACCGGGAAGCGGCCGAACGGCAAGAAGCTGCCGATCGTGAGCGACTATCCCAAGAACCTCTTCACGCTCCTCGGAGGGGACTACAGGCTCAACGTCCATGAAACGGCGTCCCACCTCTGCCCGGACGACCTCTGCCACCGGCAGCAGGAGCCGATCGGCACCCGGCTCAGGTCACTCGGTCGCGACCTGCGAACCGTGGCGCTGCGACGGCTCCTGCCTGACGACCTCGGCCGCGGTCTGCCCGCGGTCAACCGCACGTTCGGGAACTTCCAGTCGAGCGCGAAGATCTACGGCGGGGTGGTGAAGGGGGCCGACCAGGCCGCACCCCAGGCGCGGGGGCAGAGCTTCGAGAGTTTTATCCGCGGCATCAAGGACGGGCGCACGCTCAACTTCCTCCACATCCTGCTGCCCCACATTCCGTGGACTTACCTCCCCACCGGCCAGCAGTATGCGGAGAACGGCCCGATCCCGGGCCTGGACGACGACACCGACGGCTGGCGGAAGGACAGTGGATCCCTACCCCAACAAGCGGAGCAGCGCTACCTCCTGCAGGCCCAGTACGTGGACGGTCTCATTGGCCGGCTGATGGCCGACCTGCGGCGTCGGGGTCTCTTCGACCGCTCGCTCGTCATCGTCATGGCGGATCACGGCGTGGCCTTCCGTGCCGGCGACTACCGGCGACGCGTGACACAAAGCAACTTCGCCCAGCTGGCCAGCATCCCGCTCTTCATCAAGCACCCGGGCGAAAGACAGGGCCGCGTGGAAGAGTCCCCGGCCATCAGCGTGGACGTCCTCCCCACGCTCGCGGATCTCCTCGACACGAAGCTGCCATGGGCCACCGACGGCTCCTCACTCAAGGACGGCCCCGCGCCCTCGCGCGACACGCTGCGGGTGAACGCCACGAAGGGTCCGGAGGTCCAGCGGTCGTTCCCGGGGTACATCCGCCAGCGAAACCTATTCGCGGCTCAGGACGTGCGCCTTTTCGGCTCCGGGGACCACAGTCTCTTCGCGCCGCCCGCCGAGGCCGGACTGATCGGGCGGTCAACGAGCGCTTTTCCGGTGACCCGGCGCCCCGGAGCCAAGGTTCGGCTCGATTCCAGCCAGAGTTTCCGGTCGATCAACCCGACGGCACCGCTCCTGCAGGCGTTCGTGACCGGCCAAGTGTCCGGCGTCGGGGCGGACGAGAAGCTCGCGGTCGCCGTGAACGGTCGTATCGAGGCGACGACGCACAGCTTCCGGGAGACGGGCCAGGTCTCGTTCAGCGCGGTGGTACCACCGGCCAGCTTCCGCAAGGGGGCAAACAGCGTCAGGTTGTTCGCAGTGAGGGGGTCCGGAGCACAGGTCGCGCTCGAGTCGCTCGGCGAGGCCGCGAGCCTGGGGTACGACCTCATACGGGAGGACGGAAGGGAGGTGCTGAAGTCCAAGGGCGGCAAGGCGGTGGTGGTGCCCAACTCCGTCGGCGGCTATCTCGAGGTACTGAACCGCTTTCCCGGCGGAATCACGATCCGCGGCTGGGCGGCGCTCGAGTCGCACGCGGCCGACCGCGTGGTCGTGTACCTGAACGGGCGCCTGCTCACCGAGGGCGAGCCCACGAAGGATCGCGATGACGTGGCCAAGGATTTCGGCGGCGGCGCGAGGAAATCGGGCTTCCAGCTGTCCGGGAACCTTCCCGCGGGAACGAAGGCACCGGCGGCCAACGTCCGGGCCTTTGGGATCTACGGCAAGCGCGCAGCGGAGCTGACGAAGCTCCGGAGCGTGAAGTGAGGATCGGCTCGCATCACTCTGACCGGCACATGGTCGCCGGCAAGCGCTCGTAGGCGGGACCAGCCAGCCTCCACCACGTGCTCCCCGGGCGGGCAAGGGGCGGCTCTCGCGCCCCCGGCAAGCGCCGATAGCCCTCGATGCGTGGCCTCCGACGGGCGGCTGACGTAGTCGAGCGCCCGGTTCAGGACCACGAATACCCCGGCCCCGTGCGACCAGTGATCGAGGGTGCGGGCGTGCCGCCGCAGGGCGCGCCGGCCCCGGCGTCGCCGGGCACCATCCGGGAGTCCTCCGACACCGACCTGACCGTGACCTTCGACGCCCGCGTCCCCGGTCAGCTCGTTCTTCACGACACCTATTACCCGGGCTGGAAGGCCGAGCTGGACGGGCACAGCGTCCCGATCCGCCCGGCCAACGCAGCCTTCCGCGCCGTCGCCATGCCGGCCGGCCGCCACCGGGTCCGCTTCACGTACCACCCCGCCAGCGTCTACGTGGGGCTGTACGTGTCCCTCGCCGCACTGCTCGTGCTGATCGGGATCGTGATCGCGGCCCTCGTACGCTCCCGCCGGGGGTCCCCTGAGGCGCCCCGGAAGGGGCCGGGTCTCGGCGGCGCGCCCTTCCACGACCTGCTTTAGAGTCGCCCGCATGGCGAGCGGGACTCCCGATGTATCGAGCTCCGAGAACACCCTCGACGCCCTCCGAGCGGACGCGCTCGCCGCTGTGCGCCGCTACGCGGAGGAGGCGTTCATCGAGCGCGAGTTCGTGCCGGGAGAGAGCAACGTGCCGGTCGGAGGGCGCGTCATCGGTCCTCCCGAGCTCGAGGCGCTGACGGATGCCTCGCTCGACGGCTGGCTCACGGAGGGCCGCTTTGCACGGGCGTTCTCGGAGGCCTTCGCGGGCGTGGTCGGGCGCACGCAGTCCTTCCTGGTGGGCTCGGGCTCGCAGGCGAACCTGCTCGCCGTGGCCGCCACCACCTCCCACCTCCACGAGCGCCCGCTGCAGGCCGGTGACGAGGTGATCACCCCCGCGCTCGGCTTTTCCACCACCGTCGGGCCGCTCTACCAGTACGGGCTCGTGCCCGTGTATGTGGACGTGGAGCTCGACACCTTCAACCCGTCGCTGGACGCGATCGCGGCCGCCATCACGGAGCGCACACGCGCCATCTTGGTGGCGCACTGCCTCGGCAACCCGTTCGACGTGGCCGGCGTGGCCGAGCTCTGCCGCAAGCACGACCTGGTGCTGATCGAGGACTGCTGCGACGCACTCGGCTCCACCTGGGACGGGAAGCCGGTGGGGAGCTTCGGCCAAGCGGCGACCTTCTCGTTCTACCCCGCCCACCACATGACCACGGGCGAGGGCGGAGCGGTGGTGGCCGACGACCCCACGTGGCTCCGGGCCATCGGCTCGCTGCGCGAGTGGGGCCGCGACTGCTGGTGCCCGCCGGGCGTGAACGACGCCTGCGGCAAGCGCTTCGAGGGCCGCTTCGGAGAGCTGCCCGCCGGGTTCGACCACAAGTACGTGTTCTCGCACGTGGGCTTCAACTTCAAGGTCACCGACATGCAGGCCTCTCTGGGCCTCGCCCAGCTCGAGCGCCTGGAGGGCTTCGGGGCGCGCCGGCGCCACAACTTCGCGCGGCTGCACGCGGCGCTCGCTCCGGTCGAGGACCGGCTCGTGCTCCCGCGGGCCCTCCCCCAGGCCGACCCGTCGTGGTTCGGCTATCCGTTCACCCTCCGCGACGGCAGCTCCGACGATCGCCGCGACCTGCAGCGCTTCCTGCTCGAGCGGAAGATCGACAACCGGCTGATGCTGGGAGGGAACCTCACGCGCCAGCCTGGCTTCCTTGGCCGGGAGCACCGCATTCCCGAGCCGCTGGTGAACGCCGACCGGGTGATGGACGCGTCGCTGTGGGTGGGCTGCTACCCCGGGCTGAGCGACGAGATGATCGACTGGATCGGCGAGTCGATCACCGCTTTCGTCGTCGCTGAGTGAGTGAGCACCTGACAGACGGCCCCGGCGGCGGGCCGGCTCCGGGCGAGGCCCCCCACCGCCTCGAGCGGGCGGCGCAGTCCGACCGCCGGCTCCTCGCTCGCTCCTCGGTCACGCTCGTCTCGCGCGGATTCTCGAAGTTCGCGCAGATCTTCTTCCTGGTCCTCGCCGCGCGGCTGCTTTCCGTGGACGAGTTCGCGAGCTACTCGTACCTGCTGGTCCTGGCCGCCGCCTTCACCATCCTGAGCGACACCGGCGTGCCGCTCGTGGCGAGCCGCGACGCCGCCGCCGGCCGGGCCACGCCCGGGGACCTCTTCTACTCCGCACTGCCCGTGGTGGCGGTGAGCGCCGTGGCCGCCGCGCTGATCCTGCCCATCTTCGGCGCGTTCGACTCGGGCCCGGGCAGCTCCTTCGTGCCCGTGATGGTCACCGCCGTGTACGTGCTCTTCAACCGGCTCTTCGACTTCACCGCCACCATGCTGCGCGGGGTCGGGCGCTTCACGTTCGAGGCGGTGCTCCAGTCCGCGGGCGCCGTGTTCTTCATCGCCGGGGCCAGCATCGTCACCATCGCCGGCCTGGGCGTGACCGCGGTGCTCGCGGTGCTGGCCACGAAGGAGCTGGGGTGCGGGGTGATCGCGTACCTCGCGATCCGCGGCGACATCGAGCGGCCGAAGGAAATCACCCCCGTCACCACCTGGCGATCGCTGGTAAAGATCGGCATCCACCTGGCCGTGGCCGGCGTGGCCCTGGCGCTCATCATGAGGCTCCCGCTGGTGGTGCTCGGCAACGCGGGCTCGCCGCACGAGGTGGCGCTCTTCTCGGCCGCCCAGCGCTTCGGCGACGCGGTGTACATCCTCGCGATCAGCTCGGGCTTCGCGCTGCTCCCGGGCATCGCCTACCTCGCCCGGGCCGATCCGCCGCGGGCCCGCCGTCTCCTCCACAGGGTGCTCCTCGTCCTGCTCGGGGCGAGCGTGGTGGTGGCCGCGGCGGCCATGCCGATGGCCCACCTGATCATGAGCACCATCTTCGGGGCCAAGTACGGGCCCGGGGCAGATCTGCTCCGGATCGTGCTCCTCGGGCTTCCGGCCTACGCGGGCCTCGGCGTGTGCTGGTACGCCGTGGTGGCCTTCGACGGCGAGGCGCGACTGGTGCGCATCGGGCTCATCGGACTCGCGGTGTCCGTGCTCCTCTCGGTGTTCCTGATCCCGTCCGGAGGGGACGAGGGCGCGGCCTGGACCTACATGGGATCGCTGTACGCCATGGCGGGGCTGTCCCTGGTGGTGCTGGAGCGCCAGCTTGCTCGCGGCCGTGTGGGCGCCACGGCCTCAGGCGTCGGTCTCAGCGCTGCCGAACGCACGCCGACCGCCTAGGAACCCACCCGCGCTGCCTCGAGGTAGGCCTGGTGCACGCGCTCGGCCTGGTGCTCGAGCGTGAACTCGCTCTCCACCCGAGCCCGGCCGGCCTCGCCCATGGCCCGCCGGCGTGCCGGGTCCCGGGCCAGCTCCAGGATCGCGTCCGCGAAGGCCCGCGCATCGTCCACGCCCACCAGGATCCCGGTGTCCGGGGTCACGATCTCGGCCGGCCCGTCGATCCTGCTGGCCACCGGGGGACGGCGCATCGCCATCGCCTCGATCAGCACCAGGCCGAAGGGCTCGCTGCGCGTGGGCAGCACCAGCAGGTCCCACTCCCGCAGCTCGGCGAAGGCGTCGGTGGTCGTGCCCACCCGCACCCCGTCGCGGCGTGCCTCGGCCACCATGCCCTCGGCCCAGGCCCGCTCGGACCCCTCGGGGCACGGGCCGATCATCCGGAACTCGGTGTCGGGAAGCTGCTCGCGCACGAGCCGGGCGGCGGCCAGGAAGACGTCGCTGCCCTTGCGCTCGGAGACCGTGCCCAGCGTTCCCACGACCAGCGGGGAGCCGGCCGCCACCGCGGCCGGCGGATCCGGCGG
>JBBQHI010000060.1:0-18631 GCA_038323835.1 Solirubrobacterales bacterium
TTCATCCTGCACATGGTCCACCGGGCCATGATCCGCCAGCAGGAGCTACCCGAGGACCAGCGCGCCCGGGTGGCGCTCAAGGTCGACGAGGCCCACCTGCTCTTCAGCGCCACCTTCGCCCGCATGCTGGCCATGGACCGCTCCGCCGGCCTCGAATGCGTCGCCGCCTGGCAGTCCCTCGGCCAGATCGAGGACCGCAACCTGCGGGCGATCATCCTCGGCCTGCTGCGCCACCGCTTCATCTTCTCTCTGGCCGACGACGACGCCCGCCAAATGGCCGACATGCTCCAGACCGTCTACGCCGACGTCATCCGCGACGACCAACCCGCCCGCGCCCGCATGCGCATAACCCCCGACGCGCTCATGCACATGCCCAACTTCCACACCGCCTGCTCCTGGATCGCCGACGGCGCCCGCGTCGGCTCCTTCATCGCCCAGACCCTCCCCATGCAGGAGAACCCGGAACGGATCGAGGCCCACCTCCAGGCCCAGCGCGACCGCGGCGCCCACTACCCCGGCCCCATCCCGCCGCCCAATCGGCTCTCCACCTTTCTGAAGATCCAGGACCTCGTCCCCCGTGAAGAGACCGCCGCTACCAATGGACAGAGCGCCCCGGCCGAGCCCGCCCGGGCCGCGGGTCCACCATCGGCCAACCCCCCCGAGGAGTCGACCGGGGCGGGCAACGGCGCCGAGGTGCCCGAGTTCAACCCCGAGCGTTCCAGCTACGACGACCGTGCCGACCGAGTCGGGGTGGCGCCGCTCGGCTCGCCGGTGCGGAAGGCCGTGCCTAAGAGCTTCACCGAGCTCGACGAGTTCGACGCTGCCACCGGCCTACGCTGGAGCAGCGCGCGCCCGGACCACACAAGCCGCCGCTGCCGCGCAGGGACGACCTGGAGGTGCTGGCCGCCCTGCACGAGCTGCGCTTCCTGCTCGCCTCCCAGATCGGACGACGCTTCATGCACGGCCGCGCCCTCCGCTCGGTCCAGCACCGGCTCGGCCTGATGTTCCGCGCCGGCTGGCTGCGCCGCTGCGAGATCGCCCGCCGGGAGCGGGGCCACACCCAGCGTGTCTACGCCCTCGACGAGGCCGGCTACGAGCTGGTCCAGACCCACAGAGGCCGCACGGTGCTGGCCGGCAACGTCGACCCCGACGCCAAGTGGCGCTCACCCGAGGTCCGACGACCCGCGCCTCGTCGTCCACGACCTCCACGCCAACGCCTGGCTCTTCGCCCTCGAAGGCATGCTGGCTCCGAGCGTGCTCAGGCAATGGCGCGGGCCCCGGGCCGCCCGGCTCGACGTGCCGGGCGAGCGGATCCGCGGCTAGTGGGTGCCCGTGGCGCCCGACACCGTCCCCCTGGG
Organism: Solirubrobacterales bacterium; assembly: GCA_038323835.1. Taxonomy (GTDB): domain Bacteria; phylum Actinomycetota; class Thermoleophilia; order Solirubrobacterales; family Thermoleophilaceae; genus JACVRW01. The sequence goes on from JBBQHI010000060.1 coordinate 1,359, forward strand.
GAGCGGCCATCACCTCGCCGACGTCCAGCTCGAGGAGTTCGCCCCCGTGCGTCCCGACCTGGCCATCGAGCTCGACCTCTCGCTGGGCAACACCAAGCGGCGTAATCGAGCTCCTGGTGGAGCTCGACCGCTCCGGCCGCCCCTCCTCCAACTACGACAAGTTCCGCCGCTACGACGCCCTGCTGAACGGCTGGGCCATGGCCCACTCACAAAACGCTCGGCGAGCCGCCCGTGGTGATCTTCGTCGTCGAGGACGACGAGAAAGCAATCCAGTTCCTGCGCGGAGCCGACCGGATCGTCACAGGACGGGTAGGGAAGTGGGGGAGCCCCGAGGCCGGTTGGCCGGCGCAGGGGAGAAGACGTCTGTTCGTCGTCGCGGAGCGCGATGTGCATCAAGGAACACTTCGAGCCCAGCGGCTCCCCGAGCACCCGCCCGCGCTGCGCGAAGCCCTCACAGGTAGGAGAGGGAGGATGCACGCGGACCAGGTGCCGTCGCTACTACCGGCCGCTTTCGTCCGTCGGTCGTAAGTGTGCACCGCTACTAGGCGTCTCCCACCAAGGGGACACGCCGATCCCTTCGTACCCCTGAGCCGTGGTCCGCCTCCCTGGATTCGTCATGCTCACCCTCGAGCATGAGCTGGAAACGATCCTGGCCGACCTTGTAAATGCGTCGCTGAGCGTGGATCGACAGCACCGAAGCTTCCTGGCCTTCAAGGCATGGCAACTGGCGGGGGTTGGTGTATCGGAGGGAGGGCTGGACGCCGGTGGACGCGAGATCGCGGAGCAGGATTTAAACGAGCTGGAGCACTACGACCTGATCGAGTTCACTGACAGGGGCAACGTCACGGGCACCTTCCGTTTCTACATCACGCAGAAGGGTTACCTGTACGCCGCCAAGCTCAAGGAAGATAAGGACCGGCTGGACCGGCCCGCGGACACTGCGCGATCCTACGTTGAGTCAGCCGACTTCCGTGCTCACCACAGTGAGGCGTACGCCAAGTGGGAGCAGGCGGCATCACTGCTTGCTGCCGATCCGCTGGAGAACGCCACGCGTATCGGGCACGACTGCCGGGAGGCAATGGCAGTGTTCGCGACCTCCTTACTCGCGCTGCGCGGGGTTGAGTCGGAGGCCAATTACCCGGCAGGAGCACCGCCCCCACGCGGCCAAGTCCTCAGTGGTGGGCGCGCGGCATGCCGGCGGGCTATCGCTTGTGTCGAGCCTCGCGCTAGCGTAAACCCATGGGCGGGTACGTCAGCAGGTGGGTACCAGGAGCCGCCATGGTCCCGAGCGTCGCGGCGGTTTCCTGGTTCATCTCTCACCGCCGCTCGCCCTTGGTGCGGGCATGGAGTCCCGGCGCCGGCGAGCACCGCCGAGTGGGGGGGCTATCGGTCAGAACTGCCGGGGCCGGTAAGGACGCCTTCGTGCTCCTGCACGGGCTTGCCGCCAGTGGTGACTTCTTCGGTGCCAGCTACGACAAGCTGGCCGCGCGGCGCCGGGTGCTGATCCCTGACCTGCTGGGTTTCGGCCGCTCGATGGATGAGCGCCGGAGTGAGCACTCGCTCGAAGCCCATCTGGACGCCCTGGACACGATGATCGGGACTTCGGAGGCTGCTGAGCCACGGCTCACCGTCGTCGGTCACTCGCTAGGCGGACTGCTGGCTCTACATTGGGCTTCCCGCCGGTCTGATGTGGAGCGGGTCCTGTGCTTTTGCGCCCCGCTCTATCACAGCCCGGTGGAGGCGGATGCGCGGATCCAGGGAATGGGCTGGATGGAGCGCGTTTTTGCGCTCGAGGGTCCTGTAGCGAAAGCAACGTGCGCTTGGATGTGCCGCCACCGCGGCACTGCGCAATGGGTTTCGGTCGCCATCGAGCCGCAGTGGCCGGTACCGATCGCGCGGATGGGCGTACGCCATACCTGGCCTTCATACCTCGCCGCCATGAACGGAGTCATCCGCCACGGGGGCTGGGAAAGCGCGCTCCAAGATCTTGAGACAGGCGGCGTGCCCGTGCTTCTGGCAAACGGAGCCCAGGACCCGGTCCCGGTCCCTGGACGCGCAGCCGAACTTGCCGCCAGACACGCGAACATAGAGGCGGTGCAGCACCCGACCGCCGATCACGAGCTGCCGATCTCCCATCCGGTCTGGTGCGTGGGGGCCGTGACGGGCTGAGGCCCTCATCAGTTTGACGCAGCTCAGGGGGCGGACGAATACGACCGGATCGGTATCTCCGCGCAGGGAGCCGTCACTGATGCCGTCCCGAAGCAGTCGCTCCAAACGGCTCGGTGAAAAGACCGAGCGAGTAAGGCCTCGGTCGTCCTGCTGGCGAAAAACCGCGTCGGACTGAGCCCTCAGCGCCACCAGGAGTTCGAGATGCTGCTGTGCCGTCCGAGGTCAGCGCCGGCCACAGCGCGGCGCGGTAAGGGGCGGTCGCCTCATCGGCCAGCGCCGCCCAGAGCAGGTCCTTCCACACCTCGCGCCATCCGTCGCGACGCACGACGCCAACTGTTGCTCAATCGGGGCTCTCCGGCACGAGCCTGCCCCGTGCCTTCGCCTGGGCCCGGCCGCGCGGGTCCGTGAGCGGCAGGTCGCGAACGCTGGCCGGGCGTTCGCCTCCCGGTGCGCTGCCGCCCAGTTTGGCGCCGCTGTGGCGTCGATGAGCGAGCGACCATCTGCGCAGCCGCAAGATCGCTTCGGCCACCGCATCCGCCGTGCGCCATCTGATCTGGCGAAGCGGATACATGAAGGGGCATCCCGCTCCGCGGCTGTAGAGGTACTCGGGTTCCTCGAACAGCCCGGCCGCTTCGAACATGCCGTCCTGGAACGTGCGGCAGTTCTCAGCACCGCCCCGCAGCCACCACCACTGCCAGCGAAAGCCGCCGACTTGGCTGTGCGCGTATGTGCGGATGTCTGCCCGGACCTGATCGTCGCTCTTGTCGGCGATCAGGGTGGGGTGGAACCAGTGGTCGGGCTCCTCGCCGTGGTAGGCGTCGCGGGTGGCCGTGCCGTCGGCCGCGGTGCCGATCCCGTTGAGGCAGCCGCGGCTGCCGAGCATCGCGCCCTTCCATCCCATTGGGCAGGGGGAGGGCCACCATCCGTAGCTCTCCTGGCCTTCCAGCTCGATCCACCAGTGTCCCCACGTGTTCGGCAGCCGGGGATCGATCCGTTTGACGACCGCCCATGTCAACACGCGCGGAACGGCTCGTGCCTCGCCGCGTTGGAGCTCGGTGGGCGGCTGCACGGAGGACGAAGGCGCTGTTGAGTCTCGAGGCACGGTGTGCGCGGTCGTGCTCATCGACGGCGGCGGCTCCGCCGACGGCTGGCCTTGTCCACCTTCTTCTGCGCCTTGTCCGTCTTGCCCTTTTCGGTCTTCTTCTGGGCCTGATCCTTGTACTTGTTGGTCTTCCTGTCGTCTCCGTTGGCGCTCGTGACCTTCCTGTCGTTCTCCTTCTCGACGGCCCTCGCCTTCCTGTGCGCCTCGTGGAGTCGCCGCTTCTCCTTCCGACGCTCGTTTCGGGTTTCCCTCGGACCGTCTGTGCGGTCCATGCCGCGATTGTCGGGCACGTCGCCGCTCACCGTGTCGCCGCCAGGCAGATGGAGGGGTAGCCGCGGCCGACATACCGTGCGGCGGTGAGACGCAACGACGCCGACTCGAGCAGCAGACGGGGGTCGAGCGGCCGGAAAGCGCCGCGCGGCCCCGCCGCCGAACCAGCGAGGGCCGCCAACGGCGCGTAGAGCATGCGTGCCATCCGCGTGCGCGGCCAGGTCGGGCTCACGACCACGAGCCGGCCCCCGGGCCGCAGCACGCGGCGCGCCTCGGCGATGATCTGTCGGCGCGAGGCGGCGTCGACCACGTGCAGCAGGTAGGCGGCCGTCACGATCGTGAACGCGTGGTCGGCAAAGCGCAGTCGGCGCGCGTCGCCGGTTTCAAGCGACCAACCTCGCGGCACGGACTTTGCGCGCTCGAGCATCGCCGAGGATTCGTCGACGCCGACCGCGTAGTAGGGTCGATCGCGGCGCCGGGCGAGTTCGCGCAATAGCCCGCCGGTCCCCGTCCCGAGATCGAGGACGCTGTCATCGCGATGAGGCTGCGCGAGATCGACTGCGGCTTCCAGTGCCCGGCGCTCGAGCGGCAGCTGCCAGTCGTACCCGCGAGCCGCTTGGCTCCAGTCCATGAGACGGTTCTTCCGCTCGGTTTGCTTGCTTGGGACGCGTCCATCGAGATCCGTGGAGAGGCGGCTCTGCCGGCGCGCACCCTACCACTACGACCTGTAGTGTCACGACGCCCTGGGCCGCCTCGAGTCCGGTCGCCACGAACGAATAAGGAGCCCGAATGATCGGAGCCACCGGTCGAAAGGCCGATCGCGACGAGGTCTTTCTGGAGCTGACCAAATCGGTCTGCCCGATCTGCAAGGCGGTCGTCGACGCGGAGGTGAACATCCGCGACGGCCGCGTGATGATGCGCAAGCGCTGCCGGGAGCACGGCGAGTTCGAGGCGCTGATCTACTCCGACGCAGAGCTCTACATGAGCCAGCTGCGCTTCAACAAGCCGGGGACGCTGCCGCTCGAGTTTCAGACCGAGGTCAAGGACGGCTGCCCGCTCGACTGCGGCCTTTGTCCTGAACACAAGCAGCACTCCTGCTTCGCCCTGATCGAGGTCAACACGAACTGCAACCTGGACTGCCCGATCTGCTTCGCCGACTCAGGCCACCAGCCCGACGGCTACCAACTCACCCGCGACCAAGTCGAGCTGATGCTCGACACGTTCGTAGCGGCGGAGGGCGAACCCGAGGTCTTGCAGTTCTCGGGCGGCGAGCCGACGATCCACCCGCAGATCATCGAGTTCGTCGAGATGGCCCAGGCGCGGTCGATCGGGACCGTGATGATCAACACCAACGGCATCCGGATAGCCCGAGACAAGCGCTTCGTGGCCGAGCTCGAGCGGCTCAAGCCGCACATCTACCTGCAGTTCGACGGGTTCGACGAGGCCACGCACCGGGCCATCCGCGGCAAGGACCTGCGCGACGTCAAGCAGCGGGCGCTCGACAACTGCGCCCAGGCGGGACTCAAGGTGACGCTCGTCGCCGCGATCGAGGGCGGGGTCAACGAGCACGAGGTCGGCGCGATCGTGCGCCACGGGATCCGGCACCCGGCGGTGACGTCGATCGTCCTGCAGCCGGTCACCCACGCCGGTCGCCACCGTGAGTTCGACCCGCTGGAGCGGCTGACCAACCCCGATGTGATGAAGATGATCGTCGAGCAGGTGCCCGAGTGGTTCCAGATGTCGGACTTCGTCCCGGTCCCCTGCTGCTTTCCGACCTGTCGCTCGATGTGCTACTTGCTCGTCGACGGCGACAGCGCCATCCCGTTCTCGCGCCTGATCGACGTCGAGGACTACCTCGACTACGTCGGCAACCGCGTCAACCCGGATCCCGATCTGCGGCATGCGATCGAGAAGATGTTCTCCTCCTCGGCGATGCCCGGCGCCGAGGAGTCGCTGCTCATGTGCGAGTCGTGCGGGATCGACCTGCCCGAGGCGCTCAAGAACCTCCGCGAGAACTTCTTCATGATCGCCGTGCAGGACTTTCAGGACCCCTACACGCTGAACGTCCGTCAACTACAGAAGTGCTGCATTCAGCAGATCACGCCCGACGGCAGGATGATCCCGTTCTGCGCCTACAACTCCGTCGGCTACCGCGAGCAGGTGCGCGAGCAGCTCTCCGGCACGCCGGTCGCGCCGGTGGTCCCCAACGCCACGCAGCTCCAGCCATTGCTGCAGCCCACCCGCTATGGCTCCAAGACCGTCACGCAGAGCAACGGCAACGGGGGATCCAGCCGCGATCAGACGAACGTCGGCCGGCGGCTCGAGCGATGACGCTCGCCGCGGGGGACGTCAAGTCGTGCTGTGCCGCGGCGTACTCCGGCCCCGCCGCCCGCTGGCTGCTCGGCGAGTCCTTCCACCCCGGAGGACCCCGGCTGACCTCACGCCTGAGCGCCGCCCTGCGGGTCGGCGCCGGTGACCTCGTCGTCGACGTCGCCAGCGGGCCGGGCACCAGCGCGCTGCAGGTCGCACGCGAGACGGGCTGTGACGTGGTCGGCGTCGACCTCTCGGCCGCGAGCGTCTCGGCGGCGACGCGCGCCGCCGAGATGGCGGGACTGGCTGCCCGTGTGCGCTTCCTTGAGGGCGACGCCGAGGCGTTGCCGCTCGCCGACGAGTCGGTCGACGGCGCGCTGTGCGAGTGCGCGTTGTGCACGTTCCCAGACAAGACGGTCGCGGCACGGCAGTTCGCCCGCGTGCTGAGGCCCGGAGCGCGCCTGGCGATCTCGGACATCACGGCAGTCCGAGACGAGTTGCCCGAGAAGCTCACGACCCTGCAGGCGTGGGTAGCGTGCATCGCCGACGCCCGGCCGCTCGACGAGATCGCTTCGCTGCTCGAGGACGGCGGGCTCGTCGTCGAGACCACCCAGCGTCATGACCGCGAGCTCGGCGCGATGCTTGACCGGGTCGACGCTCGGCTCAAGACCGCTCGCCTGCTTGGCGCCGGCTTTCTGGGCGACGGCGTGGCCAGGGGCCGTGAGCTGATCGCGGCGGCGCAGGACGCGCTTGCGCGCGGCCTGCTCGGCTACGGCGTCGTCATCGCGCGCCGTCCGTGACCGCCGCACGCAGCGCAGGACGTCTCGTGCGCCGATCGGCAGGCGTCGGCGCGGCCGTCGGCGGCGCAGGGCTCGGGTACGTGCTTGTGGTCCGCGGCGCGCTCACGCTCGACCTCGGCGTCGGTCGGCGTCTTCGCCCGCTCGGCCCGAGCCACACGAGCATCGCCGCACCGCGCGAAACGGTGTTCGACGTCATCGCCGCGCCGTACCTCGACCGCACCCCGCGGGCAATGCGCGACAAGATCGAGGTGCTCGAGCGTGGGAGCGACATGGTCCTCGCCGCGCACTTCACCTCGCTCGCCGCCCGGCTGACGGTCACGACCGTCGAGACGGTGCGCTTCGACCGACCGGACCGCGTCGCCTTCCGGCTGCTGCGCGGGCCCGTCCCGCACATCACCGAGACCTTCGAACTGCGCGAAACGGACACGGGGACCGATCTGGAGTACCGCGGCGAGCTCGGCACCGACCTCTGGCGCCTCGGCTCGTGGTGGGGTGAGCAGGTGGCGAGGCAGTGGGAGCGGACCGTCGCGGAGTCGCTGACGCTGATCCAAGCGGAAGCCGAGCGCCGCGCGGGACGCCCACGCCCGACGGCAGAGTCCCGCGCCGGCGCTGGCTTGGACGACGGCGTGGCGTGAACACGGCCGAAGCCTCACCGCTCAAGAGCGGCCGAAGACGGCGACGACCGGGCATGCCAACGACGGTTTGGGGTGGGCCGTCTCCGAAGAGACGCGACACCGTCGGCCTGCTCCGGGAGAGCGGCCCTCTTCCGATGCCGGACGTCTCCGATCGCACCGCCCACCAACGACGCGGATGCTGTGGCGCTTCAGGTCGCTGCAGGGCGTTGAAAGCTGACCCGCAAGGCCGGGGGAGTTGGCGGCGTTGATGGGCGACCTTAGACTCGCGCCCGTGAGCGTCGGAGCCGCCATCGCGCTCGGGCCGTATTTGGCTTAGCGCTCGGCATCGTGGTGAGCGTGACCACCGATGCCCTGCGCGAGCCGACGGGACGTAAGCGCGATTGAAGAACGCGGTCGTCGGCCATGCCTGGCCGCCGCCGAACAGGCGAGCGATCGACGTCTCACCTAGGAACGCCACCCGGCCAGCGTACCTGTGGGCGAGCCGCTGGAAGAAGGGGAACTCGTAGCGGCACGGCCCGCACCAGGACGCCCATTGGTTGATGACCACCGGGGCACCGCGAAGTTGCGGACATCGCGCTTTGATGCTTGGGGACCCCCATCGAGGATCTCGTTGGCCTGCTGCCGCAAAGGCGTTAGCCCCGCGGCCGGGAATCCGCGTGCAGGCGCACCACTTCCCGACTCGAGCGCCGTGCTGCCCGACCCGCATGCGGCGATGCCCAGCGCCGCAAGGGCGCCACTCGTCCAGGCGCTCGCGCGAAGAAATCAAATCCCGGCAGCATTAGCGAGTTGACGATGGCCGCTCGCAGCTCGGCCTGCGGCCGGCAGTTGCGGCGGCATTCTGTCTGCCGGCCAGCGTCGGCTGGGCGCCACGACGACCGCTCGAGATCGCGGATGTCGTCGCCGTCACCGGCTCGAGCGCGCGATCGGCGAGCGCTGACCGCTATGGCCGGGTTGGTGCAGTCCCTAACGTTCCGGGCCCCGGAGGAGACAACCGTCCCAATCTCGATGAATGATCCCAGTCCGTCACCGCGTACGGATCGGCGCTACGGCCGCCGCGCATTTCTGGGCGTCGTCGGCACCGGTGTCTCGGCGCTGTGGTGGGGCGACGCCGCGTGGCGAGGCCTTGGGACGGTTCTCTCGCCGGTCTCGGATGCCGTGCCGCGCGGTCTGCGGGCGGCGCTGCCGGCGCCGGGCACTGGCTGGCGGATCTACTCGGTCAACCCACCGATCCCGACGTTCGATCGCGCATCGTGGCGGCTGCGCATCGACGGTCTCGTGGAACGGGAGGTCGAGCTGACCTACGACGACCTGCTCGCGCTCCCGCGCGCCGAGCAGGTCTCGGACTTTCACTGCGTCACCGGCTGGTCGGTCCCGCACGTGCGCTGGACCGGCGTGCGGTTTGCCGACCTGCTTGCCGCCGCGCGCCCATCGCGATCGGCGAGAGCGCTCGCGTTCGTCTCGATGGAGCGTCCATACGTCGACTCGCTGACGCTCGACCAGGCCATGCGCGACGACGCCATGCTTGCCTACGCCATGGACGGACGGCCGCTCAGCCGACCGCACGGGGCGCCGACGCGTGTCGTCATGCCTGCCATGTACGGCTATAAGAACGTCAAGTGGGTCGAGCGCATCGTCGTCGGCGACTCCCCGATCGACGGCTTCTGGGAACAGCGCGGCTACGACCGCAACGCCTGGGTCGGACGTTCGAACGGCTATGGCTGAGCAGGCTCGGTACGTCGAGCGCTTCTCGCGCACCGAGCGCGCAGTGCACTGGATCCACGCCTTCGCCTTCATTGCAATGCTGGCCACCGGCCTGATCCTCTACCTCCCGGCGCTCTCCGAAGCAGTCGGGCGCCGCCCGCTGATCAAGAACCTGCACCTCCTCGTCGCCATCGGCTGGCTCGCTGCCCTTACGCTGATCGCGGTCGTCGGCGACCGCGGCGCCCTCCGGCGCACGCTGGGCGCGCTCGACGCCTTCGACGACGACGACCTGGGCTGGCTGCGCGGACGACGGACACCACAGGGGCGCTTCAACGCCGGGCAGAAGGCCCACGCCATCCTGCAGGCCGCGTTCGCGGTCCTATTCACCGTCTCGGGCACGCTGCTGCTGCTCGGCGAGCGCAACACACGCTTCCGGCTGTCCGGCACCGTCGTCGTCCACGACACGATCACACTCATCGCGACGCTTCTCGTGATCGGGCACCTCTACCTCGCGCTCGTGCATCCCCCGACCCGGCCGGCGCTTCGCGGGATGGTCCGTGGCAGCGTGCGAAGCGATTGGGCTGCCGAGCACCACGCCAAATGGCAGGGCGGGGGCAGCTAGGCCGGGGCTAGGCCAGCCCCGGAGCGCTACCGTCGCGGGGTGAACCTCGGTCGGCCGCCACTTCGCTCCCGCTCCCCGGTCGCGAGGATCTGACCCGGCGGGAGACCATCTACGGCCCGCGACTCGGCCGGTGGCCCGCGCTACCTGGTGTGGCGCCGGGCAGGGACGCGGGGACTCGTTGTGGCGGCTGCTGGAGGCGGTCAGGCTCTGCGCCCGGCGGGTCGTTCTCACACCCCGATTACTGGGCTCCGTTCATCGCCTATGGTGCCTAGCCGCGCATCCTGGTCGGCGGCAACCGAGGTCAACCGCGTCACCAGATGAACGAATCGATCGGCTTCGCGACCTGGGGGCCCGGGACTGGTCCGACGCGTAGCTCCCAGGCTTGGCCGTCCAACGAATGAGCGAGCTTGGCCTTGATGCCGGCTTCGGTGAGCCGGCGCCGCACGACCGTCGCGCGGCTGTTGCCTTCGCCTCCGCGCCAGCGCACGTCGATTCCGAATTGGCCGGTTTCCACCGGCCATATGGTGAGGCGGTCGGGGCGTGTTGGGCCGAGCACTCAGGAAAGGATCGGCAGGACCAGCGAGTTGCTCAAGAACCCTCAGTGTGGTCGGCGGACGGCGTCTCGCTCGTCTACTTCTTGCTTCGTCTCGACGGGAGCGAAGATCGACGGCGTGGCCGGGTCTCTGGTGACCGCCAGCCTGGTCCGCACCTCCGTTGGGACGCGCGGCGGTGCCCGACGTGGACGCAACTCGCATGGGCGCACGTTTCTGCGGTCTTCCGGACGCCGTTCTACCCGTCGCTCGCAGAGTGTCCGAGGGGTAGCCAACTGCGTTGCTGGTTTCCTCTGCCTCGATCGTGTCTGGGTCTTACAACGTGTCGGCGTCCCGGAGACCATGTATACCCGCTAACGCACGACGCGGGGGGGTCGCATGGCGAGCGCAAACGCCTCAGGAGCGCCCTGAATGGACCTCGGCACATGAAGAGTTCGGCTATCTGAAACGAGCCGTAGTTGATCCCCACCACGGCCCTCCAGCACCGTGGTGCTTGAATGCGATGTCCCACGTGACCCCGGGCGTTTTCGTCGTTGCCTGTTGATTACGCAGTCCCGTCTGACGGGTGAAAGGCGCGCCTACTCAAAGCGTCGACGCAGCCGGCGCGGCACCAGCCACAGCCAGAACCTTCGGCGTCGATTCCGTGCCCGCCAGCGGCGGTACTCGGGGAGATCGCGCAGGACCGTGCCGAGCTCCGACCGAGTGCGCGCGGCCTCAACGTGCGCGCTGCGTTCCTCGAGCTCGTCCAGGTCGAGAACACGTGGACGCGACCGCCCCGCTCTCGTGTCGCGCCCGCGTGGTCTGGATCGACGGCCATCCTGCAGACCGGGTCAATCGCCAGCCGCCCGGGAGGATCCTCGCCGCGGGGAGCAACGACGAAGACCTCGACCGGCTCGCTCACGTTCTTGAAGCGCTGCGGACCACGCGAGCGAAACTCAAGGTCGACCAGTATGCCCTCGGCTGCCCTGCGGCTCGGGTCGGTCAGGACCTCGCCGGAAGACGCAATGGACGACACGCGCGCCGCGAGATTGACGGTGGCGCCGAACCAGTCGTTGCCACGGCGAACGGCCGGACCGCTGTGAAGGCCGACCCGGACGGCCGGGAAACCGTGGCGCCCGCCCACCTCGCGAGCGAGCCGCAAGGCTAGCTGCACGGCCTGATCGGCGTAGCCGACCCGAATCATCATCGCGTCGCCGATTACCTTGACCACTTCCCCTCCGTACTGAGCCAACAGCGGGCGCGCTCGCGCACAGAACTCAGCCACGAGGTCTGCGGCTCGTTCATCACCATGAGCTTCCGTCAGCGCGGTGAAGCCGGCAAGATCGGCGACCAGAAAGGTATGCGCGGCATCCGGGCCACGCCCGCCGGCAGCCGCCTTCTGGTAGTCGTTGGGCACGCCGAGCATTTTGGCCCTCTTCGGTGTGTGGCGCCTCCGGCTCAAGCATGCCCCGTGCGCATCTGGGAAACCCCGGCCGCCGGCCGTGAACTCCCGTTCAGCGGGACGGCGCAGCGGCCCACGCGTGCAACTCCTACGATCCGTAGGGCTAGCATGCCAAGAGTGGGAGTCCCCACCGCAGCACGCACCGGCGCGGAACGCGGCGCCGAGGTCGGTCGATCCCGGTGTAGCCCCTCTCGGACGTATCGGGCGGCCGCCCGAGTGCTCCAGCGTAGGTGCACACCGTCGCACTCGACCGTGACGTGGTTCGCACGAGCCCCTGAGACGACCTCCCTCGAGGGCTGGAAACCGTGCTTTCGGTGATAACGATCGGGATCGACCCCGAGTTCCACCTGGGGCCCGTGACGATCGCGTGGCACGGAGCGACGATCGCGGTTGGCATCTTGGTGGGCGGGGTCGCTGCCCGGAGGTGGGCGCGAGAGCGCGGTATCGACACGGATCCGCTCACCACGGTGGGACTCCTGCTCGTTGTCGGTGGCGTTGTGGGCAGCCGTCTCTTCTACGTCTTGGAGCATGGGGGACCGCTGTTCGGAACCCGCGGCTTTACCTTCGACGGCGGCTTCATACTCGCCGCGATACTCATCGCGGCATACGTTCGGACGACGCGATTGAGCGCCAGCTACCTCGATGCCGCGGCGCTGGGGCTTCCGCTCGGCGTGGCGATTGGTCGCCTCGGGGACGTCATCAATGGCGAGCACTATGGATCGCAGAGCACCTTCTTTCTGGCGGTCCGTAACTCGAATCCCGACGCCCTGACGCCCAATTCCGCGTTGGCTTACCACAACGGTGGGCTCTACGAGGTCCTCTTGGCGGCCATCATCTTCGCCCTCGTGTGGCCACTACGGCACCGCTTCCGTCGTGCCGGCGTCCTGGCTTGGCTCGTTTTCGGGCTGTTTGCCCTCGGGCGGTTCTTCGAGTTCTTCGCTCGGTCGGACAGCCCAGAGCTGGCGCTCGGACTGAACAACGCCCAGTGGACCAGTCTTGTCCTGGTCGTGGTCGCGATCGTCGGGTGGACGGTGACCGTCCAGCGAGCAGGGCACGTGCCGACGATGCGACTGAAGCGATGACGTTGATGTTCTTGCCCAGCGAAGAATTCCCACGCGCGGTGACATGCGTTCCGACGCCATCGGGGTGCGCATCTCGTGCTGGGTGGCCGATGGGCAACCGTTGTCAGGGGAGGGGGCTGTGTCGTGGATGACGCGATTGATCGTATGACGCGCTTGGAGCGCGCTCCCCGTTCAGCAGCCCGGCCGGGCGGTCCAGCAAAAGCGCGAGGCGGAGGGTGTTGAACCATGTCCCGACGCCACCGCCTGATGTCGCAGGTCGCGGGCGTCTCTCGGCGGTATACGGCTGAGATCCAGGACGACGCGGTCCCGGGTCTGCACACTGCCCGCACCGGCTGACGCGTGGCTCAGATCTAGCCGACGTGCCCGATCAACGTGAGCCGTGGCGACTGACTCGCGTCCACCGCAAACACCTGAACTTCGTTTCGCCCCTCGCGCAGACTGTTCTCCGGGACCATGACCGAGAGCCGCTCCCCGCGCCTGTCGTCCAGATGGAAGCTGCGACCGAGGCCAACGATGCGACCGTTGACCGCGATCGCCAGCTCCCGCACCGCGCGAGACTTGCCACCAAGGATGAGTCCACCGATTGACGAAGGGACGAGGCCCGAATGGCTTCGCACATCCAGCAGGAGCTCAGGATCGCGGAGCCTCGCTCGGAGCGCTCCCGCACCCTCGTGAGCGAACTCGGATGGGCTGCGCCCCAGCAGCTCCGGGTTCGGCCCGATGCGGTAAACCGATTCCCAAGAACCCGATCCGAAGGTACGCACGCGCTTGAGCCTGTTCTCCGCCCGCCGGCGGGCGAGCTCGGTAGCGTCGATGGCCATCGTGCCTCGGTAGTCACGCCGTACGAGCCGGACGACGCGCCGCTTCTGGACGTCGGGGCTGCCAGCTCGATGTCCGTCGACGGGCCACGGCACGCGCACTCGCAGCAGCGAGGCCACCGTAGGCAGGATGTCCACCGTGCGGATGTACGACCTGTCAACCGCGCCGTGCGTCTGCCCCGAGGCTTTGATGAATAGCGGCACCACCGCGACCTCGTCGATGTTCGCTCTACTGACCTTGCGCCGGTCGTGCACCCCGACGTCCGTCGCGATCCCGTGGTCGGCCGTCACGACGATCAGCGTCTCGTCGTAGATGTCCTCCGCGCGCAGGCGGCGGAACAGCCGTCCGAGGGCCCGATCCACGGCGCCGAGCTGAAGCAGATAGCGCTGCTGGGTGTGCTCGGCTAGGGAGCGGTCATGGAATCCGGGCGGACCGGTCACCCCAAGGGGGAAGTCGCCGACCCCGCTCTGGTGGCGCAGCCCCGACGGCAGAAAGACCCAAGGCTGGTGCGGGAGGATCGCGTCGTGGAAGGTGAATGTCGGTCGCGCGGAGCCGTGGATGGAGTCGATCGAGCGACGGAGGCGCTCGAAGCGGCCCCTCCCCACGATGCTGGCGAAGCGACGCTCGCGGGCACTACGGCAACCGCGGTAGGTGCAGATCGAAGTGACTTCCTCGCTTCCGTGCACGCGGTACCCGTGTCGGGCGAGCAGACGGAAGAGGTTACGCCGGCGCGCTTCGTCTCCCGACCTTGTGCTCGCCCGTGGCCGGCGACCGGTGAGTATGGCGGGGAGCGCTCTCCAGCTCCAGTCGGCCACGGTCGTGGCGTTCGGATACCAGGTAGAGCTGTCGGCGAGAGCCGCGAAGTTCGGGAAACGACCCCGGTCGATCTGGCCATCGGGGCCTGTGAGCGTGTCGGCCGGAAGCTCGTCGAAGGCCAGCATGACCACAGGGGGCCGCTTCAGTTCGCGGGGTGCGGGCTGTGTGCGCGACCCGTGCGCGCAAGTCGCCAGCGTCAGGCCCGGAAGGACAGCGAGCAGGAGCAGCCGTGGACCCAAGGACCGCACGGCGCGCACCCTACGCCGCAATCGTGGTAAGTGACGGTGCCAGCCTTGCGGCGAACCCGCCGACCCGGGGGCTAGGGTCGTTCGAATGCGCGACCTTGGGAGGGGAACGAAATGCTGAACTCGCTACGCGAACGTCTCACGTACGCGAATGTGGTTGCGACCCTGGCGCTGTTCGCCGCCTTCGGCGGTACCTCGTACGCCGCGCTGACGATTACCGGCAAAAACGTGACCAACAGCTCGCTGACGGGCAGGGACGTCAAGAACAGCTCGCTGACGACGGCCGACGTGAAAAACAGGTCACTCCTACGTAAGGACTTCAAGACGGGCCAGCTGCCGGCCGGTCAAAAGGGCGACTCGGGTGCCAGCGGGGTGCCTGGCGCCCCCGGGGCATCGGGCGCCACGAACGTAACCAGCCGCGTTACCACCCAGTCGCTCGGGCCGGGGAACGTAGACCAGACTGCCCCCTGCCAGGCCGGCGAGAAGGCGGTCGGCGGCGGACCTAACTTCACGAACGACGAGCCGGAGATCACGGTTCAGCAGAGCCACCCGTCGCCCAGTACGAACGCCAGCACGCCGACCGGCTGGACGGTGCGCTACGAGATCACGGGGATAGCCCACACGGTCAGCACCCTCGTCGTCTGCGCCAGCCCCTGAGCCATCGCCCTTGGGGGCTGGGCCGTCTGGTCTGGTTTACCGGTTGGCACAATCGCGTTGGCGGTGATGCTCCAGACATTCGGGGTGCTCATCTGTCTGCCACAGGCCGCGAGCAAGGTCACGACCAGCGACGCGCTGATCAGACTGCAGGCCAGCTGCAACGGCGATGCCTTCATCTCAACTCCCCGGTCCGGGTCCGCCCAATGCGACCCCACGAGACGAGGGTAGGAACGATGAATGAGCGCCAGATGAGTGCCCGTCGGTTTGTCCTTCCTTCGCCCCGACCGCCGGCAATCGTCCGCGCGGCTGGTGCCCTCGCTCTTACTTCGCGTCCTGAGCGCACGCCGGCAGCGCGCACTTGGCGCCGGAGCGTGTGAGAGAGCCGTCAAAAGGGATGGCGCCCGCCCTACCCGTCGCGTTATCGGATTCGGCGCAAAGGGGCAGCGGCGCGTGGTGCGCGAGCGACTGTCGAGTCCATCCGAAGCGGCAGTCTCGCCTCCTCCCGCAGCCCGGCTCTGCGGCTTCGAGGGCCTGGGCGCTGGCCGGGCTATAGGGTCGGACGAACGCAACCGGGGGAGGAATCGTGCCAGCAAGGGGCATTCACCACGTCGATCTCGCTGTCGTCGATGTCGAGCGATCTCTCGCGTTCTACCTAGCCCTTCTGGGGCCGCTCGGTTGGGCAAGGGAGGTCCGTTACCCGACGTACCGCGGAACCGAGGAAGTCGTGTATCTGGAGGATCCGACGACCGGCACGGCGCTTGGGCTACGACCGGCCGACGAAGGTGAGTACCGCTACTACTCCATAGGGATCGAGCACCTTGCGTTCGAGGTCGACGAGCGAGACGAGGTCGACGCCGCGTACGCGCGATGCCTCGCACGGGACGCGAACATTCACTTCCCACCCGAAGAAGATCGCGACATCGAGAACTACTACGCAATCTTCGTCTTCGATCCCGACGGGATTCGAGTTGAAGTCTTCTCCTGGAAGCGTGACGAACCGGCGGGCTAGCTGTCATTCCCAGGTGCGTTTGTCAGGCGGCTGATGGGTGGCTGTTTGTTGAGGCTGCCGTGCGGCCGGGTGTGGTTGTAGTGGTGGAGCCAGGGTTGCAGAGCGGCGGTGCGTTCGGTGCTTGAGTGGTAGGTGCGGCGGTAGGCCCAGCGGCGCAGCAGGGTTTGGATCAGGCGTTCGGCTTTGCCGTTGGTGCGGGGCCTGTAGGGACGGGTGCGTAGGTGGCGGACGCCGAGCTGGTGGCAGGCGATGCGGTGCGCGCCGCTGACGTAGGCGGATCCGTTGTCAGTCATGACCCGCTCGACGGTGATGCGATGGGTGGCGAAGAACTGCAGTGCGCGGCGCAAGAACGCGATCGCGCTGATCGCGGTCTGGTCGTCGAGGACTTCGGCGTAGGCCAGGCGGCTGTAGTCGTCGACGGCGACGTGCAGGTATTCCCAGCCGAGCTGGTGGGCCTTGCGGTGATAGCCGGGCCGAGCGCGAGCTTGTTCGCCCAGGACGCGGTGTCCGGGCCGGGCGATCTTGCCGAGGCGTTTGATGTCGATGTGGATCAACTCGCCCGCAGCGGCGCGCTCATAGCGATTGGTCGGCTCGGGCGGCTCGAGACGACTTAGCTTGCCCAGCCCTTCGCGGGCCAGGACCGCGGAGACGGTCGAGATCGGCATCGCCAACTGTCCAGCGATCTCAACCGCGGTAAGTCGCAGCCGGCGTAACCGGCAGATCGCCTCCACCCGGTCCGGCGGCGTCTTGTGCGGAACCAGCCGCGGCACCGACGGCCGATCAACAAGACCCCGCGAGCCACAAGCCCTCCATCGGGCCAGCCATCGATAAACCGTGCGCTCGCTGACGCCGGCGGCCTCGGCCGCCGCCGCCACCGACCAACCCTGCTCAATCACCCGCGCAACAACCCGACCGCGACCAATCGGACTGAGCGGCGCGTTAGCGTGAACCTCCATCTGGGCCTCCTGGAACTGAGTTGCCTCGACAGCACTCAGCCTCCAGGCAGGCCCGGATACCTACTGACAAACCCTCCTAGGAACTACA
>JBBQHI010000061.1:0-17769 GCA_038323835.1 Solirubrobacterales bacterium
ACCGCCGCACCTACCACTCAAGCGCCGAACGCACCGCCACTCTGCAACCCTGGCTCCACCACTACAACCACACCCGGCCGCACGGCAGCCTCAACAAACAGCCACCCATCAGCCGCCTGACAAACGCACCTGGGAATGACACCTAGGAAGCGTCGCGATTCGCAGCGGAAGCGTGAACCGCCGGTGGTGCTTTGGTTCACGACCCGGGACGGTCACCTGCGCCTCCGCGCGGGCTGTTGCAGGGCTCTGAGGGTCGCTGGGAGGCGTTCTGGCGCTCCGAGGTGTCCAAGGCGGTGGACCTGGACTCGGAAGACGATCGGCTGGAGCGCTGTATCCGCGATGTGGACGAGTACGAGCGCACGCTGCGGTGGCACGGGAGCTGATTCCGCCCATTTAGGGTTGAGCTCCACCCCCGGGCGGCCCACTCGTTCCACGCCGCCACCACCTCGTTGGCCTCGGGGCCGAGCTCCTCGATCAGAGCGTCGGCGTTGGTGCGCATGAACAGATCGACGGCGTCGCGGGCGCGTGTGGCCCTGAGGGCAGCGACCTCAGCCTCCATCTGCGCATCGTCGAGCGCGACCTCGGCGCTGCGGTGGGCCTCCTTTGTCGCCTTCACGGCCTTCGGGTTCTCGGCGATCGCCGTGACGATGGCGTTGCGGAGCCGGGCCACCTCGGCCTGTGCGGACTGGACGCCCTGCTGGGCCCCTCGGGCGGCCTGGCCGGCATGCTGGGCCTCAGCGATCAGCTTGTCAGGTCACATGCTCTTCGGGTTCCCCCTGGTTGCGGAGCAGGGATACTCGGCGGGCGATGTCTCAGGAGAACGTGGAGCTGGTCCGCAACGCAACTGACGCCTGGAACTCGGACGGCGTCGAGGCAATGTTGGCGTTCTATCCCGAAGACGTCGTCTGGTACCCGTTTCCGGAATCGCCCGAGAGCGCTACCGGATTTCACGGCCACGACGGAATCCGCGACGTCATGCGCGGCTGGAACGACAGCTTTGACGAGTACGCCCTCGCCCCTGGCGAGATTCGCGACTACGGCGACAAGGTCGTCGGGCTCGGCGAGCTCTCGGGGGGCGGCAAGATCGGCAAGGCCCGCTTCTTCCCCTTCTGGGAGGCGGCCCTCTCAGCGGTGGGGCTGTCGGAGTAGCCGATGTCCCGGGAGAACGTGCGAGTGATGCGCGAGTTCATGGAGGCGTGGAACCGGCGAGAGATAGACGCGATGCTCTCCCGGCTTCATGCCGCCTTGGAGTTCCGCACATCCGGGCTGTTCCCGGATCTCGACCCTGTTTATGAAGGTCACGCGGGCTTCACGAAGTTCTATCGCGAGTCCGTGGCGCATTGGAGTCTTTCCTGATCGTGGCCAGCGAGGTGCGCGACTGCGGCGAGCAAGCCCTGTTCCTGGGCACGTTCGAGGGGACCGCGCGAAATGGTTTGGAGGTCCGCCGCCCGGCGGCGAGCGTCTGGACATTTCGCGACGGCGTCGCCGTGCGCGTCCAGCTTCATCGAGAGTGGTCGCAGGCCCTCGCAGCCGTGGGGCTGCCGGAGTAGGCGATGTCGCAGGAGAACGTGGAGACCGTGGCCCGTATGTACGACTCGTTCTTGGGCGGCGATCTGTCCGCCATGCTGGCGGGTCTTGACCCCGAGATCGAGTGGCGGTCGATCGAGGACACGGAGACCCGCCATGGCCATCATGGAGTTGCCGACTCGGTCGTCGCTTGGCTCGACATGTGGGAGCAACACGAACTCGAGGTCGAGGAGTACCTCGACGCGGGCCATGAGGTCGTTGTCACCACCCACCTGCGGGGACGAGGGCGTCGCAGCGGAGCCGAGGTGGATGACCGGTACTTCGCGGTCTGGGCGCTCCGCCATGGGCAGGCCGTCGCCTACCGCGAATATGCGAGCAAGCCCGAGGCCCTCGAAGCCGTTGGGCTCAAGGAGTAGGGGATGTCGCAGGAGCAACTGGACATCATCAGACGCGGCTACGAGTACTACAAAGCGGTCGGCGAGCTCCCGGCCCGCGCCCATCCCGACTTCGTCTGGGATGTGTCGGGCCTCCGCTGGCCTGGTCGGCAGATCTACCCGGGCGCGGAGGGTGCGACGCAATTCCTGGCCGAGTGGGCCGAGGCTTGGGATGACTGGGGAATCGAGGTCGAGGAGTACATCGACGCCGGCGAGCACGTCGTCGTCATCATCAGCCAGCGCGGACGTGCGAAGGCCACGGGAATTCCCGTCCACATGCGCTTCGCCCAGGTCTGGGCGTTCCGTGACGGACGGCAGATCCGGATGCAGATGTACGCGAGCCTGGACGAAGCGTTCAAAGCCGTAGGACTGTCGGAGTAGCCCGGTCACACCGTCCGTCCTCTGCGGCGGGCCAACTCATCCAGCTCCGCCAGCGAATCCGCAGATTCCGGCTTGCGCTCCTCGCGGTGGAAGGCGAGTGGCTCTCGCAGCGCCGCCACGCGGCCGCTCCGGGCGGCCTGGCCAAGCAGCACCATCACCTCGCGCTCGTCGGGGATCGAGGTGGAGAGCTCCGGGATCGTGGCCTCGGAGATCGCGAGCTTGATCGCCGCCGACCGTGAGCACACACGCTCTCGGCCGAGCCCTTGAGACGGTCGAGCAGGACGGGGAGCACCTGAACGTCACGTGTGTCACCTACGGGTCCGTACGGGTTCGCCAACCGGCTCGACAAACGGATTTTCGCTTGAGGGCTGACCCGCCGTCAGATGTAGTACATCTGGCCGACCCCGCTCTAGAAGCGGGTTCCCGAGGGGTGCGGTGCAGTTAGCGGTGCAGTCGGGTCGGAGTCCGTCCCGCCCACCTGGCGGGCGAGGAATGCGTCGAGCAGGCCGGCCGCCTCGTCCTCCGCGCCGGGCAGCAGGTGACCGTACTGGTCGAGCGTGATCCTGATGTTGGCGTGGCCCATGAAGGTGGAGAGCGCCTTCACGTTGACGCCCGCGGCGATCATCAGCGCGGCGTAGCCGTGACGGCACTCGTGCAGCGTGGGCTCCCCCACGCCGGCCTGGCGGGCTGCGGCGCGGCCGCGCTCGTAGATGTCCCGCGCCCCGATGAAGATCCGCCCGGTCTCTGGACCGTCCATCAGGTACTCGGCCAGACGGTCACGCAGCACGGCGGGGATCGGCACCCTGCGTCGGCCCTGCTTCGACTTGGGTGGCACCTCCCCCTCGCAGTCGTCCCAGCCGCGCTCGACGCGGATCACGCCGGTGGCAAGGTCGACATCCTCGCGGTGGAGCGCCATCAGCTCGCCGCGGCGGAGCCCGCCGTAAAGGGCGGTCGCCCACAGAGCACGGTCCTTGGCGGTGTCCAGCTTGCCGAGCATCGCCTCGATCTGGTCGGCGGTGGCGAACCGGTGCTGGCGGCGGTTGACAGCGGGCACGGATAGGCCCGAGGTCGGGTTCGCGTGCACCTCGCCGAGCTGGCGGGCGCGACGGTAGATCGCCCGCAGCGGCGTGATCGTCGCGGTGATGGTGGCCGGGGCGAGCCCATCGCCGGCGAGCCGGTCCACGAACCGCTGCAGTTGGGGCAAGGTGATCTCGCGCAGCCGTTCATGGCCGAGCACGGGCAGCACCCGCATGCGCAGGTTCTGCTCGTAGCCACGGATCGCGCCGGGCTTGTACGGCTCGCCGGAACGGTTGCGGACAATCCCCGCACGGGCGGCGTCGAGCCAGTCGTCGGCGACGTCGGTGAGCGTTGGGCCGGCGTCGGCGGAGAGCGTGCCGGCCCGCATGGCGACGTAGGCGTCCTGCCGCCAACGGCGAGCAGCCGTGATGGTCGCAAAGGTTGCGGTGATGCGCTTCTGTGCGGCGGCATCCCACACCTGCGCTTTGAAGGTCGGGCTGCACGTGCAGCGCCCCTCGCGGTGGCTGCAGCCACGGGCGTGTCGCGACGTGATCCCTTGCTCGGAACGGCTACGGTCGGCCTTGCTCATGACGCTCCTCGTCGTGGGCCACGGGCCGGGCGGTTCGCGCCGCGCCGGCCCACTTATCAGGTCCAGCGTAGGCCATCACGGCACCGCGCGTCCGGCGTGCTCATCCAGCCACCGTTCGATCTCGCGGATCGGCACTAACCGCATCCTGCCGATCCGCACCAGCCGGATCGTTGGCTGCACGTGCCGCTCGAAGCTGTCGATGCTCATGCCGAGGGCCTCGGCGGCCTCCGCGCGGTGGAGCGCCAGGCGGGGGATCGGCCCGGTCTCACTCACGACGCGTCCCCGTTCTCTTCCACCAGCTTGGCGATCACGTCATCCCACGACTGAGCTGGGTCTACCGCGAACTCGTTGCGGATCTGGTCCGCAAGGTCGTCCGGCGCGGGCGGGATGTCGCTCGTGTCGAGTTCCTCGTCGCCGGCGATGATTCGGTTGAGCCGGTTGACCTTGTGTGCACGCTCCCACGCGGCCGTGAGCGTCTCGTCGTCGGGCACCACCTTCTCGACGCCGTGCTCCTCGAGCTTCGCCTCGACGTACTCGATGAACTGGTCGCTTGCGAAGTCGTTCAGCTCGACGCGCTGGCCGGCCGAGATGAAGTCCGCCTCTTCGTCCGTGGCGCTGTTCCAGATCAGGTTCTCCCGCGCCTTCTCCTCGTTATCGTGGCGCTGCTCTTCAGGGCTGAGCTCCCACTGCTCGACGTCGTCCATGCGCATGCCGAGGTCGGTTGCGAACGGGAAGCCGGCGGCCATCACGAAGCCGTTCTTGTCGAAGTCATGGAGGGTGAAGCAGGGCGCGTCCAGCGACCGTGCCAGGTCGCGGGCCGCGTGAGCGGAGATGCCCTTGGTGGACATCAGTGCGAGGTCGAAGCGGTCGGTGACCTCGGCCCGCCTGAGCTGCTCGTCGAAGCCCTCTTTCTCGCAGATCAGGACGGCGGCGATCCGGTTCTTGGCCCCGTGCGTCGGGAAGTGTGCGCTGATCAGCGAGATGTCCGTGGCGGGGGCGGCGGCGGCCAGGTAGGTCCGAACCTGCGCCGTGCCCATCGGCACCCCGCTGTCGTTCTCGGCGGCATGCGGCTCCTTGAAAAACCCCCGTGCCCCGTACAGCACATCCCAGCCGGGCTGGAACTCATCGAGGTACTCCACGAGGATGTGCTTGAACCGCCTGTCGATCAGCGGCCGGTCGGACTCCGGGTGCTGATCGCAGATCGGCCGCATCTTGTAGAAGATCTGCCGCCAGCTTGTGGGCATCCCGCCGCCCGACGCCCTGTCCCACGCCTGCTCCATGTGCTCCCAGCAGATCGACTTGAGCGGCCTTCGCGAAGTCGTGTACAGCGATCCCCGATAGCGACGTGCGGAGGACGACTTCTCCTCGGCCTTGACCTGGCGCGTGTGCTTCTGGCCGACCGAGTTGAGGCCCTTGAGGATGTCGTCGGACTTCATCTCGTAACCACCGTCGACTTGCCGCGATCGGCGTACTGGACGCGGGGGTGGGCGACATGGACGAGCAACGCGATCGGCTGGGACCAGGCGAAGCGACGATCCATCAGCACCGTGTCGAGCGAGCGCCCGTGCTTCCCGAGCTGCCGGAACGGGTTCAGCCACGCGGCAGACCAGTTGACCCCGGTGACCAGCCGGCGCTCCTGCTCCTCGTCCTCGAGCGCGGCGAACGCAATCTCGGTCACCTGCGGCAACCCGTCGTCGAGGCTCCGGATCCTCTGGTACTCGAACGACCCCTCGCGGATCCCCAGCTCCTCGAAGCGGGCGGCGATGTGCTGGCGACCGATGGCTCCGAGGTGGCGGGGCATCACCGGCTTGGCCTGCGCCTTCATCACCTCGAGCAGCCGGGCCACCTGGGCGTGGTCGAAGTCGCGGCCCGACTCGTCGAGCAGCGTCGACAGTGGAGCGCGGGCGAGACCGAGCTCGGTGAGCACTGCCTTCTGCTTGATCGTCGAGGTCATGCCCTTGAACTCGGAGACGAACTCACGGACGAGGCGCTCGCGGTTGCCGTTCTGGCGGTCGTGAGTGACGTAGGCCCCAAGCAGCCGCTCGAGATGCTCGCGCTCATACCAGTGCGGCGAGGTCGGGCTCGACGGCTTCCACTTCTGCCAGCCGGGATCGGTGGCCTCCATCCGCTCCCGCCGGCCACAGCAGACCAGCGTCAGCGTCAAGTGTGGGTTCAGGACGGTGAAGTCGGTGGCGAGCAGCAGGACCCTTCCCCAAGTCCAAGCTGCGTAGTCCAGCTCGCCTTCGTCCTCGTCGAGTTCCTCCCCGAAGAACCCGTTTTGTAAAAGCTGGGAAAGGTCAAGATCTTCGGAACTTGTTCCAAAGTTCCAGTGGACCCGAACCAGCGACCCGGATTCACAAGAGCGCGAAACGTCCGCCACGGGGCGCTGGGCGATGCGATCGACGCCGAACGTGATCTCGTTCCGGACCCCGGCCCCGACGATGTCCACGCGCCCCTGGCGGCCGTCGAGCACGAACGGCATGGCGACGATGGTCTTGAGCGCGTTCCCTTGGGCACCGCGATCCGGGGCGACGTACGCCTCGCGTGACGACACCCGGATCGAGAAGTCCAGCAGCTGATCGACGAGGTCCGGGGGGATGCCGGTCCCGTTGTCCGCCACGGTGATCCCGGCCTCGTCCAGCGTCAGCGTGATGTTCGGGGCGACGCCCTGCTCCTCGCAGGCGTCGAGCGCGTTGTCGATCAGCTCCTTGACGATCACGAGCGGCCAGGACCGCGATTCGTAGCCGCACTGCAGCGTGAGCTCCTTCTCGGAGACGAAGTCGAGCAGCCGGCTGGTGCGGAAGCTCGTCCGCTGGAGCCCCTCGCTCACGCCGCCCGCCTCCGCTCGTGGGTCGCCTCGTCTCGGGCCGGCCGCGCGTCCAACGCCAACACGATGGCCGCAGCGGCCTTCAAGTCGCCCGGATCGAGGCCCCTCCTGACGAGGTTGGCCAACAGCCTCGCCGGGCCCGCCGGCATCGCCTTCCTCAACCCGGCCTCGCCCTTGGTCAGGCGCTTGCCCGTGCCGGAGACCTCCATTGTGCCCTCGATCTCGAGGTCGAGCACGAGCTGCTCGAGGACCTCGGTCACCTTGCGCTCCGACTTACCGCGTTAATGGCGTTTACCGCGTAGGGACACCTGGACGCCGGGCGTGAGGTTTCACCGCTATGGGTGGGTACGCGGTATACGCGGTTAACGCGATAACTCACTTGGCCATCCACCGTTCTGCCGGACGGCCGCCGGTGTCCTTCTCCGACACCATCTGCACCCGGTCGTACTCCTGGAGCAGGTCGAGCGCCGCGCCGATCTGGTCGCTGCGCTTGTTCCGCCCGAAGTACTCGCGGATCTCGGTGCGGGTCATCCCACCCTCGCGCTGGCGGAGGGCCCGCAGGATCTCGTCGGCAAGGCGATCACCGAGAGCGTCGCCGAAGACGTACGCCGCGGAGCGGTCGCAGTAGCGCCAGACCTCAAGCCCCGCCCGAAGGTGCTCGATCCCGATCGTGGGCGACCGGTCCAACAGCGCATAGATCATGGCCAGCCGCATCGTCTGCGCCTCCGCCCTGGAGGTGGCCGCGCCCAACATCCCCGGGTAGCCGTGGGACAGCCGCGCGTACTCCTCGTGCCAGAGGTCCCGCGCCGTGGCGTCACGGCGCATCTCACCGATCGTGCCCGCGTACCGGATCGAGTCGCGGATGCTCCCCGCCAGCGCCTGCAGGGTGGCGGACGGGATGGGGGCGGCCTCGGGGAGAACACGGGCTCGCTTCACACACACGAACAGGAACCTGTTCGCGAACCCGTTCGCCGTCTCGGTGGCGCTCAGCTCCCGGCGGAGTTCCTGGATCGTGACGTGCCCCACGACCGAGATGTGCGGCGCGGTGGCCCGTACCGGGGTGTTGCGGGTGAGCACACGCAGGTCGCCCCCGTCCCACGCCTGGCGGACTACCGGGCTGAGGGTGTTGCCCTCCCGGCCGGCGACCTTGAGCGTCCCGGCGAACTCGCTCTCCCACACCAAAAGGCGCTTGTCGTCGATGCCGGGGTCGGTGATCTCCTCCTCGTAGCCGGTGATCTCCTTCGACTCCTTGTCCCGGATCGGGTTCTGCTTGACGATCGGGTCGCGCACCGCCCAGATCAGCCCCTCGCCCGAGGACAGGCCGCTGGCGGTGCAGGCCGATGCCCAGACGTCGTCGGCGGGGGCCATGAACCCCGAGATGTGGCCGCGAGATGAGCCCTTGCGTCCCCTGCCGGTCTCGCCGACCAGGAGGGCGAACAGGTTCGGGTGGTGGCGGTCCGCTTCGGCCACGAAGTAGGCGTGTCGCCCGCAGGCAGACCCGTACGCCGCCAGCAGCTGCGCCAACAGGCCGGCGGGGTCGGCCTCCGAGTGCGGCGCGATCGTGCGGACCACCTCGCCCGCCAGCCCCTGGTACCCCACCTCGGCTATCTCGGCGGGCCAGCTCGCGGGCGTCTTACCTTGTGGCGGGCCGCCACCGTTCAGGTGTGCGCGAGCGCGATCCCGCTCGCCTTGGAGGCGGGCGTTCATCGCCGGGTCAATCATCGTGTCAGCTCCTCAAGTAGTCGCAGTCGAACTTCCAGAAAGTCGTCGTCCCGGAGCTGCATCGGGTAGCCCCACAGCAGCGCCGCGAAGGTGTAGATGTCGCCGCCCAGCGCGTCCCGGCCCGCCGGGGCCTCGCAGCCGAAACAGGCCCACCCTTCGGCGGGGTCCGGATAGGCGTGGAACGACGGGGTGCGCTCCTGGTGGAGCGGACACAGCAGCTTCCCGTCGCGCCCCGGTCGCCGGCCGGTGAGCGCCTCCACGTACTCCACCGCCGACAGCTCCCGCAGCGGATCGTCTTCGTGATCACGGTGGAGACGAACTACGGGGCGATCGCCGTCGGCCTCGTGTCGGGCGGGCGGGTCCGGCAACGCGCCCACCACGTCCTCCACGGTGAAGATGTCCACGCGCACGGAGTCCACCGTCACGGGCACGGGGGAGCCCGTCTTGTGGTTGAAACTGCCGGGCGGACGCAAGATCCGCGCCGCGTCCACCGCCCTCGGGTCACCGTCCAGGCGATGAACGAGGCGACGGTTGGCGATCTCCGCCTCGTCCGGGCCCACAGGCGGCCACAGCGACCAGTAGGCGTGCAGGCCGGACCCGGAGCAGACGGTCATGCTCGGCCCCGGCTCGAAGGACGACAGCCCCGCGATGGCCTCCGGGGTGTCCAGATCGACCCAGGCCACGTGGACGCGCTCGACCGCGTCCTTGCCCCCAGCGGCCCGGGACCGGGGAGCCACCCCGATGTAGATGTCGGTTCCCGGGGCGCGGGTGATGACCTCCCGCGCGATGCCGGCGCGGTCCCGGCAGTCATGGAAGGCCCGGCCCATCCCCCCGTGCGGCAACTTCCACCGCAGCTCCGCCAGAGCTCCGGGGGCCTCCACACCGTGCAGGAGGTACAGGTACGTGGCGAGAGCGTTCACCGACACCACCCCCCGCCGCACGGGTAGACGATGGTGGTGCCGTCGACGTTCTCGGCCCTCGCCCGGCGCTCACCGATAACAGTGGCGAGGGCGATGCTCACCCGCCACGAGGGCACCTCGTAGATCCAAGCGCAGGCGGCCACGATCCAGTCGCGGGGAGCACCGGCATCGGGATCGACGCGAAACTCAATCCAGGCGGCGATGTCATCGACGCCGACGGCGGCGGTCGTTCCGCTGTCCGAGCCGGACCAAGTGGAAGGGCGGCGGAGCCACGGATGGCTCATACGTGCCGCCCTGCGAGATCGAGAACTACATGGTGAGGGGGTTCGTCAGGGTCGCTTCCGCCGGGGGAGTCTCCGGACCGAACTGACGACCGCGCGGCCTGGGCGCGGGGACGGCCACCACACCCAAGCCGGCGATCGAGGCGGCGGGGGCGCTCGATGGTGCGCCGGGCAACGTTCCCGGTCCGGAAGTCGATGTACCTCCGGACCTGCGTGAACGCCTTCTGGATCTCGTCCCAACGCGGAGCGCCATCAGGACGATGGAGCTCCCGCTCCACTACATCCAGGCGCTCACGCATCTGGCGGGTCTGCGCCAGCTTCTTCGTGGCTCGGCGTTCCGCCCGACGCGCGAGGACGGCGTTGCGCCTAAGGACTGAGAGCTTGGGATCAGGCTCGCAAGCGGCCATCCCGAAGTCCCAACAGATCGAACCTTGTTACCAACACCTACTCGAACTTTTACTGACAGCCTCGGACGAACACCCCCCAAAGACGAACTGCCGCCCCCGGTTCAGAGGGACGGCAGCTCTAGGTGTTGCAACGGTCCGGGTGTTGAGACCGGGATTGGCGGCCGGAGGGTAGAGACCAGCCGCCACCTAAGAACGTAACCGATCACGCGGATGGGGTCATCGAACTTCACATAGCCGGGTAGGCGACGAGCCGGCACCCTCGCTCACACGCTTCAGTCGTATCTTCGGAAGGGTCCGCGGTTTTGTGGCAGCCCGCCTGTGTCTGCGATAAGGGCGATGTCAGAAGTCGCTCGGGGGGCCGCCGTGCGAATGCGATGAGGTGAGCACGCATCCGTCCCAGGCATCGCATGTGTAGAGCACGGTCAACGCCCTCCGGCGTTTCGTTGTATGAAACTCCTCTCGAGCTCCTGTCACCTTAGTCACGGCCTGGTCGACCGGGAGCGACGGTGCGTTCATGACGACGATGTAGGTCCCATCGGCTTCATAGAACACCGAGATTTCGGGCCGGAAGATCGTCCTACATAGTTTCGGCCTCAACCCGTCCTTGATGTCGAGAAGCTCGTCGATCATCCCTCCGAGCTGGTCGGCGATGTAGCCCAGGCCGGCTTGAGTGATGCCCTTCAAGAAGCCTTTCAAAATATGCTTGTCGACAGATCTAAGGAAATCGCCCATGCCAATCGGGTCGATGCACATCTGTCCCTCGCCGCTGAACTCCCAGCCGCGGGCTCCTGCAGGAAAGTTCACTAGCGGGCGTTTCCACTGGAACGTGATGCCAACCGGTAGTTCACTGATGAAGCTCGTACGGGGGTCTAGCGTCGACGCTAGGCCATTCGTCGTGCTGCCG
The DNA here is from genome assembly GCA_038323835.1 of Solirubrobacterales bacterium. Lineage (GTDB taxonomy): Bacteria > Actinomycetota > Thermoleophilia > Solirubrobacterales > Thermoleophilaceae > JACVRW01. The sequence continues at coordinate 11,010 of JBBQHI010000061.1, forward strand.
TCGAAGCAGAAGCCGGTCTTCCCGCTAAGTCCGAGGAGCAATTGATTGGCGCCGGTGGTCGCGTCGAAGCGCGTCGCTACCTTGGCGCAACCGCGGAGCTTAACCCTTACCGTCGCGGTATCCGTCCGTCCCTTTGAGTCGGCGATGGTGTAGGAGAAGACATCATCTCCGGCCGAGCGCGGCGGCGTGTACCTAACTGACGTGCCGTCCGTGCTCACGGTCGCACCCAAGGGCGTACGGGAAGGCTCAACCCCGACGACGTGCACCCGCCCCTTCGGAGTGTCGTTGCGCAAGACCTTCAGCTGTCGTGCAGGTCGAGTCGGGTCGACAGTGAAACGGTCGTCAACGGCGTTCGGAGGTGGGTAGTCCACGGCCACCCGCGCCGCCGAAGCGTTGTTGGCCGTGTCTGGGTCGAACGTCGTAGACACAGCCACCGCCCGGTTCCCCACGCTGGCCCCCTCGCCGTCGAGCACACGGAAGGCGAGGCCGAGTCGCGCCGACTGTCCGGGCCCGAGAGTTCCTAGCGAGCAGGAAACCGACACCAAGGTCTTCTGGCACAGCCCACGCGACGTTGAGACGGAGAAGGGCAGCAGCCGCGCATCTGGTGTGTCCTGCACCGCAACGGACGTCGCCGCTTGCGGGCCGTCATTCACAACCTCGACCGTAAACACCGCAAGGCTGCCGACCAGTGTCGGCTCGGTCCCCACGAAGCGTTTCTCCACCCGGACATCCGCATCTATTTCGCTGGAGTCGTCAGACGACAAGCAACCCCGGTCGTTTCCAGCTCCGGAGCCAAAGTCGACCAGTCCATCGGCGTCATTATCGAGCCCATCGGAACAGACTGACCTGTCCTTACGCGTATTCGTGATCGTGCAGACGACGTCGTCCCCGGCGTTGACCGGCACGGTCAACGGTCCTGGGCCGGTGCCCCGCTTGACCTCGACATTCGAAGCGCGGTCACGGCAGACCGCGCTGCTCGCGTAGTTCGCCAGGCTCGTCCCCGGCGTGCCAGCCACCTCCGTGACCAGGTGGTTGCCTGCCGTCACGGTCTTCGGACCCGTGGTGCCCCCGTCGCCGGCGTCCTGCTTCTCGATGTTGTTGTCGATCAGCAGATCGAAACGACCAGGGTCTCCGGCAGGTGAAAGGGTCTTCTTCACTTCCAGCTTCGCGGAGGTGTCGGCAACTCCGCAGGTGGGCCATGACCCTCCGGCCTCGTCGTATACGACCAAGGTCGCGATGGTGCCGGAGTTAGTCTCACCTGGGAACCAGATAAACGAGTTCCAATTCAAAGACTGGTAGCAGCCCGGCTGCATGTCGTTGGTTGCCGTACCCGCAACCGTGTGCTTGATCTCAACGAACTCGCCGCCCTCACAACTATGGGTATTGAGTGGGCCTAAAAGCGAAGTTGAACCCTCAATTAGCGAAGTCCACAGATTGCCACCTGGTGAAACCCGCGAGTATCCCCACGCCCACTCCGCGCCGACCTCGTCTCGGCATGGCTGACCGCTGAAGTCGACGCTGTCGTCAATGTGCATGTTTGACTCGTAGACGAAGCCCTGGCCAGGGTGGATACGCGACGGAGTGAACTTCCCGCTCATCGTGCCCGAGTACGGGAACGCGCCAGCCCATGTGCCCGCTGCGATGACGGTGCCCTCCCCCTCGACCGGCTTGATGTTTTCGGGACCGGTCCCTTGGGCGAGCGCAGGCGCGGGATGGGCGAATGGCGCAATGACCACTAGAGCCCCGGCAGCGAGAACGAGCAGGACGGTGCGACAAGCAAAAGCACGGCGGCAAAAGGAAGTGGTACGGGACATGTCGCCTCCGACAAATTCGGGGGCGAAGAGCACGGTCCAGCAGCAGACTGCAGCCTGGTCGCTAAGCAGGACACCGGCTGAGGCGGGAGCGGGCCAGCTCCGCTAGGGACGCCATTAACACACGCCGAGCACTGATAAGTCAAGAGCGCCTGATGAATCGCCACAATTGGGGGGACCGCGAGAGCAAGGATTGGATTAGCCCGGCCCGTTGCTCGAAGTGCGTGTGTCGCGGCCGCCAGCGACCTGATCCGGCCCGCTACGCCGGCTGGCCAACTCGTCGAACTCGTTGAACTCGAGCGGCTCAAGACCACCCAACAGCCGCAGCTCGAGCGCCAGCTTCGTCACCGTCGCGTCGCACCGCGCCGCCACCACGAAGCCGGGATGGGCCTTTAGCTGCCCCGTGGAACCCTGCACCCACGGCTCGGCCTGGGCGGCCTCCATCGCCATCCTCGCTGCCTCCAGATTCGCCTGGAGACGGGCTCGTAGCTCATCGGTCACGACTCAACCCCAGAAAAAACGGAATCCCCGGGTTTTTTTCGCAGAGAGGTAGGAGGCCGTGTCCGTCCCCCGTGGGGGTTTGTGGATTCGGTGGCCCCCTACCTTCATTGGTTGGTGATCACCTCGGCGGGCCCTTGGGCCTGACGTTGGCGCTCTTGGCGATCGCGGTCGGCGTCGCGTTGTGCTTTGGCCTCGACGGCTGCGGCTTCCTGCTGCTCGGACCACTGGGCGGCCTGGTAGTGCGGGAGCGGCGGTCGTGGTTCGCCCACGTCGGTGAGCGTCCGTCGCACGTCCCGGATGACGTTCTCGTACCCATGGGTGTTCGGCAGGTTCCCGCGTGGCTCGACACCTTTGGCCGCGAGGTGGGCACCGACCCGGGCGCTCATGGTGTACCAGTCCTTGTCGGCCTGCACGAGGACGGTGGCGGCCTCGACGAGGCGGTTGGTGATCGCGGACGCTTCGGCCGAGAGCTCTTTGACGAGTTCGTTGGCATGTTCGGCCTGGTAGGCGGCTGCTGCTGCTGTTGCCCGGTCGATCCGCAACTTGGCGGCCTTGACCTTGACTTCGAGTTCGCTGATCTCGGCGTCGGCTGCGGCGTGTCGCGTCTTGGCCTGCGTGATCTTGGCTGTGGCCCGGTCGGCCGTGGCCTGGACCCACTCGTCGTGGAGTTCGGCGGCCTTGGCCCTGGCGGTGGTGAGTTGGGCGTCCAGTTCGCGGGCGGCGTGGCGTTCCTGCGCCTCGGCCTGGTGGAGCTGGTCAAGCTGGTGGTGTCGGGTCGGGTCGGGCACCTAGCCCTCCCAGCCGGCGATGCCGGCGTTCCGCAGTGCGTCGGTCACCGCGGCGACCTGCTCCTCCTCCTCAGTGCCCATGGGCACGGTCGGGTCCTGTGCGGGGTCGGGTGCGGGCTGCCCTTCGACGCGGGCGGCAAGTCCGGTCTCGCCGAGGTCACGCAGTTCGCTGGCCAACTGCTTGCGTCGGAGCGCGTCGGCTAGCTCCTTGTGTCCCTGCTCTTCGAGCTGGTGGGCGAGGTCATCGGTCATTCGGTTCCTTTCGTTTCGGATGTCGGCGGTGCTCCTTCGCGGCCAGTGCTTCGCCACGGGCGAGAAGTTCCTTGAGGCAGGCGTGGCACAGGGCGTGGCCGTGCACCACCGGGTCGTCGCAGCGCACCCGCCAGCACACCTCGGGCCAGACGGTCTCGGCCTCGTGCGGGTTGGGTCTGGCGGGCTTGCGTCCCGATGGGCGGTCCCGCATCAGGCGATGCACCGGGCCGAGCGGGGGACGGGTCGGCCACTGGCGGGGCGTAGGGCGGGCCGGTGGCCGGGCCGGCCGGGGCGGTTCGCGGAGAACGTCCTCCAGGTCCGCGAGGGTGGCTACGGGACGCCCTCTGCTCACGCCGCCTCCGGACCGCTCGAAGGTGCGTCCACACGCCGCGCGGCGGCGCGTGAGAGGACCGGGCCCGCCTGGATCGACGGCTCCCTAAGGAATTCAGCCAGGCGTCGAGGTCGGCCTCGGGGATGCGCACTGCCCCCCGGCCGTGGGTGGAGAGCCGGACGGCGGGGATTTCGCCCGCGTTGATCTTCCTGCGCACCGTCAGTTCGGAGATCTGGAGGCGATCAGCAACCTGGCTGACGGTGAGATAGGTGGCGTGACCGTTCACGACCACAGATGCTACGGAACTGACTGGCCGTTCAGTTAGGCGTCAGGCGGGTGCTGTGCGGTGCAGTTGCGGTGCAGTCCGGTGCCCATCCGAGCGGTTCTGAGCGGTTCCCCAGCGGTCGAGTTTCGCTCTAGCAAGCCGGATCCCGCTCTACAGAGTGGTGCCTGTTAGATGTAGTACATCTGCGCGCCGGCCGCCTGTGACTCGCGCTCGGCAAGCTCGGCGATCGTCGAACCGGCCAGCACATTGCGAACCGCGTCGGTGGCCTCGGTCCAGATCACGCCGGATTCGCGGGCGTCTGCTCCCAGCTCTCCCTCCAGCAGCTCCACTACCTCCAGCACCGTGATCTCTGCGGGCGGCCGCGCGAAGCTGTAGCCGCCCTTTACGCCGCGCTGGCTCTGGAGGATCCCCGCGCGGCGGAGGGTCGCGAACAGGCCCTCGAGGAACTGCACCGGAATTGAGCGGGCACGCGCGATCTCGCCGATCGGGACCGGCGCCCCTCCCCCGCGCCGGGCCAGCTCCGCCAGCGCCCGGACCGCGTACGGGGACTTGGTGGTGATGACCAGCACGCCCGGTCACTCTACGGTATGCAGATGGCGCTCTCGCGGGGCATCGGGCTCTGGCTGCCTCCCCTCGCGCTCATGGGCGTGATCTTCTTCTTCTCGGCTCAGCCGGACCTGAATTCGGGGCTCGGCACGGCCGACCTGATCCTCCGGAAGCTCGCCCACTTCACGGAGTACGGCCTGCTCTGCTTCCTGTGGTGGCGCGCGCTCCGCACCCGCATGGACGGCCGGCGGGCCGCGCTCGTCGCGCTGGCCATCGCGTCCGCGTACTCCATCACCGACGAGTTCCACCAGACCTTCGTGGAGGGCCGCCACGGCACGCCCGTCGACTGGGGCATCGACACCGCCGGAGCCGCGCTCACGGCCTTCCGCCTGCGTGCGTTCGAGGCCCGGCGAAAGACCGACGCGTGAACCTTCGCCGCCTCCCCATCGACTCGGCCCAGCCGGTGGTGATCTTCGCCGCCGCCCGCCTGGCCCTCGCCGTCACGGGTCTGGTGGCCGCCCTCGCCCTCCCCTACGACGGCTCGGGGAACACGGCGCTCGCACTCGGCCTGGGCTTCCTGCCCTGGTCGGTGGCCATGCTCGTGCTCGCGCTGCGCCGCCCGGCGGCGGCGATGAACCCGATGCTGCCCCTCGGCGACCTGGCGGCCCTCGTGGCCGTGGAGCTGGCGGCGCCCCAGGCGTCACTGGCCATCCAGTCGGCGGCCGTGTTCCTGATCGCGGCCCACTCCAATCTCCAGGGCGAGGGTCGCGGGCTTGTGCTCGCAATCACCTGGGCCGTGGTGCTGGTGCTCACCTCCTCCCTGCGCGACAGCGCGCGGATGGACCCCGACAAGGTCGCCTTCCACGACACGATCTTCGTGCTCGCCGCGGTGTCCACCGGACTCGTCGTGGGCCGCCTGCACGCGCTTGAATCCGCCTCGCGCATGCGCGCCCGGGAGCTGTCGCGGCGCACCATGCGCAGCGAGGCCGAGGTGCGGCGCCGGGTGGCCGAGGCCATCCACGATGGCCCGGTGCAGGAGCTGATCGGCCTGGACATGGTGCTCTCCACCATGGGCTCCGAGCTGAAGCGGTCGAACCCGGAGCGCGCCGCGGAGCTGCTCGCCGACGCGCGGCTGATCGCGGCGCGGAACATCGAGGTGCTGCGCGACGAGATGGTGGACCTGGGACCTCACGGCCTTGACCAGGTGACCCTCGAAGCCGCGATCGACACCTGCACCCCGGTGTGGAAGCGCCGGTACGCGCTGGACGTGGAGGTGGACATCGATCCGGTGAAGCTGGCGCCGGAGGTGGCGGGCGAGCTGTTCCGCATCGCCCAGGAGAGCGCCAGCAACGCCGGCCGCCACTCCGGGGGGAACCGGGTGAGCATCTCCCTGCTCCGCACCGGGGACGGCGTGGAGCTGACCATCGCGGACAACGGGCGCGGCTTCGGGAGCTTCGACCCGCGCTCGGATTCCGAGCCCGGGCACCTCGGGCTGGCGAGCATGCGCGAGCGCGCGGAGCTGCTGGGAGGAACACTGGAGATCCGCAGCACGGATGAGGGCGCCACGATCGTGGCCCGCGTCCCGATCGGAATCCCGCGCGAGCGGCGCGGGGCGCTCCACCGCCTGCGCGCCGGGCGGCGCCGGCGGCCGCGCGAGGCCTAGGCCAGGGCCATCCCCGGCGCCACCTGGACCTCCACCAGCGACGGCCCGTCGGAGGCGATCGCCTCACCGAGTGCGGAGTGCAGCTCTTCGCGGCCCTCAACCCGCCGCGCGGGCACGCCGTAGCCGGCCGCCACCGACGCCACGTCGAGGGCGGGCAGGTCGAGCCCGGGGACCCCGGTCACGTCCTCCAGGGTGGCGAACCACTTCAGGATCGCGTACTCCTCGTTGCGCAGGATCAGGTAGGTGACCGGCACGTTGTACGCGGCCGCCGTCCAGAAGCCCTGGATCGCGTACTGCGCCGAGCCCTCGCCGAGCACGCACACCACGCGCCGCTCCGGCTGAGCCAGCGCCACCCCGATCGAGGCCGCCAGCCCGAAGCCTAGCCCGCCGCCGGCGCCGAAGAAGTAGCTGCCGGGCGGGCCCAGGCGCATCTGGTTGCGCAGCGCGAGCGTGGCCGAGGGCGACTCGAGCACCACGATCCCGTCCTCCGGGAAGACATCCGCCAGCGCGGCCATGGCGGTGGACGGGTTCATCGGATCCGACTCGGGAGCGGCCTCGGCGGCCGGGGGGGGCGCCCGGGCG
>JBBQHI010000062.1:0-16878 GCA_038323835.1 Solirubrobacterales bacterium
CCGAACTGATGACGTACTGCCGCACGCTCGGCGTGCCGTTCGGAATCAACGTGGAAAGCGTCTCGATCAGACGAGTGGAAATCGAAGCGTCGGTGCGACTGGCACAAGAACTTCGACCGCAACTAAAGAGCTGACTACGCCCCAGCTGAGGACCGAACGACGTCCGCTCGCCCCGAACAACGGGGGCGCGGCGTCCGTGAGCGACGCGGCTTTCTGCCCGCCCGGGCATTGCCCGCGCAAGCTCTGGACGTCCCGAGTTGTGCGGACATCAAGCGGCGCGCAGGCCTGCGCGCCGAGAGTACGTATGGAGGCCATGGGCGAGAGCCGCCCGCTCGCAGGCAGAACCGGGACTCGTCGCGACACCGGGACCCGACCGGCAGCAGCGACATGTCGTCGACGGCGGCACCCCCATCACACAGGGTCGATGACGCCGGTCATCGAGATAACCAGCGAGTAGGTCCGTAGGCGCAGAACCGCTTTTCGCGCAAGGCAGGCGCGCGCTTAGGTCGCCGGCATGAGTCCGAGCTGGCCGAGCAGCTCGGCCTGATCGAAGTACCGAGTTGAAGCGCTGCTGTTATGCGCTCTCTTCAGGGCCGTCGCGGGCGCACACCGGTGCACTTCCTGGATCGAGGCGGCGTGGAAGCGCCCTGGATCACGTCACAGCACGGGAGGCGTGGCTCAACTGGGTCGACGACGAGGGATCCGAGGGCTCAACGCGGGCCCGTTCGGCCTGCTCGCCGAGAGCCGCGCAACTCCGTCGACTAGAGGACTGGAAGGGCGAGGGCCATGACCAGCGCAGGGCGACAGCGCACGGCAACACGGGCCGCACGGCGGAGGGGCACGATGGACCGCGCCGATGGCGACCGCCGGGTTGGGCAGACCATCAAGGCCAGGCGCGAGCTAGCCACCCAGCGAGTTGGTGGTCGGGCCCGGCTGAACGGCCGCGAGCTCGGCGTTAGAGATCCCCGCTTAGGCGGCTTGAGGCATCACACGACTGAGCAAGTCGCCTAAGCCGCGGGGGGAACGCGAACGCCAAGCGGCGAAGGTCCTGCGCGCGTCGGTCAAGCGGCGTGTCCGCCGGGGTCTAATGAAGAAACGGCCGTCCCAAACCGTGGGGCCAGCGGGTCGCCGTATGCTGCCGCCGTGCGGGCGCTTCTAGAGGACGGGCCTATGCAAGGAGAGACGGTCGAGGTCGAGGCGGTGGAGGGCCGGCCACCCCCGACGATTGACGTTCCAGATGAGAACGGCGGTGCCTGCCGTTATTGCCTGGCGCAGTTGAACCAGGAGGGGATGACGGCGGCTTACACGTTTCTCTACGCCGTCTAGGGGACTCCGGCGAACCGACTAGCGAGACTCCCCGTTTTGTCGCTCGGATCGGAGTAGGCTTGTGGAGCTGGCCCTGCGGCCAACAATTTCGGCCCCCAGAGAGCAAAGACAGCCGACGCGCGAGGACGGCGCCGAGGCAACAGACTCAGAGGCGTACGGGATTCCTGCGGGGCCAGTTTTTGCGTGTTGGAGCGGCGGCGCCGGAGCTCTGGGAGGCTGCGGGACTGGGCGGAGAGCGTCCCGTCGAGCTATGGGAACAAGCCGCCCCATGGCCCGGGCCCTTCCGCCGGGACCGCATCGATCGAAGCGTAGGCAAAGCACGGGGGCGGAAACGACACGCTGCAGACCAGGCTGGACCAATTCGGCACCCAGATCTGCGGGCGCATCACGGTCAGGGACGAGCTCCACTGTCGCCGCTCCCCACCCGTCGGCCGGAGGCCTCCGATGACATCGCGCGAGCCTGCCGGGGGCCACTCCACCGACGATCCCGCGCCGTCCGGGGCCCCCGACCGTGGTCAAACGGGAGACCCCGCCCATGACGTTCCCTCGGGTCCGGCCGATGCAACGGCCCCTTCGTCCGTTGCAGAGATTGGCCGGACCATCATTGCGGCGCCGCGAGGCGCCCGTTTGGAGGCCGCCCGGGCCGCGGCGCGACCCAGCCTCGAGGTCCTGCGAGAGACCGGTGTCCGTGGACTGACCAGGGTCTTCGAAAGGGCAGCGCGGCGTCGAAGCGGCGAATCCTCACGCTCATCGAACGGACGGACCAGTCGGGCCGTTTCAGCAGCTCGCTCCGGTTCGGTGATCGCCTCCGGGCGGTTCCCCTGAGCGGCCTCTGGAGCTGATCGACCCGGCCGTGTGTCCCCGTGCTATCGCCATCCCCAAGCAACTTCCGGGTTGCGCTCGGGGACAGGGGCAGGCGCTGGTCGAGATCATCGGGCGAGATCGCCGCGGCGCGGGCGCGCATGGACTCGACGGGACGCAGCGCGGCGGTGGCGAGGCCGTAGCCGGCGAGAGCCGCCAGAAGGAGTGCGGCGGGTCCACCGATGAGCAGGCGCGCTCCGAGGTTGGCCAGCGCCTGGTCGCGGTCCCCCAGCGACGCGCCGACCACGATTACGAGGCTGCGTCCCTGCGCGTGGACTGGAGTGGCGAGAAGGCGCGCCGGGCCGGGCACCGTGTTGCCGCTCGCGCGTTCGAAGGAGCTGGAGCCGGCTTGCGCTGCGCGGATCTCGGCGGTACTCAGGAGCGGACGCCGGCCAATTCCCGGTGTCGCATCGAAGATTCGGCCGGACCGGTCGAGAATCTGAGCGAAGCCGGCACCCGCGCTGGAGCGTGCCGCGTCCCTGAGCCCCGTGTCGCTCTGCTGCACGAGCGCCCTGGTGTCGCCTGTGCGCGAGCGCAGGCCCTGGGAGATCGCACGGTCAAGCCCACCCTGCAGACTGAGGTACAGGAACAGTCCGGTGGCCACCAGCACTGCCGCCATCACCCCCGTGAAGGCGAGGGTGAGCGTCAGGCGAATCGGCACCCGGCTCACGGCCCGGCGCCGTTCTCGTTGAGCCGATAGCCGACACCCCGCACGGTCTCGATGCTGCATGCGCCGAAGGAGCGGTCGACCCGCTCGCGCAGCTGCCGGATGTGCACGTCGACCACGTTGGAGCTGGGCTCGTTGGCGCGATCCCAGGCGCCTTCGACCAGCTGAAGGCGCGAGAGGACGGCGCCGGGGTGGCGCATGAAGAAATGCAGCAGGGCGAAGTGCTTAGGCGCCAGGTCGATCACCTTCTCGCCCCGCCAGACCCGGTGGGCGGCTGGGTCGAGGCGGAGCGACCCGACCTCGAGGATCACCGGGCGCACCGCGGGCGCACGGCGGACGAGCGCCCGCAGCCGCGCGAGCAGCTCGACCAGCGCGAACGGCTTGGTCATGTAGTCATCGGCTCCGCTGTCGAGCCCGGCCACCCGGTCCCGCATCGCGTCCCGGGCGGTGAGCATGAGCACCGGGGTCCAGACGCCCTCGGCGCGGAGCCGGCGGCAGGTCTCGAACCCGTCCATGCCGGTGAGCATGAGGTCGAGGACGATGGCGTCATAGCTGGTGGCGGCGGCCATCCAGAGCCCGTCTTCACCCGTTATCGCCACATCCGCCGCGATGCCGTCGCCCCGGAGCGATCGCCGAAGCAGGCTCGCCATCTTCACCTGGTCCTCAACGATGAGTACGTGCATTGGTCGACGGTGGCAAGCGCGGCGTTGTCCTCGCTGACAACCACGTTGGGTGCGCGTTAGGCCGTACGCGGAAGCGGGCGGCCACTGTGGCCGCCCGCTCGCCGTACCGCACCTTCACCTGGCAGGCCGTCTTAGTTGACGCCCTCCTGCTGGGTGTTGGCGCTGGGGTTGCCGGGCTCGTCGGCGTGGCCGCCGGGCCCGTCACTGTTCGGAGCCGACTCGCTTTCGACTCCCGGCTTCTCGGAGCTCTCCGAGCCGGGCTTCTCCGGCGCGTTACCGGCCGGCTCCGGGGTGCTCCGAACGGCCGCCGTCGAGCTGGACGAGGACGCCGCCGGACTGTCCGGCGTCGTCTGGTCGCCGCTCTGGACGGTGTCACGGTCGGGGACGGACACCTGCTCGGCTGGCTGCGCCTTGGGGGTGCTCGTCGATCCGGCCTGTGCCACCGCACCGGCCCCGAGGGCCATCGCCGCCAGGGCGGCGAGGGTGACTGTGAACTTCTTGGTGTGCTGCCTGAACATCTGGTGCTCCTTTGGTCGGGGTATCAGGCGACACCAAGGCTGGGCGGTCGGAATGAAGTAACAGTGAACTTCGGAGCGCGGCCCGCGACCTAACACGCAGCCAACCCTGCGTCCCTCATACGCAACCCGGGGGGTGAGAAAGTCAGCGCCATGAAGAACGGGCCGCTAGCTCAAGAGGCAGAGTGCCGCACTCTTCATGCGGTGGATCCGAGGTTCGAGTCCCGGGTGGCCCATTGACTTCACGAGGACCTCACGTATGTCCCTCGTGCGGCGAACGCGTGAGCGCATTCGCCGCCGGCTGCGCCCTGTGCGGGGCGGAGCTCGACCCGCGCCGCGCTCAGGGGGCGCCCGGCCTGGGCCGCCGGGTGCGGGGGCGCTGGCTCGCACGCCGCCGACTGATTCCGCGGCTGCCGCTGCCGCCTCGCCACTGAGGAGGATGCGATGTCGAGTTCACGGCGATCACTCCCGAGCCAGCTCGAGCACAACCCGCTGGGTCCCCGCTGCTTCTTGTTCGGCGTTCGAGCGCACGAGTGGCATGTGGGTCTTGTGGCCCTTGCGGCCGCGGTGGCCATTGCCTTGGCGGGAGCCGCGGCGGTCGCCGTGGTCCCCGTGGCGCTCGCGGGAACATGGCTGTTGCTAAAGGACTGGCACGACATCGGGCCGTCCAAGCGGGACACCGCAGCCTGGCAGCTCGGTATTCACCGCGTCCCGGCGAAGCTTCGCCGCGCGCGCCGAGGCGCGTCCCTGCCCGCGGTGAGCGGGTGGCTTGCGGGAGCGGTCGGCGCGCTCAACGTGATCTCCGCCCTCACACCTGAGCTTCCCGGTCGCGTCGCGGTGCTGTCGAGCCTCGCGGGATCGCACACCGTGCTCGTGGCACATGCACTGGCACTGCCGGCGGGGTTGGCGCTCCTCGTCATCTCCCCGTACCTGGTGCGCCGCCGGAGCCGGGCTCTCTACGCAGCAGTCGTGCTGCTGGTGGCGCTGGGGGGGCTCAACCTGGCCAAGGGCCTCGACCTGGAGGAGGCACTCGTCAGCTGGGCGCTTGCCGGACTGCTCGTCTGGGGCCGTGACTCGTTCTTCGTTCGGCATGGCAGGTTGACCGCTCGCGAAACCGTTCGCAGTCTCCTGCCGCCGGCCGTTACGGCCCTGGCCGCCGGGCTGGCGGCCTTCCTCACCGAGCTGTGGGCCACGCCTACGCTCACCGTGGCGCTCGCCTTTGTCGTGGCCCTGGCCGTCGCTCGGATCGCCTTCCGGCCGCTCGCCGCTCCAAGCTCACGGCCCACAGAGCCCGAGCGTCGCGAGGCGCGGCGCCTCGTGCGAGCGAACGGCTCGGACACGCTCAGCTTCTTCAAGCTCCGGAAGGACCTGCAACACCTCTTCTCACGGGACGGCCGGGCCTTCCTCTCCTACCGGGTGGAGGGCGGCGTTCTGCTCTGCTCCGGCGACCCGATCGGACCGGACGACGCGGTCCCCGGGCTGCTGATCGAGGCGTGCCTGTTCGCCGAGGCCCGCGGTCTGAAGATCGCCTTCGTCGGGGCCGGAGAGCGACTGCGCGAGGTGGCGGCCGACGCCGGTCTTCACGCGATCTACATGGGCGACGAGGCCATGGTCGATAACACCGCCTTCTCGCTTGTGGGCCGGCCCATGCGCAAGGTGCGTCAATCGGTGAACCGCCTGTCGAAGGCGGGGTACACCGCCGAGCTGTGCTTCCTCCGCGACGTGGGGCAGCGCCAGCTCGACGAGCTCGAGGCAGTGTCGGAACGCTGGCGCCGGGGACGGCCGGAGCGTGGCTTCTCGATGGCGATGGACAGTCTGCGCGGCGAGCATGTGGGCGACTCCTCGGTGGTGATCGCGAGGGATGCGGAGGGCCACATTCGGGGCTTCTTGCACTTCGTGCCCTCCTACGGCAGCCCCCGGGCGTCGCTCAGCGCCATGCCCCGCGACCATGATGCCCCGAACGGGCTGACCGAGTTCATGATCGTTCGGGCCATCGAGCTGTTTCCAGCCCAGGGGGTCAGGGAGCTCTCGCTCAACTTCGCGGCCTTCGGGCGCTTCCTCCATGCTCCGCTCTCACGAGCCGAGTGGTTGCTCGGGAGGCTCGTGTCGCTCGCCAACCCGTTCTTTCAGATCGAGAGCCTGTACTCGTTCAACGCCAAGTTCGACCCACGCTGGCAGCCGCGGTACCTCCTCTACGAGGGCATGCTCGGACTCGCGCGCGCCGGGGTGGCCACATTGTGGGCCGAAGGACAGCTGCCAAAGCCCAGCCTGCGCCCAGCGGCTCGACCCGCGATGCTTCTTGGATCGTGAACTCGGAAGCTGGTGGTTAGGGCGCGCAGAGCCGTTATCGGCGCGACCCTTGCGCTACTGGCGGCTGTGGCCGCCGTCCTGACCCTTGCCGGCGGGGGCGCGCGGGACACCGGGATCGACGCCGCGGGCCTCGTTGCGCTGAGCGGCGATCCTCCCTTCCGGATCGGTCTGGGCGGACCGCTTTGGCTTGACCGGACCCTTCACGGCGGGGACGGCGCGCAGGACTTCGCCCAGGTGGCCACCGACCAGCGGCTGGAGGTGGAGGTACTAGGGCTTGCGAAGGCGCGAGTGGCGCAGGTGGAGTTGCGGGTGGACGGGGCACGGCAGCGAGTGGTGGCGCCGCCGTGCGACCGGGGGCGCTGTCCGTCGAGGTTGAGGCTCACCCTCACGCCGCGGCTGCGGCAGCTGCACCCCGGCGACCATCGCGTGGAGGTGGTGGCCCACGACCCGGGGGGGCACGTGAGCGTACAGGGGTTCAGCGTCCGCACGGTGGAGCGGGTGCCCGCCGTGGTGGAGGGCGAGCCCGCCGGCAAGCTCTCGGCCCGGACACGCGCACCCCACGGCGATCCCCGGCTCGAGCGGGCCGCGATCCGCGTGCTGGCATCCGAGCGCCGGAGCGGAAGCCTCGCCCGGGCGCTGGGCGGGGCCCGCCTGAGGGTGATTTACGTCGGCGATCTGAACGCGCGCGGGGGGCACATAGGCGCGACGATGCTGGTCGAGCTCGTCACCCCGAAGCGCGACGTGAGAGCCACCGTACCGGCGTACCTCCCGGCCGAGCGCGGCTCGGCTGCCCCATACACGGGGCAGCGCGTGCGGATGGACGTGGCGGTGCTGCGAGACGCGCTGATCGACATCGATCTGACCCGTCGACGGGTGATCGCCTTCGAGCCCGGGCCGCGCTCGAAGTCGCGCAGCTGGTCGCCGTCGCAGGCACCGGCCCCCGCGGGCGCGGGCGACGAGGACTGACCGTGCGGATGCGGGCGGCGGTGCTCGGGATCGGCTTGGCGCTCGGCCCGCCGGCCGTCGGCTGCGGCGGCAAGACGAGCCACGACGACGCTTCGCTTCACCCGCCTCGGCTGGTGCGCCTCTCGGATGGCGGCCCCACCTTCCTCGGCTACGACGGAGACGCCAGCCTCGAGACGACGGGGCGTGACTGGCCGGTGTCGCTGATCTTCGCCGGAAACGCCTCGGTCGGGAAGGTCAAGCGCTCCCTGCGTGCCGCCGGACTGACGCGTAGAGGCCTCACGACGTACCTCGCCTACCGCGACGGCTCCGGAGGCTTGCGATTCGACGCGGACGGAGGCCTGAAGAGCCGCTGCGATGCCAACGGCACCGATGTCCACGTCCGGTTGTACGCCCCAACGGCCACCAGCCGCTTCGTCGATCCCGATTTCGGGTCTGTCGTCGTGGGGACGACTCACCTCGATCACGCCGACGGCTGCGCGGTCCCGCCGACGACATTCGGCTTCTCCGAGGTGGCCGAGCGGCGCGTGGCGAGGCTGATGGCCCAGCACGGGTGGCGGGTGCAGGTGGATCGCCTGTTGCTCGCCAACGCCGAGCCCTACCGTCGCGACGTGTCGGATCCCGCTCACGTCTGGTTCAGCGACGGGAGGGCCACGCTGATCAGCGTGCCCTAACGCGGACCCAACATCGCGCTCGCCAAGCGCAACCGGCCAGGTGGGAGATTCGTGCCATGAGAGATCACGCGCCCACATCGAGCCCTCGCCAATCCTCCAAGCGCGCACGCCGGCTGGGCATGGCCGCCGCGGCCGGGGCCGTGGCCATTGCCGGCCTCACCGCGAGCGTGCCCACCGGAGGGACCGCCGCGGCTCAGAGGCACGCGATGGCCGATCCGGGTGGGCGGAGCCCTCATCCGTCACGGGTGGCCGTTCTCGCCCTCGAGAACCGAAGCTATGGCCAGGTGATTGGCAGCCCCAACGCTCCATACATCAACAAGCTCGCGCGGACCAACGCGCTCGCGACCAACTACTTCGCGCTCACCCATCCCTCCTTGCCGAACTACATTGCCCTCACCGGCGGCTCCATGGGGGAGATCAAGAAGAATTGCGCTCACTGCGACACCCCCGCGGGGAACCTGCTGGGGCAGCTGAACGGGGCCGGAGTCTCCTGGAAGGCGTACTTCGAGGGCCTCACCTCGAGCAGCCGGCCGGGCGCAACCACCAGCGTCTACAACCCGCACTACAACCCATTCGTCTACTACGACTCGGTACGAGGCAACGCGGCAAACCGCGCGCGGATGGTGAGCTTCACGAGCCTCCGGAGCGACCTGCGCACCGGACACCTACCTCGTTTCTCCTGGATAGCCCCAGGCGTGCTGCACGACGGCCACAACGCCTCGCTGCGACAGGCCGACAGCTACGTCTCCCGCCTTGTGCCCCAGGTGCTGCGGAGCCTCGGGCCCAAGGGTGTCCTGTACCTCACCTGGGACGAGGGCGCTCACAGCGATGTGGCCGGTGTCAACGGATCGAAGGGCGGCGGCCAGGTGGCACTGATCGCCGCCGGCGGAGCCGCTCGCCATGGTGTGACCACCGCGGTGCCGGCCGACCACTACGCGCTGCTGCGCACGATCGAGGCCGGCTTTAGACTCCCGGCGCTGGGAAACGCGAGCTCAACCAGCGTGCCGCTGCTCTCGGGTCTGCTCCAGCCGGGGCGTTAGCCGTCCGGCGTGGGCGCGAAGGGGAGGAGGAGGGTGAAGCGCGCTCCCTCCTCGTTCCCGTCGAACTGCAGATCGCCCTCCATCCGACGCGCGAGGTCCCGGGCGATCGCCAGCCCGAGCCCGAAGCCTCCGTCGGTCGCGGTGCTCCCGCGACTGAAGCGCTCGAAAATGGTTTCCCGCTCGGGTGGCGGCACTCCGGGCCCGCGGTCCGAGACCGACACGGAACCGCCGGCTGAGTCGCTCGCGACCGTGATCTCCAGCGGCTCGCCAACCGGGGAGAACTTGAGGGCGTTGTCCACCAGGATGCGCACGATGCGCGCGACAGCCACGGGATCGGCGAGCGTGTAGCAGGGGTCCCGAGCCACGATCTCGAGGTCTCGCCGCTCCTCCTCGAGTTGGGCCCCGAACTCGCTCGCGACCGCCCTGGACAGCTCGCCGAGCTCGACCGTGTCCCGCCGCAGCGACACGCCGGCGTCGATCCGGCTGAGGTCGAGCAGGTCGGCGGAGAGCCTCGACAGCCGGTCTGTCTGCGCCTCGGCGCGCGCCACGTCCCGGGCGGCAGCCGGCACGTCGGGGTCGTCGGCGTCGAGGTCTTCCCGCAGCATCCCGAGCATGAGCTGAAGCGACGCCAGCGGCGTACGTAGCTCGTGCGACGCGGTCGAGACGAAAGTGCGGCGAGCACGCTCCTGCTGCTGGAGCCGGCTCTGCATCGTCGCCAGTGCCCGTGTCAGGTCGCCCACCTCATCGCGGGTCGAATCCGGCTGCATCTCCACGGCCGGTCCGAGCGCGGATACGCGCAGCGCCGTGTCCCGCAGCCGGCTCAGCCGCCCGGCCAAGCGGGTGGCGAGCGCCAGCCCCAGGAGCAGGGCAACTCCCAAGCCCACCAGCGTCGCCTTGACCAGCGCTCGCTGGACGACGGTCGTCGCCGTGCGCGTCTCGTCGAGCGGGGCGACGAGCAGGAGGCCGAGGCCCCGCCGGCCGGGCAGGGGCAGGGCCACGCGCGCCTCGGCTCCCTCGCTGGTGTCCACGACCTCGCGTACGGACCGCTTGTCTCGCAGTGACTCCGCAATGGCTCGGATGTTCGCTGGCGGCTCCGGATCCGTGGTGGCGAGCCCCTTCGCGCCTTCCAGAAGGGTCACCTCGGCACCGGTCTTGCGCCCCAGCGACCGCACTAGGCGAGCTCCGCGCATCCGCAGCTCCCGTTCGGACAGGCCCGCGTAGGACTGCTCCTGTCCGACGGCGGCTGCGGTGAGAGAGTCGAGCCGATCCGCTCGCAGGAGGTTTTCGAGAGGGGAGAGCAGCGCCACCGCCACCACGGCGAGGGTCACCGCGCTCGTCAGGAGCAGCGCCCCGACCAGCCGGGTGCGCAGCCCGAACAGCGCACGCGGGATCACGTCAGTCGGGGTTCAGGCGGTAGCCGACGCCGCGTACCGTCTGTATGAGTCGCGGCCGCTCAGGATGCTCCTCGAGCTTCTCCCTGAGGTGGCGGACGTGCACGTCGATCCCGCGTGGGTCCCGGTAGGCGCCGTCGCCCCAGATCGACCGGAGCAGGTCCTGACGGCTGAATACGTGGCCGGGATCGCTCATCAGCGCGTTCATGAGCTCGAACTCGGAGAAGGTGATCTCCACGGCTCGGCCATCCACCGTCACCCGCCTCTGCGTACGGTCCAGCACGAGGGGCCCGATGCCGAGCACGCTGTCCCCCAGCGCGCGTGGCCCGCTTCGCCGCAGCACGGCGCGTATTCGGCTGCGCAGCTCGGTCGGGCGCAGTGGCTTGGTCACGTAGTCATCCGCTCCCGCCTCCAGGCCCAGCACGGCGTCGGCCTCGCTGTCCAGCGCCGTGAGCATCACGATCGGCACGACGTTGCCGCGGGCACGCAGAGTTCGGCAGACCTCATAACCGTCCGGACCCTCCCCCAGGGCCACGTCCAGCAGGACGATGTCGAAGCGGTCGGTGGTGGCGCGATCGACCGCCGAGCGCCCATTGGCAACGGCCATCACCCTGTGTCCGTCGCGAGCGAACGTGCGCTTCAGCAGCTCACGCAGCTCCGAGTCGTCGTCGACCACCAGGATGTCCAGGACGAGCTCTGCGCACATCTCCGTTGCTCCGGCCCCCACGAGCTCAGCCTCCGCGCCCGACCCCGGCCAGCGGGTTCGCGGCCGGCGCGCCGCGCTCTGACAGCCCGCCGAAGACTACCGGCGTGCGGGCGTCCTCCGTCCGCAGGGCCGCGCCTCGCTCGGCGAGGCGCGCGTGCGCGCCCGCGAGGAGCCAGGCCGCCACGCCCGCTAGTCCGAAGGCCACCAGGTGAAGTGCGGCGAGCGCCGGAGAGGCACCGAGGGGCTCGCCGAAGACCAGCAGTCCCCCAACCACGGCGACGAGGTTCGTGACCACGGTCATCAGTGCGATCACCGGGATGGCCTCGCCGATCTGCAGCCCGCGCTGGAAGGCGAAGAATGCCACGGCGCTGGCGAGCACCACGGCCCCGAGCCACGGGCTGATCAGTCCGGCGAGCGAGGCGTGGGCTCCGGCGGTGACGGCCTTGGTGGCGGTGTCGGCGGCCCCGTAGAGGACCCCGGCGGCCGCTCCCAGCGCATGCGGGCGGCGCGCGGCGGCAGGCAGAGCGGCGAACAGCGCCGCAAGGGTAGCCGCGCCCGCGAGGTACAGCAGCATCAGCGGTGCCCCGAAGGCGGGCGTTGCGGGTCCGGCCCCGGCGCCCACCGACAGCCCCACGAGCGCCAGTGCCATGATCGCCACGGCGATCTTCTCGCGGCGGCTCAACCGCTCGCCGAGGAAGCGCGCGGCCGCGGGCACGGCGAGTGCGAGGCCGCCCGCAGCGAACGGCTGCACGAGCGACAGCGGCGCGTTGGCCAGCGCCCCAACGTGGATTGCCCAGCCGACGAGCCCGAGCACCAGGCCGACGGTCCAGATGGGGGAGCCGAGGAGGCCCAGGAGCGTGGCGCGGGGGCGCAGCGCGCTCACGGCGGGAGCATCCCGGGCGCCGGCGTGCTGCGCCAGGAAGCTGGTGTTGAGCGCCAGGGACGCCAGCAACGCCAGACCGAGACCGAGTACGAGCGAGCTCATCGGGCTCGTGCCAGCTCCCCGCCGGCGTACCGGAACATGTGCGTCATCTGACCTCGCCACAGCCGCCAGTCGTGCTTGCCGGGGTAGGTCACGTCGCGGACCGCCGCGCCCGCGGCCCGAAGGCGCTGGGCGAAGGCGGCCTGGCCCTTGATCGCTGGATCATGCCGCCCGGCGTAGAGCAGGGCGTGGAACCTGTCGCGGTGAAGCCGGGTGCTGAGGGAGCCAACGTATGCCGCGGGGCTGTTGGCGCTCACCGCGGCGGCGGGGGCGCCCTTGAAGGGGCCGGCGGCGCTCTGTGCGAAGTAGCCGGACCAGCTTTCCGCCACCGAGAAGACATTGAGATGGCGCAACGCCACGTTCACCGCGCCGTACCCGCCCTCGGAGAGGCCTGCGACCGCACGGCCAGTTCGGTTGGGCACGGTCGACCAGCGCCCGTCCACGGCGCGCACCGTGTCCAGCACGAGCCCCTCATAGCCCCCATGAGCGGTGTTCGCCCATTCGGTGTCGCTGAGCATGGTGCCATCACGACCGTCGGGCAGCACGACGATGAAGGGTCGTACCCGATGTCGTGCGAGGAGGGTGTCGAGTCGCACCTGCACGGCGCCGGCGCCCAGCATCAGGCGAGGCGACCCGGAGGTGCCGTGGAGCATGTACAGAACGGGAAAGCGCCGGCCGTGGGCCGCCGCGGCGGTGTAGCCGGGCGGCAGCACCACCTCGTACGAACGCTCCCTGCCCAGCGACGGCGAGAAGAAGCGCACCTTGGCCAGCTTCCCGGCCGGCACGCCGGCCGGATGCCTGGGAACGGGAAATCCGCGGTAGATGACGTAATGGTTGGCGTAGGACGCCACCCCGGCCACGCCGGCCACCGCCCACGCGATGAACGCAACGGCTGCCAGCTTGCGGACGCGGCTCATGTCACCACCAGCCCTTCGTCTCGTGTGCCCCGACCTTCCTTCGAGGCGCGCACGGGGAGGGGTAGCGGCTGCCAGCTTGCGGTCCGCCGGCGGCAGCGGGGCGGACGCAGGTATGCCTCCGCCTGGAGCACCCTCCACCCCCCGAGCGGCAGTCCGGGGCCACCCTCGTGCAGCAGGTAGCGCGTCCGCCATTCGGGCAGGAACTTGTCGTTGAACCGCACCAGCCGCTCGAGCTGGAAGCGTCCGTGCAGGGCCCGCAGGATTCGCCGGAGCAAGCGCTGAGCCGGCGTCAGCTGCGCGCCGCTCACCATCACATGGGCGAAGCCCGCGAAGTTCAGGCTCACCTCACGTATGCCCTCTCGGCGGGCGTGCTCCAGCGCGGCCACCACCATCGCCTCGTTCACCCCGTTGGGGTCGCTGCCGCCGCGGCGCATCACGTCGAGCGACAGCCCTCCGTTGTATTGGGCAAAGCGCAGGAAGCTCCGCAACCGGCCGTCGGAGTCGCGTGCGAGCACGTAGACGCTGTCCTCGTCCTCCTCTGCGCCCCACAGGCGGCCGAGTGTCATGGCGAAGCCGTAGATACGCGGCTGCGACGCTGCCCAGGCCACGTCGACGGCGGCCAGGTCCGCGACCGCGGCGTCGGTCAGCTCCCGGGCGTCCAGCACCTCGACCGTCCACCCGAGGCGCCGCAGCCGGGAAACCGACTGACGCACCTTCCGGATGGCGCGACCCTCCAGAGAGAAGCCGCGCGAATCGACGATCGCCTCGTTGCCGATCCGAACCGCCCGGTACCCGAGCTCCTCGTACGCGGCCAGGTGTTTCGCCGAGGCGCCCGTGATCACCACTTCCCAACCTCGCCGGGAGGCGAGTTGCCGGAAGTCCGCCACGATCGCCGGCGCGCTCCCCGGGGGGCCGATGGGGTCGCCCGCCACGACTGCCGTCTCGCGCATCACGCGGTAGGCGAGCAGGCCCCCGTGCGCGAAGTGGAACGACTTGTCCGCGCGAAGGGCGAAGGGGTCCAGGGAGTCCGACGCGTACGCACGAACGATCTCTGCCGCGCGAGCGTGCGCCACCGGGCTGTGACCCTCCTCCCCGGGCGCAGCGGACAGAAGCGAGCGGAGCAGCACGCCGCCTCCCACGAACGCGACCACGAGCAACCCGTCGAGGGCCAGCCCGATCGGTGTGCCCGAACGCAACCACCAGCTGCCCGACGCCAGCGAGGCCCCCGCGCTCTCCAGGCTGGGCCAGGGTCCCGGCGCCCCTGCGGTGGTCATCGCGGGCGCAGCGGCCAGCGCGTAGGCGCTCAACGCCGCCACGGCAACGGTGAGGCCGGCCCGCCGTCCGCCTCGCCCCGTTCCTCCGCGCTCGAACGCCGTCCGGCTCGCGAGCATCACCAACGCCGCGGCCACCTCCGCCATGGTCGCGACCACGCTAGCGCCGTCGGCAGCACCGAGGGCAGCACCCGCGAGCAGGGCACCCACGATGAGGTAGAGCGCGCTGCGCTTGCCGCGCCACAGGCCCCAGGCCAGGGCCAGCAACGCGGCCGCGGCCGCGGCGGCCAGGAGACGGCACAGCGCCAGGCCCTTGCCGCCCTCGAGGCCAAGAAGCCCTTCGAAGTTCGGCACCACTGCCGTCACAAGGGCGAGCATCGCGAGGGCGGCCGTTCCCAGTGCCGCGAGAGCGCGCGCGTGCCCGGAGGCCGGTGACGGAATTGAGTGGCCGATCACCTGCACTAGTGACCGCCGAAGGATTGGCTCGCGAAGGTGAGCATTCGGCCCATCTGCGAGCGCCAGAGCCGCCAGTCGTGCCCGCCGGGAGGAACTCCGTAACGGACCCGGACGCCGGCTCCCCGGAGCTCGTGGGCGAAACGGACCAGCTTGGCGACCGGATAGCTGTCACCGGCGCCCTGGTAGAGATAGGCGCGCATCGGGCGATGACGGATGCTCGACGCGATCGAAGGGAGATAGGCGCTCGGACTGTTCATCTGGAGCGTGCCCGCGGAGGCGCCCGCGAACGGCAGGGTCGCCGTCTGCTCGAAGTAACCCGACCAGCTCTCGAAGACGCTGAAGACGCCGGGGTGGTGGAGGGCGATGTTGGCCGCTCCGTATCCGCCCTCGGAGAGGCCGCCGATGGCACGGTACGCGCGCTGTGGCTTCGTGGCCCAGCGGGAGTCGACCGCCCGTACGGTGTCGAGCACGAAGCTCTCATAGCGCCCGACCTTCGTGTTGGCCCACTCGGTGTCGTTGCCCAGCACTCCGCTCTTTCCGTACGGCAGTACGGCGAGAAACGGCCGGATTCGCTTCGCCGCGATGAGCGTGTCTGCGCGCACCCCGAGTGCGCCCGCGAGCACGTAGCCGTCGGGGCGCCCGGGCGGCGCGTGCAGCAGGTAGATCACCGGGAAGCGCTGACCGAGGGCCGCGGCGCTGGCGTACCCGGGCGGGAGATAGATGAGGTACGAGCGACGTTGGTGCAGCGCACTCGAGCGGAACTGGACCGTTACGAACCGTCCCGAGGGGACGCCCTGCGGGTCCTGCGGCGGCGGGAACCCGCGGTAGAGGTAGTAGGCGTCGCCGTACGAGCTCACCCCGCTCAGCCCCGCCACCAGCCAGGCCACCACAGCCACTCCGACGAGGCGCTTCACGCCCCGCCCTTGCTTCGGAGCCCAACGGCGAGGGCAGCGCCGATCGCGAGCAGGGCGAGCGCCGCCAGGACACCGGGGCGCCCCAGCTGAGGGAGCAGACGGCTGCTCGTCCTGCTCAGCGAGCCTCCGGCGACGGCATCGGATGCCGCGCCGCTGAGCGTGAGGAGCGCAGCGCCGATCGCGGTGGTCAGGAGCACGGGGCGGCGCATCCGCCCGATTCCGCCGAGGGCAAGTCCGGCCACCGCTCCGGCAGGCACCCAGGCGCCGGCCATCCGCACCAGCGGCTGGGCATCGTCCCCGGCGAGCTGCTGGAGCGGCAGAGCGCCGGCCAGGCGCGGCCCGACGCCGAGAAGGCCGGTAGCGCGAAGCTGGTACAGCCAGCCGACCGCCGCCACCACGGCCACCGCCCCAACGGTCAACCCGAGCGCCCGGCGCCAGAGCCCGGCGCTTCGGCGACGGGGCATGCTGCGGCCCAGTCGTGCCAGGCCGAGCAGCGTTCCGGGGCCAAGGGGTGGGCTCGCGCCACTCTTCCCGGGCATGCGCACCTCGGCCCGTTGGCGTACCGGTACCTCGGTCATGCGGGCGTTCAGATTGCGAGCGCCCGAGACGAGCTCTGCCCCGAACACGAGTCCGGACGAGCGGAGGTCCAGCCGGTCGAGCAGGTCTCGCCGCACCAGCTTCATCGGGCAGTCCACGTCGCGCACTGACATGCCGAGCAGGCGGCGAACGAGCAGGTTCCAGGCCGCGGCGTTCAGGCGGCTCGCGACCGGCCCCCGGCGCGTGACGCGCCAGCCGACCAACAGATCGTGGCGGGGGGCGAGCGGCACGAAATCCTCGAGTGCCTCCAGCTCGAGCTCGTCCGTGGCGTCCACGAGCAGGACCCACGGCATCGAGGAAGCTGCCAGGCCCGTTCGGAGCGCAGCCCCGGTGCCCCTGGGGTGAGCGTGTATGAGCGCCCGCACCCGGCCGTCCGGCCGGACGAAGCCGGCGAGGACGTCGGCGGTGGCGTCCGAGCTCGAGTCGTCGATCAGGAGGAGCTCGTATTCGCGGCTGGTTCGAGCGGCCGCCCGGGCTGCGTGGGTTATGGCACTGGCCGCGGTTGTCGCGTCGGCGTGGCCTGCCACGACCACCGACCACCCCGCCACTGCGTCAGGCCGGTACGGCGCGGGAAAAGGGAGCCCGGCCGCGGCGACCGGGGAATC
>JBBQHI010000063.1:0-16695 GCA_038323835.1 Solirubrobacterales bacterium
GGTCCTCCCCTGCCTGAGCGAGGGGAGGACCTCATGTGCTTCGTTGATCGGCCGTCCGCGGCCGGCGAAGGGTCTCTACGCGCCGCCCTTGGCGCGGTCGAAGACGTCGTTCAGGATCTCTCCCGAGTCCTCGAGCCCGAACTTCTCCTTGAGATGGCGAGCCACCTCGTCACGCGACGTGCCGGCACGGGCCATGTTGAAGGCCGCCAGACGGGGCCCCACGGCGGGCGTGGGGACTCCGCTCAGCCCGACGGTCGTGGACTCGGCCATCGGCTCCCGCGGCGGGGCGCTCGGCGGCGGGACCAGCGTCTCGCCGAATCGCCGCTGGGCGGCGGTCTGAGGCGAGGAGGCGCCGGGGCCCGTGCCCCAGCCGAGCCGCGGCTTCGCCGCGGGCGCGGGTGCGGAGGCCGCCTGAGCCGCCGGCGCACTTGGCGCGGGCGACGCGGGCGCGGCGGACGGGGCTTCAGGAGCCTTCTCCACCGTCGCCGCCGAGGTGCCTGCCGACGGTGCGGCCGGACCCGGCTGCGAAGGTGCGGACGGGGTCCGCTCCTCGGCTGCCGGTGCGGCCGCACGAGCCGGCTCGGCCTGCTTCGCCGGGCCGCTGCTCGCCGGAGCGGGCTGCTGCTCGCTTCTGGCGAAGCGCCCGGACGAGCGCTCCTCGCGGGGGATGTCGAGATCGGTCCGGAGCTTGTCCGCACCGGCACGCACCGTCTCCGCGAGAGCGGTGATCGAGCCCTTCGCGTCGGCCACCAGCGTGCCGAGGTCGCCCTCGACGATGTTCGACCGCTCGAGCAGCCGGAGAACGGCCTGCTCCGCACGCTCCATGTGCTCCTGGGCCTGAGCCCGTGAGCTCGCCCGGGCGCTGGCCGCCTCGGCACGAGCGCTGGACAGCGTGGTCTCGGCCTCCTTGCGCGCGGTGGTGACCATGCGCTCGGACTCCACCTTCGCCCGTGACAGCGTGCTGTCCGAGCTGGCGTTGGCGTTGGCGACCGTCTTCTCGGCCTCGGCCTTGGCGCTCGTCAGCGTCTGATGGGCGCTGGCGTTGGCCGACGACACGGTCTTCTCGGCCTCGGCCTTGGCGCTGGACACGGTTTGCTGGGCGCTGGCGTTGGCGCCCGACACCATCTTCTCCGCCTGACTCTTGGCGTTGGAGGTGGTGCTCTCGGCCTCGTCGCGGGCGCTGGCGAGCGTGCTCTTGGCTTCCGAGCGCGCGCTGGTGAGCGTGTTCTCGGCCTCGGTGCGGGCGCTGGTGAGCGTGCTGTGCGCCTCACTGCGAGCGCTGGTGAGCGTGCTCTCAGCCTCGTTCTTGGCGTTGGTCAGGTGACTCTCGGCCTCGGCCTTGGCGCTCGAGCGCATGCGCTCGGCGTCGGCACGGGCGGTCTGCTCGAGCTGGCTGGCGGCGGTCTCGGCCGCCTCCACGATCGCGCGGATGTGCTCGCCGGTGTTCGCGGCGGAGCCCTTCTCCTGGGTCTGCTTGCTTGCCTCGACCGCCTTGGCGACCTCGGCGAGGTGTGTGCTGACTGCCTCCGGGTCGAGCCCCCGCCTTACCTGGGGGAAGTCCGCCCGCTCGATCAGTTCGCGTCTGAGTTCCAAGTCTTCGTCCTTCGGTGGGGGGTCAGAAGACGAACGTGGGACAGATCGATTTCTTTCGCGGAAGATCTCGATCAGCCCGCGTATTTTTCCGCAGGTCGCATCCTAAGCGCTGCGTACGGGCCCGTGGCAAGCCCCTCATCAGCGTTGCGGCCAGGCCCTGCAAATCGCCGTAATGTGGCGGTGGTCGGTGCCGCAGCAGCCACCGATCACGTTGACCCACGGGAGCGTGCCGGCAAGATCTGAGTACCGCGCCGCGAGCTCGGCCGGATCGCCGGCGTCGAGGTCCTCGGCCGCGTCCAGCTCGGCGTGGCTCTGCTTCGACGCGTTCGCACGCAGGCCTCGGATCCGCCGCTCCCAGGGCTCGCCGGTGCCGAGCGCGGAGGCGAAGTGCGTCGGGTGGGCGCAGTTCACCATGTAGTACGCGGGGGACCCGTCCGTCTCCTCGTCCACCTGCCGGATCGCGTCCCGCAGCTCCTGGCCGCTCGGAAGCCGCCCGTCCGTCTCCACGGTGAAGGAGATGGCCACCGGAAGGCCCTCGGCCGTCGCCGCGCGGGCGATGCCCACGGCCTCGTCGGCGTAGGTCAGCGTGAGTGCGGTGACCATGTCCGCCGCGGTGTCGCCGAAGGTCCCGATCTGCGCCGAGTGGTACTCCTGGGCCGCGGCGGCGCTCAGGGTCGCAGCGGGCCCGTAGGCGTCGTCCTGCGGGCCGACGCACCCACTGATCACGAACGGTGCCGCAGCCGTCTCATAGCGGTCCCTGATCTCCTCGACCATCGCCACGGCTCGCCGGTTGAGGGCGTCGAGGTCTTCGCGCGAATATCCGAGCCTCTCGCCCCACCCCGGGCTCGCGCGCCAGGTGGGAGTCTCGAGCACGAATCCCGCCACGCGCGCACGCGCGAGCTCGGCGTAGGGCTCGTAGTAGCGCCTCAGCGCCTCCATGCCCGCCTCGTGCTCGAGGAGGCCGAAGGCGGCGAACTCCGGCAGGGCGAGCCCGTCGTGGAAGATCAACGTGGTCTCGATGCCGCCGTCGGTCAGGAACAGGCCGCCGTCGAGCTGGGGCAGTCGCTGCCGGTATCTCATGACGCGTTCCTCATCGAGCGCGCCGGCAGTCTACGTCGCGATGCACGACTCCGCCTTGGCTTCCCCTGCGCGGCGAGCTAGGGTCGCGCCATGTCCTCCACCGAGCCGCGCACCTCGCCCGATCCCCGGCCGATCGAGGAGGTGCTGCTCACCGAGCGGGCCGAGTGGCTGGACGGACCGCCTCACGAGCTGTTCCGGCGGATGCGAAGCGAGTGCCCGGTGCACTGGACGCCACGCATCTCGGAGTACCCCGACGAGGCCGGCTACTGGTCCGTGACCAAGGCCGACGACGTGCACGACGTGAGCTACGACTGGCAGACCTACTCGTCGGAGATCGGCGGGGTCACCGCCCTGACCAACGCGATCCTGCCGCTGGAGCTGACGCAGGCGATGTTCATCGGGATGGACCCGCCCAAGCACGACCGCCTGAAGGCGCTCTTTCAGCGCGGCTTCACGCCGAAGCGGATCGCGGAGCACGAGGACACCATCCGCGAGATCACGATCGGCGTGCTCGACCGGTTGGGAGGGCGCGAGGAGTGTGACCTGGTGACCGAGGTGGCCCAGCCCGTGGTGTCGCGCGTGATCGGCAGCTTCATGGGGATCCCTCCGGAGGACGACGAGATCTGGGCGCGCCTGATGAACACCACGCTCGGCGCCGGCGACCCGGACCTCAACCCGGAGGGCGTGGAGTCGGTGATGCAGCGCGACGTGCCGGAGATCTTCGAGCGCTGCCGGCGTCTGATCGCCGAGCGGCGCGAGCACCCGACCGACGACCTGACCAGCGTGCTGGTGCACGCCGAGCTGGACGGGCGGGGGCTCGAGGAGCACGAGATCGTGATGGGCTTCTTCCTGCTCGTCGCGGCCGGCAACGACAGCACGAAGGCCACCTACGCCAGCGGGATGCGCGCGCTGATCGAGGCGCCGGACCAGCGGGCGCTGCTGCTGGAGGACCCGTCGCTGGTTCCCGCGGCGGTGGAGGAGTCGCTGCGGATGTTCCCCGCGTTCGCCCACTTCCGGCGGACCGCAACACGCGACACCGTCCTCAACGGGACCGAGGTCCGGAAGGGCGACAAGGTGGTCATGTGGTACGTGGCCTCGAACCGGGACGAGGACCGCTACGAGGATCCGGACACGTTCTCCGTGACCCGCAATCCCGAGCACCAGGCCTTCGGCGCCGGCGGCCGGCACTTCTGCCTCGGCACAGCGCTCGCGCGGCTGGAGCTGCGGATCCTGCTCGAGGAGACGCTGGCGCGCTACCCGGCGATGACGCTCGCCGGAACGCCCCTATACGTGGAGTCGCCGTTCGTGAACCAGCTGAAGACGCTGCCCGTGCGGCTGGCGTAGGGGCCCGGCCGGTCCTTCGCGTGTAGATTCGCGCGCTTGGCCAGGACCCAGTTTTTCGGCGCGGCGAGTCTCGACGGCTTCATCGCAGAGCCCGACGGCGGCACCGGCTGGCTGCGGGCCTACGAGGACGCCGGCCGCGCACTCTACGAGGAGTTCCTCGCCGGGGTGGGCGCGCTGGCCATGGGGGCAGCAACCTACGAAGGCCTGATCGAGCAGCTCGACTCCGAGGCGTGGCCCTACGAGGACCGGCCCACCTGGGTGTTCACCCATCGCGGCCAGGACGCGCCTGACGGCGCCGACGTGCGGTTCGTGCAGGGGCCGGTGGCCCAGGCCCACGCCGAGATGCGCGCGACCGCGGCGGACGCCAACGTGTGGGTGGTGGGCGGGGGCGACCTGCTCAGCCAGTTCGTGGACGCGGGCCTGCTCCAGGACCTGCGGCTAACCGTGGTGCCGGTGGTTCTCGGCGCGGGCGTTCCGCTGTTCCCGAAGCGTCTGCTCGGAGCCCTCGAGCTCACGGGCAGCACGGACGTGGGCGGCGGCCTCGTGGAGCTGCGTTACGGGCTCCCAAACTCCGCGTAGTCGCTGCGTAAAAAAGCACGTTTCGGGTTTTGGCGATTCGCGCCGATCGCCTGTACCTTCGGTTAGAGGCTTCGAAAGGACTCGGACCTACCTTGCAGCACCCCAGGCAGGACGCCACGCACTCAAAGGTGCGCGCGATCGTCGTCGCGCTCACGCTCATCTCCGTGCTCATCGCGAGCGCGCTCGCCGCCGTGTCCGCGGGAGCCGCCACGACGCCCGAGACCTCGATCGACGGCGGGCCGGCCGGCACCTACCGCTGGGGCACCGCGCAGTTCTCGCTCTCCTCGCCGGCCACCGGTGCCGGCTTCGAATGCCGGCTGGACGCGGGTGTCTGGGAGACCTGCTCCGCCCACCCCTCCTTCGAGGTGGCCAACGGCTCCCACACGCTCGGGGTGCGCGCCGTGGCCGCGGGCCAGACCGACCCCACCCCGGCCGAGCGGACCTGGTGGGCGGACGCCACCATCCACAACGGGAACTTCGAGACCGCGGGTGACGGCTGGCTTCAGCAGGGCTTCACGATGCCGGGCTGGAAGACCGACAGCTCCAACACCGCACTCTCGGTCGTGTCCGGCGGTCCCGGCGGCGCGCACGCCGGCCGGGCCGCGGCCTCCGCAAGCGGATCGCTCTCGCTCCGCGTGGCCCCGCGCCCGGTGAACGCGGCCCAGGCGGGCACCAGGTTCACCGCCTCGGGAATGGCGCGAAGCGCCCCGGGCGGCCGCGTGTGCCTGCGCGTCCGCGAGTGGTCGCCCGCCGACGCGCCCGCCCTCGTCGGCCCGGAGACCACCACCCCGCCTCAGACCATCCTGGGTGCCGCCGAGTCGTGCGTAAACGCCACCTCCGCCTGGCAATCGTTCCCCGCCCTCGACTACACCACCACCGGCCCCGGGAGCGAGATCGACGTGTACGCCTACCGCTCCACCACCGCCGCGGCCGGCGACTGGTTCGAGCTGGACGCGATCGCCCTGAAGGACACCGATCCGCTGGCCGTCCCCGCGACACCGGAGGTCACCGACGACCCGGTGCTGCTGGGACTCGGGGACATCGCCTCCTGCTGGTCCTCGGGCGACGAGGCCACCGCCAGGCTCCTGGACACGACGCCCGGAGTGATCGGCATCGTCGGGGACACCGAGCAGAACAACGCCACGGCCCCGGAGTTCAAGGGCTGCTACGACGCGACCTGGGGACGCCACAACGCGCGCAGCCGTCCCGCCGTGGGCGACCACGAGTACCGGGTGGCCGACGCCACCGGCTACTTCGACTACTTCGGCAGTCGCGCCGGGCCGCGGTTCAAGGGCTGGTACAGCTACGACCTCGGCAACTGGCACATCGTGGTCCTGAACAGCAACTGCGAGCTGATCGGCGGCTGCGGCCCCGGCTCCGAGCAGTACGAGTGGCTTCAGCAGGACCTGCACCAGAACGCCGGCGACTGCATCGGCGCCTACGTTCACCATCCGCGCTGGAGCGCCGGCGCCCTGCACGGCGACCAGACGCGCGTCGCCCCCTTCTGGGACCTCCTCTACGAGTACAGCGCCGAGTTCGTTTACGGCGGCAACGACCACACCTACCAGCGCTTCGCCCCGCAGACTCCCGCGGGCGTGGTGGATCGCGACAAGGGGCTGCGCCAGTTCGTGCTCGGCACCGGCGGGACCCAGCACTACCCGCTCACCACGCCCGAGCCGAACACCGAGGTCCAGCACACGGGCACGTTCGGCGTCATGCGCTTCACGCTGCACGCGAACAGCTACGACTGGCGCTTCCTCCCCCAAGCGGGGCGCAGCTTCACCGATGCCGGGTCCACCCAGTGCTCGCCGCTGCTCGTGGACAACAAGGCGCCGGAGACCAC
This sequence comes from Solirubrobacterales bacterium, assembly GCA_038323835.1. GTDB lineage: Bacteria > Actinomycetota > Thermoleophilia > Solirubrobacterales > Thermoleophilaceae > JACVRW01. The sequence continues at coordinate 6,440 of JBBQHI010000063.1, forward strand.
GATCAGCTCGCCTCCCGCCGACGTGACGGGCGCCCAGACCTCGGTGGGCTTCGGGTCGAGCGAGTCCGGCTCGAGCTTCGAATGCCGGCTCGATGGCGCGACGCAGTGGACCGCCTGCACCTCGCCCCGCACCCTCACCGCGCTCGCCCAGGGCCCCCACTCCATCCGCGCTCGTGCACGCGACGCGGTGGGCAACGTGGACGCCACTCCTGCCGAGCGCACCTGGACCGTGGACACCCGCGCGCCCGACACGACCATCGACTCGGGCCCGTCCGGACTCGAGCGAAGCGGGAGCGCACAGCTCACGTTCTCCTCCACCGAGGCCGGGTCGAGCTTCGAATGCCGGCTCGACGACGCCACCGCCTGGTCGCCGTGCACGTCCCCCGCCGAGTTCACCGGCCTCGGCCAGGGCACGCACACGATCCGCGTCCGGGCCACCGACGCGCCGGGCAACATCGACGCCTCCCCCGCCGAGCGCACGTGGACCGTGGACACCGCGCCGCCCGAGACCGTGATCGACTCCGGTCCCTCGTCCGGCGGGCGATCCACGCACGCCGGGTTTGTCTTCTCCGCCGAGAGCGCCGCGACGTTCGAGTGCCGGCTCGACGACGAGACCTGGCACGCCTGCGTGTCTCCGCTCGAGCTGACCGGCCTCGCGGTGGGCGGACACGTGCTGCGGGTGCGGGCCACCGACGCGGCCGGGAACGTGGATCCCACCAACGCCGTCCGGACCTGGACGATCGCGGCCCCACCGGTCACGCGTCCAGCGCCCACCGTGCCCGCTTCTCCGGTTCCGCCCAAGGATCCGACCCCGCCCGCGCCCGAGCCTCAGGGCCCCTCGACGCGCGATGTGGTGGCCGCGCTGCGGGACGACGTGAAGGCCACGGCGAAGGTCCTGCGCCGAACCGGCGGCACCCTCCTCGTCCGTCGCCGCGGGCTGGTGATCAGGCGCCTCGATGCCGTTCTCCCCGGCCGCTTCTACCTGAGACTGCGCCACGGGGGCGCCGTAATTGGTCGCGGGAGCAGCGCCCTGACCCGCGCCGGCCGGCACACGGTGCGGCTGCGGCTGACACGCGCCGGCGTGCGACGACTCGCCCGCGGTTCGCTCAACCGCGTGACCCTCGAGATCGAGTTCCGCGACTCGGCCGGGCGGACTGTGCGCCGGAGCGCTCGCCTCCCACTGCGCGGCTGATAGCAATACCGGCATGAAACTGATCGGCGCCGGACCGCCGCGCACCGCCACCACCACCCAGAAGGCGGCCGAGGCGTGGAACGAGGAGGTGCGGCACACGGTGCCCGCGGAACGGCTGTTCGAATGGGAGCCGCAGGACGGCTGGGAGCCGCTGTGCGATTTCCTGGCCGTGGACGTGCCCTCCGATCCGCTGCCGAACGTGAACGACACCGCGGCATTCAAGGAGGGCATCACCGGGGGCGCCCTCGCTGCCCTCAACGAGTGGTGGGAGCGCCGTCCGGTCGCGAGCTGACATCGTGAGCGAGTCTCCCGACGACCTGACCCGGCTGGCCTACGCGCGGTACAGCGCCGGCGACCTGCCCGGGATGCTCGACCTGTTCGACCCCACGGTGGAGGTGGTCGTGGCGCCGCCGAACTTCGAGAGCGGCACCTACCACGGCCACACGGAGTACACCGCCCTGCTTCAGCGCTGGGGCGCCGCTTGGGACGAGATGCGCGTGGAGCCCCGCTCGCTGGAGGCGGCCGGCGACTGGGTGCTCGCCTTCGTGGAGTACATCGGCCTCGGGAAGGGATCCTCCGTGGAGGTGACGCAGCCGTCGTGGGAGGTCTCCCACTGGCCCGACGGCCTCTGCGTTCGCTACGAGGTCTACTGGGTCCGGGACGAGGGGCTCGCGGCGTTCGCCGAGCGCTCTGGCGCCTAGCCCCCATGCGCGCCCTCCCCGACGGCTTCGAGCTCGACGATGACCCGGCGCGTCTCGATCTCGACAGCATCCACGCCTACCTGTCGGAGGCGTCGTACTGGGCGGCCGGGCGCACACTCGAGGCCGTGGAGGCGTCGATCGCAGGTTCGGCCCGGGTAATCGGGCTGTACCGCGACGACCGCCAGCTCGGCTTCGCGCGGGTCATCTCGGATGGCGTGACCCGCGCGTACCTGGCCGACGTGTTCGTGCTGCCGGAGGCCCGTGGCTGCGGCCTCGGTAAGGAGCTCGTCCGCGAGGCCGTCGATCTCGGACCTCACCGCGAGGTGCCCTTCGTCCTCCACACCGCGGACGCCCATGCGCTCTACGCGCGGTTCGGCTTCCGGCCCGCCGGCGAGCGCGTGATGGAGCGTCCGCTGCCGCCGCGATGGTGCTCGGCATCCTCGCCCTAGCGATCGGGTGAGGACATGGCTAGTTCGTGACTGCCTGCCGGTACCGCCGCACCGACAGGTACCCGAACACCACGACCAGGCCCACGGACCACACGACGGCCATGTACACGTCGCTGTGGGCGGGCGTGCCGATCCACAGCGCGCGGATGGCGTCGACCACGGTGGTGATCGGGTTCACCTCGGCGAACGTCTGGAGCCAGTTGGGCATCGAGTCCGTGGGCACGAAGGCCGAGGAGGCGAAGGTGAGCGGGAAGACCGCGATGAAGCCCAGCGCCTGGGCGGACTCCGCGGAGGAGGCGGTGAGCCCGAGGAAGGCGAAGAGCCAGGAGAACGCGTAGCCGAAGAGCAGCAGCAGGGCCACCCCGGCCAGGATCTCGAGCACGCTGCTGTCGAAGGAGAAGCCCACGAGCAGCCCCACCACGAGCATCACGACGATCGAGATGGTGTTCGTGGCCACGTCCGCGAGGGTCCGCCCCGCCAGCACGGCCGACCGCGACATCGGCAGGGACCGGAAGCGGTCGATCAGCCCCTTCTTCAGATCCTCGGCCAGTCCCAGCGCGGTTACGAACCCGCCGAAGGCCATCGTCTGCACGATGATCCCGGGCATCAGGAAGTCCACGTAGTCATAGCCGGGCGTGTTGATCGCCCCACCGAAGACGTACACGAAGAGCAGCACGAACATGATCGGCTGCACCGTGAAGGAGATCAGCAGGTCGGGGGCGCGGGGAATGCGGAGCAGGTTGCGCCGCGCCAGGACGACCGTGTCCGACACGGTCTCGGATGCGGCGCTCACGTCCGCGCCTCCTCGAGCTCGCGGGTGTCGGTCTCCTCCTCCTGCTCGGCGGCGTGGCCGGTGAGCACGATGAACACGTCGTCGAGGGTGGGACGCCGCACGGCGAGATCGGCGATCGCGATGCCGCCGTCGTCCAGCCCACGCACCGTTTCGGCGATCACCCCGCTCCGTCGCGGGAAGGTCATGCGCACCACGGCGCCCTCCACCTCGGGGCGGTCGCAGCCGACGGCAGCGAGAGTCTCCACAGCCTCCGGCGATCGCGACGGATCCTCGAGGGTCACCTCCAGGCGCTCGCCCCCGACCCGCGCCTTCAGCTCGTCCGGGGTGCCTTCGGCGATCACCTTGCCCTGGTCGATCACGGCGATCCGGTCGGCCAGCCTGTCGGCCTCGTCCAGCGTCTGCGTGGTGAGGAGGACCGTGATGCCCGACGCCACCTGGCCCTCGATCGTCTCGAGGAGCTTGAGGCGGCTGCGCGGGTCGAGCCCGGTGGTGGGCTCGTCAAGGAATAGCACCGGCGGCTGCGCCACCAGCGAGGCGGCCAGGTCCAGGCGCCGGCGCATGCCCCCGGAGTAGGTGCGGACCAGCCGGCCGGCGGCCTCGTCGAGCTCGAAGCCGTCCAGCAGCTCGTCCGCCCGCTCGCGAGCGCGCGCACGGCCGAGGTGGTAGAGCCGCCCCACCATCTCGAGGTTCTCGAAGCCGGTGAGGTTCTCGTCCACCGCCGCGTACTGCCCGGCCAGGCCGATGTGCCGCCGGAGCTCGGAGGCCTCTCGCGTCACGTCGAAGCCGGCCACCCGCGCGCGGCCCGTGTCGGGGCGCAGGAGGGTGGTGAGAACGCGCACCGCGGTGGTCTTGCCGGCCCCGTTCGGCCCAAGGAGCCCGAGCACCGTGCCGGTCTCGGCCGCCAGGTCGACTCCGCGTAGGGCCTTCACGCTGCCGTAGGACACATGCAGGTCTTCCGCCTGAATCGCAAGCTCGCCGGACATGGAATTGACGCTAGCGAACGGACTGCCGGGAGGGCCTACGCCCGAGCGAGGCGCGGGCGAAGGCGCGCCCGCATCCGAGCGCGGATGCCCCGTTGCGCGCCGTCGTCATTCCGGCGCAGCTGCGCGCGGCGGAACTCCAGGAGGGCCACCAGCGCGGCGGTCGGCTCGAACGGATCCGCGATCGCTCGCCCCGATCCGAGCGGGAGCGCGGCCAGGATCCTCGTGCCGGACTCGGCCAGCAGGGCCGGCCCCTGAGGCCGCGAGGCGCTGTCGAGCTGAGCCAGCCGGGCCAGCGCGAGCTCGTCGTCACCCACCGCGTACCGCACCGTTACGTGCTGTGTGTGCAGCTGGGGCATGTCTGAGGTGAAGCGGAACATTGCGCCTCCTTCCACGGGGTCGTACTTGCGTGTATGACTTACAGGGACTATCGTACGACCTCAAAGGCGCCATACAATGTCCTACAAACTCAACTTGTCGGACCTCAAGCGGGATGCCGACGTTTCGCTGACCCAGCAACTCGCCGATCGCTTCGTGGAGGCCATCGAGTCGGGCGACCTCCCGCCCGGGGAGAAGCTGCCCCCGACGCGGGAGCTCGCGACCGAGGTCGGCGTCAATCACCTGACCGCTGCCCGCGTGTACCGCAAGCTGGCCGAGCTCGGATACGTGACGGCCAGAGTCGGCCGCGGCACGTTCGTCCGCTCGCTCGCGCCCGCGGGTAGCTCCGAGCTGGGGGACGACTGGCAGGTGTACGCGCTCCCCGAGCGCGAGGTGGCGTACCCGGAGCAGATACTGGCCGACGCGTTCTCGGTGGGCGACGAACCGGGGATGCTGTCGCTGGCCACGGGCTGGCCGAACCCCTCGACCTACCCCACCGACATGCTCGCGAAGATCGCAGCCGACGTGTTCGCCGAGGAGGGCGAGGGGACGCTGTCCTTCCTCCCCGCGGAGGGCCTCTACTCACTGCGTGAGCAGGTGGCCAAGCGCGGGCGCCGGCTCGGGTTCGCCACCGACCCGGACGAGATCGTGGTGACCTCCGGCGCCCAGCAGGGACTCCGTCTGGCCATGGACGCCGTGCTCGAACCGGGGGACGTGGCCGTTACCGAGTCGCCCACCTTCATCGGGGCCCTGGCCGCCCTGCGCGCGTCCGGCGCCCGCGTGATCGGGCTCCCGGTGGACGAGGATGGCCTCGACGTGGACGGGCTCGAGCGGCTGCTCGCCCGGCACGAGGTGAAGCTGGTGTCGCTCCAGTCCGCCTGCCAGAACCCCACCGGCCGGGACCTCTCCCCGGACCGGGCACGCCGCCTGGCCGAGCTCGCGGTGGAGCGGAACTTCTTCGTGCTGGAGGACCAGGTGTACGCCGACACGCGCATCGACGGCGAGCGCGGCCCGGGATTGCGCGAGCTCGCCCCCGCTCACGTGATCCACGTGAACTCGCTGTCCAAGGTGATCGGCCCCGGCCTGCGCGTGGGCTGGCTGGCCGCCCGCGGCCCGATCCGGGAGCGGATGGTGATGGCCAAGCTTCTGAGTGACTTCCACACCCCCACGCTCACCCAGCACATGGCATCTCGCTGGCTGGCGTCGGGCGCCCACGACCGCCACGTGAAGCGCACCCTGCCCTTCTACCGCGAGCGACGCGACGCGATGCTGGAGGCGCTGGAGCGCCACCTCCCGGGCGAGCACCGCGCGATCGTGCCGCGCGGCGGCCACCACGTGTGGGCGACGCTCACCCGCCCGCTCGACGAGCGCGCGCTCTACTCCGAGGCCGCCCGGCACGGCGTGACGTTCACTCCGGGCGGCGCGGTCACGGCCGAGCGCCGCTCTCAGACCGGCCTTCGCCTCTCGTTCCCGCTGCTCGACCCCGAGGAGCTGGACGAGGCTGTGAGGCGGCTGGCGCGGTCGATCCGCGAGGTGCGGCGCCGCACGCGGCACTCGATGGCCGCGCCGATCTCCTAGGCCGGCCGGGTGACTAGTGCCCGCCGGTGCGGCGCCAGACCTCGCCCAGGTGGCGAAGCTCGGCCCGGGAGAGGCGGCTGAGGAAGCGCTTACGCACTCCGTCGAGATGCGTGACGCGGGCCCGGTCGAACAGCGATCGCCCTCGCGGGGTGATCACAGCGTACGCGCCGCGGCCATCCTTCTCACAGCTCTCCCGCCGGAGCAGCCCCTGGCGCTCGAGCCGGTCCACCAGGCGAGTCAGTCCGCTGCGGCTGAGCAGCACCGAGTCTGCGAGCTCGGACATGCGCAGGCGCCCGTCCGGGGAGTCGGCGAGGAACAGGAGCACCTCGTAGGAGGTGAGCTGGATGCCGTGCGCGCTGACCAGCTCCACGTCCAGCTCCTTGGTGAACCGGGCGTGGGCGCGCAGCATCCCTCGCCAGGCCGACAGCTCCTCGTGATCTAGCAGTCGTGCATGTCGGGACGGCGCTGCCGTCCGTTCGCTTGTCTCCAACACCGGTAACCCCTTCGTCGAGCGGTTCGAGTGTATCCGCGCCCCCTACCGCCGCGCGACGCTTCGCCCGGCGCCGGCGCCGGAGGTGCGGAGTATCCTGCCGCGGCCATGGTCAAGGTCCGGAAACGGCAGTTTCGCTACGACGGGCACCGGTTGGTGTACGACGAATACGGCGGCGGCGAGAAGGTCGTGCTGCTCCTTCCGCCGCTCCTGTTCTCCCGGCGCATCCACGAGCCGCTGGCCGAGTCTCTGGCCGAGCTCGGGCACCGCGTGCTGTGCCTCGACCTGCTCGGGCACGGAGACTCCGACCGCCCGCCCGAGATGGTGAACTACTCGATGCCCCTCTTCGGGCGCCAGGCACTCGCGCTGCTCGACGAGCTCGACGTCCCGCGCGCGGTGGTGGGCGGGCCGTCGCTGGGCGCGAACGCATCGCTCGAGGTCGCGGCCGCGGCTCCCGACCGTGTGCGCGGCCTGCTGATCCAGATGCCGGTGCTGGACAACGCCCTGCTCGGGTGCGCTCTGGCCTTCACCCCGCTCCTCGTGAGCCTCACCTTCGGCGCCCCGCTCGCGCGCCTGGCCGGGCGCGGCGCGCGGCTCGTGCCCCGCGGCATCTCCCACCTGGGGGACTCGATGGTGGACTGGGTGGGCCAGGACCCGAAGCCCTCGGCCTCCGTGCTCCAGGGCCTCTTCTTCGGGCGCGTGGCGCCGCCGGCGGAGGAGCGCCGCCGCATGCGCCAGCCAACGCTCGTCATCGGTCATCGGCGGGACCCCGTGCACCCCTTCTCCGATTCCGATGAGCTGGTGCGCGAGATGCCGAACGCCCGCATCGTGGAGGCCACCTCGATCCAGGAACTGTGGACGAAGCCCGAGCGCCTGACCGGGAAGATCGTGCCCTTCATCGAGCAGTGCTTCCGTCCTCGTCCCGCGGCCAAGCCGAGACGCCCCAGCGGGGCCGCCTCCCGGCGCGCGCCCAGCGGGCGACGTTCGACCTAGATCTAGCCACTACGCTTCCCCGCCGTGGCGAGTAGACGGGAGCAGAAGGAGGCCCTGCGGCGCGAGCGCGAGGAGCGCGAGCGGCAGGCCAAGGCGACCCAGGCCCGAAAGCGACTGGTGGGCTACGGAACCGCGGGCGCCCTGGTGCTGGCCGCGGTCGTGGTGGGCGTGGTCCTGCTGGCGGGCGGCGGCGGGGCCGGGGCGAGCACCGAGGTGCTGCCCGGCGGGGGCAGCGTGCCCAAGCAGGGCCAGTTCGACCTCACCACCGCGGCCAAGGACGCGGACTGCACGCTGCGCGCCGTGAAGGCGAACGGGGTGGCCGACCACACCCAGGATCCGAAAGAGCGCATCAAGTACAACTCGAACCCGCCCACCAACGGGCGGCACTTCATCATGCCCGCGGACGACGGCGCCTACAGCAAGGCCCCCACCGACGGACAGCTCGTGCACAACCTTGAGCACGGCCGGGTGATCATCTGGTTCAAGCCGAACCTGCCGAAGAGCGAGCGCGCGGACCTCAAGGCGCTCTTCGACGAGGACACCTACCAGATGCTGCTGGTGCCCCGGGCCAACATGCCCTACCAGGTGGCGGCCAGCGCCTGGAACGGGGAACCCGCCCCGAGCGGCGTCGGGCGGCTACTCACATGCGACCGGACCAGCGACGGCATGTGGGATGCGCTGCGCGCCTTCCGGGACGAGCACCGCTCGAACGGGCCGGAACCCATCCCTTAACTCGGGCGCCCCCATGCAGCGAGGCTCGCTGCAACGGATCGCCCAGTCCGCAACCGGGCGCCTGACAACGTGTTCGACCAGCAGTGAAGGTGCTCGTCACAGCGGGCGCGCTTGCCGGCGTGCTCATGGTCCTTCAGGTTGCGCCGGCGCTGTCCGCCGGGCGCTGGGAGCCCGATCCGGTGGACTTCGAGACGGCTCTGTCCCAGCCGGCGGCGGCCACCGCCGCGGGCGGTCCCGTCAGGTCCCGCGCGCTCACGGCTCCCGCCCGCTTCAACCTGATGGGCTTCCGCTGGCGCGGACGATCCGAGCCGCGCGTGGCCGTGCGCGTGCGCCGCGACGGCCGGAGGTGGTCGCGCTGGCAGCGCCTGGAGGCGCACGCGGACCACAACCCCGACCGCGCTAGCGGCGAGCGCCCGGTGGCCGCGTCCGACCCGGTGTGGGTGGGCGAGGCCGATCAGGTGCAGTACCGCATGAGTCGCAGTGTCCCGGGCCTGCGCCTCCACTTCGTGAACGTGAAGGGCACAGCCACCGCCGGTGATCGGCTGCGCACCGCCATGCGGCGCGTGGCCAACACCGCGGTGAGCACGCTGGCCGCGGGCCTCACCGGAGGCTCCGCCCGGGCGCAGGTGGCGGACGCCGAGCCCCCGATCGTTCACCGCCGGGACTGGGGCGCGAGCAAGTGCCCACCGCGCGCGCGGCCCGAGTACGGCACGGTGAAGGCGGCGTACGTGCACCACACCGTCTCCCTGAACGACTACACGCCCGAGGAGGCGCCGTCGATCGTGCTCGCCATATGCCGCTACCACCGCAACTCGAACGGGTGGAACGACATCGGCTACCAGGCGCTGGTGGACAAGTACGGCACGCTCTACGAGGGACGCGCGGGCGGACTCGACAGTGCGGTGATCGGCGCGCAGGCCCAGGGCTTCAACGCCGAGACCACGGGCGTGGCCAGCATCGGCGACAACAGCTCGCAGCTGCTGCCCGACGTGGCGGTGGAGTCGCTCGCCGCGTACCTGCGCTGGAAGCTCGCCGTACACGGCGTGCCGCTCTCCGGACAGGTCACGCTCACGAGCGCGGGCGGAGAGTCGAGCCGGTACGCGGCGGGGCGCCGGGTGCGGGTCACCCGCGTGCTCGGCCACCGCGACACGAACAGCACGGCCTGCCCCGGATCGGCCCTCTACGCCGAGCTCGACGACCTGCGCGCGCGGGTGGCCACCGGGGTGCCGCTGCCCGGCCTCCCCACCATCGCCACCGCCGAGCTATCCGCCACGCACACCACCTACGGCGGGAAGGTGGGGGTGAGCGGGACGCTGACCTCGGATGTCGGACAGCCTCTCTTCGGGCTCCCGGTGAAGCTCCAGGTGCTCCGCGGCGAGCGCTGGCAAACGCTCGCCACGCTCACCACCGACGCCGCCGGAGCCTGGGCCTCCACCGTGGTTCCCCGCGGCACGCGGCTGCTGCGCGCCACCTACCCGGGATCGCTCCAGTGGCGGCGGAGCTACAGCCCGGAGATGCTGCTGCGGGTGGCGCCCGTGGTGACGCTCGGCCGGACCGCGGCCACCGGCGTCCGCGGTCGTCGCTTCAAGGTGAGCGGCCGGGTGACCCCGCGCAAGACGGTCGTGTACCAGGTGCTGCAGCAGCGGATCGGCAGCTCCTACCGGAAGGTGGGGACACGGGCGGTGAGCGTGAGGGCCGGTCGCTTCCGCAGCTCGTTCGCCCCCGGCTACACCGGCCTCTACCGCGTGTACGTGGTGGCGCTCGCGGACGGCGCTACGGACCGCGGCCGCTCCCAGCTTCGCGTGGTCCGGGTGGCCCGGCGCTGAGGGCTAGCTGTAGTTCCTAGCCACCTTTGTCATCCGGGCCTCGCTGGAGGCTGGAGCTGTTGAGACAACCAGCTCCCAGGAGGCCCAGATGGAAGTTCACGCTAGAGCACCGCTCAGTCCGATCGGCAGGCGACGTGTTGTCCG
>JBBQHI010000064.1:0-15246 GCA_038323835.1 Solirubrobacterales bacterium
CTTCAACCAGCGCCTTTCCGGCAATCCGCGGCTCGATCCGCGCTCCGATCAGATCGTGGCCCGCCTCACCGAGGGCGGCGGTCCCTCCGACCTCCGCGCGGGACTCGCTGACACGCCCGGGGACTACCAGCACCCCACCTACTGGTCGACCAAGGACGATCCGGAGTTCGACGTGACCTGCACGCGAGCGTTCGGCCGCTGCGAGGTCGAGGGGATGCACATCCGGATTCCCGACCGGGCACGACCCGCCGGCGGGTCGGACAAGCACCTCACGGTCGTGGACCAGGACTCGGGGTGGGAGTACGACTTCTGGGAGGTGGAGTCCAAGCCAACGGGCGGCGGCGTGCTTCGCGTGGGCTACGGCGGGCGCACCAGGATCGACGGCGACGGCCTCGGGTCGGACTCCACCGCCGCCCATTTCGGGAACCTCGCGGGGATCATCCGCGCGCCCGAGCTGCAGCGCGGCCGGATCGATCACGCGCTCTTCGTCGTGGCGGACTGCGACTCGGGGCAGATCGTGTACCCGGCGATGGGACGCGGCGCCCCCTGCAGCGACCGCACCGACGCGCCCAGCGAGGGCACCCGTTTCCAGCTCGACATGACGGAGGCCGAGATCCGGGCCCTCGGCGCCCCCCGCTGGAAGCGGGCGATCCTGCGGGCGATGGTCCGCTACGGCATGTTCGTGGGCGACACCGGCGGCTCACCCTGGGACCTAGAGTTCGAGTCCGGGTCCACGTACACGAGCTTCAACCGCGAAGACCCGATGGTGGATATCGCCACCCGGGCGGGCATCCTCCGCGAGCGCGACGGGTACCACTTCGAGCTGTCGAAGGGCGTTGACTGGCGCAGCCGCCTGCGCGTGGTGGACCCCTGCGTCAGCGAGCGCACCTGCGAGTAGGGCGCGGTGGCATCCCTAGCCCTTCAGCAGCCCCGCACGCCCCGCCACCACGCTCGCCGCGCGCAGCATCGCCGAGGTCTTCAGGCGGAAGAGGATCGGGCGGTTCGCGGGGTAGACGCCCACCCGTGGCCAGCTCAGTGGGCGGGCGGCGTGGGGATGCCGGGTGAGCGTGCCCGCGGCCCGGTATCCCGCGGCGGCGGTGGCCCGCGCGACCCGCTCGTCGAAGTTGCCGTACGGGTAGGCGATCGACTCGCAGGGTCGCCCGAGCCGCTCGGCGATCAGCTCGCGCGAGTCGCCCAGCTCACGGGCGAGCGCGGCATCGTCCACCTGGGGCAGGCGCGGGTGGGAGCTTGTGTGCGAGCCCACCTCCCAGCCGGCGTCGGCCAGCTCGGCCAGCCCGTCCCACCCCAGGCACAGCAGCTCGGAGGCGTGCGGGCCGTCCATCCATTCCTCGATCCCGGGCCAGGACATGGGGGCGTCCGAGCCCACGAAGTCCGTGGGGGCGTACACCGTGGCCGGCACCTCGTGGCCGGCGAGCACGGGGAGCCCCAGCTCGAGCGTGGAGCGGTAGGCGTCGTCGAAGGTGATGGCCATCGTCCGGCCCCAGGGCGGGTCGGTGACCGCGCGCGTGAACGTCGTGGCCCGGTAGCCCCGGCGCTTCAGTCCGGCCACCTGGGCGTCGAGAAGCTCAGGAGAGACCGCGAGCTCGCAGGGCCAGCGGTCGCTGACCGCGTGGTAACAGAGAACGAGGACGTCCTTCATGGGCGCCGAAGGAAGGGCCGAGTGGCAAGGACAGCCGCGCCGCCGGGGCGCGAATCTAACCTAACGCTGGTGGAGGAATGGCGGAGCTGATGACACAGGCCGTGGGCACCGGCCCGCTCGAGCTCGAAAGGCTCGAGGGACTGGACGCTCTCACGGAGGACTGGAGCCGCCTTGCGGAGGCTGCCGGCAACGTGTTCTCCACCCCCGAATGGGCCGAGGTCTGGTGGCGCCACTACGGCGACGGGCGCGACCTGCGTTTGGTGGCGCTCCGCGACGACGGCGGCCGCGTGGCCGGCGTGCTTCCGCTCTACCTGAACCGCTCCCGCCCGCTGAAGGTGCTGCGCTTCCTTGGCCACGGCGCGGCCGACCAGCTCGGGCCGGTCTGCGCGCCCGCCGACCGCGAGCGCGTGGCCGCGGCGCTGCCGGCGGTCCTGCGGGATGCCCGGACGCGCGCCGACGTGTTCGTGGGCGACAGGCTCAGCGCGGTCGAGGGCTGGTCGCGCCTCGCCGGCGCGCGGGTGCTTCTCGCCGAGCCCTCCCCCACCCTGGCCATCGACGGGCAGAGCTGGGACGAGTTCCTCGCCTCCAAGAGCAAGAACTTCCGCGATCAGGTGCGGCGCCGGGAGCGCAAGCTCGCCAAGAGCAACGACCTCACCTTCCGCCTCAGCGACGCCGAGCACCTCGTGGAGGACCTCGGCACCCTCACCCGGTTGCACGCCGCCCGCTGGCAGGACGAGTCGGAGGCCTTCGAGCCCGACCTGGAGGCCTTCCACCGCGACTTCGCGGCCGTGGCCCTCGAGCGCGGCTGGCTGCGGCTCTGGATCTGCGAGGTGGACGGCCGCCCGGTGGCCGCGTGGTACGGCCTGCGTTACGCGGGCGGCGAGTGCTTCTACCAGTCGGGCCGCGATCCCGAGTGGGATGCGCAGTCCGTGGGCTTCATCCTGCTCGCGCACAGCATCCGCTGCGCGTTCGAGGACGGGATGCGGGAGTACCGCTTCCTGCGCGGCGGGGACGCCTACAAGGACCGGTTCGCCGACGGCGACTCCGGCCTGGAGACGTCGGTGCTCGGACGGGGATCCCTCGGCCGGCCGGTCGTGGCGGCGGCGGGCGCGCTCGGGCACCTGCCCCGCGGGGACAGGCTGCTCGCCCGCGCGGGCCGCGGCTAGCCCGCCGCTCACCAGCCGACGGCTGTCAGAGCGCGAATCGGGCCGCGGAGGTTGCGGTCGGCCCAGCCCTCGCGCTGCGGGAACACCGAGAGCGGCGCGAGCTGGCGCGCCACGCGGTTCAGCCAGTAGGCCACGGCGAGCGCCTCGAGCGTGTCCGCGTCGGCGGGCACTCCGAGGCGGCGGCAGTACTCGCGCACGCGGTCGTCCCCGCCGGCCCGTGCCAGGGGCAGGAGCACCTCGGTGAGGCGCTCTCCCGGAGTGAAGTCCCGCACGCGGCGCCGCGAGAGGGCGATCATGTCGAAGAGGTCGATCACGGGAAGCGCGCTGCGGGCGGCCCACTCCCAGTCGAGCACCGTGACCAGCTTTCCCCGCTCCACGAGGAGATTCTGGCCCCAGAAGTCGCCGTGGCCCAGGCCGCGGGGCACGCCCGCCAGGCGCCGCTCCAGAGTGCTCGCCACCGACTCCATCGCGGCGCGCTCACCGCTGTCGATGTAGCCGTGCATGCGCGCGGCCTGCTGGGCGAAGCTCCGCTCCTCAGGAACCTCCGAGCCGCTCAGGTCGAGCGGGAAGAGCTCGACCAGGAAATCGAGGCTCTGGGCCCATAGGTCGTTCGTCATCCGCCACGGGTGGCTCCCGGTGGCGTTCGGCTCCAGGGAGTAGCGAAGCGGGCCCACCGAGCCGTGCGCGCGAGGCACCACCACGCGGGCGAGGACCGCGCGGGCCGGATGGGCCGCGGCCACGGCGTGTACGGCGACGATCGCCGCGCTGAGGGGTCCCAGGGCGGGACCGGCGGCCAGGCGCATGAAGTACTCCCGGCCGTCCCCGCCGCGCAGCTCCATCACCACCTTGCCGCTCTCGAAGACGGTGGTGGAGCGCCGATGGAGGGAAATCCCGGTGGCGGCCGCTGCCTCGGCCAGCACGGCCTGAATAAGGCTCGCCGGCTGTGCCCCGCGGCTCCCGGTGAGCACGTAGCCCACCGGCGTGCGCATGCGCTTGATCCAGCCTCCGCGTCCCAGCCCATAGCGGCTGCGGGAGCGGTCGCCGGTGGCCAGCCGCGTGCTGTGCAGCCCGGCGCCCTTCATGGACCTCTCGACCTCGCGTGCGCCCACCAGAGCGCGAACCGTCTGTATCGGCTGAAGGAGCAGCTGTGCGGCCCTGAGCGGGGCGGGCACCGCCTTCGGCGGGGCCACGCGGCCTCCGGCCACCGCGATCGACACGACGCCGCCCTCACCGAGCGCGGCCACGGCCCGGACCACGTCGTCCGCGCCCGGGACCCCCTCGGTGTCGTAGAGCACCGCGTCGATGCCCCCGTTGCGAGCCGGCGTGTGCCCGGAGTGCTCACCGCCGACCGAGTAGCCGCTCTCGCGGAGCACCTCGGCCAGGGCGGGGTCGCCGTGGCTGTCCACGCGGGTTGCGCCCTCGGGAAGCACGGCCCAGACCCAGCTCTGGCGATGTATGACGCTCACGATTACTCGCTCCGGTCGACGTCGCCGGCCGCGGCCCCGGCAAGCACGGCGGCCAAACGGCTCGCCTCGGAATCCAGCGAGTAGCGCTTCAGGCATTCGAGCCCGGCGTCGATCAGCTCGGCGCGAAGGATGGGATCGCCGGCCACGCGGCGACAGGCGGTCGCGGCGGCGTCCAGGTCTCCGGGCGGGATCAGGACGGAGCGCCCCTCCGCCAGCTCCGGCACGCCGCCCACGGCGGTGGCCACAACGGGCAGGCCGGCGGCGAACGACTCGAACAGCACCTGCGGCACGCCCTCGGTCCAGGACACGTGAAGGAACATATGGCTGTCGCGGTAGTGATCCCGGAGGCCGCTGTCGAGCGACAGGTAGCCGAGGAAGTCCGCGTGGTCCTCGTTGCCGCTCTCGCGGACGCGGTCCTCCAGCTCCTGGCGCATCGTGCCGTCCCCGCACACCACGAGCCGCCAGCGCGGCTCCTGCTCGCGCAGCCGCGCGAGCACGTCCGCCAGCAGCAGCGGGTTCTTCTCCGGGTCGAGCCGGCCGACGCTGAGCAGGGTCAGATCCCCCTCGTATGAGCGGGTCAGAGCCTCCTCGCGGGTGGTCACGTGCTCGTCATCCACAAGCGAGATAACTATCGGCAGGACCTCGCCCCCTCGATAGCGCCGGGCGAGGTCCGGCCCCACCGCCACCATCGGGCACAGACGCCCCAGCCCGCGCCAGATCGCCTCCATGACCTGGGCCGCGCCGCGAATGTCGTACCGGCGTGGGTGGCGGGTGCGCATGTGGCTGGGAAAGTCCTGGCGCACTCCCAGCACCACGCGCTTGCGGCGCAGCCTCGCGGCCACGGCGAAGGCCATGGCCAGCGGGTGCGGTCCGAGCAGCCACACGGCGTCCACCTCGTCCAGGAGCCGCCAGAAGCGGCGCACCGAGCGCGCCATGGCCCCGACCGCCGTCCAGGGGCGCGAGAGCCGCGCGTAGTGCGGCAGCTCGAGGAACCCCACCCCATCCGGGATGCGGTAGTGCGATGTCCCCGGCTCGGGTGACAGGCGCCCCACCAGGGTCAGATGGGAGGCAAAAGCGCCGAGTCGCGACATGAAGACGACGAAGGACTCCGGGGCGTAGAGGGAGTCGCCGTCGTGCCGATACTCAACGTCGCTGTACGCGGCGATTCGCACTCGACTTCATGCTAGTTACCGGCCCACCGTCAGCGGGCGCGGCTATGTTCGACAGGATGCCCAAGGCCCCCGAAGCCGGTGGCGAGGCTCCTTCCTCGGTCACCCGGCCTTCGTTCGCGCGCTCCGCGGTCACCACCTACGGCACGAACCTCGGGGTCGCCCTGCTGTCGTTCGTGAGCGTGCTGATCACCGCCCGCGCCCTCGGTGCCAGCGGTCGCGGCGACATCGCCCTCCTCACCACTGTGGCCTACCTCACGTCCCAGCTGAGCACGATGGGCGTGGCTCAGGCCAACGCCAACTTCGCCGCCCGCGAGCCCGAGCTGAGCCCGAGGCTGGCGGGTACCTCGCTGGTGCTGGCCATCGGTCTCGGACTGTCCTCGGCGCTGATCCTCGGCGGGCTGATGGTCGCGTTCCCTGACCTGGGCGCGGAGGCCGGGGTCGGCCTCATGATCATCGTGCTCGCGTCGATCCCGATGCTGATCCTCCAGGAGTACCTGATGTTCCTGGTGCAGGCCCACTACGGGTTCAACGTGACCAACATCGCCTGGCTGATCACGCCGGTGGTGAACGTGACCGTGAACGGGGCGTTCGCGGCGTTCGGGATCCTCACCGTCACCTCCGCGGTGTGCTCGTGGATCGGCGGCATGCTGCTCGCCACGATGCTGCTGTCCTGGGCCGTGGCCCGCCGCGTCGGCGGGTTCGGGCGCCCCGACCGGACACTCGCGAAGCGGATGCTCTCCTTCGGCCTCAAGGCTCACCTGGGCCGGGCGATGCTGTTCGGGAACTACCGCGCCGACCAGTGGATCCTCGGTGTGATCGCCGGCTCCACGGAGCTGGGCCTCTACAGCGTGGCCGTGGCCTGGTCCGAGGTTCTCTTCTTCCTGCCCACCACGCTCGTGGCCGTGACGCGACCCGACCTGGTCCGCGCGACGGCGGAGGAGGCCCGCAGGCGATCGCTGATCGTGCTGCGCGGCGCCCTGACGCTGACGCTCTTCTGCGCTGTGATCATGATCGTCGCCGCGCCATTGCTCTGCACCACGGTCTTCGGGAACGACTTCTCCGGCTCGGTGAGCATGCTGCGAGTGCTCGCCCTCGGCGCACTCGGGATCACCACGCTGAAGCTGCTGGGCAACACGCTGACGGCGCAGCGGCGGCCGCTCCTGGAGACCGCGGCCGTGGCCGTGGCCTTTGTCACCGTCTTCGCGCTCGACTTCATCCTGATCCCGGCCCACGGCGGTCTGGGCGCCTCGATCGCCTCGGCGGCGTCCTACACGCTCGGCGGGGTGGCGGTGGCCGTGATCTTCGCCCGTGCGCTCGGCGCCCGCGTGAGCGAGATGGTGCCCCGACCGGGGGACCTCATCTTCCTGTACGGCAGCGTGACCGGGCGCTTCAGGCCTGCAGCGCAGGCTCCGGGCGAATGACCGGCCGGGGAGCGGGCGCGTGGGCGGGCGCGGGGTCCGCCCCCTTGGTCCGCTCGGCGTAGCGCCACAGGATCGGCCCGAACGACAGCAGCGTCCAGATCTGGAATCCGGACCCGTTCGACAGGAAGAACGAGGCGATCAGCGCGGAGAGCAGGGCCACGTACACCGACCTGCTGAGGGCAGACGTCGCGTAGTCGCCCCTGCGCTCGAACCTCCGTGCCGCGCGCATGGCCTGCGCGAGCGAGGTGATGAGGATGGTCAGGAAGAGCCCCAGGCCCACGAGCCCCACCTCGACCATCGTCTGGAGATACACGTTGTGAACGACGTGGGGGCGCTCGGCGATGAAGTCCACGAACGTGAGGAGCCCAGCGGAGCCCACGTAGCGCGGCGCGAAGGCCCTGTAGTTGTCGAGCCCCACCCCGATGATCGGATGGTCCTTCCAGATCCGCCCGCCCACGATCCAGAGGCTGCTGCGCCCATTGCCCTTGTCCGCTGTGTGGGTCACGCGCTTGTAAGCGACGGGATCGCTCGCGAACCAGACGCAGCCCACCCCGATGATGATCACCAGGAACGCCACCACGAAGACGCGTCCGCGCTTGGCGATGATCACCCCGGTGATGATGGCCACGAAGGCGGCGATCAGCCCGCCGCGCGACTCGGTGGCCCCGAGGCCGATCACGAGCGCTATGCAGGCGGCCGCCAGCCCGAAGCGGCCCAGGGCGCTGCGCATGCCCGGGAACAGCCCCGCGGCGAGCGCGAGCGAGGGCACGATGCCGGCGGCCAGGTAGTTCGGGTCGTCGAGACCTCCTCGCAGGCGGCCGTCGTCGCGCAGCGCGCTCGTGTCGGTGGGCACCTTGACCCCGCCGACAAGCCCGATCAGGACGGAGATCGTCACGCCGATGATGAACGCCAGGATGAGCATCCGGATCTGCGCCTGGCTGAGGTCGAGCGTCATCAGCACCACGAACATCAGCGCGGCGGCCGCCCAGGGCTGGAGGGCGGTGAAGGACGATGCCGGCTTCTCCGCCCAGACCATGGAGAGCGCGAGCCACACGATGAGGAGCGCCACCACGAGGAGCAGCTTCCGCGGGATGGCGACCTGGCGCTCCCGGGCCTTGTTGCGCAGCGTTCCGAACCAGGCGAACGCGATCACCAGGCCCGCGGCGTGCGAGGCGGAGTCGAACCCGGGAATGCCGGTGAGGAAGGTGGTGGGGATCCACAGCGCGATCCCGAGCGGCAGGTTGATGAGGACGAGCGGCAGGTAGCAGAGCGCCACCAGGGCGGCCACGGCCGCCTTCGGGTTGATGGCCATGAGGCTGCCGACGCCCACACAGGCCACGAACACGATCGCGATGATCGCGTTCGGGCTGAGCGCGAGGATCGGCGTGGCGGAGGGCGCGACCTTCTGGAGCCGTGGCATGGAGACATTCATCGCGCGTCCCGGCCCAGTGTAGGTCCCGGCGGTGATGTTCACGTCAGCGCTCCCGGACAGCGGTGGGCGGCTCCCCGAGCCCGGCGCGGGACCGGAAGAGCTGAACGGCGCCCTCGATCATCCCCACGCCGTAGCCGTAGTGGAGCGCCGGGAAGCAGGCCGCCAGGCGCGGGATCAGCTCGGGCCGCGAGCGCCCGGCCTTGGCGGCGGAGGCCACGGCACCTCCGGTGTACGCGAGCACCAGTCCCGCGAGGCCGCGTCGTGCCCTGCGGCTGACCGGTGCGGCCAGGGCAAGGCCCGCCGTGGTGGCCACGAGACCGGGAGGGGCCAGGTGGTAGGGGCGAAGGAAGTCCGGGTGGGCGGCGAGGACGCGTACGCGTGACTGCCCGTAGTTGCGGTGCTGACGGAACACCGCCCGCCACGAGGAGCGGGTGGTGTAGACGAAGCGGACGCTGGTGTCGAGCACCAGGCGATACCCGGCCTTCTTCAGCCGCCAGTTCAGCTCCTCGTCCTCCCCCACCAGCATGTCGGTGCGGAAGCCGCCCACCTGCTCGAGCGGGGCGCGGCGGTACACGCCGGCCTGGATCGTGTCCACATCGGCGCGCATGCGCTCGTCCGCGTACACGCTCGCCCCCACGCCAAAGCTCGACCCGCGGGCCAGGGCCACGGCCTCGCCGAACGGGGTCTCCCCCACCTGCTCGGGCTGGGCGCCCACGCAGCACACCGCGGGCCCCTCCTCCTCGAACAGCTCCGCGGCGCGGCGCAGGTAGTCGGGATAGAGGTAGGTGTGCGCGTCCACGCGGGCGATCAGCGGGGAGGTGCCCTGCTGGATCCCCAGGTTGCAGGCCTGCGCCGCGTTCAGCCGGCCCTGCCCGTTCACGAGCGCGAGACGCGGGTCCCGGGAGGCCCGGTCGAGCACGACCTTCGCGGTCTCGTCCGTGGAGCCCGCGTCCACCACCCACACGCGGTAGCGGTCATCCGGGTAGTCCTGGGCGAAGATGGCGTCGAGGCAGCGGTCCACGTGCCCCTCCTCGTTGAAGGCGGGCACCACCACGTCGACTTCCGGGAACGAGATCGCGCTCATGGGCGCCGGCCGCTCAGGCGATCGAGCGCTCGGCGTGGAGCGCGGTTAGGCTCTCCCGGAGCACCGAGACCACGTGGTCCTGGTCGGCCTCGGTCAGGGTCGGGAAGAGCGGGAGCGTCAGCTCGGTGCGGGCGGCCAGCTCGGCCCGGGGCAGTGACCCGGAGACGGAGCCTTCGTAGGCCGTGAACTCGTGAATCGCCGGGTAGAGCACACTCGTCTGTACCCGCTGCTCGAGCAGCTGGGCGCGAAGCGGCTCGCGGACGTCGGCGTCGTCGAGCATCACCGGCATCACGTAGCAGGAGGACGTGTCCACCTCGTCGTCGCGGTAGGGCACCGTCAGCCCGGGGCAGTCCTCGAGCAGCGCCCGGTAGCGGTGCACTAGGCGGCGGCGACTCGCGATGTCCTCCTCCAGGCCCTCCAGGCGGGCCTGCAGCAGAGCGGCGCGAGGCTCGTCCATCCGGTAGTTGAAGCCGAGGCCCACCACGTCGTAGCCGGCCGAGTGTCCGCGATGGCGGTCCCAGGTTCCTGACGTCATGGCGTGAGAGCGGAGGCTGCTGACCAAAGCGGCCACCTCGTCGTCGTCGGTGGAGAGAAGCCCGCCCTCGCCACATGAGAGGACCTTGTTGGAGAAGAAGCTGAAGCAGCCCGCCAGGCCGAAGCTCCCGAGCTTGCGGTCGCTCCCCACCGGGGTGGCGCTGGGGCTGTGCGCGGCGTCCTCGATCAGAACCAGTCCGTGCTCGTCGCAGACCCTCTGCAGGCCGTCCAGGTCGGCGGCGTACCCGCCGTAGTGCACGGCGCAGACGGCTTTGGTGCGCGGGGTGATGCGCCGGGCCACGTCCTCGGGGTCGAGCCCCAGGTCGTGCTGGCCCAGCACCTCGGCCAGAACCGGCGTGGCCCCGCAGTAGCGAGCCGCATTGGCCGTGGCCACGAACGTGATCGCGGGCACGATCACCTCGTCGCCCGGGCCCACGCCCGCCGCGAGATAGGCGAGGTGAAGCGCGGCGGTGCAGCTGGAGAGCGCCACGGCGTGCTTCACGCCCAGGTGCTCGGCGAAGGCGGCCTCGAAGTCCTTGGTCCGCGGGCCCATGGTGAGCCAGCCCGAGCGAAGGGTGGCCTCCACGGCCGCGATCTCGCGGTCGCCCAGCTCCACGTCGAAGAGCGGGATCAGCCGGTCGTCGGCCATGGCGTCAGTTCCGGTAGCGGCCGTCGTACGGATCGCCGAAGCGCTGCTGCTCCAGCGCGCCAACGATCTCGTCGATGCCGTCGGGTACGCGGTTCTGCACCTCGAAGCCGAGCTCGGCGCGAATCTTCTCGAAGGAGACCTTGTAGTCGCGCGGGTCCTCGTCACGCGAGACGTACTCGACCTCTCCCCTGCCGAGCTTGCCCGTGATGATCTCCACCAGGTCGAGCTTGCGGTAGTTCTCGTTCGAGTCTCCGGCGTTGAACACCTTGCCGGCCACGAGCTCGGGCGGGGCCTCCAGCACACGGCGCACCGCGCGAGCGGCATCGGCCACGTGGATGTAGGGACGCCAGAAGCGCTCGCCGAAGACCTCGAGCGGCCTGTCGGCCCAGAGGTCGCGGGTGAACTCGTTGACCGTCAGGTCGAAGCGCATGCGCCGGCCGACGCCGTACACGGTGGCGAAGCGCAGGCAGGTGGGGCGCAGAGAGCCGCCGTTGCCGTTGACCGAGCCCAGAAGGGCGTTCTCGATGCCCACCTTCTGCTCGGCGTAGAGCGACACGGGGCGCAGCTCGCCGCCCTCGTCGATCGGCACGGTGGGGTCGGCCATGCGGCCGTAGTTGGAGCAGGTGGAGGCGAACACGAGGCGTTCCACGCCCAGCTCGCGGGCGTCGGCCACGAGGCCGCGGCTGCCCTCCACGTTCACTTCGTTCGAGAGCTCGGGGTCGCGCGCACAGGCGGGATCGCCCACGATCGCGGCCAGATGGACCACGGCGTCGGCGCCGTCGAGGGCCCGCCGGCGGGCATCCGCGTCGCGGATGTCGCCCCTGATCAGCTCCACGCCGAGGGCGTCGAGGTCACGGGCCACATCCTCCTGGCCGTGCAGCAGCACGTCCAGCACGCGGACGTCGCGGCCCGACTCGAGCAGCTCGTCCACCACGAGGGCACCGACATATCCGGCTCCGCCGGTGACGACGACGGTCATTGGACCACCGGGTTGGCCGGATGGTGTCCAGGGGGCACGGCCGGCGCGTGGCCGGAGGGACGGCTGGCCCGGGAGCCCGCCGGGGCGTCCTCGGGGTGCTCGTCCATCAGTAGGGGCTTGACCTGCTCGAATTCCAAGATGGCCTTCTCGTAGTCCTCGTGGCGCCCGATATCGAGCCAGTATCCGTCGTAGATGAATGCGCCCACCTGGGCGTTCGCCGCAAGCATCCGCGTGACCAGCTCAGGCAGGTCGAGATGCTGATTCGGCTCCACGTACTGCAGCGCACGCGGATCCAGCACGTACACGCCCATGCTCACGATGTACGGGAGCTCGGGCTTCTCCTCGAAGTCGGTGACCACACGCGTCTCGCCGGCGTTCCCGTCGAGGTGGATGACCCCGTACTCGGTGCGCACGACGCGACGGTGGGAGGCGATCGTCAGGAGATTGCCGCTCTCGTTGTGGATATCAACGAGCTGTGCGTAGTCCAGAGCGGTGAGAACGTCGCCGTTCATCATCAGGAAGCTCTCTTCGAGGCGATCGATGGTCGCCAGCGGGCCCACCGTGCCGAGCGGCTCCAGCTCCTCGTGGTAGTCGATGCTCACCCCGTGGGTGGAGCCGTCGCCCATCACGGCGCGCACGAGATGGGAGAGATAGCCGACCGCGAGGGTCAGGTCGTCGAATCCCGCGTCGCGGAGCTGATGCACCACGACGTCGAGGATCGCCCTATCGCCCACCGGCAGGAGTGGCTTCGGGAGAACCGTCGTATAGGGACCGAGCCTCGATCCCTTGCCGCCGGCCAGAATGACTGCGCGCCTTCCCATTCTGCTAACTCCTTTCGGCGTTCGGCGACACGACTTGAGTGCTGGTCCGGCGGCGATCCGGTCCAGCGAGCGTCCATCTTAGGCTGTACAACCTTGCAGTCAGGATCGTGAGACTTCGCATACTGCTCCAGAAAGTCGTGTACTGGCTGGCCGTCATCGCCATATCGGTGGCCCTGCTGGTGCTGCTCGTGCTGTTCTTCGAGGCCCGGGACAGCTCGGATCTCGATAAGTCCCAGGCGCCCTCGCCCGCCGGCCAGGTGGCGCTGGGCCCGGCCCGTGCCCCGGTCCTCCTCTAGCCGTTTTCGACCGATGCCTCGGTGCGGCGCACGTAGCGCGCGAACACCACGATGCGCTGTGCCGCGCTGTACAGCGGGTGGCAGGCGCTCAGGATGAGCTGGTTGTACCCCACCTGCTTCTTTACCCAGAGCGCTGTGGGATCAACGATCCGCGTTCGCGTCACCCGGTAGAAGAAGGTCCCGTTGGTCATCTCGAGCACGATCGGGGCCCCGGGGTCGAGCTGGTCGATCCTGCGGAAGGGGGCGCCGTGGGTGGTGCGGTGCCCGGCGATCGCCACCGTGCCGCGCTGACCGGGAAGCGGGGTGTCGTGGTAGTGGCCCGGGCCACGGCGCAGATCGTCCGTATCCGTGCCCTCCACGATGTACGAGGACTTGCCGATCGTGGGCAGGTTGATCTGCCCGATGGCGTCGCCGCGCAGCGGCTTCAGGGCCACCACGCGCGGGGGCGGATGGTCCAGCGACTGCCGCAGCTTCGTCTGCTCCTTTTGCGCCAGGAATGCCGATACCGGCTCCTGCCACGCGAGGGTCGCGCCGGCGTCCCCGATCAGCAGCAGGCCGCTCACGATCATCACCGAGGCGACGAATCGGAGGACCGCCCGGACGGGGCTCCGGGTGCGTGCTTCTGTGGCGCTCATCCCGGATGTGAGTGTAGGGTCTTGCCATGCCCGACAGAACGAGCTGGGCGCTCACGGACGCCCCCACAGCGCACGCAGAACTCCTCCGCTGGGTGGAGGATATGGCCGAGCTCACCACCCCGGACTCGATCCACTGGTGCGACGGATCCGCCGAGGAATACGACCTTCTCTGTAGCCAGTTGGTGGACGCGGGAACCTTCGAGAAGCTCTCCGACGCCAAGCGCCCGGGCTCCTATCTCGCACGCTCCGATCCCGGCGACGTGGCCCGCGTCGAGGACCGCACCTACATCTGCTCGGAGGACGAGGAGGACGCCGGCCCCACCAACAACTGGCGCGACCCGGCCGAGATGCGAGACATGCTCGCGGAGCTCTTCACAGGCTCGATGCGGGGCCGCACCATGTACGTGGTGCCCTTCTCGATGGGCCCGCTGGGATCCCCCATCGCCCACATCGGCGTGCAGCTCACCGACTCGCCCTACGTGGCGGTGAGCATGCGGATCATGACGCGCATGGGCGCGGGCGCGCTCGAGGTCCTCGGCGAGGACGGGGAGTTCGTGCCCTGCCTCCATTCCGTGGGCATGCCGCTCGGAGACGGGGTCGAGGACGTGCCCTGGCCGTGCGACGCCGAGAACAAGTACATCGTGCACTTCCCCGAGACCAGGGAGATCTGGTCGTACGGCTCAGGCTACGGCGGAAACGCGCTGCTCGGCAAGAAGTGCCTGGCGCTGCGCATCGCCTCGGTGATGGCGCGCGACGAGGGCTGGCTCGCCGAGCACATGCTGATCCTGAAGGTCACGTCCCCCGAGGGCGCGTCGAAGTACATCGCCGGCGCCTTCCCGTCGGCGTGTGGCAAGACCAACCTGGCCATGCTGATCCCCACCCTTCCCGGCTGGAAGGTGGAGACGATCGGCGACGACATCGCCTGGATGAAGCCCGGCCCGGACGGCCGCCTGTACGCCATCAACCCGGAGTACGGCTTCTTCGGAGTGGCCCCCGGCACCGGTGAGAAGACCAATCCGAACGCGATGGCCACCATCGAGGCGGACTCGATCTTCACCAACTGCGCCCGCACCGACGACGCGGACATCTGGTGGGAGGGCATGACCTCGGAGCCGCCCGCCCACCTGGTGGACTGGCACGGCAACGACTGGACCCCGGACTCGGACACCCCGGCGGCCCATCCCAACGCCCGCTTCACCACGCCGGCGTCCCGCTGCCCGTCGATGGCCCCGGAGTGGGAGGACCCCGCCGGAGTGCCAATCGACGCGTTCCTGTTCGGCGGCCGCCGGTCCACGGTGGTGCCGCTCGTGAGCGAGGCCACCGACTGGGAGCACGGCGTGTTCCTCGGATCGATCATGTCGTCCGAGACCACGGCCGCGGCCGCCGGCGCGGTGGGCAAGCTCCGCCGCGACCCGATGGCCATGCTGCCCTTCCTCGGGTATGACATGGCCGCCTACTTCGAGCACTGGATCCGCACCGGGGAGCGCGAGGGGGCGAACCTGCCGCGGACCTTCTACGTGAACTGGTTCCGCAAGGACGACTCCGGCCGCTTCCTGTGGCCCGGGTTCGGCGAGAACAGCCGCGTCCTGGCCTGGATCTTCAGGCGCTGCGACGACGAGGCCGAGGTGGTGGACACTCCCATCGGCGGCGTGCCCGCGCCCGAGGCGCTGGACACGGCCGGACTCGACATCTCGGACGACGACCTCCATACCCTCCTGAGCGTGGACACCGAGGACTGGAAGGCCGAGCTGCCCGCGATCAACGAGCACTTCGCCACCTTCGGCGATCGGCTGCCGCAGAAGCTCCGCGATCAGCTGTCAGCGCTCGAACAGCGCCTCAAGCCGTCCTTGGGAGCACCGCAGCCATGTCATCCGGGCGAGCACCGCAGCCCGATCGGTGATCGGGCCGAGCACCGCACCATGTCTGGGAGG
>JBBQHI010000065.1:0-14875 GCA_038323835.1 Solirubrobacterales bacterium
TGCGGGCTCTCCCGACCGGGGGCGACGGCGGCGGTACGATCGCGAAGCCCGCCCGCGCCGGGCGCCCCGACTGGCTACCCTCTCCCGGCGAGCGCCCGTAGCTCAGCTGGATAGAGCGTCGGTCTACGGAACCGAAGGTCACAGGTTCGAATCCTGTCGGGCGCGCTCAGCAGCAGCTTGGGTTAGCGCCGGAGCGCGCCAACCGATCGGGTCGCGCTGCGGACCGGTCGCCTCTCCGGACGAGTTCCGGTGGCGTGTTGACCCGCTGCTCGGGGGGGCTCTATGCTGGCGCCCTCCGCACCACGGCCGAGGGTTGTGATGAAGGCTTTTACGGCAGTGATCGCAGTGCTCGTCGTCGTCGTGGTCGCTGGGGTGTCCCGGTCGTTCGCATCGCCGGCTCGGGTGGCGGACTTGGGGGCCGTGTCGGGTGGCTCCGGCGGGCTCCCGGCGGCGTGCATCGGTGACGGCACGGAGCGCGAGGTGGCGCTGGCGGCGAGCGCCGGCGGGCGTCGCCTGGTCGTGGGATGGATTCAGAGCGCGCCCCCAGCGGACCTGAACTTTGCGGCCGCCTCGCGGAACGGCGGCGCAACCTGGAGGACCACGGCGCTCCCCGGTCTCACAAAGTGCACGGGCGGCGAACCTGACAGGAGCGTGGACCCGTCGGTCTCGTTCGGAGCGGACGGCCGCGCCTATTTCGGCTCGCTGGTCAACTACCCGACCACGCTCGGCCGCTTCGCGTACGACGTGTTCGCCAATCGGTCGAGCGACGGAGGTTCTACCTGGTCGTCGCCCGCGGTGGTCGACCCAGCGAGCGGGGCGCCGGATAGGGCGGACGACTTTCCCACGCTTGTTGCCGACCCCACCCGCGCGGGCCGCGCCTACATGACCTGGTCCCGTCTGCCTCCGAGCAGCGTGGCCAACGAAGGCATCTACCTGTCCCGCACGCAGGACGGCGGCCGGTCTTGGTCGCCGCCCAGGCTCGTCCACGCCCCCCCGCCGGGGATGAGTTCCGATTTCGCGCGGCCGGTGGTGCTGTCGGACGGCCGTCTGTTGGTGGTCTTCGCCGAGGGATCCTTTACCTCCTTGGTGGGCGGACCAGGAACGAGCACCGTGCTGGCGACCAGGTCGGCAGACGGCGGCCGCAGCTGGTCGCCGCCGGTAGAGATCGTCGAACGCTCGGCGCTCGACGTCGCGGACCCCGACAGCGGCCGGCACATCCCTTCGCGGGTTCCTTCAGTCGCGAGTGGGCGCGACGGCAGAACCTACGTCGCGTGGTCCGATTCCCCCTCGGCGGGCACAGGGCGGATCATCGTGTCGAGGTCGGCGAACGCCGGGCATTCCTGGAGTCGCGCGCTCACCGTCGCGCGAGTGGGCGGGCAGGCCTTCCAGCCCACCGTGGCGGTTGGTGCCCGCGGCACCGTAGGGGTGAGCTGGTACGACTTCGGCCGCGACCGTCCTGGCGACGCGGTCCTGACCACGGACGTCTGGTTTGCCCACTCCCACAGTCGGGGCCGGCACTGGCGCCGGACTCATCTCGCCGGACCGTTCGACGTCCGCACCGCCTATGGGGACGGCAAGCCCCTCGGCGACTTCCAGGGGCTGGTCGCCACCCGTCACGGCTTCGCCGCGGCATTCGTCCAGGCTAGGCCCGCTGCCAGCCACGGACCCTCCGACGTCTTCGTCGCAAAGATTCTCCTCCGGCACCGATAACACCGCGCGTGCCCCGCGGTCAGATGCGAGAGCCGACCCTGCATAGCCGGTGATCTGGCCGCCTCAGGCTCAGGGCTGAGAGCGCGGAGCAAGCCTTGGACCGTCGCGGTTCTGCGGAGGCGTCACGCACAGTCACCATTCTGTTTCGGAAACTGATGGTCGTCTTGAATGGGTCTAGTTCGGGTATAAGCGCCCGGAAAGCATCGCCCCCATGATGCGGTTCCCTCGGCGAGTCCCCGACAGAAGATCGGGGCTTCGTCGTTTACTAACGGACAATCGGAGGAGAAGCCATGGTGACATTCGCCATCGCCGGCACAGGACTCGGACTCATCGGATTGCTGGTCGTGATCCTGCTCGTGATTCTGGTCGTGCGAGCGCTCTGACCGGTGGTAGGCGCGGATTGCGGAGGTCATCAGGCTCGTACATCTGCCGAGTAAACGCGGGCCTGCTGCGTCGTTTCGTCCGCGTACCGAGGTTTAGGGCACATGTACATCGGAACCTCGATATTCCTCATCGGCGTGGGTGCAGTGCTCGCGTGGGCAGTCACGGCCACGGTGGCCGGCGTGGACATCCAGACGGCCGGTGTGATCCTGATGGTGGTGGGCGTGATCGGCTTGATCGTTTCGCTCTTGGAGTTGACCATCTGGGCCGACCGCCGCCGACGACCCGTCGAGCCCGAAGTCGTCCGCGAGCGCGAGTACCGCTAGGCCACCTGGGCGCGAGACACTCCGCTCCACCCAGCTCACGAAGACCCTACGCCGGGTTCTCCCGGTCTCCGCCACGGGGACGCTTTGTTGTACCACCGCCCCTCTAGCCGACCGGGTATCTGACGGGGGATACTCAACAGGCGATGTCGCAGGAGAACGTGGACACCGTCCGCGAGATGTTCGCCATCTTCAACGACCGTGGCGTCGAGGCGGCCACCATCGCCTTCGGGCATCTGCTGAGCCCGGACTTTGGGCTCGAAGAGGCCGCCGAACTCCCCGATCCCGGCGCATTCACGGGCAGGGACGCCTTCATCGCAAACCTGGCCAAACTGGCGGAAGCCTTCGAGGAGCTTCGAATGGAGCCACTCGAGGTCGTGGATCTCGGCGACAACGTCGTCGTCGTGGTGTCGATCTCGGGCCGCGGGCGAGGCGGTAGCGCCCCCGTGGAGGCAACCTTCGCCCAGCTCTGGTCCCTCCGGGATGGCAAGGCGGTGTCGCTGCGCGACTACGCCACCAGGGGCGAGGCCCTCGAAGCCGTGGGCCTGTCGGAGTAGGCGATGTCGCAGGAGGACGTGGAGCTGCTACGCCGGCTGTATGGGGAGTGGGCTAGGGCAACCTGTGGGCTTGCCCAGGGATCGACCAGGAAGCGGCTTGGCCGCCGCGGCCGTCGACCGCTCCTCCGCGCACCATTCCGGGCTGCCGGGTACCGTCTCCGCGGTGCGTATCGCCACCTGGAACGTGAACTCCGTCAAGCAGCGCCTGCCGCGGCTGCTGCCCTGGCTGGACGAGCGGCGCCCGGACGTGGTCTGCCTCCAGGAGACCAAGCTCACGGACGACGCCTTCGCCGACCTGCTCAGCGACGCTCTCGGCGAGCGGGGCTACCAGGTCGCCACCCACGGCGAGGCGAGCTGGAACGGGGTGGCCATCCTCTCGCGCGCCGGGCTTGACGACGTGGAGCGCGGTCTGGCGGGCGCTCCGGGCTTCCCCCACCGGGAGGCGCGCGCGGTGTCGGCCACGTGTGGGGGGATCCGTGTGGTGTCCGTGTATGTGCCGAACGGGCGCGAGCCGGACTCCGACCACTACCGCTACAAGCTCGCCTGGCTCGCAGCGTTGCGCGACGCCGTGGCCGCGGACGCTGAGACCACGGTGGTGTGCGGCGATGTGAACATCGCTCCGACGGACGACGACGTGTTCGACCCGGAGGCCTATGTCGGCCAGACGCACGTGACCGCGCCGGAACGGGCGGCGCTCGCGGAGCTGCAGGACCTCGGCCTCCGCGACGTGGTGCGCGACCACTGGCCCGGCGAGCGCGTGTTCAGCTACTGGGACTACCGCGCCGGCATGTTCCACCAGGACCTGGGCATGCGCATCGACCTGATCCTGGCCGGAGCGAAGGTCGCGAACCGCGTGGAGGCCGCCTGGATCGACCGCCAGGCTCGCAAGGGCAAGGGGCCGAGCGACCACGCACCGGTGATCGTCGACCTCGACGAAGCACCCGACGGGGACATCGGGCCGGTGGTGCCGCCGCCCTCCGCTCCCGTCACGAAGCGCGGAGCGAAAAAGCTGCCGCAGGCGCCCTGAACAGGCGCGTCTCCCGCCCCTACGGATTCAGCGCGAGGATCCTGTCGGCGGCCTGATTGCGCAGATGGAGGAACTCGCCGAACGAGACCGTCACCGGCCCGTTCTCCCCGGATACGGACACGCTCGCCGAGCGGGGCGCGTTCTCCACCGGCCGCCCCCCGGCGCTCCAGCGCGCGCCCAGCTGGGAACCGATCGTGGACACGATGTCCAGGTTCCTCGCGGCGGAGTCGACGATCCGTCCCCGCCGTTGCCTGGGCGTCTTGATCAGCAGCGGCACGCCGGCGATCTCCCCGATGTTCTCCGTGCTGATGTTGCGCCGGGACACGCCCGGCTGGAAGGCCACCCCGTGGTCGGCGGTGACCACCACCAGAGCGCGGTCGAAGAGCCCAGTTCGCTTCAGTCGTGCCTCGAGCTCGCCGACCAGCCTGTCGACCAGGCCGAGCTGCTTCAGGTACCGCCGCAGCCCCTCCCGAACCGGCCCGGGGTCATCGGTCCAGTGTTCGGCGCTCAGGCCCGCAAGCTCCGTGTCCGTCGTGTAGCGGTGACCCGACGCCGTGCCCGCCTTGATCTGCTGGAGGAACTCGCAGGTCATCCGGCTCCTAGACTTGCGCTCATGCCTTCCCTCGAGCGCACCTTCCGGATCACTGCCCTGGCGGAGGCCACGAGCTTCCTGGCCCTGCTCGTCGCGACCTATGTGAAGTACGGGCACGACGAGGCCGCCGGCGTGCAGATCCTCGGTCCCGTTCACGGGGCGCTGTTCATCGCCTACGTGCTGCTCGCGCTCAACCTCGCATCACGGGCTGATTGGGGGGTGCGCACGACGGTCCTGGTGTTGATCGGCGCGGTCGTTCCCTTCGGCGGCTACGTCGTGGACCGGTGGCTGGCGCGGCAGCGGGTGGGCTCGGCCGGCTGACGGTTTCGCTAACGCGCTTCCCAGAAACGCTCCAGGGGCGCTGTTGCGAGACAGTGCTTGAGCACGAAGCCTCGGGCGCCGGCCGCCCCGACGCGACGGTTGCACGCCCCCGGATCGTCCGTTGAGGTCAGAAGCACCGCCAGATCCGGGTTGGCATCGGTCAGGGCCGCCGACACGTCGAACCCGCAGCCATCGGGTAGGTGGACATCGAGCAGGATGGCGTGGGGCGTCAGACGCGCGGCGGTCCTGAAGGCGCGCGCCGCAGTGTCGGCTTTGCCCACCACCCGGTAGCCGCGACGGGTGAGCAGATCACGGGCGGCCGCGCGGAAGGGCGCCGAGTCATCGACGATGAGGACGCGCACCGGGGCCTCGCGGCTGTCCGCGGCGCCGCGGACAACATCCACTCCTGCGACATGCCAACCGGCATTCCGGCGCGCCAGGTCATCCATCGCGGTCTGCCATCTCCGCACGAGGTCAGGTGGCCCTGGTGCGGTCGTGAGCGTGACGTCCCAGCGCCGCCCGCTCAGGAGGCGGAGCGGTGCGGGAAGGACCTGAACGGTCCCGCGACCCAAGGTCCGCAGCGCGTTGGCAAGCTCTACGGCTTGGCGGACCGTTGAGGTTTCGAAGCAAACGCGCAGCCGATCCGATCCGGTTCCCACATTGCTTCATGGTCGCTGGCGCAGGGGGAGAGGTGAATACCGCAGTTGCGCGATTCGGGTGGCTCAGTGGAGCGCGACGCCGCTGCTCAGAGCGTTCGCCACGAGGTGCGCCCGAGAGCGGGCGCCCATCTTCAGCATCGAGTTGCGGACATGCGTGCGGACCGTGTGGTGGGCGATCTGCAACTCATCCGAGATCTCCGGCCCGCTCCTTCCGAGCGAGATCAGTCGCACGATCTCTCGCTCGCGCGCCGACAGCTCGCCCGCGTCCCGCTCGGTCGATGCCGTGCGGCGGAACCGCCCGCCCCAGCGCGAGGTGCTGAGAGCCACGAACAGAACGAGCTGGCGCCCGGTGACGACCTCCCGGGCGGCCCCGTACTGAACGCCAACCCGGGTCCCGTCCGCGCAGATCATCTCCCCCTCGCCGGTGAATTGGCCGATAGCCAGCATGCTCGCCCATTCCTGATTCGACACCCGGGACGGGCCGGTGACGAATCGGTAGAGAGGTTCGCCGATGAGCGCTCGACGCTTGTAGCCGAGCAGGTTCAGATACGCGCCGTTGACGTCGATTTGCACTCGGCGGTCGTCGACGAGCACCATGGTGTTGCGGGATTGCTTGAAAGCTGTCGAGAAGAGCGCCGACCAGCCGTTCGGGCGGGTCATGGGGGAAGCATCCAGCCCGGTCGCACCTCGGGCAAGGGCGCCCGCCCCCGTGTTGGGGTAGGCGAGCACCACGATGGCCGCCGCGATGAGGTACGGCCGCGGTCCGGCGTTGTCCGGTTGCTCGGTTAGCTTCGCGCGGTCCAGGAGGAGGGGGTGAGCGTGAAGCTCGTGATCGCAATCGTCCGGCCCGAGAAGGCGAACGACGTGCTCGAGGCGCTGTACCGCGCAGAGGTGCGCGGCCTGTCGATCAGCCGGGTCCAGGGGCACGGAGGCGAGCTGGACCGGGTCGAGACCTACCGGGGCACGACCGTGAAGGTGGGGCTTGCCGACAAGGTCCGCTTCGAGATCGCCGTGTCCGAGGCCTTCGTCGAGCCGACGATCGCCGCCCTCTGCAGGGGCGGGCAGACCGGCGAGGTGGGCGACGGCAAGATATTCGTCGTTCCGCTGGATCGGGTGATCCGCATCCGCACCGGGGAGACCGATCACGGCGCCGTGACGCCCGTGGAAACGTGATGGATATTCCGATCCTGGCTGCCGTGGACAGCGGCGACACGGCCTGGATGCTCGCCGCGACCGCGCTCGTCCTGTTGATGACCCCCGCGCTCGGGCTCTTCTACGCGGGCCTCGTCAGGGCGAAGAACACGCTCAACACATTCATGATGTGCCTGGCGGCCGTTTCCGTGGCCACCGTCACGTGGGCGGCCGTTGGCTACTCCTTCGCGTTCGACGAAGGCAACGGATTCATCGGCGGCTTTGGCTACGCGTTCCTGCACGGGGTGACCTTCGAGCCACGCGCCGGATCCACGATCCCGCACCTGCTCTTCATGGCCTTCCAGGCCACGTTCTGCATCATCACTGTCGCCCTCGTGTCGGGCGCGGTGGTCGAGCGGATGCGCTTTTCCGCGTTCCTGGTTTTCGCGGCGCTGTGGTCGGTGCTCGTCTACGCCGTGCTGGCGCACTGGGCCTTCGGCCCCGGTTGGCTCCTGCACCATGGGACGCTCGACTTCGCCGGCGGCGTGCCGGTGGAGATGGGATCCGGATTCTCCGCGTTGGCCGCGGCGATCGTCGTGGGCGCACGGAAGGATTACGGGCGCCAGGCACTTCTTCCCCACAACGCCGTCTATGTGCTGCTGGGCGCCGGTCTGCTGTGGTTCGGCTGGTTCGGCTTCAACGGCGGCAGCGGGTTCTCGACGGGAAACTCAAGCGTCCTCGCGTTCACCAACACGCTGCTGTGCCCGGCATGCACGCTCGTCGTGTGGTTCGCGCTGGACGCGATCCGCGACCGGCAGGTCACCGCGATCGGGGCGGCCACGGCGATCATCGTCGGCTGCGTGCTGATCACGCCCGCGGGCGGCTTCATCAGCCCTGGCTGGGCGATGGCACTTGGCGCTCTCGGGGCGGTGCCGAGCTACACGGTGCTTGTCTGGCGGCCGCGAACGAAGGTCGACGAGACGCTGGATGTGCTCGCCGCCCACGGGGTGGCAGGCCTGACGGGCATTCTCTTCACCGGCTTCTTCGCCCAGATGGCATGGAACGGGGTCTCCGACGGCCTCGTCTACGGCGACGCCGGCCAGCTCGGGTGGCAGGTGTTGGCGGCCCTCGCCGCTCCGGCGTACGCCTTCACGGTCACGTTCGTGCTCCTGCGGGCCATAGCTCTCGTGATGCCCCTGCGCTCGACAGAGCGCGAGGAGGCGGTGGGGATGGACGTCGTGCACCACGGCGAGGAGGCCTACGCGACCGGCGAGGGCGCGATTCTCGTCACGCCGGAGGCGGGGCTCGAGGCCGAGGTGCCGCTCGCGAACCCGACATAGCGCCCAGCCCAGGCCGATGCCCGAGACCCGCGAGCGGCGGGTGTTGAAAGCGGTGGAGATGCAGAAGGAGGGCCGCAAGCGCTGATCGCGCCCCGTATAACCGGGGCATGAGCCCAGGAGAAGACGCCCCCACGTACGAGACGCTGCTCTACGCCACCGACGGTCCGGTGGCCACCATCACCCTCAACCGCGCGGAGCAGCTGAACACGATCGTGCCGCCCATGCCCGACGAGGTGCAGGCCGCCGTGGGGCGGGCGATACGGGACTCCGGGGTGAGGGTGATCGTGATTCGCGGCGCGGGTCGCGCGTTCTGCGCCGGGTACGACTTCGGGGGCGGCTTCCACCACTGGGCCGAAGGGCTCGAGACCGATGGTCGCTGGGACCCGGGGAAGGACTTCGCCATGGCCACCTCGCCCGAGGTCTCGCCCACGCAGAAGTTCATGAGCGTGTGGCGCTCGCCGAAGCCCGTGATCGCCCAGGTGCACGGCTGGTGCGTGGGCGGAGGCAGCGACTTCGCGCTCTGCGCCGATCTGGTGGTGGCCAGCGAGGATGCGGTGCTCGGCACGCCGTACAGCCGCATGTGGGGCTCCTACCTGTCCGGGATGTGGCTCTACCGGCTCGGCCTGACGAAGGCCAAGGAGCACGCCCTCACCGGGCGCCCGCTCAACGGCCGGCAGGCCGCGGACGCCGGCCTCATCAACGAGGCGGTCCCGTTCGCGCAGCTGGAGCCCACGGTCGCAGCCCTGGCCGCCGACCTGGCGAGCATCCCCTCGTCGCAGCTCGCGGCGATGAAGCTGATCGTGAACCAGGCCTACGAGAACATGGGCCTGGCGTCCACGCAGGCGCTGGGCCCGATTCTCGACGGGCTGATGCGCAACACCCCGGACGCGCTGGGCTTCATCGAGCGGGCCGAGCGCGACGGCGTGCGCAGCGTGGTGGCCGAGCGCGACGGACGCTTCGGCGACTACTCCCAGGCGCCGCCCGAGCTGCGCCCCGACCCCGCGAACGTGATCGTTCCGTAGGGCCGGCTGAAACGTTCACCCGACTGAAGGGACGGTGCCGCATGTCAACACTCTCCGAGCGCCACGAACAGCTTGCCGCCGCCTCAACCTGGGATTTCTCGGATCTCAGCGCGCTGTTCATCAACTGCACGCTCAAACGCTCACCAGAGGTGTCCAACACGCGGGCGCTCGGCGACATCTCCATCGGGATCATGGAACGCAACGGCGTGGCCGTGGACGTCGTGCGCGCGGTGGACCACAGCATCGCCACCGGAGTGCAGCCGGACATGACCGAGCACGGGTGGGAGCGTGACGACTGGCCCGCGATCTTCCAGAAGGTCCAGGCGGCGGACATCCTGGTGCTCCTGGCCCCGATCTGGCTGGGCGAGAAGTCGTCGGTGTGCACGCAGGTGATCGAGCGGCTCTACGGCAACAGCCACCTGCTCAACGAACAGGGCCAGTACGCCTACTACGGGCGCGTGGGCGGCTGTCTGATCACGGGTAACGAGGACGGCGCCAAGCACTGCGCGATGAACATCCTCTACTCGCTTCAACACCTCGGATACGTGATCCCGCCCCAGGCCGATTCGGGCTGGATGGGCGAGGCTGGGCCAGGCCCGAGCTACCTGGACCCGGGCTCGGGCGGCCCCGAGAACGACTTCACGAACCGCAACACCACCTTCATGACCTGGAACCTGCTCCACATGGCACGGATGATCAAGGACGCGGGAGGAATACCGGCCCACGGCAACCAGCGCTCGGAGTGGGATGCAGGCTGCCGCTTCGACTTCGCCAATCCGGAGCACCGCTAGGACGAACGCGGTGGACCTCACGGCGTCCGTGCGGATGGCACTACTCGGAGGCGGCTTAGCCGCTCAGGCGGGGGAGTGGCACACGGCCTCGATGTTGTGCCCGTCGGGGTCGAGCACGAAGGCGCCGTAGTAGTTGGGGTGGTAGATCTCGCGCACGCCGGGGGCACCGTTGTCCCGGCCCCCGGCGGCCAGCGCGGCCTGATGGAACGCATCGACCGCCGGACGGTCCGGGGCGCTGAACGCCACATGCACCTGTTCTGTGCCCCCACCCTCCCGGAGCCAGAACTCCGGCTTGCGGTTCGCGCCGTATCCCACCGTGTCCGGGATCTCCATCAGCCGCTGGACGCGAGCGGCGCAAGCGCGCCGTCGTAGAAGGCCTTCGAGGCCTCGAGGTCGGAGCAGCCGATCTTGATGTGGTCGAGCACGGCCAAGGCGTCAGCCGCGCTCGGCCCTGGCCTTCAGCCCCGCCGCGGCGTCCCCCAGCAGGAAGTCGCGAACGCGGGACTCGGCTGGGCCGCGCAGCAGCAGTCCCAGCATGCGCCCGGGGTGGGCCTCGAGCCAGTAGGTCGCACGCGTTCGACCTCCGCCGAGGTCCTCGAAGTTCCAGCCACCGGTGAGCGACTTGGTGTCGCCCTTCTCCTGCACCCAGCTGATCGCGGCGGGCGGCTCGTAGCTGAAGCGGAGCACGGCGCGCACGGTCTTCACCTTCGCGTCCGACTCGGTCTCCACCAGCGAGGCCCGCTTCTCGCCGTCGCGCTCGAGCACCTCCACGTCCTTGAGCGAGCCCTGCCACTCAGGCGCGTGGTCGATGTCCGACGCGATCTCGAAGCAGCGCGCCATCGGTGCGTCGATCTCGACGCTTCGGTCTCCCTTGATCACTCCCATGCCGCGACTCTAACCCCTGGGGGCCGTCTCACGGAATGAGCCCCGCCGTCGTTCGTACGTGTGCAAGGCGTGATGGACTTACTCCCAGGAGGCTCGGCGTGACACAGGCGGAACAAACTCTGGAAGCGGTGTGGGACCTGGTGAGCGCGGGCGGCGCCCCGTTCCGCGGCCAGGTGATCTCGGGCGTGAGGACCACGGGCATCTACTGCCGTCCCGGCTGCCCCGGTCGCCCGAAGCGGGAGAATGTGACCTTCCTGCCCAGTGTGCGCGCAGCGCGCGAGGCCGGGTTCCGGGCCTGCAAGCGCTGTCGTCCCGACGAGTTCGAGGAGAGGAGCGAGGTGACGGACTCCGTGTACACGACGGTGCCCAGCCCGATCGGCGAGCTGCTGCTGGTGGGCGACGGCGAGGTGCTCCGCGGCCTCTACATGCAGGACGCGCCGAGGCCGATGGCGGTGAGCCCGGAGTGGCGGCGCGACGACGATGCGTTCCCCGAGGCTCGCCGCGAGCTGCGCGAGTACTTCGCGGGCGAGCGCACGGAGTTCGAGGTGGCGGTGGAGATGGACGGCACGGCCTTCCAGCGCACGGTGTGGAACGCGCTGCGCGCCATTCCCTACGGCGAGACCCGCAGCTACGGCGAGCTGGCCCGGGGCATCGGCAACCCCGCCGCGGTGCGCGCCGTGGGACTGGCCAACGGACGCAACCCGATCGCCGTGATCGTGCCCTGCCACCGCGTGATCGGGGCCGACGGCTCGCTCACGGGCTTCGGCGGCGGCCTGGAGCGCAAGCGCACGCTGCTCGACCTCGAGCGCGGACCGCGGCTGGCCGTCTAGTCCTCCCGCTCGCTGTCCGCCAGCCAGTCGGTGGCGGCCGCGGGGGGCTTCCAGTCGTCGAGGGAGTCCGACGCGGTGCGCTTTCCGAAGGCGTAGTCCCCGAAGGCCTCGTCGCGGGCGGCGATCGTGCCCATCAGGTCCTGGGTGGCGCGCTCGGAGAAGGCGGTGCCCTCCGGGGTGTGACGCGCCGAGCCGTCCAGCAGGGTGCCGATCACCTGGGACGTGGAGAGGCCCATTTGCTCCACCGCGGTGTTCACCAGCAGCTTCATCATCCGAAGCTGGTTCGCCGGTATCAGGGCGATGCGGCGGCAGAGCGCGAGCGCGGCATCGTCCAGCTCGGAGCGCGGGTGTGACGACGTGGCGAAGCCCCAGCGCGCGGCCAGGCGCCCGTCCATGGGATCGCCGGTGAGGAGCAGGCGCTTGGCCCGCTCGAGGCCGAGGCGGTAAAACCACATCGCGGTGGTGGGGGAGCCCCAGATCCGGGCCGGCGGGTAGCCGATGCGGGCGCTGTGAGCGCACACGATCAAGTCGCAGCAGAGCGCCAGGTCCGACCCGCCGCCGATGCACACGCCGTGCACCTGCGCCACCACGGGCTTCGGCGAGCGCCACAGTCCCATGTAGCTGCTCACGAACCGCGAGAGGTTGGCGTAGTCCGCCATCGCGTCCCAAGGACCGGCCCTGTCCGTTTCGTGCATCGCGGCGGAGGCCCACTCGAGGTCGTACCCCGCGCAGAAGGCCCGGCCCGAGCCGCGGAGCCGGATGACCCTGATCGCCGGGTCGGCCTGGGCTTGGGCCAGGCCGCGGTCGAGCTCGTCGATCATCGCCGGGGTCACGGCGTTCAGCCGCTCCGGCCGGTTGAGGGTGAGGGTGGCCACCGCCCCGTCCGCCTCGTAGAGCAATGGCCTCTCGTCGGACATCGCGCCGGCGGCGGCTAGGCCGGCGCCTGGGCCTTCTCGCGCTCCGCCTTGGCGGCCTCGCGCAGCTGCTCGAAGCGCACGATCTGGCCGGACGCGCCCCAATGGCCCTCGGTCACCTCGTTCACGATCACCCATACGCGGAACGTCTCCTCGTCGCCCAGCCCCGCGGCGGCCGCCACGAGCTTGGTGAACTCGTCCACCAGGCCGCCGCGGCGACGCTCGCTGAGCGCGCCCTGGGGAACGGTGACCTCCACCACGAACTGGCTGTCGGTGGCCACGCCGTTGGCGGTGTGCGCCGCGCCGTCGGCCAGCTCGTGCACGTGGGTCCAGGAGATCGAGCGGAAGAAGTCGGTGTCCGGCGCGCCCTCCCAGCGGAGCATCGACTGGGCGAGCTGGGCGGGGAGCTCCCGCTTGGCGTCCTCCGACAGCGCGCCGGCGGTGAAGGTGAGGTCGAGCTTGGGCACGGTGAGCCTCCAGGCAGGGGAAAGGGGAGCCAAGCCTAACCCGTCATCCCGCCGCTCGAGCACGCGCTCGACGCTCGGTGGATTCGGGCGCTTGCAGACCCTCCCTCCCCTGATCGCGGCCACGGACGGGGCGGAGCTCGACCTGGTGCTGCTTGGCGTGCTGCTCGGCGTGGCGGTACTGCTCGTGGTGGCCTACCGGGTGCGGATGCCCTATCCGATCCTGCTGGTGGCGGGCGGCGCGGCGCTCGGCTTCTTCCCGGGCCTTCCCGGACGTGACGCTCGAGCCCGACCTCGTGCTCGTGATCTTCCTGCCGCCGCTCCTCTACTCGGCGGCGTTCTTCTCCTCGCTCCGCGACCTCCGGAACAACCTGAGGCCGATCGCGCTGCTGGCCATCGGGCTGGTGGTGTTCACCACCCTGCTCGTGGGCGTGGTGGCCCACGCTGTGGTGGACGATCTCAGCTGGGCGGGGGCGTTCACTCTCGGAGCGGTGCTCTCACCCACAGATCCGGTGGCGGCCACCGCGATCGCATCGCGAGCGGGGGCTCCGCGCCGGTTCGTAACCATCATCGAGGGCGAGGCGCTGGTGAACGACGCCACGGCGCTGATCGCATACAAGGTGGCCGTGGCCGCCGTGCTCACGGGATCGTTCTCGCTGATGGACGCCGGCGGGGAATTCGTGCTGAACGCGGTGGCCGGGGTGGCCGTCGGCGTGGTCGTGGGCGGGGTCGTGGCCTGGGTCCGCCGCGCCACCCACGACGCGCCCACGGAGATCACCATCTCGCTGCTCACGCCGTACTTCGCCTACCTCCCGGCGGAGGCGCTGGGCGTGAGCGCGGTGCTGGCCGCCGTGACCTCCGGAATCTGGCTGGGCTGGCGCTCGCCGGAGCTGATCACGCCCGCCACCCGGCTGCAGGCCTTCTCGGTGTGGGAGGTGCTGGTGTTCATCCTGAACGCGGCGCTGTTCGTGCTCGTCGGGCTGCAGCTGCGCATGGTGTGGAGCGCATATCCGACGACTACGCGGCGGGCGACCTCGTGCTCTGGGCGGCGGTGATCGCCGCTGCGGTGGTGGCCGTGCGCTTCCTATGGGTCTTCCCCGCCACCTACCTGCCGCGCCTGCTCTTGCGCCACGTCCGCGAGCACGACCCGAAGCCCCCGCCCGCGCAGGTGCTCCTCGTGGCCTGGACCGGCATGCGCGGCGCGGTATCGCTGGCCGCCGCCCTGGCCATTCCGCTGACGGTGGACGGCGGCGCCCCCTTCCCCGGCCGCGACCTGATCATCTTTCTCGTCTACACCACGATCCTGTTCACGATCCTCGCCCAGGGTCTCTCGCTGGCGCCGCTGATCCGCCTGCTCGGCATCGAGGACGACGGCAGGGAGGAGCGCCTCGAGGTGAAGGCCCGGGTGAAGGCGGCCAAGCGCGCGATCGCCCGGGTGGACGAGCTGGTGGGCGAGGAGTGGGTTCGCGAGGAGACCGCCGGGCGCATGCGCGGCCTCTACGAGTTCCGCATCCGGCGCTTCCGCGCCCGCTTCGACGACGATGACGACGGCTCGCTCGAGGACGGCTCGCTGGCCTACCAGCGCCTCCGCCGCGAGGTGCTCGAGGCGGAGCGCTCGGAGATCGTGCGGCTGCGCAACGACGGCTTCATCAACGACCAGATCATGCACCGGATCGAGCGCGACCTCGACCTCGAGGACACGCGGCTGGAGTTGCCCGCATGACATGGCTGCGGTGCTCGCCCGATCACCGATCGGGCTGCGCTCCTCGCCTGGGGGGTTTAGGGACCTAGCTGTAGTTCCTAGCCACCTTTGTCATCCGGGCCTCGCTGGAGGCTGGAGCTGTTGAGACAACCAGCTCCCAGGAGGCCCAGATGGAAGTTCACGCTAGAGCACCGCTCAGTCCGATCGGCAGGCGACGTGTTGTCCG
>JBBQHI010000066.1:0-14505 GCA_038323835.1 Solirubrobacterales bacterium
CGGAATGCCGTACTGGCCATCCCCGCCGAAATCAGGCCACAGCGTCATCGAGCCAAGCGACCCGACGTAGTCGTGCGATACGTCCACCGGAGCCCGCGAGACGTCCTGATTCCAGGCATTGTCCGCCGGCAAGACCGGGCACGCACCGATCGTGGGTCCCGTGCCACCCGCCACCGGCGGCCCCCCGCGGGGCGGTGTCCCGGACGGCGGCCGCGGCAGGGATCGAAGCCCCCGGGTCCTCACCCTCACCGAGCGGCCGGCGGCGCAGTGACGGCTGCGACAGGGACGGACGGTGTAGCGGTACGTGGTGGCCTTCGCGATGTGGCGGTCCCTCCATCCCCGCCGACCCGCTCGCAGCCGGACCGCGTGTCTTCCGTGCCCGCCCGCGCGACGCTTGATCACCTCGTAGCGAGTCTCGCCTCGCGCGCGGTCCCTCCAGCTCAGGCGCACGCTCGAGACGCCGGCCGTGGCGGTGAGACCGTTAACCGGCCTGAGGCGAGCCTCGGCGGGCGCCGAGATCACCAGCACGAGGGCCAGTGTCAGCGTGGCGGCGGCGGTCTTGATCGTTCTTCAGTCGGCTGTGCGCGAGTTCGCGTGAGTGCTCTGCCCCTTTCCTACGCGTGTCGTCCACGAACACGCCGGCCGTGCGACGATCCCTGCCATGAGCGTGGAGCCGACGCCACGGGCGCACTCACACATCCGTTTGCTTGACGTTGAAGACGCCGCGCTTGCGAACGGGCTCGACGAGCACTGGGAAGCGAGGGTGGCGAGAACCGCGCTCGGCGCTCAGCAGACGGGCGTGACGCACTTTCGGCTCCGGCCGGGGAAGCGCAGCCCGTTCACCCACCGGCACACGGAGGCCGAGGAGATCTACGTGATCCTCAGGGGCAACGGGCGGATCAAGCTCGACGATGAGTTCGCCGACGTCCAGCCGCTCGACGCGATTCGCGTCGCGCCAGAGGTCGCACGCGCTTTCGAGGCGGGTCCGGACGGCCTCGAGTTCCTCGCCGTCGGACCTCACCACGAGGCGGACGGAGAGCCGGTCGTCGACTCCTGGACCAGCTGATCGCACCGCCGCTGCGGCACTCCGGTGAACGCGGGCGCCCTCTGCCTGGCCTCGGCGCGTAACTTCGGCAACGAGCAGCCGCTGAGGCGGTGGCATCCGCTACAGGTGGTCCGGGTGGCCTCTCAGCGCTTTTGGTTAGGTCGCGTCCACTGACAACCGGTGGCGCCCGTCGAGTAGGCGGCCGAACGTCGAGCGCTGCACCTCGGCTTGCTGCAAGGTCCCGTACGAGAACAAGCGCTCCGTGCGCTCCGCGTCCACGGCCGAATTTTACGAGCCGGACTGGAAGTAGTGGCCTTGGCCGAGGTCGTCGATGAGCCCGGGATTGGTCGGGTGCCATCCCATCCGCTCCCGGGTCAGCGCGCTCGAGGCCGGACTGTCGGACCCCAGGAAGCGGGCCAGCCAGCCGAAGTGCTCGTCTGCGTCGTCGGGAGAGATGGACACCACCGGGATGTCGAGATGCCGCCCGATCACCTCGGCGATATTGCGGACCGGTATGCCCTCTTCGGCCACACCGTGCAGTACCGACCCCGCCGGTGCCCTCTCCAGCGCCAGGCGGAACAGACGCGCGGCATCGAACCGGTGCGTCGCCGGCCAGCGGTTGGACCCGTCGCCGATGGAGCCCGAGACGCGCTTTTCGCGGGCGATGCCGACCAGGGTCGCGAGGAAGCCGTTGTCGCCGTCGCCGTGAACCGTCGGAGGCAGTCGCACCACGGACGAGCGGACGCCGCGGGAAGCCAGCGCGAGCGTCGCCTGCGCGTTGGCCATGCGAATCTCCGGGCCGCGGGCGGGCGGCGCCGCGGTCGAGTCCCGCTCGCCCTGGCCGTCTCGTTCGGTCGCCACACGCTCGGGTGCCAGGCCGAGGATTCCGGAGGCGATGACCAACGGCCGGTCCGAGCCCGCAAGGGCCTCGCCGAATGTGTCGATGGCGAGGCGATCCGCGCTGGCAGCGCCCTGAAAGTCCCCGCTGAACGCGAGGTCGTGCTTGAACGCGAGGTGGATCACGCCGTCAGACGCGTCGGCTGCGCTCCGCAGGCCGCCGCGATCGTCAAGCGTTCCGCGACGCACCTCTGCCCCGGCCGCGGCGAGAGCACCAGCCGAGGCATCCGAGCGTGCGAGCCCGGTGACCTGATGGCCCGCGGCCATGAGCTCGGGGATGACAGCGGAGCCGATCCAGCCGGACGCGCCGGTGACGAAAACCTGCATGAGACAACCTTTCACGTGACCCCGATGTCAGTTACTGCCATCAACCTAGCACACGGATGTCAGCCACTGCCATCAACTACCATCGCGGCATGGGCCGGTGGGAGCCAAACGCACGCGGCCGGCTCGAGCAAGCAGCGCTGGAGCTGTACACCGATCGTGGGTTCGAACAGACCACGGTGGCGGAGATCGCCAGGCGGGCGGGGCTCACCGAGCGCACTTACTTCCGCCACTTCGCCGACAAGCGCGAGGTTCTGTTCGGTGGCGGGCGCGAGCTGCAGGAGCTTCTCGTGACCACCGCCGCCGGCGCGCCTGAGTCCGCCGCGCCGATCGACGCGGCGGCGGCGGCCATCGAAGCTGCCGGCGCCCTGCTCCAGGGGCGCCGCGAGCACTCCCGGCAGCGCCAGGCCGTCATTGCCGCAAACCCGGAGCTGCAGGAGCGCGAGCTCATCAAGCTCGCGGCATTTTCCTCAGCCCTCGCCGACGCGTTGCGCCGGCGCGGTGTCGACAGCCCGGCCGCGAGTCTCACCGCCGAGATCGCGATCGCCGTCTTCAAAACCGCATTCGAGCGCTGGCACGAGGAGACCGACACCTCCGACCTGCCGCAACTCATCCGCGAGTCATTCGGCGAGCTGAGAGCCCTGGCCGCGGCTGAGCCTTGAGCTAAACGTCGTACAGGAAGGTGTAGGCCGCCGTCATCCCCTCCTGGCTCAATTCCCCCAGGCAGTAACGGGCGGCACCACGGGCCTCATCTGGGACGTCGATCGTCAGCGGTGGCCGACCCTCCACGGCCTCGACCTCGACCGTCTGGCCCTTCATCGGCCCGTCCTCCAGGAGCGCCCGCACAACATCAGCATACGGCGAGCGCGGACCGAGCCGCCCCGGATCGGCACCACCTCAGTTCGCCGGCGTGACGGCGTACAACCGCACGCGTTCGTCGATGCCCTTGACCCTGCGCCTCCGCCGACGTCGCGTCCAGGTGACGCCGGTGGCGCGCTGCTCCACCTCCTCGGTGGCGAGGATCTGCCCGGGCTTGGCCAACCCGGCGACGCGGCTGGCGAGGTTGACCGTTGCGCCGAACCAGTCGCCGCCGCGAGTCGTGGCCGGGCCGAACGCGATCCCGGCGCGCACGCCGGGAAAGTCCGGGCCTTCTGCGGCTATCCGCTCCGTGAGCCGTTCGACCACCGTCAGGAGCGCGTCCGCATCGTCTGAGACGAACATCGCGGCGTCACCGATCATCTTGACCAGCGTGACCGGGCGGCGAACAGTGTCGGCGGCCAGCTCGGCCAGACGGCCGGCGATGCGGCCGATGTCCTCGGGGGGCAGCTGCCCGCCGAGGCGGGTGTAGCCAACAAGGTCGGCGAAGGCCACAGCAACCTCGCGGCTCTCGGTGAGCCGACCAGTGACCCGCTCGGTGTCCGACACCAGCTTCTGGCTGATGCCCGTGCGCAGGTGGGCCCGGAGCTGCAGCCGGAGCAGCTCGGTCACCGCCGGTACCAGCTGCTCCGTGGCATCGATGTAGCGCAGCGCAACCTCGTCTTC
Source organism: Solirubrobacterales bacterium (assembly GCA_038323835.1). Classification (GTDB taxonomy): domain Bacteria; phylum Actinomycetota; class Thermoleophilia; order Solirubrobacterales; family Thermoleophilaceae; genus JACVRW01. Next base: position 3,809 of record JBBQHI010000066.1, read on the forward strand.
TGAGACGCCGCGCTCGAGCAACGCGTTGCCCACGAGTCGCCGTGTGGCATCGGCCGTCTGCGCCATCCCCCGGCTGAGGACCCGCAGGACCTCCAGGAGCTCGCTTCGCGGAAGGCCCGCATCGAGAAAGCCGCTGACCAGCTTCGCGAGATCGACGTCGTCCTGCGAGAACGCGCGCTCGCCCCGCCCCGGATTGGGGCGCCCGAGCGCCTGCATCAGTTCACGGACGAACGCCGTCCCCATCGCGGAAGCACGAGCGACGTCGCTGAGGGTGAACTCGGCCGCACCCCCACCCAGCGCGGACTGCACGGCCAACCCCGGAAGCCGGCCTTCGGCGGCGGCATGCTCAATCTCCTCCGGCCCGTAGCCCGCGCGCGCCACCCGCGCCGCAAGTTCCGTGGGGCCGCTCATCCAGTGAAGGTACCCAGCCGCCGGGTCTCAGCTTCGTCACGCCCGGCGCGAAATTGGTACCAAGCGGTGCCCGCCACAAGCGCCCGCCATACGAGAAGCCCCCCTTAGCGGGGCTTTCATGAGCTGGGCGACCTCGGTCGCTCACCCTCCCGAGCGAGAACCGAGTGATCCAAGGACGCAGGGAGCGTGGCGTGCGCCAGCACGCGAGCGACCGAGGACGCTGGAGCGCGAAGGTTCGCAGCCGGGAGGGTGAGCGACGGGACTCGAACCCGCGACCGCCTGGACCACAAGAAGAGCCCCGGGGGCCTCGGTGGGTCGGATTCAGCTTGCTAGAGCCAAATCCGCTCGGTCAGATCACGTCCGTTTCGCTCAGATTGGTAGCAAAATTGGTAGCAAGCCGCGCCTGAGCAGACTCTTCGACCGAAATCGAGACGGCGCGAACGCGCACGGATCCGGACCAAGGGACACCGCCGGTGAGGCAGACTGAACTCGGTGGAAGCCATGTCCCGATCCTCGCGGCGCACCAGACGACGGGTTTGACCTGACGCGCCTAGGCTGGCTCCTCTTCCAAGAGCTCGGGGCCGCCTGGCTGGAGCGCGCGGCTGGCGTGTCAGCTCAGTCGTGGCACGGCAGCGCCGACAGGGAGCGCCACGTCTTCGTTGAGCAACCGCTGACCATGTCCCGCCGAGATGTCCGACTGCGAGCTGACACGGTCGTCGCCACCTTTGGCTTCGTCGCTCGACCCGCTCGAGTTGACCCGAAAGCTCGCAGGGTTCGCGGTTAGATCACCGCCCTCATGTCGGAACGCCAGGAGGTGCCGGCGGCACTCGTCCTGACGAACGCGCCGACGAACAGCTGGCAGGCGGGGCGGTCCAGTCATGGGGCGCGGAGACCGGGCTCGACACCGTCCGGGCGCTCGGTGAGGAAGAGCCCAGCTCGGCGCTCGATGCAGACCCCGAGTTGCTGAGGCGCATCCCATCCGCCCTGGGCGTCCGGCGGACCCCGCCCTCCCTGCCGGCAGTCGAAGGGTCAACCCTCGACACCAAGGCTGCTTTGAAGCCAGCCGAGGTCTTCGTTCCCACGGGCACCTACGAGCGGGCCCGGGCGGTGCTCGAGCTACACAACTTCTGTGTGTTCACGGGACCGTCGCCGGCGGCCTTTCCCGCTACTTCACCCGGACGGTCCGGACCACTGCGGCCGCGACGTATCCCGGACCAGTGGCTTCGACCCGAAGCTTGATCTTCTTTCCGCGGAGGGTTCTTGGCAACCGCAACCGAATGGCTGCGCGGCCCCGTGTTGCCGCTGTGTCGCCGAGCCGATGCCACCCGTTTCGCCATTGCCCCCGCGCGACGAGCGTTACTTGGCGGTCGGAGATCGCTGCTCCGTCGGGCGTGCGAACCGATAGGCGGAGCGTGCCAGGGCGAGTCAGGACTCGGGATACTCGGATAACAGAAGACGAATTACGTGATCGAATACGAGCGGATGGTCCCGCTGACATTCCCCCGGAAGCGAGACTCCGCCTTGCCATTCCCACCGATCGAGCATTAAGCGATGGGGCGGACATTGTTGACCCCATCCTCGCGGCCAGCTCGTGGAAGATGATCAGCGCGGCCGTGGAGAGCGTCAGCACCCACAGCAGCTCGTAGCCGTACTTGGCCTCGAGGATCGAGTAGGTGGTGATTCCCGCGGGGTCGTCATCGGACAGGCCGGCGAGCACGCCCGGCCCGACGACGGCGAGCAGGGCCAGGACCGACCCCCGCCGCGCAAGGCGGGCCCGCAGGCGATAGAGGCGCCAGTGAAGATGCCGGGCCGGCACCCGGCGGACGGGGCCGGCCCTCGGGCTCATCGGCCCGAGGTCGAGTCCGGGCCCTCCAAATGATCGGCGGCGCGGCCTCGGACCCCGGCCTTCTGATCGAGGCTCATGGTGCCTGAATGTCCCGCGGCCGGGAACGGGGTCAGGAGCAGCAGAAATCGGGCGTCCGAGCGAGCCAGGAGCTCATGCCGCTCGCCTGGGTCGAACTCGACCAGGAGCCCTGGGCCGCCCGTCACGGCGCCGGCGGCTGTCGTGATCTCGACCTCGCCGGCGACGAGGACGACCCACGCGCGCTCGCGGACCTCGTGCTCCTGGAGGCGCTCGCCCGCCGGGAGGTGAAGCACGATCGCGCGGGCGTCGGTCGACGACGAGAGGATGTGCGGCATGTGTGGCTTTGTGTCCAGCGTGTCGATTTCCCAGCTCTTCATGCGCTCTCCCTTGTCTATCCGTGCGGCGATGGCGCCGTGGCGGCTGGCGATTCGCGGCCGGGCGACAAGCCCCGCGGCCTGGCGCGCTCCGCGCCTTCGGTTGCGGTCTTGAGCGCTGCCTCCTCGCTGGCCTGGTCGATCTTCTGGTTGTCCACGTTCGTGCCGTCAAAACCCATGCCCATTGACCCGCTGTGGGTAATCGCGTCCAAGAATTTGAGGATGCGCACGCTGGCGATGAGGCCCAGCAGCACAAGGGCGCCGAGCCCGACGATCACATAGATGGCAGCCATGCCGGTGGATGCTAGGCGACGTAAGACCTGGCGCCGACCCGACGCTGGAGGAGCATGCACATCGAGGAGCACGGATGGCGGGGGTAGTGGTCGTCGGAGTCGACGGTTCCGCGGGAGCAGATGCGGGCCTTCGCTGGGCAGCCGCCGAGGCGCGCCTGCGCAAGACCTCTCTGCGGGTCGTCCACGCCTGGACCTTCAGCTACCCCGGTGTCGGAGGCTACGGCTACCTGGGCGCCACCCTCGACGACTTCCCGGGCGGCCTGAGCGATCTGCACCGAGCGGCCGAGGATCTGCTCGAACGGGCGACCGAGGGGTTGGAGGCCGAGGGTGTCGAGATCGAGCGCACGGTCGTCGAGGGCGCCCCCGCCGCGGTGCTGGTCGGCGCCGCCACGGCGGGCGATCTCCTGGTCGTCGGATCTCGCGGGCACGGCGGGTTCTCCGGCCTGCTGCTGGGCTCTGTGAGCCAGCAGTGCGCCCATCACGCCCCCTGCCCGGTCGTGATCGTGCACGCCCCCGAGCCGTCCGCGGGCGAATCCGCCGAGAAGACCGAAGGGAGCAGCCGATGAGCAGGCAGACATTCGTGATCGTGGGCGCCAGCCTGGCCGGCGCCACGGCGGCCGAGGCCCTGCGCGATCTCGGCTTCGACGGGAGGGTGGTGCTGGTCGGCTCGGAGTCCGAGCGCCCGTACATCCGCCCGCCGCTGTCCAAGGATTACCTGAGCGGCAAGGCGGGTCTCGACAAGGTCTACGTCCACGCGGAGGACTTCTATGAGGGCCGCGACATCGAGCTGCGTACTCAGACGACCGCCGAGCGCGTCGACCCTGGGTCGTCGGAGGTCGTGCTGGCGGGCGGCGAGCGGCTGGGTTATGACCGGCTGCTGCTGGCCACCGGCGCCGAGCCGCGGCGCCTGTCGATCCCGGGCGCGGACCTCGGCGGGATCCACTACCTGCGCACCCTCCCGGACTCCGACCGGTTGCGCGAGCGGATCGAGCAGGGCGGCAGGCTGGTCGTGGTCGGCGCCGGCTGGATCGGGTGCGAGGTGGCGGCGTCGGCCCGCGAGGCTGGTCTGGAGGTGAGCGTGATCGCCTCGCACTCGGTGCCGTTGGAGCGTGTGCTGGGCGCCGAGGTCGGCGCGATCTACCGCGACATCCACGCCGACCACGGCGTCGAGATGCTTCTGGGCATCGGGCTCGTTGCCTTCGAAGGGGCCTCGCGGGTGGAGCGCGTGCGCACCTCGGACGGACGCGTGATCGACTGCGACTTCGTCGTGGCGGGGATCGGTGCGACTCCGCGCACCGCGCTGGCCGCCGACACGAAGATCGCGGTCGACGACGGCCTGGTCACCGACGAGTACCTCCAGACCGCCGTGGAGGGCATCTTCGCCGCCGGCGACGTCGCCAACGCTCGCCACCCGCTGTTCGGGCAGCTGCGGGTCGAGCATTGGGCCAACGCCCTGAACCAGGGGGCCGCCGCCGCGCGCAACATGCTCGGCTATGCGAAGCTGGACGACCCGGTGCTCGACCACCCGCTCGCATACGAGCTCGTGCCCTACTTCTACTCCGACCAGTACGACGTCGGCATGGAGTACAGCGGCCATGCTGTCGACTGGGATGAGGTGGTCTTCCGCGGCGACGTGGCAAAGCGCGAGTTCATCGCCTTCTGGCTCAAGGACGAACGCATCCTGGCCGCCATGAACGTCAACGTGTGGGACGTCACCGACCAGATTAAGGCACTGATCCGCTCGCGCCTGCGGGTCGACCGCGACCGCCTCGCCGACCCCGCCATCCCCCTGACCGAGCTGGCCCCCGAACACGAGGTCTCGCATGCCGAGCGCTGACGCACCGATGAGCCTGGGGCGGCGACTGACACGCTCGCAGAGCTGGCTCGACGGCGTTGCGCAGCGCGTCCAGCCGGCGGTGGGCCGGGCGGTGACCAGCCGTTCGTGGTTGCACGACCTGCTCGACGGCAGGTGGCTGGGGTCGCCGCTGCATCCCGCGCTGACCGACGTGCCGGTCGGCGCTTGGACCACTGCCTCCGCACTCGACGCCGTCTCGGTCGTCACCGGCTCGTCTGGAGCTGGGTCGGCCGCCGACGGCGCGCTTGTGGTCGGTATCGCCGGGGCCGTGCCCGCGGCGCTGACCGGCGCGTCTGACTGGCGCGACCTGACGGGTGAGTCGCGTCGCATCGCCACCCTCCACGGCCTGCTCAACAGCGTCGGTCTGACCCTCAACATTGCGTCGCTAGCGTGTCGCCTCCAGGACAAGCGTGGCCGAGGTCGCGCGCTGAGCACGCTGGCGCTCGCCATCTCGGGGACCGCCGCCCACCTCGGCGGCGAGTTGAGCTTCGGCCTGGGAGTCCGCGTCAACCAGACCTTTGATGGCGCGCGGCCGGCGGAGTTCACGACCGTGTTGGCTGCGGATGCGGCCCGGGTTGAGGCGGGCGAGATGCGGCGGGTGACGCTGGACGGCACGCCGGTGCTCCTGGCGCGCGGCCAGTCGGGCGACTTGTGCGCTATCGCCAACACCTGCAGCCATCTCGGCGGGCCACTCGACGAAGGGACCCGCGAGAGCGACGTGGTGACGTGTCCGTGGCATGGCTCGCGCTTCGACCTGTGCAGCGGCCGGGTGCTCGAAGGGCCGGCTGTGTTTCCGCAGCCGCGCTACGACGTGCGCGAGCACGCCGGCGAGGTTCAGCTGCGCGCGGCGTCCGAGCGATGAGCGCCGCATCTCCGAGGGAGGTGTGAGATGAGTGAACAAGCACGTCGTGCGCCCCGCCTCGGTGATCGACTGGACGACCACGGTGGTGGGCGCGAGCACCGGATAAGGCCCGGCATCGAGTCTGGAGCATTCAGGCCACGAGGCCGGCTTTGGACAGCGAGTCGAGCAGCATGTGGAAGTAGACGATCCCCGCATAGGGATGCCAGCGCGCGACCAGCCGCGCGATGCCCTCGTAGTCGAGCGGGCCGTCGATGGCAAAGAAGCGCTTGAGGTTGTTCCGCGCGCCGACGTCGTCTCCGGGAAACACGTGCAGGCGGCCCAGGCCGCGCAGCATCACGTACTCCGCGGTCCAGCGCCCGACGCCGCGCAGGCTCGTCAGCCGCTCGGTCGCCGCGCGGTCGTCGAGGCGTTCCAGGGCTTCGAGATCGAGGTCACCGCCGGCGATCGCCGCGGCGGTCTCGACGATCGCGCTGGCCTTGGCCAAGCTGAACCCGATCGCCTTGAGCTCGGCCGGCGCCACGGAGGCCAGGTCCGCCGGCTCGGGAAACGCGTGCAGCCCGTCAGGGTCCTCGGGGACCGCCTGCCCGCGGGCGGCGGTGAGCCGGTTGAGCAGGTGGATCCCCACCTCCAGCGACAGCTGCTGGCAGGCGATGGCGTTCACCAGAGCCTCGAACACGGTCGGGAAGCGTGGCGGCTTGAGCCCACTCAGACGCCCGGCAAGCTCGCCGAGCAGCGGATCTCGCGCGGCCATCGCCGCGAACCCCGAGAGGTCGACGCCGAGCCCCAGCAGCTTGTCCAGCGAGCCGCGCACGTCCATCTCGAGACGCTCGTCTACCGGCCCGCCGGAGAGCGTGACCGCCAGCCGCGGCGCGTCCCGCGGCGGGCTCTGGGTCACCGACAGCGCCACGGCGCCCGCGCCGGTGCCGAACGGCAGCGCCCGGCGATAGACGCTGCCGTCCCATCGGTCGATCGCGTTGTGCGGGCGGCGGCGCACCGCCCACGCCGTGAGGTCGAGGCGAAACGGCGCCCGCGGCTCGACCACGAGCTGACGTCCGGCCGACGCGCTGCGCGCGGGTGCGGCCGGTGTGGGCGCGCTGGGCACGACGGGCGCGCCTAGGCGGCCGTGGGGTCCTCGGGGTCGGTGCCAGACGACTTGGCCCGGCCTTTCCCCGCACCCTTCAAGCGCCGCATCGCCGTCGCGATCATCGAAGAGCGTCGGCGTTGGGCGGCCTGGAAGCGCGGACGGTCTGGGACCGCCATGCGGTCCTGGGCCGTCTCGTTGATGTGCCGGACTCCGCGCGGATTGGTGTCGGGGTTGCGCAGCGGCGGATGATGCGGAGGATCGAACGCGCCGCGTTCGGGATCGAAATGGCGGGTCTTGTCGATGTCGCCGTCGCGGTCTTCAGTCATGTGGACCTCCAGGTCTCGGTGCTTCTCTAGCGTCGCCTTATGCCGAGTTCTTACGCAGAGCGGTCTCGGGTCTGCTCGAGGTCGGAGTAGGGCAGATGCCAGCGATGCGGTGCGATCAGCTCGTCGATCGCGTCAGGCCCCCATGACCCGCGCGGGTACGGCAGCGGTGTCGGGGGGCGCTGCAGCAGCGGCGTCGCGACCTCCCACAGACGCTCGATTCCGTCGGCGCGGGTGAACAGGGTGTGGTCGCCGCGCATGGCGTCGTGCAGCAGCCGCTCGTAGGCCTCGAGCTCGTTGGCGACGGTGAAGGAGTCGCTGTAGCGGAAGGTCAGCGAGGCGGCGCCGAGGTCCATTGTCGCGCCGGGCTGCTTGGCGAGGAAGTCGACCCAGATCACGCCCGGCTCGGAGAGCTCGAAGGAAAGCTCGTTCGGGCGTGCCGCGGATGAGGCGCGGGCGGCGAGCTTGAACATTCCCCGGGCCGGCTTCTTGAAGCCCAGCGTGACGGTGTGGCGGCTCTCGGCGAGCGCCTTGCCGGTGCGCAGCAGGAATGGCACACCCGCCCAGCGCGCGTTGTCGACCAGCACCTCGAGCGCGGCGAAGGTCTCGACCGTGGAGCCGGGCGCCACGCCGGATCCCGATCGGTAGCCGTCGTACTGGCCGAAGATCGCCCGGTCGGGGTCGAGCGGTCTGATCGCGTCGAACACCTTGGCGCTCGCGTCTCGCAGCGATCGTGCGTCCAGGTGGGCCGTGGGCTCCATTGCGATGAAGCCAAGCACGTGCAGGAGGTGGGTCACGACCATGTCGCGAAACGTGCCGGTCTGCTCGAAGAACCCGGTTCGGCCCTCGATCGTCAGGGACTCGGGCACGTCGATCTGGACATAGTCGACGTGCCTGCGGTTCCACACCGGCTCGAACAGGCCGTTGGCAAAGCGAAAGGCGAGGATGTTCTGGACGGCCTCCTTGCCGAGAAAGTGGTCGATGCGAAAGATCTGTGACTCCTCCAGCGCCTCGTGCAGCGTCTGGTTGAGCGCCCGCGCCGAGTCGAGGTCGCTGCCGAACGGCTTCTCGATGATCAGCCGCGCCCGCTCGGCCAGCCCGGTGGAGGCGAGCATCGCAACCGTGGGTGCAAATGCGTCCGGCGGGATGGCGAGGTAGATCAGCCGCCGGGCATCGGGGCCGAGGTCACGCTCGGCCTGGGCGACGGCGTCGACGAGCGCTTCGGGCTGCTCGGGAGACGCGGCCGCAAACGACAGGTTGCGGCAAACCGCTCCCAGTCCTCCGCGGTGACCTCCTGCCGACCGAACTGCGCGAGCGCCTCGTGCACGTGGGAGCGAAAGCCCTCGGCGTCGGGGGCACCGTCGATACGCCCGGAGCCGACGATCCGGTAGCGCTCGGGCATCATCCCCGCGACCGCGAGATGGAACATGCCGGGCAGCAGCTTGCGCTTGGCCAGGTCACCGGTCGCGCCGAACAGGATCAACACGTGGTCGTCGGGGACGGATGGCTGCGCGAGCGCAGGCCCGGCAGCGGTCGCGCTCGTCCCAAGGTCCGCCCTGTCGCTGCTCATGGTGAGCCGGGCGTCGTGGCGGCCGCGGCGGCGTAGACGTCGATCATGTGGCGGTAGTTGCTTGCGATCCGGTCCGCCACGGCGTCATCGTCGAGCCGCCCGGCCAGGTGCTCGATGAGCGCGTCAAGCCAGATCGTCCGGCCGATCGCAAAGCCGGCGTAGCCCGGGACGGGCGCTGCCTGGCACAGCCAGTCGGCCACGCGATCGGTGGTCGCGCCGCGCCCGAGCACGACGCAGGTCACGCCGTCGCGTCCGTCCGCGCGCGCCTGTGCGACGGCTCGCTCGCAGTCCTCGCGCGCGTCGAGACCCTCGATCTTCCAGATGTCGGGCTCGACGCCCGCGTTCTGAAGCTGCGCGATCGTGCGCACGACCAGCGCGGGCCGCAGCCGGCGGTCATAGGCGTCCTGGTCGCCGCCGAGCTGGGCGAGCTGGTCCGCAGTGGCGGGAACGAGCAGCTCGAACAGCAGCTCGCGGCCACGTTCGTCCAGCCACAGGGAGAGTTCGGCGAGGCGCTGCTCCTGGCGGCGGTTGAGCTTCTGGTCGCCATCCGGGTTGTAGCGCACGAGCACCTTCACGAACCCCGGGTCGAACGCCTCGATGTGCTCGCCGAAGTCATCGCCGTACTCGAAGGCGAACTCGTCCTGGCCGGAGCGCTCGACCGGCATCGCCACCGTGAGCCCCGCGGCGCTCGCCGAGCGCGCGATGTCCGCGCCGAACTCCTCGTCCACCAGCAACCCGCACGCCTCCCTCGGGGCCCCGTCGGCGATCGCCCGCTCAAAGCCGGCGTAGACGAGCCCCTTGAGCCCGCAGATCCGGCGGCGCTCGTCGTCGCTCGGCTCGCCGGTGATGCCCATCAGCCCCTGCTTGAACGAGCCGCGCTGGTCAAAGGACAGCATGTAGAACGGGGCGTCGGTGCCGGAGGTCACAGGACCCGCTCGGTCGACTCCCTGAGCGCGGTCAGCCCGGCCACTGGGTCGTGACCGACGTCGATGCGCAGGGCGCGCCGGCCGCGCCGGGCGAGCACATCGAAGTCGCCGCGCGCCTGGGCCTCCTTGACCACGCCGAACGTGTAGGCGTGGCCGGGCACCGGCAGCTCGACGGTGTCGGCGCAGGTGATCTGCAGGAACACGCCGGAGTTGGGGCCGCCCTTGTAGGCCTGCCCGGTGGAGTGCTGGAAGCGCGGGCCAAACCCCACGCAGGTGGCCACCCGCAGCCGGTCGCGGAGAAGCACTCGGAGCCCGGTCAGAAGCTGCTCGTGCTCGGCGCTCATCGGGACGTAGGCCAGCAGCGCGATGTAGTCGCCCGGCTTCACACGACCGAGGTGCGCCGCCAGGTGCTCCTCGAAGGTCCGTCCGCCGCCGGCGCCATCGCGCAGCTCGCGGGCGTTGCGCGCGTCGGCGATCAGCCGAAACCCTTCGCCTTCGTAGAACGGCTCAAGGTGGGGCAGTGACCCCGACCGGTCGTAGGCGTCGGTAAGGTCGCGCGCGGCGACCTTGGCGTCCTCCACGTCGGGCTGGTCGAACGCGTCGATGCCGATGATCGAGCCGGCGACCGCAGTCGCGAACTCCCAGCGAAAGAACTCCGCACCGACGTCATAGGCGTCGTCGAGCCGGATCCGCACGACGGGATGGCCGGAGTCCTCGAGCGCCTTGACCCTCACATCCTGATCGTCATCGGGCTCGCCGACTAGGCGCAGGTGCACGAACAGCCGGTCGTCACCGTAGGCGCCGGGGTCGCCGAGCGGCTCGCGGTCGATCGGGATGATCCCTCTGCCCTGTTTGCCGGTCGATTCCGCGAGCAGCTGCTCCAGCCACGCGCCGAGGTCGCGAATGGCGGCGGAGGCGACCAGCGTGAGCTTGTCGCGCCCCGACGTGGCGCACGTCCCGATGATCGCGCCCAGCTCCAGACCCGGGTTGTCGGCCGCGGGCACGCACGCCGCACAGGCGTGCGCCATCCGCTCGGCGCGGTCGAGCAGCTCCATCACGTCGACGCCGCAGGCGGCGCCGGGGACCATCCCGAAGTCAGACAGCGCCGAGTAGCGCCCGCCGATCGACGGCGAGC
>JBBQHI010000067.1:0-14052 GCA_038323835.1 Solirubrobacterales bacterium
AGCCCGATCGGTGGGCGGGCGAGCACCGGACCATGCCTCGGGAGGAGCGGAGCCCGATCGGTGGTCGGGCGAGCACCGGACCAAACCTTCCTTACGACCGACGGGAGAAAGCGCGGGCCGGAATCTTGGACAAGGGGACAATGCCCGTTGACGGCGCTGTCACTAGGTTCCAGTTCTCCGCTCGTGAATCCGGTCGAACTCGCGCGCCACAAACCGGCGCGCCTCTCGTAGGAGGCCCCCGCCGCCCATGGCAACCATTCGTCAGAAGAACGTCACCGCCGCTCAGTGGAGCCCCAACGGGGGCTCGATGGGAGCGGTCGATCTCTCGCAGCCGGAGAACAACCCCTTTGGGGCCAACGTGTTCTCCCTGGCCGTGCAGCGCAAGCGACTTCCCAAGGAAGTGTTCAAGAAGCTCCAGAGCACGCTTGAGACGGGCGCGGCGATCGACCCGTCCCTGGCCGACGCCGTGGCCGCGGCCATGAAGGACTGGGCGCTCGAGCGTGGCGCGACGCACTTCACGCATTGGTTCCAGCCCCTGACCGGATCCACGGCGGAAAAGCACGACTCGTTCTTCAATCCGGGCGAGGGCGGCTCCCTGGCCGAGTTCTCCGGCAAGGAGCTGATCCAGGGCGAGCCCGACGCGTCCTCGTTCCCCACCGGCGGGGTGCGGGCCACGTTCGAGGCGCGCGGATACACCGCCTGGGACCCCACCAGCCCGGCGTTCGTCCTCGAGAATCCGAACGGCACGCTGCTGTGCATCCCGACGGCGTTCGCGTCGTGGACGGGCGAGGCGCTGGACGCCAAGATCCCGCTGCTGCGCTCGATGGACGCCCTCTCGCGTTCCGCGATCCGTGCCCTGCGGCTGCTCGGCGATGACAAGGCCGAGCGCGTGTTCACCACCGTGGGGCCGGAGCAGGAGTACTTCCTGATCGACGAGCAGTACTTCTTCGAGCGGCCCGATCTGGTGACCACCGGACGGACTCTGTTCGGCGCCCAGCCCCCCAAGGGGCACGAGCTGGACGACCATTACTTCGGCTCGATCCCCGAGCGGGTCCTGGCCTACATGATGGAGACAGAGCTGGAGCTGGCCAAGCTGGGCGTGCCGGTGAAGACCCGGCACAACGAGGTGGCCCCCGGCCAGTACGAGCTCGCCCCGACGTTCGAGAACTCGAACGTGGGGTCGGACCACCAGCAGCTCACGATGCAGGTGCTGGAGTCGGTCGCGCGCAAGTACGGGCTGGTATGCCTGCTGCACGAGAAGCCGTTCGCCGGCGTGAACGGGTCGGGCAAGCACAACAACTGGTCGATGGGCACCGACACCGGCACCAATCTGCTGGAGCCCGGGGACAGCCCGCCGGACAACATCAGCTTCCTGTTCTTCTGCGCGGCCGTGATCCAGGCCGTGAACAAGCACCAGGGGCTGCTGCGGGCGTCCGTGGCCAACATCGGGCAGGACCACCGGCTCGGCGCCAACGAGGCGCCTCCGGCGATCATCTCGATCTTCCTCGGCACCGAGCTGGAGAAGGCGTTCGAGGCGATCGCGTCGGGTGAGGGAGACCCGCACACCCCGGGCTCCTTCCTGGGGCTGGGCACACCCGTACTGCCGCCGCTCCCGATGCACGGGGCGGACCGCAACCGGACCTCGCCGTTCGCGTTCACCGGCAACAAGTTCGAGTTCCGCGCGCTCGGGTCGAGCATGTCGCTGGCGTTCCCGAACACGGTGCTGAACACGATCGTGGCCGAGGCCATCGACGACCTGGCCGACAAGCTCGAGGCGGCGGGGGGGTCGGACATCGCCGAGAAGGTCACGGCGGTGGTGGGGGAGGCCTACACCGCGAACAAGGACGTGCTCTTCGGTGGCGACAACTACACCGAGGAGTGGCACGCGGAGGCGGAGCGCCGCGGCCTGAAGAACCTCAAAACGACGCCCGATGCGCTGCCCGAGGTGGTGGCGGACACCACCACGGCGGCGTTCGAGCACTACGACGTGCTCTCGGAGCGCGAGCTGGAGTCGCGCTACGAGGTGTGGGTAGAGCAGTACTCGATCCGGGCCAACATCGAGGCTGAGACCACGGCCGCGATCGCCCGCACGCTGCTGCTGCCGGCGGCGCTGCGGCACCTGGCCCTGCTCGACGCGGCGAAGGTGCCCGGCCTCGACGGCGACGTGCGGTCGCTGGTGGACGAGCTGGTGGCGGCCATCAAGAAGCTCGAGGCGGCCAACATCTACCCGGACGGGGTGGAGGGGCTGGAGCTGGCCGTGTACGCCCGCGACCACCAGCTCACCGCGATGGCCGACGTGCGAGTGGTGGCGGACAGGCTGGAGAAGATCGTGGCCGACGATCTCTGGCCGCTGCCGAAGTACAGCGAGATCCTCTTCGTCAGGTAGCCACGGAGCCCGGGCCGGGCGCGTAGGGTCCGGTCCGTGAGCACCCTGCTCGCCGATCTCAGCCTGCGGGCGAAGCTGTACGGGGTCCGCACGCTCCTGTCGTTGCCGCGTCCGCTGCTGTCCGCCCTGGCCGGGGAGCCGCCGCCCGCGGCGTCCGGCCTCGACCCGGAGGCCTGGACGCTCGCCCGGCTGGCGGACCGGGTGGACGTGCCGATCTCGGGGGTCCCGGTGGAGGCCCTCCGGCACGAGTTCGAGGTGGAGGTGGGGCCACTCTCCCTGCGGGCGGACCTTCCCGTGACGGGGGAGGACGGACGCGCCGGGGGCGTGCCCTCGCGCCTCTATGTACCAGCGGAGGATTCGGCGCCCGGGCCGTTGCTCATCTACTACCACGGCGGTGGCTGGGCACGAGGGTCGCTGACGACGCACGACGCCGGGTGTCGCCTTCTCGCCCACCTGTCCGGGGTGCGGATCCTGTCGGTGGACTACCGGCTGGCTCCCGAGCACCCGTTCCCGGCGGCGGCGGACGACGCACTGGCCGCCTACGCGGAGGTGTCCTCGAGCCCGGGCGACTTCGGCGCCGACCCGGCGCGCCTCGCGGTGGGCGGCGACAGTGCGGGCGGGAACCTCGCCGCCGTGACCGCGCAGTCCGTGCGCAACCGCGGCCTTCGCCCCGCCGCCTTCCAGCTTCTGATCTACCCGGTCACCGACCTGGCCGCGAAGACGGAGTCCTACCACGCGTTCTGCACCGGCTTCTCGCTCACCGAGCGCAACATGGACTGGTACGCCGACCAGTACGTGCCCGATCCCGGGCGCCGCGACGATCCGCGCGTGTCCCCGCTGCGGGCGGCCAGCCTCGCCGGCCTGCCGGCGGCCCACGTGGCCACCGCCCTGGCCGACCCGCTCCGGGACGAGGGGGAGGCCTACGCCCGCCGCCTCGCCGACGCGGGGGTGCGCGTGGCCCTCCAGCGCCACCCGCTGATCCACGGCTTCGTGACCCTGGGCGGCACGCGCTCGGGGCGTCAGGCCGTGGCCCTGGTCGCGGGTGCGCTGCGCCAAGGACTCGCTTAAAGCATTGACCGAACGGCCGCCGGGCGTGAGAATCGCCAGGGAGGAGCGCAGCCCTATCGGTGATCGGGCGAGCACCGGACCAGGCTTTCGCGCCACACCGTGGCGCGGGACTCGATCGAGGGGAAGTGCGCGATGTATGACTACCTGATCGTCGGAGCGGGATCCGCGGGATGTGTCCTGGCGCACCGGCTCACCGAGGATCCCGATGTCTCGGTGCTCCTGATCGAGGCGGGGCCGCCGGACACCGCCGACGAGATCCACATGCCCGCCGCTGTGGTGGCGCTTGCCGGTAGCCGGCAGGACTGGGACTACGACACGCTGCCCGAGAACGCCTGCAACCGGAGGCGGATATACCTGCCGCGGGGTAAGACCCTCGGCGGCTCGTCCTCGATCAACGCCATGGTCTACATCCGCGGCAACGCGGCCGACTACGACGCCTGGCGCGATGCCGGGAACCCGGGCTGGGGCTACGACGATCTCCTGCCCTACTTCAAGCGTTCCGAGGACAACGAGCGCGGGGCCGACGACTACCACGGAGCCGGCGGGCCGCTGCCGGTGTCCGACAGCCGGGCGCAGACGCCGCTCGCCGACGCCTTCGTGGAGTCGGCGGAGGCTGCCGGCCATCCCCTGAACCCGGACTTCAACGGCGCCGGCCAGGACGGTGTGGGCCGCTACCAGGTGACGCAGCGCGGCGGCCTCCGCGCCAGCGCCGCGGTGGGCTACCTGCATCCCGTGATGGACCGGCCCAACCTGACGGTCGAGACCTACCTCCACGTGCGCCGCGTCCTGTTCGACGGCACCCGTGCCGTGGGAGTGGAGGCCGAGCGCATGGGAGCGATCGCGGAGTACCGCGCCGAGCGGGAGGTGCTCGTGTGCGGCGGGGCCTACAACTCGCCGCAGATCCTCACGGCGTCGGGCATCGGGCGCTCCGATGAGCTGCTCGCCCTACAGATCCCCGTGGTGGCAGAGCTACCGGGCGTGGGCCTGAACCTCCAGGACCACGCGAACGTGTGGCTGCGCTGGAACACCGACGAGCCGGTAACGCTCTGGGGGGCGCTCACGGAGGAGAACGTGGCCCTGTTCGAGGCGGGCACGGGCCCGCTCACGTCGAACGCGGCCGAGACCGGCGGGTTCGCGCGCAGCGCGGACCACCTCTCCGCGCCGGACCTGCAGTTCCACTTCTTCCCCGGCCCCTACGAGGAGGACGGCCCGGCCAGCGCGCACGGGTTCGCCGCCGCGGTGTGCCTGCTCACACCGCGCAGCAGCGGATACGTGCTCCACGCACGCACCGATCCGTTGAACAAGCCCTTCATCAGGCACGACTACTACTCGGACCCCGCGGATATGGACACGATGGTCGCGGGCGTGCGGAAGCTGTGGGAGATCTGCCGCCAGGAGCCGCTGGCCGGGCGCTGCAACGAGCCCACCGGCGTGCCCGACGGGGACGACGACGAGAGCATCCGCGCATACATCCGCAGGTCCACCCAGACGCTCTACCACCCGGTGGGCACGTGCAAGATGGGCACTGGTCCGGAGGCGGTGGTGGACGGCGAGCTGCGCGTGCACGGCACCGAGGGGCTGCGGGTGGTGGACTGCTCGGTGATGCCGAGCGTGCCGAGGGGCAACACCAACGCACCTGTGATCGCGCTGGCCGAGCGGGCGGCCGACCTGATCCGGGGGCGGCCAACCGCGGGCACCGAGCACGCCGCCGCCATGACGGCGTAGGTAGACCTCAGGCGAGAGCGCGCTGCCGGCGGGACCGGCGAGCCGCGGCCCAGAGGTGGTCGCCGCCGGCCCACGTGGCGAAGCAGAGGCCGCCGACCGTGCCGGTCACCGTCATCAGGAGCCCCGCCGCCGCGGCCGCGGCCACGCCGTCGCTCCCCAGGATCAGCACCGCGGCCGCGGCGCCGACGCTGGGGCCCACGGGCAGCTGTCCGAGCGCCACCACCGCGATCAGCACGGCGACGGCGTCGAGCAGCGACGCGTCCACGCCCACCGCATGCAGAAGCATCCAGTTTCGGAAGATCTGGGCGAGCACCGCGATCAGCACGAAGCCCACCACCCGGCTCCCCCCGTTCAGGCTGCGCAGCACGGCCAGACCGAGCCAGAGCTCGCGGCCCGTTCGCAGCGCCAGGCGGCGCAGTCCCACGCTCAGCGTCCCGACCACGGCGAAGCCCACGATCGGGAGCCACCAGGGCAGGCCCAGCGGCGCCACCAGCGTGAAGGAGGCGAGCGCGGCCAGAAGCGCCTCGACCGTGAGGATGGGGAACTCGGCGGCGATCAGCGTGGACACCTGCGGACAGCCACCCGGGGCCGAGCGGCGCAGCGCGGCGATGCGCGCGGCCACGCCGAGCTGTCCGTTCACGAAGCTGCCCAGGACCTGCGCGCTCGACGCGCGGTAGAGGACCCGCCGGTCCACCTCTCCGCCCGCGGCGCCGATGGTCAGGTGCCAGGCCTCGCTGCGGGAGACGAGGGCCACCACCTGCAACAGAGCCGTGACCGCGAGCACCCAGATGGGAGCGGCGGAGAGGGCGGTGGAGAACTCGTCGCGGCGGCCGGCGAGCAGCAGGACGAGGATGCCGGCCGTGAGCAGCGAGCCGCCGATCGTGATCGGCACGCGCCGGCGGCGGGCGAAGGTGCGCAGGCGGCGTACGGGACTCGGTCCTGCTGCCGGCGGGCGCCCCCGTCCCCCGAGGGCGATGGCGGCACCGTCGCCCGCGGCGGGATCGAAAGGTTCGCGCAAGGCGCTGCGACTACTTCTGGGTCGTTCCTATGAGCTTCGCGTCACGCTTGGCCGCTGCCTTGCGGCGCACACCCTCGCGCTCGCGCTCGTAGCCCTCGCGCTGGGCCTTGCCCGACTTGCGCGTCTCGGCGTTGCGCGTGGCCACGCCCTCGCGGGTCTCCTTCCAAGCAGACTCGCCCCGTGCCGAGCTCTTCCACTCGGAACTGTCGCCCTGCTTCGCCATGCGTACCGTCCTCGCGGCTCCCAGTGGAAGTACTACAGGGGGGCGCAGGGAGCGCGACACCCGACTGTGGAGAATCTTCTCCAGGCTTGGTCAAGGATACCCGCGTTCAGGCTAGTCGCGACCGCGGCGGACCCACACCACCTGCGCGGGAGCCACGCCCAGTCGCTCGCCACTGGCGCTCTCGTCGAGCCAGACGAGTGTCCCGGCGCTGCTGCGGGCGGCGTTCTCCAGGTCCTTCGCGATCTGGTCGAGCGCGCCGTTCACGAGGAGCGTTTCGCCGGTGGCGAGCAGCATCCTGGTGGTTTCCGGTTCTGGCGCGGTCATCGCGGGCCGACAATAGCCGTCATCGGGCTTCAGGCGGTCATGACCAGCTTGGTCGGCGGGTCCGCCAGCGCGCCCGGCGCGTCGTCGAAGCTCACGACCTGGCTTGTCACGAGCGACGGGTCGAGCCTGCCGGCTGTGATCGCCTCGAGCACGTCGGGGATCAGCGCCCGGGCGTGGCAGCGTTCGGTGTGGAATGTGCACCCGCGCGTGTACATCTCGAGCAGCGGCACCGGTGTCTCGGGCTCGAAGTAGATCGCCACGCTGGTGACGGTGCCGTTGGCCGCGGCGGACCGGATCGCCGCGTGAAGACCTCCGTGACTGCCGGAGGCGTCGACCGTGATCGGGAAGCGCCCGAAGCTGCGCGGCCACTCGGGCTCTCCGTCCGCACCGGGGGTCACCGGGATCGTCTCGGCGCCGAGCGCGGCGGCGCGCTCGAGGCGGCCCTCGTCGGTGTCGGCGAACACCACGCGCGGAGAGCCGAGCGCGAGCGCCGACGCCACCGCGTAGAGGCTGATGCTGCGCGCGAAGCCGCCCACCACGAGCACCTCGGAGCCGGGCGCCGCGGCCAGCGGGTCGCGCACCGTGCGGTAGCCGTCGGACACGTTGTCGGCCACGCTGGCCACCGCCACGGGGTCCACGCCCGCGGGGAGCTTCACGAGCATGGCGTCGGCGAACGGCACCAGCAGCAGGTCGGCCAGGGCGCCCCCCCACGGGCCCCCGAGCGGCTCCATCCCGTAGGCGGATCCGCGGGGCACCGTGGTGCAGCTTCCCGTCCGGCCGGCGCGGCAGTAGTCGCACTCGCCGCAGTTGATCTGGAACGGGACCACCACCACATCGCCCGGCGTGACGCCGGTCACCGCGTCGCCCACGTCCACCACCTCGGCGATGCACTCGTGGCCGAGCGGGAACTGGCCGGCCAGCGGGATCACGCCGGTGAGGAACGCGGTGTCGAGGTCGCAGGTGGCCACCGCCAGCGGCCTCACGAGTGCCTGCCCGTCGCCCCCGAGCCGTGGGTCGTCCGCCTCGCGCCACTCGACCTCGTGGGGGGCGGTGATCACGAGCTGCCGCACGCGCAGAGCCTAGCCCCGCAGATGCCGGCCGCGCCGCTAGACCTCTCCCTGGGAACTGCTTCGGGTCGCAGGTGTTCAGCTCGGTACCGACGCCGGCAAGGCGCCGTACTCCTCGTCGGTCACGTGCTCGGCCCAGGTGACGGGGCTGCCCTGGTCGTCCACCTCCTGCATGGCGAGGTGGGTCATGAGGCGGTCGGGGGCGGCGCCGTGCCAGTGGTCTTCGCCGGGTTCGAAGAACACGCGATCACCGGGCCGGATGACCTCGATCGGCCCGCCGCGGCGCTGGCAGCGGCCGATGCCCCCGATCACGTGGATCGTCTGACCGAAGGGATGGGTGTGCCACGCGGTCCGCGCGCCCGGCGCGAAGTGGACATTGGCGGCCTGCACGCGGAATGGATCCGAGGGCGCAGCGACGGGATCGATGTACACCGTGCCGGTGAACCATTCGGCCGGTCCGGTCACGGTCTCGAGGGAGTTCCGGGTGATCTGCATGTGATCATCATGTCGATTCATGACGCGCGCATTGGCCCTTCTCGTACTCCTGCTCGTCGCGGTTGCCGTCCCAAACGCCGCAGCGGCGGCAGTCGACACGCGCTGCCGCGGATCTCACTGGGTCGGAGGCTGGGGCACGGCGCCGGCCATCGCAGGCTCCGCCTACGCCAACCAGACGATTCGCGTCGTCTTGAACGTTCATCGCGGCGGCCGGCGGCTTCGGTTGCGCCTGTCGAATCGCTTCGGAACCGGCCCGTTGAAGATCGATCGCGTGACCGTGGCCCGGCGCCGCTCGGGGGCGCGCGTCGCGCCGGGCTCCGTTCGGCCGGTGCGCTTCGGGGGAGGGCGAAGCGTGACCATCGCTCGCGGCGCCGACGTGGTCTCGGACGCCGCCCCGCTGCGATTCCGAGCCTTCTCGGACCTGGCGGTGAGCCTCTACGTCCTCGGTCCCTCGGGACCGTCGACGGTGCATCCGGTGGCGAACGAGATCGGGTCCTACACGGCCATTGGAGACCGGACGCGGGTCGCGTCAGGCGTGGGCTTCGGGTCAGCCTCGCAGGCCTGGCCGTTCCTGACGGGCGTGGAGGTCGAGGCACCGCGTCGCGTAGGCACCCTGGTGGCGCTCGGGGACTCCATCACCGACGGATATCAGAGCTCCGTGGCGCGGCGCCCGGGCGAGCACAACACGCGCTGGCCGGACTTCCTCGCCCGGCGGCTCGCGTCGCGCGACCGTCCGTTCTCCGTCGTGAACTCGGGCATCAGCGGCAACCGGCTGCGCCTGGACGGCCTGATCTCCATCTACGGTCCCAGCGCCCTGTCACGGCTCGACAGCGACGTGCTTGCGGTCCCCGGGGTGAAGACCGTGATCGTCCTGGAGGGCATCAACGACATCGGGCAACCGCCGCCCGTCTCACCCGCTCAGGTCATCGCGGGCCTGCGCCAGGTGATCCTGCGCCTGCGCTTCGCCGGGATCCGCGTGCTCGCCGGGACGCTCACACCGTCGGGCGGGTTCGGGGTAGCCACCTACGGCAACGCCGAGGCCAACACGCGGCGCGTCGCCGTCAACCGCTGGATCAGCAGGACCGGATTGGCTCACGGGGTCATCGACTTCGACCGCGCGGTCCGCGATCCAAGCAGGCCCAGCCGGCTGCGACCGGCCTACGACAGCGGCGACCACCTCCACCCGAACGCCCGGGGGTACAGGGCAATGGCCGGCGCCGTTCCGTTGCAGGAGCTGCGAGTGAGCTGCCAGCCACGCTAAAGGCTCGATACTGGCCGCCGGATGGACACACCGGTTGTCACGCGAGTCGTCTTCGATGGGCCGGTGCCGACACGGCGTACGTTCGCCGACCGGCTGACCGTGCGGTTTCCGCGATCCGCTCGCAATCTCTTCGCCATAGCGGTTCGGTTCTCGAGTCCGCGCTCGGCCGTGCGGCGCGACGGGCTTCGGCGCGTGCTGCGCTCCGGCTGGGCCGCGGCGCCGCGCAGGGACTGGGAGCTGATGCTCGTCCGCTACTCGCCCCAGGTGGTCTGGGAGATCCCGGAGGAGTTTCAGACGCTGGGTGCCGCGGAGAGCTACCGCGGCCATGAGGGCCTGGTCCAAGGGCTCGAGTGGTTCTCGGAGGCCTTCGAGTCCTGGGAGATCCGGCCCGACCGTGCCCTGGACTTCGGCGATCGGGTGCTGGCGCTGGGCAGCTTTCGCGGAACGGCCCGGGCGAGCGGCGTCGAGTGGCAGCAGGAGTTCTCCCAGCTCGTGACGCTCGAAAGGGGCCGCGTGGTCCGCGACCGCTTCTTCTATTCCTGGGAACAGGGCCTGCGAGCCGCCGGTGTCCGGTCACCGGATCCGGGTAAGGACACGAGATGGGAAAGCTGATTGCCACAACGCAGGCCACCGTCGACGGCGTCATAGACCCGGTCGGCGAGTGGGTGCAGCCGGACGGCGACCACGGCGACTACTCGTTCGAGCGCCAGGCGAGATCCAGCGGGCTGGTGCTGGGCCGCAAGACCTACGAGGGGCTGGCGGGATATTGGCCGAGCCGGTCGGGCAAATGGGCGGACATGGTCAACCCGATGCCGAAGTACGTGGGGTCCAACACCCTCTCCGGGGATCTCGAATGGAACGCGACCGTGCTCGACGGGGAGCTCGAGGCCTCAATCCCGAAGCTGAAGGACGAGGTCGACGGTGACCTGTTCATGCACGGGAGTGGCGAGTTCGCGTACGCCCTGGCCGAGACGGGCCTGATCGACGAGTACGAGGTCTACCTGAACCCGCTCGTCTGGGGCCAGGGAAACGTCCACGTGCTCGGCGACAGGGGAACCGTCCGGATGGAGCTCGACGACGTGAAGCGGTTTGACTCAGGAGTCGTCCTCCTCACCTACCTCCCCGAGGCCTGACCGCGGCGCTCTCAGAGCGCGTGGACGGCCGTGCCGTTGTGCAGCGTCACGATCGTGGCCTTCTCGAACCACGCCGGCGCCGCGGAGGCCATCTCGGCCCAGTTGGCCGTCGTCTCCTGCCAATGGTTGGCGATGCCGGCGGGGGACGCGTAGCGCTCATCGACCACGTAGGTCGTGTTTCCGGTCGGCTCCGAGCCCGGGTCCATCGGGTTCGATAGCTCCGGCCCCTTGGAGATGCTGTAGTCCAGCAGCGCCACGTCGCCCTCGCGGGGGTGTCCCTCCATGAACTCGGCATGGCTCGCGAAGATGCGATCGCCCTCGGCCACGTCATCGGGCCCGACGGTAAAGACGATGACGAGGTGGGACGTCCCCTGCGATGCCATGTGCGCTCCCTCTATTGGACGCCCCGGCGAGGCGTTTCCGTAGGGCCCGAGTAGAACCGACCGGGGGAGGGCATGTCAAGCGCCACCGCGCCTGGGCGGCGTCTGCGCTAAGGTGCACCGATCGGTGCACTATTGTCGACACTCGACGGCACGTTCTTCGCCCTCTCCGACCCTACGCGGCGCGGGATCCTAAAGCGTCTGGGCGGTGGCCCGGCCACGATCAGTGAGCTGGCACAGCCGTTCGGGTTGACGATCAACGGGGTCAAGAAGCATGTGGGGATCCTCGAGCGCGCCGACCTCGTGGCCACCGAGAAGGTGGGCCGCGCGCGCCAATGCCGGCTGGGTCCGGCGAGCATGGCCGAGGCGGCCGCATGGATGGAGGAGCACCGCCGGGTGTGGGAGGCCCGCCTGGATCGCTTCGAGCGCTACGTCGAGCGGACCTCCGGAGGCGAGCAATGAGCCTCGATCTCAGATTCGAACGGCTGATCGCGGCCGCGCCCGAGTGCGTCTTCGACGCCTTCACCGACCCCGTCGGCCAGCGCGAGTTCTACGGCCAGGACGCCGCCGCGTGGGTCGTCGACTCGCGCTGCGAGCTACGCGTCGGCGGCGTCTGGTCGGTCTCGTTCGGCCCGTCCCCGGACGAGCTCTACCACCACCGCCATCTGTTCGAGGTGATCGACCGGCCGCACCGGATCCTGATCGCCTCGACCGAGACGCGGCTCGACGGGTCGAGCTTCGACACCACCCTCGAGTTCACGTTCGAGCCGCGCGGCGCCGGCACCCTGATGACCATGGTCCAAGCCGGATTCCCGAGCCAGGAGCTGCGCGACGAGCACACCATCGGGCTCCCCAACGCATTCGACCGCCTCGACCGGGCACTGGAGACCAGCTGATGTCCAACTCCGTCCTGTACATGTCGATGTCACTCGACGGGTTCATCACCGGACCCGACGACGATGCCGAGCGGGGCCTCGGCCGGGGCGGCGAGCGGCTTCACGACTGGCTCGGCGAGGGCAGCGACCCCTCGCACTTCCGGCCGTCGGGGCCGAGCGGCGACGTCTTCGACGAGCTGATGGCCACGGGAGCGGTGGTGGTCGGGCGTCGTACGTTCGACCACGCGGGCCACTGGGGCGGCGATCATCGCGGCGGCGTCCCGATTTTCGTCCCGACAAGGGGCGAGCCGCCCGCGCCGGCGTCCGACCTCGTCAACTACGTCACCGACGGGGTGGAGAGCGCGATGAGCCAGGCCAAGCGGGCGGCGGGCGACGCGAACGTGATGGTCCATGGCGCCGACCTGGCGCAGTCGCTCCTGCACGCGAGTGTGCTGGACGAGCTCGAAGTGCACCTCATCCACGTGCTCCTGGGTGGGGGACGACCACTGTTCGGAGAGCTCACGGAACACACCGAGCTCGAGCTGATCCGGGTGATCGATGCCCCGGGCGTGACCCACCTGCGCTTCAGGGTGAAGGCATGACCGGCAACGCGGAGCGCCGGCTGATCCTGCACATGTCGGTGTCGCTCGACGGCTTCGTCGCGCACACGGACGGGGTCATCGACTGGCACTCCGACCAGAGCGCCGGCGCAGTCGACCACGGCGACCGGCGCCACCGGACCAATTTGGAGCTGCTGGGCCAGATCGACACCATCGTGATGGGCCGCGGCGCCTACGTGGACATGGAGAAGGGCTGGTCCGGCTCGGACAATCCGATGGCCAAATTGATGAACGGCCTCCCCAAGGTCGTCTTCTCCCAGAGCCTGTCCGAGGTGACCTGGAACAACGCGCGGCTCTCGCGGACCCCGCTGGAGGAGGAGATCCCGGCGCTCAAGCGCGAGCCGGGCCAGGACATGGTCGTGTTCGGCGGCGCCCGCATCGCCAACAGCCTGATGCGTCACTGCCTGATCGACGAGTACCGCCTTACGATCCACCCCGTCGCACTCGGCCAAGGCCTTCCGCTGATGCATGGACTGCCCGAGCCCCAGCGGTTCGAGCCGGTGAGCAGCACCGCGTACTCCGACGGCTGCATCACACAGGTGTTCACGCCCGCATGACCTCATAGCGGGGATGCCGTGAACGACCTGCGCGCCGGTGCACGGAACTGACGCAGACGGGGCCTCGGCCCTCGTCTGCGATTCGGCTCGCATGCCACCGCGGCGTGGCCCTCGCGCCCGTCATAAGGGATCACTGACGACGACACCCTCTAGCCCCGCGTCCCCGGGCGATCCGGTCGGTGCGGACGGTACCGTCGTGTCGATGACGAGGATGCTCTGCACCGTGCAGGCGGCTGCGCGGGGAGCGCTGCCCTTCGAGGAGCCGCTCTACGCGTCGCGCTGAATCCAACCCGATCAAGGCGCAGCAGGTCGTTCTGTTTGACCTGAACGGGACGCTCACCGACCCGGCGGCCATCGGTCGGGTGTGGCACCGTCCGGACCTGGGCCTGCGAGTGCTCGACGGCGCGATCAAGGGAGGCATGACGGACGCGCTGCTGGGCGCGTCGCGGCCCTTTGCGGATCACGTCAGGGGAGCCCTGGAGGTCGAGGCCGCGCGCCATGAGCTCGACCGCAGCCTTGTGCCTGTGGCGCTCGAGCGGGCGGCCGCGCTGCCGGCGTGGCCTGACGCCCGGGCGGCCCTGGAACGCCTGCGCCGCGCCGGCCTGCCGCTGGCCGTGCTCACCAACTCCGGGGTCGACGCGGGCCGCCGCTCCCTGGAAGGCGCCGGGCTGCTCGACCTGCTCGATCCGGTGCTCGGGGTGGACACCCTCGACACCTTCAAGCCCCATCCTCGCACCTACGCTCACGCCATCGACGCATTGGGCGTCTCCGCTGGAAGAATCCTCATGGTGGCCGCCCACGGCTGGGACTGCGCGGGCGCGCAGGCCGCGGGGTTGCGGACGGCCTGGATCGCGCGCGGAGAGCACGTACTACCCGCGAGCGTGGCGGAACCGGACATGGAGGTGGCCGATCTGGCCGGG
>JBBQHI010000068.1:0-12909 GCA_038323835.1 Solirubrobacterales bacterium
AAGCAAGCAGGACTTCGATCTCGCCGGCATCGACATCGTCGTCAACACACACCTGCACTTCGACCACTGCGGCGGCAACCACCTCTTCGCCGGCAGGCCGATCTACGTCCAGCGTCGGGAGCTCGACGACGCGCGCAGCGAGGACGACTACACCATTCGCGAGTGGGTCGAGGCGCCCGGCGTACGGTACATGCCGGTTGACGGCGAGCTCGAGCTGCTTCCCGGGCTCCAGCTCGTCCCGGCGCCGGGCCACACACGCGGCATGCAGATGGTCGTCGTCGAGACAGGCGGGCGTCCGATCGTCGTCGGCGGCGACGTGGCGGTTTGGTTCGGCGAGCTCGACGAGCCGCATACCGAAGGCCAGCTGCGGGTGCGTGCGCTCGACCCACAGCTGGTATGGCTCGCGCACGAGCACGAGCCGTGGCGACCCCACACCCTCTAAGTGGGCCTGGGCCGTTCCTGGAAGCTTTGCGCGATCAGGCACGCGTGAGACGCTGGATGCGGGTCTTAGCCAAGGTGCAGAAGGTCCCCCAGGGATTCCGAAGGGTTTGAAGGCTGTCCCGTTAGCTCCATTCGGTCGTTGTTAAAGAGACAACGAATTGCCCGCACGAAGTGCGGGCCCACCCGCCACAACTCAGAGGGTTTGGGCGGTCCTCCACGCCTAGAGATACCCGCCGTGACCGCGGGTCCGAGGCCGCTCTGGCATGGGCCGGCCGGGGCCGGACGGAAGCGCCGCTGCCACCGCCGCGTTGGCTTCGGCGGTCGCGGCGGTTGCTTCGCGTGGTTGGGCCAACGCGCGGGCAGCCTAACGCTTAAGATCTCCCCATGAACCGAGTGCTGATCACGGGCGCGGCCGGGTTCATCGGGCGCGCGCTCGCCGACCGGCTGCGCCGCGACGGCGTGGAGGTCGTCGGCGTGGACCTCCTGGCAAACGCGGGGCTTGGCGTGGTGGCGGGCGACATCAGATGGCCCGGCGAGTGGCAGCGCGCCGCGGCCGGCTGCGACGTGATGATCCACACCGCGGCGCTGGTCGGGATGCCGTCCGACACCTCGCGCTTCTGGGACGTGAACGTGAACGGGACCCACATAGCGCTGGAGGCGGCGCGCGACAACGGCGTCGGCCGGTTCGTGCACATCTCCTCCGTGGTCACCTTCGGCCTCCACTTCCCCGACGGCGTGGACGAGAGCTACCCGGTGCGGCACACGGGCATGGCATACGTGGATACGAAGATCGCCGCCGAGCACGCGGCGCTGATGGCGCACGCCAGCGGCCAGCAGGAGGTTGCGGTGGTCCGGCCGAGCGACACCTACGGTCCGGGGTCGCGGCCATGGACGCTCCTGCCGCTCGAGCTGCTGCGCAGAGGCCGCGCCATCCTGCCCGCCCGCGGCCACGGGATCCACAGTCCGATCTACGTGGACGACGTCGTCGACGGGATCGTACGGGCGGCCACCGCGCCCGAGGCGGCCGGCCGGGTGGTGACGCTGAGCGGTGGCGTGGGGGTCGAGACCCGCGACTACTTCGGCCGTTTCGGCGCGATGATCGGCACGAAGGTGCCCGCCGTCCCGACCGCCGTCGCGCTCGCCGCGGCAGCGACGCTCGACCGGATCGCCCGAGTGCGCGGCGTGCCGAACGAGCTGACCGCCGACGGCGTCCGCTACCTCGCGGAGCGCAAGGGCACCTACGGCATCTCGACCGCTTACCAGATGCTGGACTGGGCCCCGCGCGTGGACCTCGACGAGGGCATGCGGCGTACCGAGGCGTGGCTGCGGGCGATGGGGCTGATCTGAAGGGCGAAAGTCAACGACCCATCGCAAACCGAGGGCCCCGGAGAACGGGGCCCTCGGTCGTACCAGGGAGCCAGTCGGTCAGCCCGTCTGTGCCACGCGATCCGCTCCCACTATGCGCTCGTCGGGGTCGACGACCCCCAGGCTCTTGACGGTCTTGATCGCCCCGTCGCGCACCTGGCCGATGTACATGTTCATCCGAACGTGGTGCTGACCGGGCACCATCTCCGCCGGGCCACCAGGCCCGACGGCGATCTTCGCGTGGTCCAGAGCGCCGATGACGGCTCCCTGGTCGAGCGAGTCGGCCTCTCGCACGGCGGCCTCCCAGAGCCTCATGCCTCGGTACATGCCTGAGCACGCGCCCCCGCCGGTGAACAACGCACCGCCCGGGTAGAGCTTGTCGTAACGGGCGAGCAGCTCCTTGCTGAACGGGTCCCCGGCGTCCTGGTAGTAGTCGAGGCAGCTGTACAGGCCCTCCACCTGCTCGGCCGGCACGAGGGTCAGGCAGGTCTCGTCGAAGTACGTGCAGACGAGGTGCCCACCGAAGCCGGCGTCGTGCAGCTGCTGGAAGAACGGCACGACCCCGGGCGGAACGATCGTGTTGAAGACCACCTCCGCACCACTGGCCATGATCTTTTCCACGGTCTCGCCATAGTCAGTGTGGTCGAGGGGGTAGTAGTCCTCCTCCACGATCTCACCGCCGCCCGCCGTGACGATCTGGCGGACCTTCTCGTTCATGATGTGCGGCCAGATGTAGTCGGCCGAGGGCAGCGCGAACTTCTTCGCCCCCGTCTGCTCCATCAGCCAGGGAATCAGGGGATCGACCTGCTGCGCCGGCACCGGCCCGGTGCAGAAGACGAGCGGGTCGGACTCCTGCCCCTCGTACTGCTCCGGGTAGATGTAGAGCGTCCTGCCCTGCACGACCGCGGAGGCCTTGATGGCCTGGCGGGTCGAGCTGAGTATGCCACCGAAGATCACGTCGACCTGATCCTGCTGGACTAGCTTGCGGCCGCAGGCTTCCGCAGCGCTGTCGGTGGTCTCACTGTCCTCGAGGTACAGGTCGATTTGCTGGCCGAGCAGGCCGCCGTCGGCGTTGATCTCGTCGATCACCATCTTGGCGACATTGGCGTCCGCAATGCCCATGAACGACATCGGGCCCGTCTGATCGGCGATCACTCCGACCTTGATCATCACATTCCCCCAATCCTCGTCGATGCAACCGTGCTAGGCGTCGAAGCGGTCGGCGAACTCCGCCACCTGGGGCGGACCCTTGTGCCCGGCTTCCTTCATGATCGGCGGGACCTCGGGATCGGAGACGAACTTCTGCCAGCCCTCCGCGTCCCAGTCGAAGAGCACCCAGAGCCGGTCGCTCTCGTTCGGATCGCGGAACACCTGCGCGCCTTTGGACCCGTGCTGCCCGCGCTTCTCGGCGCCCGTCGTCGAGAAGATGCTCGCGAACCGCTCGTAGTCCTCGATCGTCGTGGTTGCCAGGATCATCGTTCCTCCTCTGCGAGTCTCGGCACCGCGGATCGGCGCCGATGTGGGACGAGTATCTACCCGGGCGTCCCGGGGCGCATCGGGCGAACGCCCTATGCGGTCTGAACGTGGGGCCTCGAGCGGCTGCCCGGTGCCGAGGTCGGCGGCGATCGACAGCGCGGCGGCCAGCTCAGCAGCCCTGATCCTCTCCACGTTCCTCTGCGGCACCCGCGCACGATTATCTCCTCGAGCGCTGCGTTACATGCAACTGCTCAGAGCAGTTGGGGAAGGACCTGTTCACCGAAGAGCCGTACCTGTTCGACGAGGCCGGGGAGGCCCGGCACGTCGAGGTCCGCCCACCGTTTGAGGGTGAACGGGTCGGTGAAGGAGAGAAGCGCGTGGTTCAGTCCTATCGGCGCGTAGGTCCCGGTGAGCCATTCAACCCAGTCCTCGGGGGCTCCGGCGACCATGATGCGGTCCGCGACGGCGGCGGGTGTGAGGTCGAGTGCTCGCTCGATGTTGCCCGCGGAGAACGCCTCGTTGATGGCCCCCACCTCGCCGGGATCGATGCCGTGCCGCGCGAGTAGGGCCGGTGGCATCGAGGGGATGTAGAAAGCGGGCAGGATTCGCCCGGCACGCCTCGCGACATCTCGCTCAGGAGCGATCGCTCCGAGCAGCGAGTCACCGATGTCGAGCCGATCGGCATCGCGCCGGGCACGGTCGGCACCCACCTTGAAGTGATCAACGGCGTAGCGCAGCGCCTCGTCCGAGTAGGCACACGCGGTGTGGAGGCCATCGGCGATCTCGCCCGCGAGCTCCATCGACTTCGGCCCGCCCATGGCACCGATCTTCACCGGAACGTGCTGTTGCACCGGCCGCGCCGCCGTGCTCACCCCCGCGTAGGTGAAGAAGTCTCCCTGAAAGTCGATCGAGCCCTCGTCGAGCAGTGTGCGGATAACGCGATGAGCTTCGCGCAGGCGCCCGATCGGGCGGGTCCCGTGCCACCTGATCCCGTACTGGTCGAGAGTGGCGAGATTCCCGATACCCAGGACGACCTCGGCGCGGCCGCCGCTCAGCTCGTCGAGCGTGGCGGCAAGCTGAGCCACGTAGGTCGGATCGCGCAGGTACACGGGCGCGGCACAGGGACCGAGGCGGATCCTCTCGGTCCGGGCCGCCGCCGCCGCGAGCAGCAGCCAGGCGTCCTTGTGGTAGATCTCGTCGGCGCTGTAGCAGGCGTAGAAGCCAAGCTCGTCCGCTGCCTGCGCCGCGGCAAGGAGCTCCTCTGCCGGTTGCTCCGGAATGAGCTGGAGACTCACCTTCACCGGCGCGCCAGCCTACGCCTTCGGCGCCGGGGCCGCCCCAGAATCCGTCAGGTCGGCCCGGCTGTCTGAGACCCTCCCATGAGTATTCATCCAGAGCGGGCGAGGGATCCGGCCCTGCGACGCCTTCGTCGAGGGGCGGCTCGAATGCATACCCGAGTACTTCGACGCGCGGCTGTTTGAGGACGAGCGGCGTGTTTCCCGGGAGCTTCCGGGAGCTCAAGATCATCGAGTTCCTCGCGTTCCCCAGCTGGGATCTCGCCGTGGAACAGCTCGAGAACCCGCACGCGAGCGCCCGTGGATGTGAGAAGGTTCCGCCGTTGCCGGACGGGGGAGCCTGAACATCCGAGGGAGAGCACGCCGCCTCGCGATCGCCGTCCTGTTCGCGTGCCTGATCGCGGCCGCGCCTGCGCTGGGCGCCTTCCCCGGCTCGAATCCGGATGAGGGCGTGCGGCTGAACGCGCCGAACGACCCGGACTTCGACGCCTGCGAGACCGACAACATCGGGGGGGCCACCTGCTCGAACGTCTTCGACGAGGAGCTGGAGCGCTTCGGCTTCGCACCCAGCGCCGCGCAGGCCACGGCCCTGTACAAGCCCCCGTTCGACGCGCACGTGACCCGCCTGCAGGGGCAGAACACGCTGGCCGGCCGCAACCCGCTCGGACAGGTCTCGGGCGTGTCGGCCGACCGGGCCTGGAAGCGCTCGATCGGGCGGCCCGACGTGGAGATCGCGATTCTCGACACCGGCATTCGCTGGAACAACACGCAGCTCCGGAAGAAGATCGCTCTCAACGAGGGCGAGCTTCCCACCCCGCAGACCACCGGGGGCGCCGCCTGCGCGCAGGACGACTGCAACGGCGACGGTGCGTTCGACGTGGACGACTTCGCCAACGACCCGCGGGTGTCGAAGACCGCGGGCGACGACGAGGCGGACAGCCTGCTCGACGCGAGCGACCTGATCGCGACGTTCAGCGGCGACGGCGACGACGACGGCAACGGCTATGCCGACGACATCGCGGGCTGGGACTTCTTCGAGGACGACAACGACCCCTACGACGCGTCGAGCTACTCGAGCGCGGAGAACCACGGATCCGGCCGTGCGGCCGAGGCGGGCGCCGAGACGAACGAGGGTGCCGGCGGCACCGGCGTGTGCCCGCGCTGCCAGATCGTGCCGCTGCGCGTTTGGGACACCTTCGTGGTCGACACCGACAACTTCGGCCAGGCCGTGCTCTACGCCGGGGACAACCACATCGAGGTGGTGGAGGGCGCGTCGGGTGGCCTCTTCAACTCTCGCTTCGCGCGGGCCGCCTTCGACCAGGCCTACCGCAAGGGCACCTTCTTCGCGATCGTCTCCTCCGACCTCAACACCTCGGACCACAACATCCCGACCCTCTACGACGAGGCGATGCAGGTTCAGGGAAGCGTCTCCGACGTTGAGGGGCTCGGCCAGAGCGGCGCGGAGGTGGGCGCCTTCCTCGGCAATCTCGGCATCCCGACCTCGGCGCCGATCGGCACCTGGTTCCGCAACTCGGGCACCACCCAGTACGGCGGCCACGCCCACATCGTGATGCCGGCCGTGACCGGCTCGCAGGCCACCGGCCAGGCGGCGGGAGCGGCGGGACTGGTGGCCTCCTACGGGCGCCAGAAGACGGGCGCGGCGCTGGAGCCGAACGAGATCAAGCAGCTGCTGACCATGACGGCGGAGGACGTCGTGCCCCAGAACACGGCGGGCACCGGCGTGCCGGATCCGGCTCAGGTGGGCTGGGACCAGCACTTCGGCTACGGCCGCCCGGACCTCGGCCTCGCGCTCGAGCGGATCGACCAGGGCAAGATCCCGCCGGAGGCCCTGATCACCGGGCCGCAGTGGTTCGCGCCGCTCAACCTGTCACAGCAGAACAGCGTCCAGATCAGCGGCCGCCTGTCGGCCAAGCGCGCCGCCGGATACACCTGGACGCTCCAGTGGGCGCCGGGAATCGAGCCCACGGAGGCCGACTTCCACGACGTGAACACGCAGACCAACGCGACGCCCCTCGACGGGACGCTCGGCACGATCGACCTCACGGCGGTCCGAGCGGCGCTCGACGCGCGACCCGGAGGCGGCGCCACCACCGACGCCACCGCGCCGGCCAAGGGACCGGGTGACAAGGACCCCAACGAACCCGCCTTCACCGTGCGGGTGGTGGTCACGGACTCTTCGGGCAATCGCGGCGAGGACCGCAAGGTGCTCTTCGACTACCGCGACACCACGCTCCACTCAGGCTGGTCGCGCAAGACCGGCACCGGCGGCGAGGCCTCCCAGCGCCTGTTCGACCTCGACGGCGACAACGCGCTCGACATCGTGCAGGCCGACTCCAGCGGCGAGCTGAGCGTCCTGAAGGCCGACGGCACGCCGCTCCCGAGCTTCAACGGCGGCCAGCCGGTGAGGACCCAGACCTACGCGAACGTCCATCCGGGGGCGCCCTCCTACGCCCAGGTGGCCCCGCCGCGCGAGGTGCTGCGCACGCCCGCGATCGGCGACATCGACGGGGACCTCGAGCCCGAGATCGTGGACTCCGCCGGCGAGCACGTGTATGCCTGGAACGCGGACGGGAGCGTGGTGCCGGGGTTCCCGGTTCGGCTCGACCCGTCCAAGTCCACCCCGGCGCTGCGAACGCGCGACAACCACATCAAGCGTGGCTTCACCGCGTCGCCGACGCTCGGCGACCTCGTGGGCGGGCCCGCGCTCGAGATCGTGGTACCCGGCCTGGACGGGCACGTGTACGCGTGGAGCGGTCAGGGCAACCTGCTGCCGGGCTTCCCCAGCAAGCTCAGGGATCCGACCGTGCCGGGAGCGGAGATCATCAACACGGCGGCCGTGGGAAACATCGCCGGGGACTCGCGGCCGGAGATCGTGGTGCCCACCGCCGAGTTCGACCCGAACCCGACCGCGCCCGGGGCGCCCGCGGGACCGGTCGACCTGGCGGGGACGATTCGCGGCGGCGTGACGAACATCCTGGCCAACGCGCTGGGCGGCAGCGGGCGCGTGTACGCGCTCGGCGCGAACGGCTCGGTCCTGCCGGGCTGGCCCATCAAGCCGAACGGCGCGGTGCCCGACGCGCTTCCGCTCGTGGGGCCCGGGGTGGACCACGTGCTGGCGAACGTGGACTCCGACCCCCTGCTCGAGGTGATCGGCAACGTGGCCACCGGCGACGTGGAGGCCCATAACGGCGACGGCTCGCTCGTCACCTCCTACGACTCCACTCCGCCCGGCGGCGAGAACGTGGACAAGTCGCATGTGCTCAACCTGTTCGAGAACCCGATCGTGGCCGACCTCGACTCGACCCTGCCCGGGCCGGAGGTCATCAAGGGCGGGCTCACGCTCAACCAGCTGGTGAACCTGGGCGTGGCGGTGGGGCAGAACCTCCCCTACAACCACGTGGTGCAGGCCTGGAACGGGCAGACCGGGGTGTCGCTGCCGGCCTACCCGCAGGCGGTGGAGGACTACCAGCTGCTCTCGAGCCCGGCGGTGGCGGACGTCTCCTCGGCGGCGGGCAAGGAGGTGCTCGTGGGCACCGGCCTCTACTACCTGCGCGACATCAACTCCATGGGCGAGGAGGGCGCCGGCTGGCCCAAGTTCACCGGCGGCTGGCTGTTCGGCGTGCCGGCGGTGGGCGACGTGGACGGCGACGGCAACCTCGAGGTGTCCGCGCTGACGCGCGAGGGCTACTCGTTCCTGTGGGACACCGACAAGCCCGCGTGCGGCACCAACGACGAGTGGTGGACCTCACGCCACGACGAGTGGTCCACCGGCGCCTACGGCACGGACAGCCGCCCGCCGGGCACCCCCCGGCAGCTCGGCGTGACGCGCAGCGGCAGGTCGGTGACGCTCAGCTTCACCGCGCCGGGCGATGACTGGCTCTGCGGGACGGCCCGCCGCTACCGGATCGTGAAGGCGTCGGGATCGATCCAGGACCCGGGCGACGGCACGGTGGTCGGCGACTTCGACGCGGACGCCTCGGCCGGGCAGACCGAGACGCACACGGTGGCGGACATCGGCCAGGCCACCCGCGTGGCGGTGCTCTACCAGGACGCCGCCGGGAACTGGGGCCGCCTCGCCTCCGCGGCCGTGCCCGCGCCGCACGCGGGCTTCCTGTTCGGGAGGGGCAGCCCGGGCACGTCGTTCAGCGCCACCAGCGGCAACGTCAAGCGCGCCTCGCGCTTCTTCCTCTATTTCCCGGCCACGGTGAGCGCGCTGACCATTCACGCGGACGGCAACGGCGGCGGCACCGGCTCGCAGAAGATGCGCGGCATCATCTACGCCGACGCTGCAGGCCAGCCCGGCAAGCTGCTGAACCACACCTTCGAGGGTGTCGTGAGCGCCGGGGCCGCCGCGTCCTGGGTGCGGCTCCAGCTCCCGTTTCAGATCGATCTGAAGCCCGGGTACTACTGGCTCGGCATCCAGTCCGGCCTGAACCACAACGTGACCCGCTATTCGTGGGCGCCGCAGGCCCAGGGGCGGCGCTACAACCTCGACAGCTACCTGGATGGCGCGGCGAGCCCATTTGGCGCGCCGATCACGGACGACCAGTCCATCGCCATCCACGCGCTGGGTTACTGAGCAGGCCGACCCGTGTGCCGCTGGCTCGCGTACTACGGGAACCCGGTCCGGCCCGAGGTTCTCCTCTACGACGCGGAGAACTCCCTGGTGGAGCAGAGTCGCCGGGACCGGCTGGCGGGCGGCTATTCCAACGCCGACGGCTTCGGGCTCGGGTGGTACGGCAACCGGGACACCCCCGGCGTGTACCGCAGCGTCGCGCCGGCGTGGGGCGACCGCAACCTGCGCGAGCTGGCCGGGCAGATCGAGTCGCGGCTCTTCCTGGCCCACATCCGCGCGGCCACGGGCACGCCCGTGGAGCAGACCAACTGTCATCCGTTCCGGTTCGGGCGGTGGCTGTTCGTGCACAACGGGTTCATCGCCGACTACCTCCGCCTGCGGCGCGATCTGCTGCTCGCGGTGGATCCCGACGTGTTCATGGGCATCGAGGGCACGACGGACTCCGAGCTGATGTTCCATCTCGCCGTGACGTTCGGGCTCGAGGAGGAGCCCCTGGCCGCGCTCGAGCGCATGGCCGGCTTCGTGGAGGACACAGCTCGCCGTCACGGCGTGGAGGAGCCGCGGCAGATGACCGTGGGGCTGAGCGACGGCGAGCGCCTGTACGCGGCGCGCTACGCGAGCGGCCCGGTGGTGAACTCGCTCTACGTGTCCGCCGACGCGAGTGCCGTGCGAGCGCTCTATCCCGACGAGGAGCGGTTCCGGGAGCTCGGCGACGAGGCGCGCGCGGTCGTGTCGGAGCCGCTGGGCGACCTGCCCGGCGTCTGGCAGGAGGTGCCGACGGGCACCGCGCTCATCGTTCAGGCCGGCGAGGACGAGCAGGTGCCCTTCACGCCACGACCGCCGGGCTGAGCCGCGCCGACCCTCACGCCCGCCGCCCCTGCTTTTCATTAGGTTCCTGCCCGTGCGCGGCATGAGCGTTGGAGCGACGATCGCGCTGGGCACAGTGGTGGGCCTGGCGATGGGGATCGTGATCAGCGTGGTGGCCCTGATCGCGTGATGGCCGAGGCGCCCACCACGCCGGCCGTCGAGGCGAGGTCCCTGCGGCGGACTTTCAAGGGCAACATCGAAGCCGTCCGTGACATCGACCTCACTATCTCCCGGGGCGAGGTTTTCGGCTTCCTCGGACCCAACGGCGCCGGCAAGACGACGACGGTGCGAATGCTCTGCACCCTCCTCCCGCCCACCGCGGGGAGCGCAAGCGTCGCCGGCATCGACGTGGTGGCCGACCCGGCCGAGGTGCGGCGGCGGATCGGCGTCGCGCTGCAGGAGATCGGGCTGGATCCGATCGTGAGCGGCCGCGAGCTGCTCGAGCTCCAGTGCGGCCTGTACGGGATCAGGGGGGCGGAGGCGAAGACACGCGCGGCCGAGCTGCTCGAGCTCGTCGGGCTCAGCGACGCCGCCGACCGGCGCACCAAGACCTACTCGGGCGGCATGAAGCGCCGCCTGGACCTGGCCAGCGCGCTCGTCCATTCGCCCGAGGTGCTGTTCCTCGACGAGCCCACGACCGGCCTGGACCCGGCCTCGCGGCTGACCGTCTGGGACGAGGTCCGCCGCATCAACGCCGCCGGAACCACCGTCTTCCTCACCACGCAGTACATGGAGGAGGCCGACCAGCTCTGCAACCGGCTCGCGATCATCGACGCGGGCGTGATCGTCGCGGAGGGCACGCCCGAGCGGCTGAAGACCGAGATGGGGCACGACGTGGTGACGCTCGCGCTGGCCGGCTCCGACGCCACGGCCACCGAGAGCGCCATCGGCGAGCTGCCGGGCCTGGAGCGCGTCGTGGCCGAGACGGACGCGCTGGCGCTGTACGTGGAGGACGGAGCCGGCTCGATCGTCGAGATCGTTCGGCGCCTCGACGCGGCGTCGATCCGGGTGGGCGCCATCGCCGTCTCCCAGCCGTCGCTCGACGACGTGTTCCTCCAGGCCACCGGCCGGCGCCTCGAGGGCGCGGAGGAGGGGCCCGCGTGACCGAGGTGGTTCTGCTCGGCCGCCGGGCGGTGCGCGAGATCGCCCGCTATCCCGCAGCCACGATCCCGGCGCTGTTCATCCCGCTCTTCTTCCTGGCGGTGAACGTCGGCCAGGTCTCCAAGACCTTCCCCAGCTCCACGCCGTTCCTCAACGGGCAGAGCTACGTGGCCTTCCAGCTGCCGGTGTCGCTCATGTTCGCGGTGGCCACCGCGAGCTCGGGCCTCGCGCTCGTGACCGAGATCGACCTTGGCTACTTCGACAAGCTGCTCGCCGCACCGATCCGGCGCTCGTCGATCATCTTCGGGCGGCTGTGCGCCGACCTCGTGCGCGGCATCCTCGGCTCCACCGTGGTGCTTCTCGCCGGGCTGGCACTCGGCGCCCACATGGAGACCGGCGTGCTCGGCGCCGTGGTGCTGGTGGTGCTGGCCGCGATGTTCGGGGTGGGTTACGCGGGCTTCGGCATCCTCGTGGCCCTGCGGACGCGCAACGTCCAGGCCACGAACACAAGCTTCCTGCTCTTCTTCCCGCTCCTCTTCCTGACGCCGAACTTCGTGCCCTTCGATCTCCTCTCCCCGCTGATGGAGGTGCTCGCCCGCGCGAACCCGGTGAGCTACGTGATCGTGGGGCTGCGATCGCTGGTGATCGAGGGCTGGGACCTGGACAAGCTCGCGGCCTGTGTGGGCGTGACCGTCGCGCTGGTGGTGGGGCTCACCGCCCTTTCGCTGCGGGCGATCGCCACGTACGATCGCTGAGGCACATCGCGGTGATGCGCGAGCGGATCGCCACCGGAGGGCGGCGGGTCATCACGCCGACCCTCGTCGCCGCCTCAGGCGTGCGCGCCGCCTAACGCGCGCGGAAGCTGAAGTCGAGGTAGGGGCTTCCGGCGACCTGGTAGCTCGTGTTGACCGCCACCCAGAACTCCGTGCCCGCAGGGATGTGGGCAGTGCCGTTGCTCGTGCAGGACGACGTCGGCCCGTTCAGTGCGCACGACAGGAAGACCTGGGGGGAGCTCCCCTCGATCAGCCAGGCCGTCATGTTCTGCCCGTTCGGAACCCCTGAAGAAAGGCTCATGGACCAGTTCGACACGTCGAGGCCGCCCGGGGGAGCCTTGAACAGCCGGTTCTCGACCGGTGGCGGCTCGAGGTTGTCCGTGAAGCCCTGCGGGCGGAAGTCGAAGATGCCGCAGCTGCCGCCACCGTTGCAGGTGAGGCGGCCGCGGCCGACGTACGGCGCCGCGCCCACTCCGGGGGCCAGATCGGCGTTGGTGATCGTTCCGTCCACGATGTCCGCGCCGAGGAAGGTGGAGACGTCGAAGGTGGTGAGGCTCTCGTCCTTCACGTCGGCGCTCTTGACCTCGCCGTCGCCGATGTCCACCGATTTCACTTGGCCATCCACGATGTCCGTGCTGAACACGGTGTTGGCGGCGTAGGCGCTCGTGCCTCCGAGCGCGACGAACAGAGCAACGTAGGCCACCGCGTTGCCCTTCATGTGACCGAGAAGCCGGCGGAACATCTCTACCCCCTTCGAAGCAGGACGGACGCGCGTCCGTGCGGCCCCTGGGCACCCTCGCGGGTCGGCGCATACTCCCAGTGGCGAGGGGCCGAAACAACCCCCAAGCGCAGAGGTCCTCCCCTGCCTGAGCGAGGGGAGGACCTCATGTGCTTCGTTGATCGGCCGTCCGCGGCCGGCGAAGGGTCTCTACGCGCCGCCCTTGGCGCGGTCGAAGACGTCGTTCAGGATCTCTCCCGAGTCCTCGAGCCCGAA
>JBBQHI010000069.1:0-11933 GCA_038323835.1 Solirubrobacterales bacterium
GGTCCGCGGCCTTGTAGACGACCCCCATCCCACCGCGGTCCAGCTGCCCCTCGATGCGGTAGCCCGCGAACAGCGAGCCCCGCTCGAGCCTAGTTACGCGATCGATGGCGTCATCCACGATTTCCCACCTCGGTCAAAGAAGGTTGCCCCCGGCCAGGCCGCTCATGATACGGCTCATGAGGTCGCCGGGCTGAAGTTACCCTGGCCAGGATCCGGATCATAGACCGGCCCGGGCGGTTTTCTGTGACATCGGTTACGGCGACACGGCAGCGCCCAGCGAGTTGGCGCCGAGGGGCTTCGGGGTGCCGTCCTCATAGAAAACATCCAGGTCGGTGATGGTGAACCCGGCTGTCGTCAGGAGGTCGACCACCGGGCGGGTGAGGTGGCAGCCACCGAACACCCGTTTCTGCACCGGCTCGAGGCGATGCTGCCACCGGCGCACCCCCTCGTCCGGCGCCAGCCCGTGCTCCACGAAGCGCAGGGTCCCTCCGGGCTTGAGCACGCGCCGCACCTCGGAGAGGGCGGTGGCCACATCGGGGATGGTGCACATCGTCCAGGTGGACAGCGCGGTGTCGTAGCTGTTGTCGGCAAACGGCAGCGACTGGCCATCCAGACCTGACCTCTGCACCGGGACGCTCGTGGCCCTCAGTCGCTTCTCGGCCAGCTTCCAGCCCACGTCCGCCGGCTCGACCGCGGCCACCCGGGTCACGGCCTCCGGGTAGAAGGGGACGTTGAGGCCCGAGCCGAAGCCGATCTCGAGGACGTCGCCCTCCAGCCCCTCGCAGACCCGGCGCCGCAGCGGCTGGACGCTCTTCAGACCACAGGCGACGTTGAGGATCCGCGGGAGCACCCGATCGCCGTAGACCCCCATGTCAGAGCGCTTCCAGCAGCCTGGGGGCCACCTGCTTCTTGCGGCTCATCACGCCGGGGAGGTCGAGTGCGCCGTTGCCCGCCGTATGCCCGAAGGCGCGCTCGGCGAGGCGGCGATCCCCGGCCACGAGCAGGTCCGTGCCCTTGCTGAGGATGTCCGTGACCATCAGCGCGAAGAGCACATGGTCGCCCCTGCTGCGCGCGTCCTCCATCGCCTCGAGGAGCTCGGCCTGGCGCTCGAGCAGGCCCTTGCCCACCGTCTCGATCTGGGCGATGCACATGGTTCGGCCGCCGGGAGGCCCGTACTCCTTGGCGTCACGAGCCACGATCTCCTCCGCGGGCAGCTGCGACACATCGGAGGTGGCCTCGAACATCTCGCGGCCGAACTCCGTCGCGTCGAGCGCGAGCACACGCTCCAGGTACTCCACCACCGCGTGGTCGCGCTCCGTGGTGGTGGGTGAGTTCAGGATCACCGTGTCGGAGAGGATCGCGCCGAGCAGCAGCATGGCCGTCGGGCGAGCCGGCTCCAGCCCGTTCTGGCGAAAGCGCTCGATCACCAGCGTGGCGGTCGAGCCGACCGGATCGAAGGTGGCGATCACGGGGACGTGGGTCTCGATCGAGCCGATGTGGTGGTGATCGAGGATCTCCACGATCTCGGCCTGGTCTGCGCCGGGCACGCTCTGCGCGAGCTCGGCATGGTCCACGAGAACCACCCGCCGCGGCTTGGGGCCCACGAGGTCGGAGCGGGCCACGAGCCCGATCGGGCGATTGCCCTCGTCCACCGCCACCGCGGCGCCGTAGTGCACGTCCTTGATCTGCTCGGAGATCTCGGCCACGAGGTCGTCGGGCCCCACGGTCAGGGGCTCGCTCTCCATCAGCGCCTCGCACGGTGACGCGAGCGTGATCATCCGGGCGGTGACGTAGGCGTCGAGAGGAGACACCACCACCGTCGTCCCACGCTCCCGGGCCAGGGCGAGGATCTCCGCCGAGGGCGGGACCGAGTTCGGGGTGACCAGGAGCGACACGCCGAGCTCGATCGCACGCCGCTGCGCGTCCTCGCGGTCTCCCACCACCATCACGTCGCCCGCCCCGATCGGCGCCGGCGACGAGCCGATGGCCATGGTGCTCACCCAGATCCGGCCGTCCACTTCCTGGTCCTCACCGGCCACCATCTCGCCCTCGAGGACGTGGACCACCGCGGCGACGGTCGTGGCCGCGTCCCCGAGGCTCGAGGCCTCGCGCGACTCACGGATGTACCTGCGCGCGAGGGCGCGGATCGTCATGACGCCCTCCAGCACACCCTCGTCGCCGACGATCGGCACCAGATCGAGGTTGTCGTTGGCCATCGCCAGCCCCACGTCCCGGACCGGCTCGCGGCGGTGTGAGACCGTGAAGGTCTCCCGCATCACGTCGCTCGCCCGCAGCATCACGTGGGGCAGGAACTCGGGCGCCGGCGCACCGCTGCGCTCGAGCACCCAGCGCGTCTGAGCATTCAGCTCGCCCAGACGCACCGGCCTGTACTCGTTGTTCGGGTCGAGCCGGCCCCTCAGCTCGGCGTACCCGACCGCCGAGCCGATGGAGTCGGTGTCCGGATTGCGGTGGCCTGTGACGTAGATCAACGACACGGCGCACCCGGTGAAGGCGCCGGGCTCAGGCGCCCGGCTCGTACTTGAAGGACAGGTTCAGGCGCACGCGGTAGGTGGCCACCTTGCCGTCCTCGATGGTCAGGTCCTGGCGAACAACCTCGGCCACCCGCAGCTCGCGCAGCGAGCCGGAGGCCGTCTCGATGGCGCTCTTCGCCGCGTCTTCCCACGAGTCGGTGCTCGTCCCGATTACCTCTGTTACCCGATAGACACTCATGCGTTTCCTCCCTGTTGTGGAACGGCCGCGATCCTACGCTGACTTCGCGCAACGGGGATTGCTCCGCCAGGGTGACTACTTGGTGCTGTCCCTGCAGTCCTGCTCCGCCTGATCGCGCTCGCCCGCCGGCAGCTGCTTGGCGACGGCGAGGCAACCCTTGAGAGCGGCGTCCACGGCCTTGTTCACGTCGGCGTCACTCGGCAGGCTGCATGTCTTGTTCGCCTGCTCCTCGGACTTGCCCGACTTCTTGAGGTCATTCACACAGGCGTCCTTCAACCCCGAGGCGTCGGTGGGCACGTCCTTCGCCTGGCTCGGGGCCGAGCTGTCGTCGCCTCCACAGCCGATTCCGGCGAGGGCCGCGGGGAGGAGCGCGGTGATGGCGAGAATGAGTCCGAGGCGCGTGTGCATCGGCTGACAGTAACCCGCGTCGGTCCGGCTGGGTTCCAGTCGGCCGCGCCCTACGCCCCGCTCCGGCACGGGGGCGTGGCGTCTCCGGCGGCCGAGAGTTCGCGGATGTAGGAGGCGACGACTCCGTCGAAGCTCCGCCGAGTCCTCGCCTCGAGTGCCGGCCGGTGGGCGGCCCTGCGCTCGCGATTTCGGCTGGTCAGTGTGGTGCGCGGGGCGAGGCGGCTGAGGCGCGTCATGCTGCTTTCTCCTGGATATCGAAAATTGGTGGGGGCCTGGGAGCCGCCGGCTCCGGCCGTCGCGGGGGCGAGCTGCAGGTCCAGCCGCGAGTCGCGCGGTCTGAGGAGCGCAAAAGCGAGGACGATCCCGGTCGCGATCACCAGCGCCGCGACGAGGAAGGCCAGCTGGTAGCCCCCGATGAGCGCGCTGGTGTGCCCCTGGTCGACGTCCAGTGCCCTCGTGTGGTTCGCGGCGATGGTGCTGAGTACGGCCAATCCGAGCGCACCGCCGATCTGCTGGGAGAGGGTGGTGATACCGGAGCCGAGCCCGGCGTCCTCGGCCGGGACGTCGGCCATGGCGAGGGTGAGCAGCGGCATGAAGGCGGCGCCGATGCCCAGGCCGATCGAGAAGGAGGCGAGGAAGATCGTCGGGAAAAAGGCGGTGTCCGCCCCGACGTGGCGAACAGGAGCAGCCCGCCGACCGTGCTCGCCATGCCGCTTGTGAGCACGGCAAGCGGTCCGAACCGGTCCACGAGC
The DNA here is from genome assembly GCA_038323835.1 of Solirubrobacterales bacterium. Classification (GTDB taxonomy): domain Bacteria; phylum Actinomycetota; class Thermoleophilia; order Solirubrobacterales; family Thermoleophilaceae; genus JACVRW01. Next base: position 3,891 of record JBBQHI010000069.1, read on the forward strand.
CGCGCGGTGATCCCCTGGGAGAGGACGGCGACGGTAAGCGTCCAGGGCAGAAAGGCTGCGCCGGTCTGCAGGGCGCTGTAGTGGCGAACCTGCTCGAGATACAGCGTGCCGAGGAAGAAGGTGGAGTACATCCCGGTCACGAGCAGGCCTCTGACGAGGCTCGCGTTGATCAGTCCGCGCACGCGCAGGATCCGCAAAGGCATGATCGGGTTCTCGATGCGCGCCTCCAGGGAGATGAACGCCATGAGCGCCGCGGCGAGGCTGCCGAAGCCGAGGACCTGGAGTGACGTCCAGCCGTGGCTCGTGGCCTCGACGATCGCGTAGATGGCACCCATCAGCGATGCGGTGACGAGGAAGGAGCCCACCCAGTCCACACCGTGCCCGAGACCGAGCCCTCTGTCGGCCCGGATCAGCGTGTGGCCGAGCGCATAGGTGGCGACGCCGATCGGGAGGTTCACGAAGAAGACCCAGTGCCAGCTCAGCGCCTCGGTGAGCACGCCGCCGGCGAGAAGGCCCATTGAGCCTCCGGCGACGGAGACGAAGACGTAGACGCTCATGGCCCTGGCTCGTTCCAAGGCCTCGGGGAACTCGGTGACGATGATCGCGAGGATCACCGAGGCCTGGGCGGCCGCGCCGGTGCCCTGCAGGAAGCGGGCCCCCACCAGCGTCTCCTGACTGGGTGCGACCCCGCACAGCAGCGATGCGACCGTGAACGTGACTACGCCCGCGAGGAACACACGCTTTCGGCCGACGAGGTCGCCGAGGCGGCCGGTGAGGAGCAGCAGGCTGCCGAAGGTGACGAGGAACGCGTTGACGACCCAGGTGAGGTTGCCCTGACTGAAGTGAAGGTCGTGCTGGATCGAGGGCAGCGCGACGTTCACGATCGTTACGTCCAGGACGATCATCAGCTGCGCCAGGCAGACGACGGCGAGGGTGGCCCAGCGGCTGCGATCGGCGGCCGGCGGCCGAAGTCGGTACAGCGGCGGAGGTGGAGGCTACGCTCATGAAATAAATCCCTACTTGTCGAAACCCTCGGTTGAGGCTAAAGTGGAGGCCACCTCCGAAATAACTGGAGGCGACCTCCGGAACCATACGGAGGCCCCCTCCGGTTTGTCAAGTGATTCATGAGCACGACCGAAACAGGCGCACAGGCACTCATCACCCGGCCCCAGCGGGCCGACGCGCGGCGCAACTACGAGAAGATCCTCACCGCCGCTCGGCAGGCGTTTGCCGAGGGCGGGGAATCAACTGCGCTGGAGGAGATCGCGCGGCGCGCAGGCGTCGGAATCGGGACGCTGTACCGGCACTTCCCACATCGGCAGGCGCTGCTCGAAGCTCTGTACGTCGGCGAGGTCGAGGAGATGTGCCGCTCGGCCGCCGACCTGGATGGAAGCGACCCCTGGGAAGCCCTGAACGGCTGGTTCGAGCGCTTCATCGCCTATATCGGCACCAAGCACGCGCTCGCCGCTGAGCTGCAGAACTACCTCGACCTGGACGCCCCGCTCTTCCAGCTCTGCCGCACCTCGCTCTTCGAGGCCGGCGAGCCGCTCCTGAAGAACGCCCAGGAGGCAGGCCTCGTACGTCCGGACGTGTCCATCGGCGACGTCATCCAGATGGTCGTCGGAATCGCCAAGATCCCGTCGAGGGACCCGGAACTGAACGAGCACATCCTGAGAGTCGCCCTCGACGGCCTGCGATACCAGGCCGACGCCTAGGCCCGTAGGGCTGAGTCCGGCGCGTCAGGTGCGGCGCAGGCACGGCGGTGAGCTCATAACGCGTCCGACGCCCGACGATCGGCCTGGTCCTTCTCCGATATCGAGTGCCGAGTATCCCCGAGCAATTACCTCGACGTAATCGACGTGCCGACCCGCCGGGCTTACATTCACGTGCGATGGCCACCACGATCTCGGACCAGCAGGTCGCGCCCATGCTTCGCCAGTGGCGCGAACGGCGGCGGCTGAGCCAGCTGGAGCTCGCGCACGAGGCCGGGGTATCGGCGCGGCACCTGAGCTTCGTCGAGACGGGGCGCTCGAAGCCCGGCCGCGACATGCTGCTCAGGGTCCTCGGCCGGCTCAACGTCCCGCCTCGCGAGCAGAACCGGCTTCTCCTCGCCGCCGGTCACGCACCGGCCTTCCCCGAGCGTCCGCTCGGGGGGGCCGAGCTCGCGCCGGTTCGGGAGGCGCTCGACCTGATCCTGAGAGGACACGAGCCATACCCCGCATTCGTGGTCGACCGGGCGTGGAACCTGGTGGCGGCGAACTCCGCGACGGAGGTACTCACGTCCGCCGCCGACGTGGACCCCGGCCTGCTCGAGCCGCCGGTCAACGTGCTCCGCGTCAGCCTGCACCCGCGCGGGCTCGCCTCGCTGGTGGTGAACCTGGCCGGATGGCGCGCGCACTTCCTCGAGCGACTCGAGCGACAGATTGCGCTGACGGGCGACGGCGAGCTCGCGGCGCTCGCCGAGGAGATCGCGAGCTATCCGATCGCCGCTGCCGAGCCGGGTCCCGACACGCTCGGCCCGGTGCGGTTTCGCCTGCCAGACGGCGCCGAGCTGTCGTTCTTCGGAATGTTCGCGATCTTCGACACACCCTTCGACGTGACCAGCTCCGAGCTCGCCGTGGAGCTGCTGTTCCCGGCCGACCCCGCGACGGCCACCGCGCTCAGGGAGCGGGCGCGCGAGGGCCGATGAGCGCGCGGGCCCCGCTTCGACTCGTGATTGGCGGCGGCGGCGCCCTTCTGATCGGCTCGCTGTTCATGCCCTGGACTGGTGGCCGGAGTGGCTGGGAGCTCCTGACCACCGCCGACGTCTTCCTGCTGATTGCCGGCACCGTCGCCCTCGCGGCGGCGATCACCGGCGGGCGCGTTGGTCTGTTCCGGCCCGACGTGTCGCTGAACGGCGCGGCCGACCTGTTCGGCGTCATCGCGATCGTCCTGATCGCCTGGTTCGCGCTCTTCGACTTCCCGGCCGGGGTGAGCCGCGGGGCCGGCGCCTTCGTCGCGCTGGTCGCGTCGATCGCGATCTCAGGCGCCGCTGGCAACTACGGGGTACTGCGCGGCGCGCCGTGGTTCCCGCGGCTGAATGACTAGGGGGCCTTCACGCAGAAAGGCCCGCGTCTGCGGCCTTTCGGAAGTAGCGGGGGCGGGATTCGTCACTCCGAGCGACGCTCCCATCGTGCAGCACTATCGCTTGGCGGCCTAGACCCACACCACAGTCTGGCCGCGGCGATCACCCTTTGCACCGATGGCCACCGGACGGACGACGGCCTCGGCGACGCCGCCTTCCTCGACCGGCGGTGACGTGACGGAGCCGTGGCCGCGGGCAGCGGCAGGGGGACGGTTTAGTGCGAGACGAGCACGTCAGGCAAGACCGGCTCCTCGGTTGTCTCGGGCCGCCTTTCCGGGCGACGCTCGATCACTTTGGTGAGGGCTGCGGCGACTTGGGGGTCGAATTGGCTGCCGGCTCCGTCCGCGAGTTCTCTGAGCGCTGTTTCTTGGGTTAGGGCAGTGCGGTAGGAGCGGTCTGTGGTCATAGCGTCGTAGGCGTCGCAGCAGGCAACGATGCGGGCCTCTGCGGGGATTTCTGTGCCGGTTAGGCCATCGGGGTATCCGGTTCCGTCCCAGCGTTCGTGGGAGGCCCGGACGATCGCTCCGACTTCGCGCAACGCGCCGCCCACGCGGGCCAACATGCGCTCGCCTTCCACCGTGTGCTGGCACATGAGGTCCCATTCGGCTGGGTCGAGGGGGCCGGGCTTGTTGATGATTTCTTTGGGGACGGCGATCTTGCCGACGTCGTGCAGCCGGGCGGCGTATTCGGTACGGCGGCGCTGCCAGTGGTCGAGCCCGAGTTCGTCTGAGACCTCTACGGACATGGCGACTACTCCCTGGCTGTGGGCGCCGGTGTATTCGTCGTCTTCCTCGATCAGGTCGGCCAGGAGGATCGTGGTGCCGAGGTAGGCGTTTCTGAGCTCGAGCGCTTGCTCCAGCCGTCCCTTGCGTTCGCGGGCGAAGAGGGCGAGCAGTCCGAGCAGGGGAAGGAGGGTCAGGAACAGGAGATTTTCGTCGGGTGCGGCGATGGCCGCTACCAGGGCGATCGGAGACAGCAGGCCGTCGACTGCCCAGATCCAGACCCCGTCGGCGAGCTGGCTACGCGGCGGTATTTGGTACTCGTACCACTCCCGCGCCACTGTGGCGGCCAGGTCGAAACCGAACTGGGCGAGCAGGGCGGCCACGTAGAGCGGCCAGTGGTTCAGGGCCCCTTCGGGCGAGCCTGCCACGACGAGCACCAGGGCTGGGCCGACGGCGAACCAGGAGTTGCCCAGCGCAACGATGGCTCGTTGCGGATGTCGGCGCCCGCGGGCGTAGTCGGGCAGGTCGCTTAACAGGTTGCCCAGCACCACTAGAAGCGGAACCGCTGCGGGCGGAAGCAGCAGGAACATCGGAACGATGACCAGCTGGGTGGGGACGGTGTAGCCCGCACCGACCTCGAAGCGAATGTGCGAAGCCAAGGCGTAGGCGGCTACCAGCGCCAGCGAGAGCGAGATGCTCGGGCTGGCCGGAGCGAACCCCAGCAGCAGCCCGGCCGCGGCCAAGAAAGCCGGGCCGGCTATGGCCTCTACCCTCAGCTCGTGGGGCTCTAGAGGAAGAGCCGCCCGGTGGCGGGCCGCCTCGACCAAATCCTCGGACGACCCCGAAGCGGAGCCAACCAACGACGTGCGCGAATCCTTCTCTTTGTGGTCAGCCATGAGCAGAGGCGGACGCCGGGTGAGGGCACCCCTTGGTACATCGTCTGCAAAAGCTCACCGCTTGAGGGCTTGCTGCGAAAAGGTCGTCCACAACAAGTCTGTAAGGCGCTGGCCCGCGCGGCCTCTCGGTGCCCGCCTTCGCGCCTTAGACCGGGGTCCACTGATCTGTCGCATCCCGGAACCTGGCTCACGCGCGATGGCGTGAGGGCCGCCGCTGGCCCTCGGCGGCGGTTCCCCTGCTGGGCGCCGAGGGCCAGGCGGTCCCGGAGGGCCGGTAAGAAGGAAGCCCGGCCAACAGAGGGGTTTGACGATAGGCCCGATTCCGGCTTCGGGCAATGGGCCAGCCGGGGGAGGGACGGCGGCGGTGAAACCGAGAAGGCCCGCACTTTGGCGGGCCTTCTGGCCGAGTCATGCGGATGTTGCCGCGTGTTACAGGCGCTTGGGGTCGACGTACAGGTCGTCGATGCGCCACTCGCCTACCTCGCCGTTGGGGGCGGCGATGGAGGTGAAGCGCAGGGCCACCCTCCGCATGCCGGCGGTCGCGCCGCCTCGCTCCGGATAGACAGGCATGTCGCCGGAGGCCAGCCACTTGTCGCTGCTGCCGGCGGTCAGGCTGCCGACGGGCTGGAACACGGGGTTGTTGCTGTCGGGATAGATGACCTCGACCTTGAGCTGTCCCTTGTTCTTCTGGGCCTTGGCCATCAGCCGCATCGTGGGGTAGTGCAGGTCGACGCACATCGCCGGGCTGGTGGCCGACCCTCCGGCCGGAACCTTCAGCGCCTGCTTGTTCTCGTCGCGACCAACGTGCAGCGGCGACCCGCCGCCTTCGTTCTGAGCCTTCTGCACCTGCCAGCCGGCGAGGCCCTTAGTCTCGAACGAGCCGCCCGGAGCCAGCACGTAGTCGCGCAGGTCGCCGAAGCCGGCGAACGCCGAAACGACTCGTGGCGCCGTGCAGGTCTGCTGAGTCTCCGGGGTCTCCATGATCTTGATCCCGGAGGTGGTGGTGGTCACGATCGATGTGTCGACCGGAGCCGCGTCCGCCGTGGCGGCGGCGATGGAAAAGCAAAGCGCTCCTGTGAGCGCGGTTCCGAGAACACGACGGAACCTTCTGGTGCTAGTGGAAAGGGGCATGACTCGAATCTCCTTGAAGGTGTGGTCCGAGTCGGCGACCGAGCTATCTCCCGACGGGAGACCTCTGGTTTTGCGTCCCCGCCTCACGACGGGTTTGCCTTTATCGACTACTTGCTACAAGGGGTCTCGGCCCACCGCCAACCGCTCCGGAGCTTTACACCACCCAAATGGACACTCGTTCTACCTCGGCCAGGTGCACCTGATGGACGACGGCCTCGGCGACGCCGACTTCCTCGACCGGGCGGACCGGTGGCGGAGCCGGTGACCTCGGCTTAGCTTCCAAGCCTGGGCCGGCGTGGACCGCGCGATGTCACTGCAAAGTCCGGCACCCTCGGGGAGCGCGTTGCCCAGGTGGGGATCCGCGCGGATGTCCGATCGGCGGCCCGATTCGTCCTTCCGAGCGACGGACCCATCGTCCAGCACTGTCGCTTGGCGGCGTAAGCGACTCATCTCTGGCGCTCGTCGCGCAAGGGAGGAGCGCCGACGGCACGCGGTTGCGGCTCGCCAACACGGGACAGCGGAAGCAGGCGCCGTCGCAGATCAGATAACCCCCGGACTTACCTGTCGGTCGGCGCAAACGACCGCGCATTCGCTAAACAAGCCCGATGGCTACCTTCTCGCACGCGCCATCGCTGCACACAGCTTCATCCAAGGACTTGACCGACTGTCAGCCGCACGCGGACCTCACCCCAGGCTGGCCCGGACCCTGGTGCGCTGAGGCGTTCGAGGTGCGGTCGCCGCAGACTGACTGAGACGTCGGTGCGGTTGTAGACCGGCTCAGGGTGCTCGGACGACGTCGGCCTCGAGCGCAGAGTGATCGCTCAGACCGGCGTCGCGCCAAGCGTGGTGGTAGCAGCAGGCCGCCGGAGCCAGCTCCGCCGACGCAAAGAGGTGGTCCAGCCGCCAGCCGCCGGCATGACCTGAGATTCGTTGCCAGGTCCAGCTCGGCTCGCGCGAGGTGTAGCCGTGCAGCGCGCGAAAGGCGTCCCGGTAGCCGATGTCCTTCAAACCGGGGACGACGCGGAGCTCAGCCTCGTCCCAAGCCGTTCCGCGCTCGGGTCGAAGGAGGGCACGCGAGTCTCTGGCGAAGGAGATCACCTCCCCGGTCTCGAGCTCGCGGCGCGGAGTGTTGAGGTCTCCACAGACCACCCGCGCGGCGGGTGGGGCGGCCTCCAATCCGGCGCGCACGGCCCGCAGCGTGTGCGGCTTGATCCAACCGTTCGCCGCGTTCGGCACGTGGAGACAGTGGATCTCCAGCGGGCCGAGAGCGGTGGCCGCCACGGCGGCCACCGCGGTCTCGGCCCAGGGAACGGGAAGCGTCGCGGACGGGTCCCGCAGTGGAGCGGCCGAGGCCAGGAGGACTCCGGTGCGCCGCCGCGATGCCGGGGCGCGGGGGCGCTCGGCTGTGTCCAGCGACGCCCGGACGTGCGGTAGCCCGATCCGTTCGAGCACCGCCCGCCAGAGGGGAAGCGTCGTCTCCGTCACCTCCTGGAGCGCGATCACGTCGGGCTCGCGACCGGCCAGCGCGGCGCCCTGCTCCGCGAGCCTCGAGGTGCGGCGAGCCACGTTCCAGGTGATCACCCTCAGCGCCCCTGGATCAGAAGTCCCCTCCGCCGCCGAAGTCGCCTCCGCCGAAGTCGCCTCCGCCGAAGTCACCTCCCCCGATGTCGTCGAGGCCGGAACCCAAGTCCCCGGCAGAGAACGAGGCCCTGGAAACGACGGCCCGGCGTACGGCTCACGCGGTTCAGCCCTGCCGGGCTTCCCGTGCCGCCGCACCGATCGTCTTCGCCACGTACATCACGGAGAGCACGAAGAACACGCCTCCCAGCAGAGCGCGCACCTGATCCGCCTCCAATGGCGCTCGGCGCGCCACCGGCTCAGCTATCCCGTCCGCCACCTTCTCCCGCCATCCCTGCAGGCCGGCCTGTCCCAGCGTGGTTGCTGTGGGCATCTGCTTCTCCCTCGTCTAGACGTGTGTGGGTTCCGCATACCCGCTCAAGGCGATGCAACCCCGCGAGAAAACGACCGCCCTAGCTGTAGTTCCTAGGAGGGTTTGTCAGTAGGTATCCGGGCCTGCCTGGAGGCTGAGTGCTGTCGAGGCAACTCAGTTCCAGGAGGCCCAGATGGAGGTTCACGCTAACGCGCCGCTCAGTCCGATTGGTCGCGGTCG
>JBBQHI010000070.1:0-11744 GCA_038323835.1 Solirubrobacterales bacterium
GGGGGCTCAGACTTCGAACTCGTGCGGGCTGGCGTCGGCGGCGGCCACCAGCTGGCAGAACACCTGGTAACTCGCGGTGCGGGCCACCCTGACCTTGCCGGTGCGCGAGCAGCGCACCCGGGTCAGGCCGGCGCGGCGCATGAGCCAGGAGGTGTCGCCACGACCATGGGCGTCGACGAAGCCGCCGCGCTCACACATGATCGACACCGACTCGCCGGCCACCATCCGCTCCAATAGCCGGGCCTGCACGGGCCGCACGGAGAGCCGCTCGCGCTCCTGGCCGGTCCTGACCTCGGCCCGCAGCCGGCGGGCGATCCGGTCGGCCGCCGGGTGCCCCGGTGCCTCGAACCAGGCGGCCAGGGACTCGGTCAGCCCGGCCACCCGTTCGTGGCAGCCCGTTTCGCGGGCCACCGCCATCACCTCGCAGGTGGGGACGGCGGTCTGGATCGGCTCGCCGGTCTCGAGGTCGAAGGCCAGCTCCATCCAGCCGGGACCGCCCAGATCGCCGCGGCGAGATCGGAACCAGAGCTCGTAGCCGAAGGTCTCGCCGCGGTCCCGAACCAGCACCCGTCCCTCGGCCTCGTCGACCTGGATGTCGAGGGGCGGGAGCACCTCGGGGTGGGTGCTCCCGCCGTCGCGCCGGGGGGCCGCTGCCGTCCGGTCTGGCCGGGTCGTTCTGTGTGCGGTCCGTGCGCCCATCGACCCATCGAACGTATCGGGCTCTGTCAAGCGCAATCCCGCTCTGGAAGCGCCGCGGCGGGCGCCCCCTAGAGGGGGCGCCGCGCCGCGTTGACCCGGACGGAGCAACGCCTGCGGCCGTCTTGGGCGGCCCATCAGGCGGCCTCGTCGAGGGCGAGTGGGGTGTTCGCCGAGGCCCTTGCTCCACCGTCTGACGCCCCCTCCTCGACGGTCGCAAAGCCGGCACGGCGGGGCCGCCGCGGCGCGACCCTGGGGGGTGCTGCGCCGGCGGGCTGGCGGAGCACCCCGGTGAGCTCCAGCCAGCGCCGGATCGCCTGCGGCTCGGCCGTGGCCAGCAGGGCCCAGGCGGTGCGCTCCTCACCCGTCGCTCGGGCGGCCCTCGCCTGGCAGCGGGTGGCGAAGCGGTGGGGCCGGCGAAGCTCGTCCACCACCACTCCCAGGTCGAGTGTGCGGAGCGCAAATGCGATGCCGCGCTGGGCGGCGGCCGCCCGCCTGAACCTGCGAAGGGCACGCCGGCTCGAGCCCGTCCTTCGGCCGGGGGCGAGCGACCGGACGTTGTCCGGCTGTGGTTCTTGGGACATGGGTCCTCCTTCCGCTCTGTGAGCGGATCGGGGATTGCGTTAAATCGGCGCCGCCGCGACGAAACGGCCAAACCGTTCCCTGGTCAGGAAGCCTGGCCTGCCAGGTCAGGTCGGTTGGTGGTCGGGCCTACGTGTGACGCCGGATTGGGGAACCGCAGCCCCTGCTGGGACGACGGCGTCGTTAAGGGGTGAAGGAGGAAGCCACGGCTTGTGCCCGCGCCTTCACGAGCTGCCCTTGGAGAGGCGCGCGGGTTTAGTAGGAGCCGGCGGCGAAGATCGACATCTGCTGGTCGTCGAGCGCCGCGGTGCCGAAGGGGTCGCTGGGACCGTCGGCATAGCCGTCTACGTTGTAGCGGCGGCTGTTCGGCTTGCTGCTCCAGGCAAAGCGGGCCACCCCGTTGGTGGTGTCGGACTGGAGGCCGATCCAGTAGACGCCGGGGCTGAGCTTCGTGGGTGGGGCGAGGTAGAGCGGAACGTAGCGCGCACTCATCCCGGCGGGCACGGTGAACTGGAACGTCGGTGCCACCAGCGCCCCCGGAACGTTCCCCGGCCCGTTCCGGTACAGCACCCCACGGATCGCCTGCGAGCCACTGGCCGCACCGTTCCCGTCCACATAGGCGAAGAGCTTGCGCACCGTGGCCGGGAAATAGAGCACGAACGGCGACGCCCGCTTCGCGTTCGCGCTCATTCCGCTGAACGACCCACCCGGCACCCGCGGCCCGAACAGAGCCGACTCATTCTGTTCCGGAGCCGACAGATTCGACGTAAGACGCTCGGCGAGATCGGTCGGCACCCCCGGGTTCGGCGACTGATCGTCGAAGGCGTGCTGGGCGGTCCCGCGATCTGCGAAGACGCCCTGGGAAGTGACGATCGTTGCGGTGTAGGGCACAGTGATCGCGGCGATGTCGACAACGAACTCCTGTGGATCGCACAGGGCACCGCCCGGGACGTCCATGACCGGAGCGCTGAGGCGCTTCGTGCCGCTCACCTGCCAGTGGGGGAGTCCACGGTGAAGTCGGCCTTGAGCGAGAGCACGTCCACCTGTGCGTTGGGGGGAGCGTGCCGGCGGATCCTCATCTCGCCCGTTTCCTGGTCCTGACCCGCGTACGGCCCCGACGAGGGTCCGGGCTCCGTGCGCCAAGAGAGTGTCGTGGTGCCGTCCGCGTTCGTCGTGCAGCTCAGCGACATGCTGGACGGGACGCCCCCATTCGAGAAGTAGGAGCCGCCGAAGGCCTGGCCCGTCAGCGTCGGCGGTGGTGCGCCATACGCGGGAGCGGCTCCAATCGCGACCAGAGCCATCACGACAACCATCAGCAAAACTCTCCTCATGGGCCTACCGTAAACGGCTGGGGTCCAGTGGCACAAGTGCCTATTGAACGGTCAAGAGAAGTCGGGTGCCGAAGGTGCATGATGTCGGACTCACAGACGGCCGGCTCAGGCGGGCCACCTTATTACACAACAAACAGCCGCCTGCGAAGGCGGTATCCAGCCGACTACCGCTCAGTTAAGCGATAGCGGGCGCGACCGAAACTCACCACATCGCCCACCCTCACCGGAGTTGGGTCGACAACGCGCAGCCCGTTGACACGTGTCCCGTTTAGGGAACCGAGATCGGAGATCCGCCACTCTTCCTCCTCAAGCACGAGCAGCGCGTGCCGGCGAGAGACGGTGTCGTCGAGGAGAGCGAGGTCACACAGCTTGCCCCGCCCGATCGACATCCGCTGGCGGTCATCGGTCGGCAACTCAAGGCGTGCGATCTGCGGAGCCGCCCACGCCTGAACCACGGCCGCACGAACCGAACTCATCCGGTAGGCAACCTCGGCCACCACACGAACCGTGCGTCCGCTGTCGGGAAGGTCGCGGGCCAGGTCGTTCAGCTCCCCTCGAGTCCGTGCGGTGTAGGCACGCTCGACCCGGCGGCTGAACGTGTCCGGGGACATCCGGCCGTCCAAGGACTCCTGAACCAGCCTCTTTGCCAGACGCTCGCGCTCTCGATCAGAGACCCTGAACGGAAGCGGCGTGGAGTCGGCAGTCACCGCTGCAAGCCGCCCTAGTACGAGCCGGCGGCGAAGATCGACATCTGCTGGTCGTCGAGCGCCGCCGTGCCGAACGGGTCGCTGGGACCGTCGGCATAGCCGTCCACGTTGTATCGGCGGCTATTCGGCTTGCTGCTCCAGGCGAACCGGGCGACGCCGTTGGTGGAGGCGGACTGGAGGCCGATCCAGTACACGCCCGGGGTGAGCTTCGTGGGTGGGGCGAGGTAAAGCGGAACGTAACGCGCACTCATGCCAGCCGGGACGGTGAACTGGAACGTCGGGGCAACAAGAGCGCCCGGGACGTTGCCGGGCCCGTTGCGATACAGCACCCCACGGACCGTCTGCGAGCCGATGGTCGCACCATTCCCGTCCACGAAGGCGTAGAGCTTCCGGACCGTGGCCGGGTAATAGAGCGTGAACGGCGACGCCCGCTTCGCGTTCGCGCTCATCGCGCTGAACGACCCACCGGGCGTGCGAGGCCCGAACAGCGCCGAATCGTTCTGCTCCGGTGCGTTGAGGCTCGAGGCGAAGGTCTCGTTGAACTCGGAGTAGACCGTGTCGCGGTCCACGCGGGTCGGATCGTGCTGGAATCTGGCGATCCCGCGGTCGGTGAACACCCCTCCGGCCGACACGATGGTGGCGGTGTAGTCGAGATTCTCCGAGAGGAAGCGGCCATAGTGGCTCGAGTCCCCGGGAGAGCAGCCGCCGGCCGGGTACGCGCCGTTCGTGACCGGTGCCGGCAGCCGCTTCGTGCCGGTCACCTGGCCGACGCTGGACCGGATGGTGAAGTCGGCCCGCACAGCCAGGACATCGACGGCCGGAAATGTGGGATCTCCAGGCCGGATCCTGACCTCCGCGTGCTCGTCGTAGGTGCCCGGATACGGGGCACCCGACGTGCCGGCCAGGTCCATGATCTCCGTGACCGTGCCGTCGTCGTTGTTGCGGCAGTCGAGGTGGAACCGGGTGGTCCCGCTGGACACGAACGGGTCATCCTCGGCCATCAGGTGCTGCCCCTGGAGCGTCGGCGGAGGAGCGCCATACGCCGGAGCGGCTCCAATCGCGACAAGCGCCGTCACGACGACGATCAGAACAACACTCCTCATCGGTTTACCCTACCCGGCCCCCACCCAGTGGAGCAAGGGCCCACGCACGGGGTTGACTCCATCCCCGCGCTTAGTTCCAGCGGCGATCGTGCCTCTGGCCGGTCGCTGTTCTCGGGTTCGCAATTGAGCTCGCGGGTAGGTCAGAACCCACGGTTACCCCGAGAGCGCGAGCCGAGATGGTGGTTAGCGCAGCCAGGCGGGGGTGATGCTTGGGGTCAGGGCGCCGGCCCTATGAGCCGACGCCCCTTCTCCCGATTACTCCCTTTCCGCCCCCGGCAGGTGCACGTAGCACCACATGTCCGGCTCGGTGAACATCCGCTCCGCCCGCCGGCGCTCCACCGGACTGCCGGCCAGGCAGACCGCCTCGACACCGAGCAGGCCACCGCGGGCCAGCACGAGCGCCTCCGCGTGGCGCACGGCCGAGCGGTAGCTCCCTAGCTCGCAGGTCACCCTGACCGCCGTGCTCCCGGGACGCTCCGAGCGCTCCAACACGACGTGGGCCACCTGATCGTTCTCACCTCCCCTCTGCCAGGCCTCGACTCCGACCGTGACCCACGATCCGTGCCGGGGGTAGGTGCCCACCAGCCGCCTGCGCAGCGGCCCGCTCAAAGCAGGATCCTCTTGGCCACCGCGCCGGCGATCTCGTCGGGGTCGGGCAGCCGTCCGAACTCGTTCTCCGAGACCCGCACCAGGATGGCGCCGGCCGGGAGCGGCCGGACCTCCCGGTCGAGCACCAGCCCGAAGGCCAGCTCGCGGATCAGGGTGAGCTCCTCGTCGTCACGCTCGAGCGCATACTGCGAACGCCCCGAGCGGGTCTGGTAGACAACCTCGAACAGCGCGGGGCCGTCGTCGGTAACCTGCACATCGATGCCGCGCATTTCGGCATCTCCTTCCTGCGGCCCGGTGGGCCGCGATCTAGGGAGGGACCCCGTGTCGCCGTTCAGACGGCGGCACGGGTCGGTCAGGGCCCCGATTCCCGTCGGGGCCTTGCCACTTCAAGGGGCCGTCTCAGCTACAGACGGCGGAGAAGAGTTGGAGCCAGAGCGCGCTAGTACCTGCGCTGCTGACCGTTGACCGTTTCGATTCACGAACGAGCCGGCGCGGGCTCGCGGCAACCAGGGCGAATGTAAGCGGCACTCACCCGTCAGCGCCGTGCCGTCGGCTTGCCACCCGCGCGCAGGGTGCCTTCGGACTGCTTCGCGGGCGACCGGCGGTCACGGCAACCGACGGTCCGGGGACGAGCGCCCCCGCTCGGTCAGCGTGAGAAAGTGGAACGACGGTTTAGGCGGGGTGCCCTAGTTCGTTGGGCTGGTCGCGCCTCTGTAGCCGATCGCGTGGATGGCGATCTCGAGGTTGTCGCTGAAGGTGCGGCCGCCGACGAAGGGGTTGCTGGCGCCGTCTGTGTAGTTGTCGATGTTGTAGATGCGCGAGTTGGGCCGTTCGTTGAAGCCGAAGCGGGCGATGCCGTGGTCCTCGCCGGAGTGCAGACCGAGCCAGTAGTAGCCGCCCCCCAGCGACACCGGGGTCGGCAACACGAAGTCGACGAACCCGGCCGCGCGTCCGGCGGCGATGCTCTTCTCCGCGCTCTGCGCCAGCAGCGCGCCCGGCCCGCTGGCCGTGTTGGTGTAGATCACCGCTCGTACGCTCTGGGCACCCGTCGGGCCGCCGTTGCCGTCCAGGTAAGCACGCAAGGTGGTGACTGTCGCGGGTCCGTAGAGAAGGAAGAAACGCGAGGCGCGCTTGACGTTCCTGCTGATCGCGCGGAACGAACCGCCTGGGGAGCCCCGTCCGAATACGAAGGACGCCTCATCGCTATCGGTGGTCGAGGTGCAGCTCGCATCGGCCGGGAAGTCGGCGTCCCCGTCGCCGTCGTTGTCGCGCGTGTCGGAGCACTCGGCGGGACTGACCGCCAGCCCAAACGGGAAGTCGCCCGCGGCCACCGTCGAGGCGCTCTTGGCCGTCAGCGCCCCGCCGGCGCCCACGTCGTACTGCGAGACGCTGTCGCTGAACCGGTTGGCGACGTAGAGGCTGTCTCCATCCGGGCTGAGCGCCACCCCGTTCGGGCCGAGCTCCGCGGCCACCGTCGGGGGACTCTTGGCCCGAAGTACGCCGCCCGGGCCCACGTCGTACTGCGAGACGTTGTCGCTGAACACGTTCGTGACGTAAACGCTCTCTCCGTCCGGGCTGACCGCCACCCCGAACGGGTCGTCGCCCGTGGCGACCGTGGCTGGGCTCTTGGCCCGAAGTGCGCCGGCCTGGCCCACGTCGTACTGGGAGACGTTGTTGCTGAACAGGTTCGTGACGTAGACGCTCCCCCCGTCCGGACTGACCGCCACCCCGAACGGCTGGGAGCCGGCCGCCACCGTGGGCGGGCTCTTGGGTGTTAGCGTGCCGCCAGGGCCCACGTCGTACTGCGAGACGCTGTGGTCGAACCCCAGGTTGGTGACGTAGACGCTTTCTCCGTCCGGGCTGACCGCCACCCCGCCCGGGCCGTCGCCCGCGGCCACCGTCGGGGGACTCTTGGGCTGAAGTGCGCCGCCCTGGCCCACGTCGTACTGGGAGACGTTGTCGCTGTCCTGGTTGGTGGCGTAAACGCTTTCTCCGTCCGGGCTGACCGCCACCCCGATCGGGCCGTCCCCAGCGACCACCGTCGGCGGGCTCTTGGGCGTGAGCGCCCCGTCCGGCCCCACGTCGTACTGACGGACGGTGTTGTAGGAGAAGCCCCGTTTGGCGTTGGTGACGTAGGCGCTTTCTCCGTCCGGGCTGACCGCCACCCCGCCCGGGAAGTCGCGCGTGGCCACCCTCGGAGGGACCAGCGGCGAGAGCGAGCCGCCCACGCCGAGCTCGTACTGCGAGATGCTGGCGCCATCGAGGTTCGTTACGTAGGCGAACGGCGCCGCCTGAACCGGCCCCGCGGCCGCGAGGAGGACGGCAGTCGCTGCCCCAAGCCACAACCGCCCCCTCCGGCCGCTGCGGATGTGCGACGGAAGCATGAACACAGGGTCCTCCTTCCGGCTCGGCCCTGCCCCTGGGCGACGCACTAGTGACTCACCGCACCCAGTATGTCGCTGGTGCCGGCACCCGGGGCGACGTCTCCCTCAGGCGTTGGACCGTGCCGTCGTGGGCCTCCCTCGTGGAAGTCGTCGCAGTGATCGTGCTGGTGGCATACGTTCTTCCCAGGGTGCTGATTCCGGCACTTGTTCGCTGGGAGACGCGAAGGCGAGGTGGCAGGGCGCCCGAGCCCGCGGGACCGTGGACCATGGCCCTGATCGCAGCGATGGTGACCGCGGCCGTGGTGGAGCTCTCGTGGAGCGCAGACCTCGGACGACCCGGGCTCGGCGCTCTCTTGCCGCAACACTCGGCGTTCTCCTGGCCATGTGGCGAATCAGCCGCCGGAGTTGACGACTCGCCGGAGGCGCATGCGCGCGTCGAGCGCTGGGGATGACCGGCTACTTCAAGACTCGAAGCCTCACGTAGTACGTCCCGAAGGACCCATCCGCGTAGCTCACCGAGACAGACAAGCCTCCCGCCCACCGACTCTCGGCCGGCAGCCTTACCCGCCAGAGGTGCTTGGAGACTGACCTAGCCGTGAGGTCGTCACCCACCCGTCCCTCGGGTCCGCCTCCCGTCGCCACGGCGTCCATGAGCCGGACCACGACCGCCGTCGCCTTCCGCCGAATGTGCACCCCGACCTTGCCCTCGCGGCGCACGGTCAGGCGCTCCTTCGACGGATGGCCCGGGAAGAACGCCCGGTTACACCCGAGGCGGCCGCCGGTCCGGCCGCAGGCGTTTCCGATCGGGGCGTGGGCGGCGCTGCTGGAGCTCCGAAGCAAGACGCGCCCAGGCACGGAAAGGCCGTTGGAGGGCAGCTCGCCGCATCGACCTGGGGTGCGAAAACACGGGGTGCGGCGCCGAATTTGCTGCTGGAGCGCCCCGCCCGAAGCTGACACGGCCCATCGCGCCAGCGTGCCGTTGGTGGCCCGTCCACATCCTCCAAGCGCGATCGAGACCGCGACCGTGGGGGCGTCGGCATAGCGGGCGTATGCCACGGCGGTTTCTCCGTGGTCAGCTGGGCAGGATGTCGCCCCCGTGCCGGGCGGCACCGGCAAAGCATTGAATCGGCGAACAATCTGGCGCAGCGTCGGCCCTCGCGAGAATTGGCGCGCTCCAACCAGCGGATGGGTCACCCCTCCGGTGAAGACGGATTGGTAGCGGCAGAGCAGCAACGACCCCGGGCCGTGGGGGATCACGAACCGGCCAGCCTCCGGGTTCTGGCTGGGTCCGGGCGCCTCGGCCGCAGGCGGACATCCGTGGGCGTGAACTTGGGTGTGAGCCCCGGTGGTCATCGGCGCGGCGGCGGCCAGCAGGCCCGCCAGTGACAGCCCCGCAGCAACCAAGGCCGACCTTCGACGGCTGCGCCTAGACGGCATGGCCCAATGGTAAGTGCATCTCGAGCAGGCGCCACCGGGGCCCAGGCCCGTTCTCGAGCGCGACTTACACTTCACGGATGCTCCCGCCAGAGGTACGGGCTCTCGGCCGCGAGGTCGCTGCGGGAGATTGGGAGTGGCCCGCGGAACGCCTAGGTGACGTGATCGAAGTCCTGGCGCGTTCCAGATGGAGAGTGGAGTCGCTTGAAGTGCGCCGCTACGGGTCGGACGGAGCCCTCAGGGACGTGGATGAAACATCAGCGCTTCGCCCTGGAGAGTCGGAGTGGGTCGCGCTTGGCTTGGCTTCCGAACTTCGGTGATGAACGACTGCCCTCGGCTCCCAGCGCCGCGAGAAACGGGGCCCCGAGCGTGAATGGTTCAGCCGCGATGACCGCCCTGAGGCTGGTCACGGCAGATCGAGCGGCGATCGCCGAACTGATGCGGGCGACTGAGCGCAGCGACCGCCGAGCGGCCCAGCAGCTACTCAAACAGCTGCCGATCGTGTCGCACGACTACACGTTCAGCCGTCACTACTTTCTCTTCACTTGCAGCTATCTCCAGGACGAGGGAGTGCTGGCAGACCTTGATCTGGGCTACGACCTTTCGCACCTCGTGAAGGAAAGGCTCAAGATGATCCCGCGCCGTGCTTCCCGGCTCCCCCATCTGATCGACGGGTCGCTCGACGTCGGAGAGATGCGAGAAGAGTTCCACGGCGGCGGTCCGCAGGACGACCCAAAGGCACCAGAAGCTCTTACGGCGGCTGTCGCGACCCTATATTCGAGTTTGCGGCTCCTTGACGAGGGACAGGTGCTCGTCGTCCGCTTCTAGGGCGTTGTCTGGCTAAGGCGCGTTTTCTGGAGGTACCCAGGATCATCGGGTGTGGGTGGCACGTGTCGCGCTCTTCAGCGGCTCGATGAGCCTGCGGCGCAAGGGTCCGGGGTGATGGTTGGCGTCCTGGTCCGTATTGCCCTTGCTGGGCTAACGAGGTAGAGCTTGCCAGTCAGGTCCGGACTCGACGTACGAGCCGACGCCATCACCTTGGTCCGGGTTGTCGAGCGGCTCACGGCCAATCTGTCGCGCTCGGCCACGCTTCCATTGCACCGTGAAGAAGTACGTGACGCGCTCACCGAACTGCGTGCCGCGACGGAAGAACGCGATCTGCTTGCCGTCCGGCGACCAAGCGGGCGCGCGCGCCCCGCGACGGGTGATTTGGCGCGGGCTCCCACCCGAACTCCTCATCGCGTACAGGTTGCCGTTCCGCACGAAGGCGAGCCATTGTCCGTGGGGGGACCAGGACGGCTCGGTTCCGCCGCGATGGGTGAGCTGCCGGAAGGGACGGCCGACGCGACCGACGTAGAGGTTCGAGTTCCTCACCAGGACGATGCGACCGTCAGCGGACCAGTCCGCGTCGGACCCGGCCGCGACCAACCGGAGCCGATTGACCTCCGTCACGGGCGCGACGAACAGGCCCGGTCCCCCACTGGCGCTCAGGGGACGCTCGAGCAGCAGCTCAGTTCCACTGGGCGACCAGCTAACCCCGTCAAAGCCCTCGCCCCACCTGTCCGCTGCAACCGGCTGGCTGAGCGGCAAGACCTGCGGCTCTCCCCCGAAAGGAATAATTCGCAGCGCCTCGGCGCTTTCGCAGGTTGTGCCGGACGGCGTACAGCGCATCTCTCGCGCAACTACGGCGGCCTTCTGCCCGTCTGGCGACAACGCCGCGCTGCCGCTCCTGTCGCAGTAGCTGCCAGGGGTGTCCACGCCGTAGGTGTAGTCGCAGACAGGCACAGAGCTGACGAGCCGCCCAGAACGGGGGTCGAACAGACCGATTCCGCTCGAACGGTCGTTGCGTATGGAGCCCCAGGTGGTAACCGCCACTGCCCCATTCCGCCCGGGGAACGTTGCCCATGCATCGGCTTGACCCAGCACGGCGAGCACCAAGGCGGCGAGCGCCACGGTTCGCAGACTGAATGACGGAATGCTCAGCATCTCTCTCCGAACAACCCTGCCAGGGGCAGGACGGAGCGGTCAAGGCGCCGCGGTCGAGCCCATCGTTTTGATCAAGCGCGCGCCGAAACGACCGGCGCGTCCCGGGCTCACTCGTCCTGATAGCTGCCGTGCAGACGCTTGTGCGCTCGCTCGTAGACGCTGCGCTCTGGCGGAACCGGGTGGCGTTCCCCGAAAGCAAGTAATCGGAGCCCAAAGCTGCCGTTGGTCACCGTGACCTGACCGACCAGCCCGAAGCGCTGCCCGGATGGCGCTGGCGCATGTAGCGGCACATACGCCTTGAAGCACCCGAGGAGACGTGTGCCGTCCTCGCCCGAAGGCGCACAGCGACGCAGCTCCGAGCGGGGTATCCCGTAGCGCTCGATCTCGGCCCGGGCGCGCTCCGCTGCGAGGCGAGCCGCACTCCGCGGCGCGAAACGCTCGACCTCCTCGGCCCAGACATGCTCGTCGAAAGCGACCGGGACCCCAGCGGACGGTCGGCCGCCGGATGTCGCCACGCGCTAGCCCTCGCCGTCGCGCGGGATGTCGCCGAAGAACTCGTCAATCTCGGCTTCAGTGGCCGGCCGCGTGCCGTGTCGGGCATGCAGCTCGTCGGCGAACACAGTGATCGCCGGTTCAAGAGCAACACCACCGGCCTTGTCCGAGACCACGTCGTACTGGCGACCATCCACCTCGACCAGGTCGCCGATCGCGAGCTTCTTCGCAGCGACAGCCATCGAGCCCATGGTAGCCCTCCTCTCGGTAGTAGTAGACAGCCGCAGCGGAGTCTGCAGCCGTCTCCCGAGAGGGCGGAGAGTTAGCAGCAAGCGCGGCTACTCACGAGGTCTGAACGCGCTGCTTGAGCAGTCCAGCGGTCCACTCGCTGAGGCAACCAGTCGACAAGCTGTCGCTGGG
>JBBQHI010000071.1:0-10152 GCA_038323835.1 Solirubrobacterales bacterium
GTTCATGATCGACGTCGAGTCGCACGAGCGCGCGCTAGAGATCGCGGCCTATGCGTCCTCCGAGCCCGGCCCGGGCGGCGAGCCGCTCTATGAGTGGATCGATGTCCGCGAGATCATGTCCGGCGTGTCCTCCGACGACTGACCCGGCGTGAGCGACGAGCCGACACGACGGCTGGACGAGGGCGCGCTGCAGGAGGCACTGCTGGAGGCATTGCGGGTGTGGCCCGAGCACCCGCCGCGCGACCCGAGCGCGTGGCTCGCGACGGTCGCGACCAGGCGGCTCGTCGATGCCCGCCGCAGCGAGGCCGCCCGCCACCGCCGCGAGGAGGTCACGTACGCCGAGCCGCCGCCGGCCGCCACGGAGGAGTGCGACGACACGCTCTTCCTGCTCTTCTGCTGCTGTCACCCCGACCTCGCGCCCGCCTCCCAGGTGGCTCTGACCCTGCGCGCCGTCGGCGGCCTCACCACCCGCGAGATCGCCGACGCCTTTTACGTGCCGGAGGCGACGATGGCGCAGCGGATCAGCCGGGCCAAACGCGCCCTTCACGGGCGCCGCCTGGACCAGCCCGGCGACCTCGCCGTCGTGCTGCGCGTGCTCTACCTCGTCTACACGACCGGCCACGCGGGCCGCGTGGACCTGGCCGGCGAGGCGATCCGGCTTGCCCGCCAACTCACCCTCGCGACCGAGGAGCCGGAGGCGCGCGGGCTGCTCGCGCTGATGCTCTTAAACCACGCCCGTCGGTCGGCGCGACTCGACTCAGAGGGTCGGCTCGTCACGCTCGACCGGCAGGACCGCGGTCTGTGGGACACCCGCGAGATCGCCGAGGGCGTGCGCGTCCTGCAGTCGGCGCTGGCCGTTCAGCGCCCCGGCCGCTACCAGGTCGAGGCCTCCATCGCCGCCCTGCACGACGACGCGGCAAGCGCCGAGGAGACCGACTGGCCGCAGATCCTCGCGTGGTACGACGACCTAGTCGCCCTCACCGACGACCCGGTGCGCCAGGACCCCGCCACGGTGCTTGGGCGCGCGGTCGCGGTCGGCCACGTCCTCGGCGCCGCCGCGGGGCTGCGCGAGACCGAGCGGCTCCTCGAGGTGCTCGGCGAGCGGCACCGGTGGCACGCCGTTCGCGGCCACCTGCACGAGCTCGGCGGCGACCTCCCTGCCGCCGCCACGGCGTACGCGGATGCCGCCCGTCGGGCTACGGACGTCGCTGAGCGCGACCACCTGGTCCGTCAGGCCGCCCGCGCGCGGGCGGCCGAGCTACCGTCGAGCGCATGACGATCCAGCGCATGGACCACGTGGGCATCGTGGTCGACGATCTCGCGGCCGCGGCGGCGTTCTTTGTCGAGCTCGGACTCGAGCTGTAGGGCGAGTCCTCCGTCGAGGGCGACTGGGTGGACCGCATCGTGGGGCTCGAGTGCGTCCGGGCGGAGGTCGCGATGATGGAGACCCCGGACGGTCACGGACGGCTCGAGCTGACGAAGTTTCACGCCCCGCCGGGCCCCGGCGGCGAACGGCACGCGCCGGCGAACACCCCGGGCCTTCGCCACATCACGTTCGCTGTCGACGACATCGACGCCGTGCTCACCCGCGTGCGGGCCCACGGCGCGGAGCTCGTCGGCGGGGTGGAGAGCTACGGGGGCAGCTATCGGCTCTGCTATATCCGCGGGCCGGAGGGAATGATCATCGAGCTGGCCGAGCAGATCGGCTGAGGGCTCCGGCCAAGCGCCTCGCCGTGTCGCATGGCCGTTACGCCCGGGGGCTAGTCAGCCCACCAGCTCGGTCGGTCTCACCATCCACCGGCCCGACGTCGTCGAGCCGCTCTGCGCCCCGGCGACCGGGCTGACCGAGAACGCAACCGACCAGCGGCGCGCGGATCGCCTCGCCGTCATTTGACGGCGAGGGTCAGCGCGGCTCGGATGTCGGTCATCGGCAGTTCGGCCAACGCTCGGGCGGCGGCGGCATCGAAGGTCATGTCGATGGTGTCCATCGCGACCGCAGCGCGGGGCTGACGGGCAAACGGGGCGAGGGCTCGCAACAGCCCCCGTGGGACGTGACGGACTTTCGCCGGGCGCCCGCGAACTTGCTGCAGCAGTTCGGCCAGCTCGTTGAAGGTCGAATTCTGCGGGCCGCCCACCTCGATGACGCGCCCGCGCAGACTGGCGTCGATGACCGCTCGCTCTAAGACCGCCGCGACGTCGTCGACAGAGACGAAGTTGATCGGGTTCTCGCCCCGTCCGAACACGATCGGCTTGCTCATGATCTCGGCCCACAGCTCGACGAACGCGGTCGCCCGCACGATCGTCCAGCGCACGCCGCTGGCCCGGAGCTGTTCTTCGGCCGCGTGCTTCGCGCGAAACAGCTCCATCGGGTGCTGTGGGGCTGCACCGACGACGGACATGAGAACTACGTCCGCCTCTACCTTGGCGGCGGCGTCGACGAGGTTGGCGTTCCCGTCACGATCGACCGATTTCGGCGACACTCGACCCGGACCGGCGAAGCCGTGGACGGCGGACACGACCGTGCTGACGCCCTGCAGAGCCGAGGGCATGCTGGCACGGTCGCGCACATCGCAGGGCACGATCTCGTCGGCACAGCCGGCAAGGTGCCGCGCCCGGGCGGGGTCACGAGTCAGCACGCGCACCTGTAGGCCGCGGTCGACCAGACGCCCCACCAGCCGGGTGCCGAGCCGCCCGCTGCCGCCGGCGACGGCGATCATCGTCGCTCCACCTGCTCGCGCACCGCCTCATCAACGGTGCCGGGATCGAGATCGACGGGCTCGAGGTATAACCGAGCCCATTGCGCGAGCCCGTCGCGCACCCCGAACAGAACCACGCCGCGCATCTTGTGCTCGGTGCCGTCACGCCGGGTGCCGGTCATCTCCCACTCCGTCCACGCCGTCTCGTCAGCGATCGCACTGGAGATCACCTCGGCCCGAAGGTCGGGCACGAAGGCGAAGATCTGCTCCCAGTTCCGGCGCACCTGCGCGCGGCCGCGAAACCCCCGGGCCGGGTGCACCGGCGTCTCATTCTCGTAGTCCTCGGCAAAGCACGCGGCCACCGCTTCGGCGTCGTGCTCGTTGGTGGCTGCCACCAACCGGTCAACCATCGCCTGCGTCGCGTTCATCTGCGTGGCCGACCTCTCGCCTAGTTTCGTTCTAGTACACTGGAATGAACGAGCACTATGGATCCCGAACCATCCAATGTCAAGCCCAAGCGCACCTACGACGCCAGTCGCCGCCGCGAGCTCGCCCGCCAAAATCACGCCAAGATCGTCGCCAGCGCCGAGCGGTGCTTTCTGCGTGACGGGTACGCGACCACGACCGTCGCGGCCATCGCAGCGGACGCGGGCGTCTCGCCCGACACGATCTACAAGTCATTCGGCGGCAAGCCCGGCCTGGTCCGCGCGATCCGCACCCGCGCCCTGCAAGGCGAACATGCCATTCCCGCCGAGCAGAGATCCGACGAGCTGCAAGCCACCAAATCGAACCCCCGGACGATCATCCAGGCGTGGGGCACCCTGACCGCCGAGATCGCACCCCGCGTATCGTCGATCCTGCTCCTCATCCGCGACGCCACCGCCACCGACCCCCAGGTCAGGGCGCTACTCGAAGAGCTGGACGCCGACCGCCTGCGCCGAATGACCGAGAACGCCCGCCGCCTCCGCGACGCCGGACACCTCCGTGCCGGTATCACGCTCGCTCAAGCTGCCGACGTCCTCTGGACCTACAGCTCAGCCGAGCTCTACGAGCTCTTGGTCCTGCGGCGCGGTTGGACGCCCCGGCGATACGGCCGCTTCATCGCCGACGCCATGATCACCGCTCTCCTCTAGCGACACCATGCCCGCGCGACGTCGGGGACGGTCACGCCCGCCTCTCCGGCGCCCGCGCGGCGTCGGGCCCCTGTCATCGGCCGCGGCGCCGAGCCCCCGACGCGGTATCCCTGAGACGCGGCTCAACTGATGCTGAGGTCCGGCGCGGGGGCGCCGAGCTGGCGAGCGAGCATGAGGGTGTTCCACACATGCCACAGGTCGGTCACGTGGCCCTCTTCGTCGTAGCGGAAGAAGTGCATGTGGGGGACCTCGACGCGCGCGCCATCTACTGGGAGGCCTGCCATGGGCCCCACGTTCAGAGGGCCCTGGTGGGTGCCGGTCATCGTTGAGCGGCAGGCGACGACATTGCCCTCGCAGACCGCCTCGTGCACTTCGAAGCGCAAGTCGGGAAACGCCGCCCGCAACGTGGAGATCACCTGTTTGAGGTGGGCAACGAAGTCGGTGCCTTCGGGCTCTTGATGGTCGACTGCGCTTCGCGCGACCGCTTCGTCCACGTAGTCGAGATCGCCGCCGTTGAACATGCGCTCGAACCCTTCGAGAGTGAGGTCCCTTAGTTGCTCGGTGGTCATTTCAAGCTCCCGGTAGAATTAGATTCCAATCAATGGAACCCTATGCTAGTCAGATGTCGGGTGTCAAGACGAGGCGGCAGCTCGCGGCAGACGAGACCCAACGAGCGATCGTCGAG
Organism: Solirubrobacterales bacterium; assembly: GCA_038323835.1. Classification (GTDB taxonomy): domain Bacteria; phylum Actinomycetota; class Thermoleophilia; order Solirubrobacterales; family Thermoleophilaceae; genus JACVRW01. The sequence continues at coordinate 4,515 of JBBQHI010000071.1, forward strand.
ACGGCCGGACGCCTATTCACCGAGCACGGGTATCACGCGACCCGAATCGCTCACATCGCGTCGGAGGCCGGGGTGGCGGTGCAGACGATCTATAACGCGGTCGGCTCGAAGCGCGACATCCTCTCGGCAGTCCTCGACTTCGCAGCGGCCGGCGAGCGCGCTCCGACGCCCGTGCCGCAGTTCATGCGCCAGCAAGCCCAGCGCGAGCCGGACCCCCGGCGGATCCTCGGCCAGTTAGTCGAGTTCTGGACCGGGGCGCTTCCTCGCACGGCCCCGGTGTTTCGAATGATCCGAGAGGCTGCGGCCACAAACGCGGACGCAGCCGAACTCGAGCGTACGCGCGCCACGCAGCGACTGAGCAACTACGCCCAGGCCGCCCGGTTACTCGAGGAGCGAGGCGCGTTGCGCAACCAGCTGACGGTCGATCAAGCCGCCGCGGCAATCTTCACGATCGGCCATCCGGAGACGTATCGCGCGCTGGTCCTCGACGGCGACTGGGACGAAGAGCACTGGAGCGCCTGGGCCCAGAGCATGCTCGAGGCGATGCTTCTGGAGCCACGAAGGCAAGGTTGAGCGACCAAGCACCGAGGACCAACACGCGCGGATTCTCACCGAGGAACCGTGGCGCCCAGTTCACCCCCTGACACAACAAGTTCTAGACCCGAAAAGGGACGGAACGAGACTCCTGCGCTCGCTTCCGGGTGGGTCGGCTCCGGCGAGCCGGGGCGGAAGCGTGCCTAAAGCGCGAAGCGGATCAGGCTGGCGGCTCCGGCGATCAGTGAGTAGATGGCGAACGGGGTTAGGGTCCGGGTCTCGAAGTAGCGGACGAGGAATCGAACGGTGAAGTAGGCGGTGATCCCGCATAGCACGAAGCCGACGGCGAGCTGGCCGTGGATGTGGTCGCCCGCCGGTCCGGCGAGGCTGGGGAGCTTGAGCACGCCGGCGGCGAGGATGACGGGGGTAGCGAGCAGGAACGCGAAGCGGGCCGCGTCTTCTTGGGAGAGGCCGCGCCAGAGGCCACCGACCATGGTCACTCCGGATCGGCTGATGCCGGGGAACAAGGCGGTGATCTGGAGCAGGCCGATGAGCAGGGTGTCGCGGTAGCTGATGCGCGAGATTCTGACGTCGGACTCGTAGGCCTCCGCCACGTCGTCGGCCGAGCGACCGGCGGTGGCGGAGGTTGCGCTGCTGGCGGGTGTCAGGTGCCCTTCGGCGTCCACGGTTTTCGTCGTAGACATCTCAGCTATCTGCTCGCTGCGTCGGCGTGCGCGTTCGCCGGCGAGCAGGATGAGCCCGTTCACCAGCAGGAACGCACTGGCGGCGACGGGCTTGGCAAAGATCGTGCGGAACACGTGCTCGAGCGCGAGGCCGGTGAGACCGACGGGGATGGTGGCCAGCACGATCAGCCAGGCGAGGCGCTCGTCCGAGTCGGCGGTTACGACCCGGCGGGCCCGGACCGTGGGGCGGAGGCTGCGGAAGAACCCGCGCACGATCCGGACCCAGTCGGCCTTGAAGAAGATCAGCAACGCGAGCGCGGTTGCGCAGTGCAGGGCCACGATGTAGGCGAGGTAGAACGACGAGCCGCTGTCCCCCTGAGATGACTGCGTGACCAGCGTCTCCCAGCTGCCGCCGAACCACGCCGGCACGAGCACGGAGTGGCCGAGGCTGGAGACCGGGAACAGCTCGGTGATGCCCTGCACGATCGCGATGACGATCGCCTGGAGATACGACACGCGGCACTCCTTCGGTGGCGGCCAGAGGTAACTACTACCGCACTGTAGTAAGTACTACCGCCATGTAGTAGATACCTGGCCACGCTCCTGCCATGCTGCGCCGACCGTGAGCAAAGGACCGAATCGCAACGACGTACGGCGCCCGGCCGGCAGTCTCGAGGCCGAGGTGCTGGCGGCGCTGTGGGCGGCAGACCGTCCGCTGACCCCCCGAGAGGTGCTGGCCGACCTCGGCGCCGGTTTGGCCTACACGACGGTGATGACGACGCTCAGCCGTCTTCACGACAAGGGCGCCGTCGACCGCCGCCGCGCTGGGCGGGCCTATCGGTACAGGCCGGTGATGGACCAGGCCGACATCGCCGCCGCCCGGATGCGCGCCATGCTCGAGACGGGGAATGACCGGTCGGCGGTGCTCGCCCGGTTCGTCGATGCTCTTTCGCCCGAGGACGAGCGTCTCGTGGCAGAGATGCTCAAGGACGACCGGAGTGCGGACGGGTGATGCTCGCAGCGGTTGCGATCACGCTCGTTGTGAGCTGCACGTTCGGGTGGTGGGGCGCCGTCGTCGCCGAGCGGCTGCCGCCCCGACAAGCAACCTGGTTGCTGAGCGCCGGTAGCGCGGTGTCCGCGCTGAGCACCCTCGCCGTGCTCACCCTGCTGGGCTCGCTGCTCGTGGGAGAGCAGCCCGTTGTCGCCCATCACGGCCACTGGTCGGTGGCGGCGCTGCGGTCCCACGCGCCTATCGGTACCCCGGTCGCGATCGCCGCGACCCTGGTCGCCGTGGTGCTCTGCGTGTGGGCGGCCACCGTTGCCTACCGCCATGGTCGCGCCGTGGTGATCGCCTACCGCAGCTGCCGGGCCTTGCCCGCCCGGGCGGGAGAGTTGATCGTCGTGCCCGGCACCTCGGTCGGCGCCTACGCCGTGCCCGGCCGCCCCGGGAGGGTCGTCGCCGGCCAGCAACTGCTTTCCCGGTTGTCCTCCGGCCAGCGGCGGGCCCTCCTGGCTCACGAGCGCGCACACCTCACGCACGGTCACCACTGGCACCTCGCTGTCGTGACCATCGCGTGCGCGCTCAACCCGCTGCTGGGTCCGCTCCGGCGTGCCGCGACCTGCGCGACCGAGCGCTGGGCCGACGAGATCGCCGGCACGGAGGTCAGAGACCGTCGGCTCGTCGCCCACGCCCTGGCGACCGCGGCGGTCTACACCACAAACCCACCTCGTGGGGCGCTGGCTGCGGCCACCAGTTTCGTTCCGCTGCGCGTGGCCGCGCTGCTGGCCCCAGCGCCAGGTCCCCGCCCGCTACTGGTGCGCCTCTCTGCAGTCTTGCTGCTCGCCGCCGCGGGAGCGGCCGTCCTGGCGACCAAGCAGACCGAGCACCTCTACGAGTTCGCCCAGCACGTGAAGCACTAGGGCGCCTAGCTCGTGACCTTCGTCCTCGTCGCCATAGGCGCAGGCGTAGCCGTGAGCGTCGAGCTGCTGGAAGCTCTGGCGATCGTGCTGGCGGTCGCGGTCAGCCGCCGATGGTCAGACGCGCTGATCGGCGCCGCGGGGGCAGTCGTGGCGTGCGCCGTCCTGGCGGCTGTCCTTGGCCCGGTCGTGCTGAAATCCGTGCCACTGCACACGCTGCGGTTGACCATCGGGCTCCTCCTGTTGCTGTTCGGCTTGGAATGGCTGCGCAAGGGGACGTTGCGGCTCGCCGGTCGCCGGTCGCGCTCATCCTCGCTTGCCGAATTCGTGGAGGCCCAGGAAGAGCTGGAGGGCGCGCCCCTGCCGCCCGCGGGCGAAGCCGACTGGGCCGGCCGACTCGTTGCCTTCAAGGGCGTGTTGCTCGAAGGCGTCGAGGTCGTCGTGATCGTCACGGCCCTCGCGGCCCGCCCCAGCGGACCCGCGCCGGCGCTCGTCGGTGCGGCCATCGCTACGGCAGTCGTCCTGGCCGCCGGGGCCTGGTTGCGCAAGCCATTGGCACGCATTCCCGAGACGGAGTTGAAGTGGGGCGTCGGCGTGCTGCTCAGCTCCTTCGGCGTCTTCTTCACCGCCCAAGGCCTCGACGTCCACTGGCCCGGAGACGATGCGGCCCTCCTGTACCTCGTGCTGATCCTCGGCACGCTCAGCCAGGCCCAGTCGCACTGGCTCGCCCGAACCGCCCGGACCCACGCGTGACCGTCTTGCAGACCCTGAAGAAGCTGGTACTCGGCGAGACATGGCTGCTCCCGCTGGGAGTCGTCGCCGTCGTCGCCCTTTCGCTGCTGTTGCAAAGCGCCCTCGGCAAGGGATGGGACCACGTAGGGGGATTCGTGGTCCTGGCCGGAGTCGCCTTCGTCCTCGTGCTCAGCGTGTCCCTCAGCGCGCGACCACGCTGAGACCAGATGGTGTGCTGGCTTCTCATATCGCTCCTCGGTCTCCGGACCGGGAGGTACCCTGTACGCGCGCTACTACGACCACGAGCGCACGACGGGCACGACCTAAATCAACGACAACGTCGTCCTGTGCGTGTTGGAGGACATCCTCAGCGTCGATGAGGACACGCAGATCGCCGAGGGGGACGGCGGCGGTGTGATCGATGGCCGCGTCGCTTTCCAAAAGGAGATGCAGGACGAGTTCACCGCCGAGATCGAGCGACTGACCCGGCGCCATGTGACGGCGTTCCTGAGCGCAAACCAGACCACGCCGGGCGTGGCGTGCGAACTCTTCTTCCTCGAAGCGCCCCCTGAACCTGCGGTAGTCGGAATCGATAGGTAACCCCGTGCTTGCCCCGACCGCAGATCTGGGCGACGCCGAACTGATGCTGCTCGTCCAGACCGACGACGTCGACGCATTCGAAGTGCTCTTTGACCGTTTCGCGCTTCGCGCCTACCGCGTGGCCCACGCAATAGCTCGCAACAACACCCGTGCCGAGGATGTCGTCCAGGAAGCCTTTGTGTCGATCTGGCGCACGCGCGCGACCTACCGGGCGGAGCGGGGCACCGTCGTCGCCTGGTTGATGGGCATCGTGCGAAACCGCGCCATCGACTCGGTACGCCTCAATGGTCGCCACGACAGCCGTCGCGCGGACGAAGCACTCGTCGATCAGCGGACCCACTCGCACACTCCTGAGCAGACGGTCGCCGAGCGCGACGCGGCTGCCCATCTGCGGGGGCGTGCTGGCCCAACTGCCCGACGCCCAGCGCGAGGTGATCACCCTCGCGTACTTCGGCGAACTGAGCACCACCGAGATCTCCGGCGAACTCTCGTTACCTCTCGGGACGGTCAAAGGCCGGATGCGCTTGGGCCTCGAAAAGCTCCGTCGCGAGATCGACCAGAACTAGCCCATGGCTCACGAGGGATAGGCGTTAAGGGCCGGACAAACCGAACACCCCGCGCCGACGCCCCGTTGGCGCTAAGGCATACCCGCTGTACGGACGAAACGGCCCGTGCTCGGTTGGGTCTCTGCGCATAGCACTCAGCCCTCGCTGCTGAACAGGTCAGCCATTGGGAAAGGCTTCGTACCAGTCTGAGGGTCGAATGGAGACGTCGATGATCGCCCATACCCAAGCCACCAAGCCCCAGAACCCAAGCGTTACGACGGCCATGGAGTTCCCCCGTTTGCGCGGACACTCTTGATTAGGTGGTGTTGATCTTCTCGTATTCGTGGGGACTGATCATGCCGAGTGTGGAGTGTCGGCGTTGGCGGTTGTAGAACACCTCGATGTATTCGAACACGGCCGAGCGAAGCGAGGGCTTGTTCGGCCAGCTCTGGCGGTTGACCAGCTCCTTCTTCAACGTGGCGAAGAACGACTCGGCGACGGCGTTGTCAAAGCAGTCGCCCTTGCTGCCCATCGAGACGGCGATGCCGGCGTCGCGGCCCTTCTGGCCAAACGCCAGGGACACATATTTGGACCCCTGGTCGCTGTGGTGAATAAGGCCGGATTCGG
>JBBQHI010000072.1:0-10034 GCA_038323835.1 Solirubrobacterales bacterium
TCGGCTCCGGCGAGCGGATCTTCGACGGCGTCGAGTCGTTCGGGTTTGAGCCCGTCGAGGTCTTGCATTCGCCGCTAGCCACACACATCCGCTACCGCCGGGCGGGATGAGCCGATGAGTGGATAGAGCCCGCGATGACGAAGGCCGCTGGCGCCTACCGGGCGATCCTGTGCCGCTGCTCTATGCGCTCAGCGCGACGACGTCCGACTGAGCTGCCCCCGCTGCCCGCGCCTAGAGACCGCAGCTCGAGCACCTCCACGAACCGGTAGCCGGTCGCAGGTGGTATTCAAAACCCGCCTCCCCGGTTGCCCTAGTCGCTTCTGCATTGGACGAGAAGCGATAGAGACGCGCGGCAAGGTCCCGCTACCGCTCCCGGGTGAAAGCAGAAGCAATCCCGCTCCCCAGGTCACCGGACGTCGCTGCGGGGGCCCGATCTGCGCGGGTGTCCAGTCGGCGGCGGGATTCGAACCCGGAGCGCCTCAATGCTCGAGACGAAGTCAGCGGATGAGCGCCATCACTCAGAGAGCAGGTCATGAGCAAAGTTAGATGCTGCACGAGTGGCGTGCGCGCTATCGAGGCGGAGCCGTTATCCCGAGTGCACCGGATGGGCTGCCGGGGTCGATGAGGATCTTCGCGTGCGTCTCGGGGTCGCCGAGGGCAGCGAAAGCGCCTTCAACGCCCGTGAGACCCACAGTCCCGGTGACGATGGGACCGGCGTTCACCTTGCCCTCGGCGAGCATGTGGAGAGTGTCGCGGAACTCCAGCGGCGTATAGCCGACCACGAAGCGCAGGTCGATCTCCTTGTTGATCGCCATCGCGGGGCGGATCCTGTCGGGCGACATACACACCCCCGCCACCACCACTCGCGAGTGCAGCGGTGCGTCCGTGATGATGCTGTCGATCACACCTGGGACGCCGACGCACTCGAAGATCACGGGACGCTTCGGGGTGGCACCGAGGGCCTCGGCGGCGCGCCACAGGTGATGCCATGGCACCGGCACGCGGCGGAGCTTCTCCATGGTCCCGACCCCGAGCTCGGCGAGAGCGGGCACGGTCGTGAGGTGACCCCGAGCCTCGGAGTCCGCGAACGGCGACTCCTCTCGCGGGTCGACGACCACGCCGGCACCGCAGGCGGCAGCCAGCGCCCGGCGGCCAGGCGAGAGATCGCTCGCGACGATCGTGCGCACGCCCTGGGCCTTGAGCATGGAGATGACGGCCAGGCCCACCGGCCCGCAGCCGATCACGATCGCCACGTCTTTCGTCTTGATCTCCGAGCGCCGGACCGCGTGCCGGCCGATTGCCATCGGCTCGGTGAGTGCGGCCAGCTCTGGACTCAGCCCATTGGGCACCGCGAGCATCAGAGACTCCTCGACCACGACCCGCTCCGCGTAGGCCCCCGGTGCGGCCTGGGAGAGGCCGATCGCATGCAGGCTGCCCCCACCGCGGCGCAACGGCAGGGCGACCACGGGCGTGCCCGTCGGGAGCTTCGACCGGCATCGCGGCCCGTAGTCCGCCACCTCGCCGCTGAACTCGTGGCCGAACACAACCCGGTGCTCCGCGCGCATGAACCCGTCGTAGCCGGCCTCCGCCAGCACGTCGGCCTGCTCGTCGCTGTGATGGCGAGCGTGGAGATCGGACCCGCAGATGCCGCAGCGGACGACGTTGAGGATGACCTGACCCGTCGCGGGCTCGGGCGTCGGCAGATCGACCACCTCGAGCTGCGTCTTCTCGCACGCGACCGCCTTCATGCCCCGACCGCTCTCACGCGGGAAGCAGGCTGTCGTCGAAGGGTGGAAGCGGCTTGATGAGCGGCTCGAGCAGCTCAGCCGCCCGCTCGGTCGTCAGCACGTCGTCGGGATCGAGCTTGATCAGGTCGTGCTCGCTCTCGTCGTACTCCCAGACGTTCTCGCCGACGAGGCGGCCCCGCTCGTCGTAGGGCCAGATCATCGCCACCCGGCCTCTGAGCAGGTACATCGCATCCTCATCCGCGTCGATCCCGCCCGCGGCAAGGGCGGAACCCAGCGTCTGCTGGTAGCCGACCATCGTGCTCACGACCATCCAGTCGCCGACGGCCACCGTCTCACTCTCGTTGTAGAAGATGCACTGGTTCGTCTCGGCCCAGAGGCGGTAGATCGGCTCCACCTGCTCACGGCCCTCGAGCTGCATGGGCGGCTGACCGATCATGTTGAAGCGGTACACGGGCCGCTCGACGGTCATTTCGGGGGCGAAGATCTCCTCGAAGCGCCCGGCATGCTCCAGGTTGCGATGGCGATCGTAGGCTTCGAGGAGATATCGGTGACGGGGGTTCTCGGTGACCTCGATGAGTTTCTGTACCGCGATGTTCGTCTTGGTGATGTCGAATTGCTTCACGTGGACGTGTGCCATTGCTATGCCTCCCTTGGGGTCGCTGGGGTGGGCGCCTCGATTGCGCGCTTGAGGATCTTTCCCGTCGGGCCCTTCGGGAGCTCGTCGAGCAGCCAGATGACGCGTGGGTATTTGTAGGCAGCGACCTTCGCCTTGACGTAGTCGCGCAGCTCGTCCGCTGTTGTCCGTCCGCCGTCCTTGAGCACGACCGCTGCTCCAACCTCCTCGCCGAGCGACTCGTGCGGCACGCCGACGACGGCGGCCTCGAGCACAGCGGGGTGGGTGTAGAGGACCTCCTCGATCTCGCGCGGGTAGACGTTGTAGCCGCCGCGAATGATCAGGTCCTTCTTTCGATCAACGATGAAGAAGTAGCCGTCCTCGTCGACGGTCGCGACGTCGCCCGTGTGGAACCAGCCATGGCGGATGACCTCCTCGGTGGCATCGGGCCGGTCCCAGTAGCCGCTCATGACGAAGGGCCCACGCATCACGATCTCACCGGGCTCCCCGCGGGGGACGTCACGGCCCTCGTCGTCCACGACCCGCATCTCGGTGCCGCCGACCGGCACGCCGATCGAGCCGGGCTTGCGCTCGCGGTCGCGCAGGTTGAAGGACGCCATCCCGGTCGTTTCCGAGAGGCCGTATCCCTCCAGGATCTTCGCGCCGAACGCGTCGTCGAAACCGCGGAGAACCTCGACGGGCATGGCCGCTCCGCCCGAGATGCAAAGCTCGAGGGCCGACACGTCGAAGCGGCTGCGCTCCGGATGGTGCAGCAGGGCGGCATACATCGTGGGCACGCCCGCGAACGTCGTCGCGCGGTCGCGCGCGATCACTTCGAGCACCGCAGCGGGGTCGAACCGCGGCACGAGCGTCAGCAGACCCCGAGCCAGCACAGTCGTGTTCATGACGGAGTTCATCCCGAACACGTGGAACAGCGGCAGCGTGGCCACCGCGACGGACTCCGGCCCTGCGTCGACCAGGTCACGCGCCACGTCCGCGCCGGCACGCAGGTTTGCGTGGGTTATCGTCGCGCCCTTCGGCGTCCCGGTCGTCCCGGACGTGTAGACGATAACCGCGGCGTCCTCGTCCGCGCGGTCGGCGACCTCCTCGACGGGCTCAGCGTCAGCGAGCAGATCGTCGAACTGGCCCGGCGCCACCAGCAGGCACTCGGCGCCGGCCTCCTCGCTCCCCACGCTCGCGTAGTGCCCGGGATCGTGCCACCCGAGCATGATCAGCGCGCCCGCGTCGGAGAGGTGATAGCCGATCTCCGGGCCCTTGAGGAGAGGGTTCATCGGGACCACAACGGCGCCCAGACGCAGCACGGCGTAATAGACGATCGGGAAGTACTGCACGTTCGGGAGCTGCAGCCCGACCCGGTCTCCCGCCTTCACGCCCCTGGCGCGCAGAAGCCCGGCCGTGCTGGCGACCGCTCGGTCCAAGTCGCCGTAGGTCAGGACGTGCGCGTCCAGCCTGACCGCCGGGTGGTCGGGACACTCGGCCCCCGCGGCGGCCTGTGCATTGGCAAAATTCGTCACCTTCGGCACTCCCTCCTCAACTAACACCAACGTTAGTTACGGAAGCGTAACAAACTCGGGACGGGCGGGCCACGAGCCTCCGGCTAAAGCCGCTCCCTCGCACACCCGACGTATACAGATGACCTCGTTGCGCCGGTGCGAGCTGGACGCGGCTCCAATGCAGGTCCGGCTCGGCGTGTTGCTCTTTGGGCTTCCTGGAGTGGTGGGGCTCCTGGCGCCGTTCGGCGTGCCCGGCTGCGACGTCGCCGTGCTTTATCCGCCGTCGCTGATGAGCATTGTCATCGCCGCCGCGCTCTGGCGCTGGCGGTTCTCGGTGCGCGAGTCGTTGTACCTGCCCTTGCTGATCGTCGGCCTGGCCTTCGACGGCTCGGGACTCGTGGCCTCGCACTCCTCGTCCACGATGGCCCTGGTTCTGCTGCCGGCGCTGCTGTGGGGGAGCCACTACCTCGACCGCCGCCGCGACTTCGTCGTGACCCTCTGTGCGATGGGCCTCATCTACGGCGTCGCGCTCGGGATCGACGCCCCGGAGGGCGTCGCCCTAGGCGGCCAATGGACCTTTACGATGGCCTACCTGACGATCGCGGCGTGCGTCACTCACGTCTCGAGTCGGCGACTGAATGCGCTCGTGAGCGAAACCCGCGAGGCATCGCTCGTCGACGCGCTGACCGGGCTGTCGAACCGGCGACGGCTCATCGACGACCTCGAGTCACTCGCCCCAGACGAGGCGCACCTCGTCGTCCTCTTCGATCTCAACGGCTTCAAGGCATACAACGACCGCTTCGGCCATGTCGCCGGGGACGACCTGCTGCGTGAGCTCGGCCGGCGGTTCGCCACCGCCGTGACCGGCATCGGGAGCGCCTACCGCATGGGCGGTGACGAGTTCTGCGCGATCCTGCGTGGCGGTGAGGAAGCGCGCGCCTCACTGCCCGGGCTGATGAGCGCCTTCGCCGTGAGCGGCCGCGACCACCGTATCGACGCGGCGCAAGGGACCGCGATCGTCCCGGGCGACGGCATGACCGCGAGCGAGGTGCTCGAGGCCGCGGACCGGCGCATGTACGACCACAAGCGACTGCAGCGCCGCGCCCGGCTCCCCGCCGTCGGGGTCGCTGACCACCGCGCGGTCGCGCACACCCCGGCGTAACTCACGGTCGCGTAACATCAAGCGAGATGGCGTCGGTCGCTTCCTCGTCCCGCCGGATGCCCGCGTCCGAGCGCCGTCAGCAGCTTCTCGATGTCACGGCGCAGCTCTCAGCCGAACATGGGTTCCACGTCATCTCGGTCGAGTTGATCGCGCGCAGCGCCGGCATCTCCAGGGCCGTCGTGTACCAGCACTTCGGTGACCTCCCGACACTGCTCGAGGAAGTCGTGGAGCGCGAGTCCTCGCGGGCCCTCGCCCAGGTCTCGGAAACCACGCTCTCCGACCTCAGCACCGGCGACCCGACGGACCTGATGCTGGAGAGTCTCGGCGCCTACCTCGGCGCGGTGCACGACCATCCTGCTACCTGGCGGCTGGTGCTCATGCCCCCGGAGGGCGCCCCCGAGGCGCTGCGCCGAAGCATCGCTAGCGGGCGGCGCTCGGTGCTCGCCCAGCTCACGCAGGCCGTCCGTCCCGCACTGCGCCACTCCAGCCCCGACGACGCCGAACTGACGGCGGGCATCCTCTCGGCCATCGCCGACGAGTACGCGCGCCTCGTCCTAACCGATCCCGACCGCTACCCCCCGGACCGCCTGCTGCGCCACGCCCGCACCTGGCTCGAGCAATCAACGTTCGGCCTCTGATCGTCTGATCGAGGGCTACCCAACGCGAGGGTGCTCAATAGTCGCGCGACGGACTGGCATGAACCGCGGCTAGCTCCGTGCCGCAAGTGGGAGATGGCATCGATCTCCGAGCGCGAGTTACGACCCGCATTACCAGGCGAGCGTAGGGCGGCCGAGGAGACCCTCAGCGGCGCCTCTTCAATAAAGCGATCTTCGAAGGCATCGACATCAGAAACGAGGCGGCCGCCGACGCTCGCCCTTGCCAGCCCATTCTCGAGCTGGTCGCCGCCGATCTGTTCGAGACGATCAGGGCTGAGCACGACCTCCCGGACAACGCGACGTGCGGTCGGTTGTCGGGCTACCCGAGCTGGGAGCGCTCTGCGTTCAGGTACCAGGCGAATAGGGAGAGGGTGGTGCCTGCGTTGCCGACCTTGAACTGGGCCTTCACCTCGTAGGTTCCAGCGGGCAGGCCCCCGAAACCGGCACGGGAGCGCTCGATGGCGTGGCTTTCGGCCGGGAAGCTCGTCGCCGAGGGGGCGGCCTCGTCAAAGCTGGAGTCGGGCGCCGTCGCGGGCGCGCCCTCGACGCCGCCGATCAGAATCCGCACGTTGCCAAAGCAGTACACGCCGGGCTCGGCCCGGCAGGTCGACTCGGCGGAGAAGCGCGCCACGATCAGCGCCCTTTGACCCGACGGCACCGTGATCGTGGTCGTGGCCCCGGGCACGTCGGCCCAGGTGGCGGACTGCGTGCTCGGTCTTAATACGGCCGCTGCCTTCGCGCGCCATCCGCCTGGCGCGTTGCATTGTCGCCGAGATCGCGCGATAGCCGCCCTTCCGGGCAACCACGATGTTGGAGCTCGCCGGATAGGTCACGCTCCACCCCTGCAAGGCGGTTGAGTTTGCGGTGAACTGCGGGTTGTCCCTCCGCCAGTAGTAGCCAAAGCCGTATCCCGCGCCGCGGTTGAGGACAATCACATCGCCGGGGCGGCGTTGCTGCTCGATGTAGCGGACCTGGGAGGGAACGTCGCTCGGGGAAATCGACGTGTGCCCACGGAGGTACGGCTCCGAGTGATTCAGGTAGAGCGCGCTGGCGAGGGCTGCGATTGCCAAGGAAGCGACGAACGAAACGCGAGCCGCCAGCGCTGCGACACCGGCGACCCCGATTGCGCCGACCACAGCAAGCGTAACCAGCAGGAAGTGCGAGGTGCGGAGATCCAGCAGCGGATACCGCTTGGCAACGCCTGCTACGAGCATCTCGACAAGCAGCACGGGCACTGCTAACGCGACGGCGCGCCGTCGAGCAAGCGCCAGAGTGACGATTCCGGCGAGGACGACTGAGCCCGCAAGCCAGACCTTCCCGAGCCCGAGGTAGGGCTCAAGCTGTTGATAGTGGTCGACGAAGAAGTCGCGGAATCCGGGCCAGCCCCTATTCGTCGGCGGAAAGGAGGCTCCCCAATACGTCTTTAGATCAGCGGTGTCGCTGCGCCGATCGAAGAGCAGGTAGATCGCGGCAACCCCGACCGCGCTCGAAACGCCCGCGGCCACGCTCTCACCGACACGTGGCCACTGGCGTTCCGCCACCGCAACCAACGTGAGCGACACGAACACCGCGGTGCCCACGAACACCACCGTGTGCGCCAGAAGCTTCCCCGCAACGACTGTGACGGCGAGCACCACCAGTCCGCGACGCGACCAGCGGCGCTCCAGGTTGGCCGTGAGCGCAAGCACCACCAACGAAACGAAGGCCTCGGCGGTGTACTGCTTGAGATCGTTCCGGAAGAGTCGCGGACGGCACAAATAACGCTGCCCCCGCGGCCAGCACTCCGGCAAGAACGGCCTGGCGGCGATCCGGCCACGCGAGCAAGCGCGCTAGGAGATAAGCGGCAACAACACTCCCTGCTGAGAAAGCCAGCGGCAGAAGTCGGTAGCCCTGGTCACCACCCCCGAACCACGGCGCGGAGAAGCAACGTAAATCCGACCGGTGTAGCCGACGTGTGCGCGGCCACATCCACAATCGGAAAGCGGGTGGTGACAACAACCCAGTTCTCGTCATTCCAGAACGGCTGACCAAGCACCCACGGAACGTCATGTACGACAAAGACGAGCCCGGCAAGCAAGGCGACCAACGGCACTTCCCAGGCGACCGCGCGAACATGCGCACACCAACCCGGGGCTCGCGTCAATCGCCCTGCGCGGCCCCTTCTGGTGAGGGCGTCGAGGCCTTCGGACCGGTCCAGGATCCTCGTAATCTATGCCTTGGTGGTACGACATCGCCCGCCCACATCCCGCCTACGCCGGCGCCCCACGAAGTCAGGCCCGTGAGGCCATTGCCGATGTTGCAGCCCCGTAAGGCCATTGCCGATGTTGCAGCCGTGGGCCACCGTCCCGCCGATCCCCATCAGCACGCCGCCGGCGAGAGCGCGGGTGGCCCTGGCCGGTTCGGGCGTCCGCAGCGGCCCTCGAATCGCGAGGGCTGCGCCGCAGATGACGCCGGTGGCCGGGTAGACCTCGAAGGAGAGCGCGCCGATGTCGCCACTCTCGATCGCCCCGCGCGCGTTGCTGGCGGCGCGGACGAAACCCCAGTCCATAGCCGTAGCCGCGGCCTGACTCGGAAGGTGGCTGATGCTGCTGCTCCTTGTCCCATTACGACAGCGGCTGCCTTCAGCGGCGCACTGTGGCTCGCGACTGGGCGAACACGGCCTGGGGCGAGTCTGGTCCTGAACCCGGCCGTGCTACTGCTTGGCGCGACAACGGACGCCGGCCCGGTCTGCGACCGTGCCGGCATGGACTGGACGAAGACAAGCTTCGACGCCGTGGCGGACAAGAGCCCGAAGGACCTGCCGATGCAGTGGCGCTTCGCGCGCGGCGCGCTCGGGTCGCCGGAACTCGGCGTCAGTCGCTTCACCTACGAGGCCGGCGCGCGAATGCCTTGGGGCCACCGGCACAAGCAGCAGGACGAGGTCTACGTCGTGGTCGCCGGATCCGGTCGGGCCAAGCTCGACGACGAGATCATCCAGCTCCGCACATGGGACGTCCTCCGCGTCGCGCCCGCAGTCATGCGTTCGTTCGAGGCCGGTCCGGACGGTATGGACGTCATCTGCATCGGCGGCCGTAAGCCTGCGGGCGGCGACACCGAGAGGGACCAGTCGTTCTGGTCCTGAGGCTCCCCGGCTGATCGTCGCTTCGCCCGAACCGAGGCTGTTTTGCGCGAGGAACGCCTGCTAGGTGATCAGCGAGGTCGTGACCGAGACCATCGGCCCGCGGCGGGCGTGGACGGCTTCGATGATCTCTGCGTTGTCGATTCCTTGGAGGTAGATCGACGTGATCCCGAGGTTGCTGTGGCCGAGTTGCCGCTGAATTACGATCAGTGGGACGCCTTCATGGGCCATCTCGACGGCGTGCGCGTGACGCAGTTGGTGTGGAGCGAAGCGGCGGCGAACTCCCGCACTCACCGCGGTCGGCCGGAGCTCCGGTCGAGCGGCGGCGCTTGACCAACCGCCACCGCGTGTGGGTCCATTGATCACGCAGAACAGCGGCCCGACCGGCAGCCCGCATGGAAGCCCGGCATCGCCGCCGGCGAACGCCGGCGAACGGCGGCATCGAGCAGCACTCCGGCATTACTCCTCCTCGGAGCTAGGAAGTACGAGCACGCGAGCCTCGCGCCTAGAGCGCGCCACCTAGCCACTGGCGCTGCTGGGAAAGGCAGAAGTGCCGGGGACGCGCGCACAGAGCTAAGCGACCGCCGAGTCGCATGGAAAGCGGCTTTCGCGAGAGACTGCGTCGGCGATGTCGGAGGAAAACGTCGAGCTCGTGCGCCACGTCTACGAGTCGGGGCTGTTCGATCGAGATCCCGATGAGCTCCTGCAGCTCGCGACTCCCGACATTGAGTACGTCAATCCTCCCTATGCGGTCGAACCGGGTGTGCGCCGCGGCCTCGTCGCCGTCGCGCAGGCAATGCGCCGCTTCGCCGAAGTCTGGGAGACATCCCGCCACGAGCTCCGGGAGCTGTACGACTGTGGAGATGCTGTCGTGGCCGCCGTCAACTGGCACATACGCGGCCGGGGAAGCGAGCGGGAGCTCGTCAACAAAGAGGCCCACACCTGGACCCTGCGCGAGGGCAGGATCGCTCGCTTCGAATGGGGGCAGGATCTCGGGACGGCTCTCGAGGTCGCGGGCTTCCCTGATTAGACCGCTCGCTCAGTTCGCAAGAACACGACCGACGTAAGCGGAAGCCGACTAGCTGTAGTTCCTAGGAGGGTTTGTCAGTAGGTATCCGGGCCTGCCTGGAGGCTGAGTGCTGTCGAGGCAACTCAGTTCCAGGAGGCCCAGATGGAGGTTCACGCTAACGCGCCGCTCAGTCCGATTGGTCGCGGTCGGGTTG
>JBBQHI010000073.1:0-7167 GCA_038323835.1 Solirubrobacterales bacterium
TGGCTGCGGCGCTGCGAGATCGCCCGCCAGGAGCGCGGCCACACCCAGCGCGTCTACGCCCTCGACGAGGCCGGCTACGAGCTGATCCAGGCGCACCGCGGGCGCACCCTCCTGGCCCGCAACGTCGACCCCGACGCCAAGTGGCGCTCACCCGAGGTCCGACGACCCGCGCCTCGTCGTCCACGACCTCCACGCCAACGCCTGGCTCTTCGCCCTAGAAGCCATGCTGGCCTCGAACGTGCTCAGGCAATGGCGCGGCCCCCGGGCCTCCCGGCTCGACGTGCCGGGCGAGCGGATCCGCGGCCAGTGGGTCCCGGTCACGCCCGACACCGTGCCGCTCGGCAGCGGACACCACCTCGCCGACCTGCAACTCGAAGAGTTCGCGCCGGTAAGGCCCGACCTGGCCATCGAGCTCGACCTCTCGCTGGGCAACACCAAGCGGCGTAATCGAGCTCCTGGTGGAGCTCGACCGCTCCGGCCGCCCCTCCTCCAACTACGACAAGTTCCGCCGCTACGACGCCCTCCTAAACGGCTGGGCGATGGCCCACTCCCGCTACAAGCACCTCGGCGAGCCACCCGTCGTGGTCTTCGTAGTCGAGGACGACGAGAGGGCAATCCAGTTCCTCCGCGGCGCCGACCGGATCGTCACGGGCCGCGTGGGCAAATGGGGGACGGCGGAGGCGGGCTGGCCCGCCCAGGGAAGACGGCGCCTGTTCGTCGCTGCGGAGCGCGATGTGCACCAGGGAACGTTGCGAGCACAGCGGCTGCCCGAGCATCCACCCGCTTCGCGGGAAGCACTCACAGGCGGACGTGGCCGGATGCAGGCGGAGCAGGTCCCGTCGCTGCTTCCGGCCGCTTTCGTACGTCGGTCGTAGGTCGGGCGACTTCGAGGCGACGGAGGACTGATTCAGATCAGGTTTCGCCCTGGACCGGTCCCTGCCGTCGCGACGAGGGCAGCTTGAGGGGATAGCTGAGTCGCATACCGAATGCAGGCTGCTGGGAACGGCACTACCCTCGATCCGTGGCAGCCGGCCGCCTTCAGCGATTGACGCGGATCCTTGAGGATCTTGGCTCCCAGCTGGCGGAGCATGCGGGGCGCTGTGGTGATCGTGTTGTGGGGATCGCGATCTCTGACGAGGACTGGACCGAGCTGGAGGTCGCGGAGATCTGGGGTGTCCCGGTGCTCGCATGGGACGAGGTGAGTCCGGGGCGCTTGCAGCTTCTGTGCGAGGCCCAGGGTTACCTGATCCCGCCTCACGACACGGTCCAGGACGTCCTCGACCACTGCAATTACCGGCTGCGTCCTCCGACGCGGTCCGCGGATGCGGCCTAGTCGGTGCGCTCGGCGTCGGCGGGCGGGTCCCCGAGCACGGCAGGGTCGATCACCAGTCCACTGTTGTAGGCGATCAGCTTGACGCGGAGGTGCCAGTAGGCGGCCGCGGTCAGCTGGGCGCGTCGCTCCGAAGCGATCACGTCGTGGTGCATCGTGAGCGGCATGTACATAAACGCCACGGATTCCTCGGTCAGGGGGCCGCCGGAGGGCAGGTAGAGGTAGTTGCGCAGGCGATCGGCGCGCAGGTTGCCGATGTTGATATTCGTAATGATTGCGGCGTCCTGCAACTCGGCTACGGGACGAATCGGGATCAAGGTCCGGGCCGGCATTGAGTAGGTCCCCGGCGGCGTGCCCTGGGCTGAGATCGTGCACGACGGCGAAATGAGCATCGCCGGTCCCGCGTCGAATGGGCCGGAGAGGAATCGACGCTCTCCCTCGCTCATCAGGATCGCGTCGGGTGGGGCAGGGATCGCGAACGGCACGTCCGCAAACACGTCGCCCTGCAGAAAGGTGTCCGACCAGGGCTCGACGTAGTAGCGGTCGTCGGCCGGACGGGTAACGCTCATACGAGGGCGTCCGGCCGAAGTGGCTTAGAGGATGTCGCCCGTGGCAATCGTGCCGCTCACCGGAGTCTGCTCGGGTAGCTCGTCGGTCGGCGCGTAGGAGCCCATCAGCTCACGGCGCATCCGCTCGACCTCCTCGCGAGGGAAGCGGCGAAACCCGGATCCGGGCAGCTTGACGCCTCGCAGCAGTCCGCTCTTCTCCCAGTTGCGGATCGTGTTCTCGTGGACGCCGAGGGCCTCGGCCGTCCTGCGCACATTGAGCAGGTCCGTGGACATGAACTTCCTCCTCGAGAAATAGACGGGCCACATCAGTGTGCCCGGGGCGGCGCGACTCTAGCCGCTTTGTGCAGACATTGCACAACATGTACTTTAGAGGCTATATGCTCTTTGTTGACTTTGTGTATACTGTCGACTCTAGACCAAGGGTCGCCCAACGTCAACAACCACAACGAGGATCCCAATGAGCCCTTCCGCCGTCGCCCAGCACATCGAGCCCACCGCCAGGGCGTTTCGCTTCCCGCCGATCACGCTTACCGCGGGCGACGCCGTCGTGACCGAGATCTTGCGCGAGATCATGGTGCCCGCCGACCACCTCGACGAGGCGAAGCGCCGCCGCGAAGTGGTTTGTCGACTGGCGGGGCGCCATCCTGCTGCCCGCGGCTACTGGTTCGCCGGATCGCTGGCCCACGGCACCCAGAACGCGCCGCTGGGAGACGCCGACTGCGGGGTGATGATCGACCGGCGCTCGGCTGAGTTCCGCGCATATGGCCCGGACGCCGGACCTGGCGGCAAGGGCCCCGAGGACTTCGTCCAGAGCTTCGCTGCGTTCATCAAGCCACTGCTCGCGGGGGCGGGATTTCCCAAAGCCTGCATCGATCTATCCGGCAACCGCGCGATCAAGGTCGAGTTCAACACTCCGGTCGATTTCGACGAGCTGGGAATCGTCAACCCGTTCGTCGACCTGATCATCGGGCTCGAGCGCCGCGACGGCCCCGGAGTGTGGATCCCAAACCGCCGCGCGAACGCCTGGGACCCGGCGCATCCCGAACGACACACGCAGCTCATGATCGCCGGCCAAGACGACTTCGTCGTTCACCGGGCCCACCTCATTCGGCTCCAGAAGCGTGCGGTCAAACGCGACGGGCTCCAGACCGGCGCTCCGGTCGTGTGCTCCTGGAACCTATCGGCCCTCGCGCTGGACACCGTGACCGAGCGCGCTTCAATCGCCCCCGCGCTGGCCGAGGCGTTCTCAGCCGCCTCATCCAGCATCGCCCGGCAGCTCACCGACGACCCCGCTGGCGTGGCCGGGCCGATCCAGTTGCCGGACGGGCTCACACGCCAGGAAACCTCACAGCGACTCGGGGAGATGGGCTCGATCATCGCGCAGGCCGCGTCGGCGGCCTCGATCTTCGAGGCCCGGACCACGCTGACGCCGCTGTTCGGGGTCGAGATCGACAACATCCGAGCACGCGAGCGGGACCCCGTGAAGCGTCACCCGCTCAATTCGGCCCTCAAGCGAGGCGATCAGGCCGCAGTCACCAGCGCACTCGGGGCGAGCACTGTGCTCAAGCCGACGCGCTCGGATGGCCACCGGTGAACCAGTCGGTGCTGATCGACGGGACGAAGATTCCCATGGAGATGGGCTCGCAGGCGGGGCGCATCAGCCTCCGCCTTGGTCTCCCCGTGCCGGCGATTCCCGAACCGGTTCCGGTCCGTGTCGACCTCCACACCAACACCAAGCCGTGGCGCCCTTCGGTGTTCGCCCGTGCGCCAGAATGCCTGCGACATCGCTACAGGGACGGGGCCTTGTGCATGTGGTTCGAGCGCGATCCGAACGCCCGTCGCTGGATGCTGTTGGACGGTATTCCTGCGCTCGTGCACCACACCCGCCGACACCTCTATCAAGAGGCATGCTGTCGCGCGGGGGAGCCGTGGCCTGGCGAGCAAGCGCCCGGCGAGCACCCCCGCCCCAAGCGGTGCCGCACCTGCGGCGGTGGGGGACCGTGACCGCGATCGCACAGGTCGTGGCCGACTACGGACCGCTCGCGGGGTTGGTCGGCGTGAGTGCCACCCTCGCTGTCAACGGTCACCGCGAAGAACGTCGCCGCCGCCGCGACAACCACGCCCGAGCGCTTGAGGCCGTCGTCGCATACAGCGAGATGCCCTACCGAATCCGCCGCAGACGCAACGAACTCGAACACGCCAGCAGCGAACGCACGCGCCTCTCAGACGCCTTCAGCGAAATCCAAGCCGAACTCGCAAGCTGCGAGGCCCTGATCAGGGCGGACCCCGACCTGGATATCCGCGACGCCTACGAAGAGCTGGTTGTGACCCTTCGCCGGACCGCAGGCACGCTTGCCCGCGACGCCTGGAGCAAGGTCCCGATCACCGCCGACGAGCACATGAACCTCCCCGACGTGTTCGAGGGGCTCGCTCCCGTCCGGGACGAGCAACAGAAGTGCGAGACGCTAATGGCAAGTTCGACACGGCCGTGGAGCCGCAGCGTCTCCACGTAGTGCCGTGTGCGGACCCGCCGCTGCTGCCGATCCGGGAGCCTGGGTGTGGTCGTCAGAGGCGCGAGCACCGCTCGAGTGCTCGCCGCGCTCTCGCTTGTACTAGCCGGATCGTGCCCTGTTTGTCTGGAGAGCACGAGGCCTGGCCAAGTTCGCTGCCCGCCGAAAGGCGACCTCGGCAGGCCATCTCTTCGCTAGCGAGCCGGGCTGGACCGAGGGCACCGCCCGGGCCGTTGACGCAACAGTCGCTGAGCATTAAGTTCGAGACATGCGCAGGCGCTTGACCGCTCAGCTCGCCTGCGTGGCGGCGCTGATCTCGCCACTGGTCGTCATGCCGGGGGCCGTGCCGGGTCAGACCCCGCCGGCGGGCGACTCCGGTTTCGGCGCCGGCCACGTCCTTCAGACGGACTTCGTGAGCGAGGGGCACTCCGGCCCGAACGGGGAGAACCCTGTGGGCACGCTCACGGTGAGCGGGTACCTCAACTTCAGGGCTACGGCCACCTGCTCCAACGTCTCCGGCAACGCGGTGGTGGCCGGCTACCGGATCGAGACCGGAGGGATGGCCGGACGGGGATTCCTGAGCTCGTCGGTTGATCACGGCCCACCGCGGCGGGGACACCCGGTGGATGTGACCGTCTACAGCGGATACCTGCGCCGGCCGCCGGTGAGTTGCCCCTCGCCCGGCGATCCGCCGCCGCGCGGATTCGACAGCACCGGAGGAGGGCCCTTCACGAGAGGGGATTTCACCCTTGTGGACGTCCGTGAGCACCTGACCTCGGCCAGCCCGGTTGCGCGCCTCGGCCCGGTGCGCGTCGCGCTCCGGCCGCGGCACCTCGCCGGCCACTCCGAGGGCGCCCTCGAGATCCGGGCTCGCGTGTGCGGAGCGCCGGGCACCGCCCTGCTCCGGTTCGCGCAGGCGTCCAGCCCCGCCGGTCGCAGGCGTCCGGTGGACTCGCGCACGACATGGCTGACGAAGCTGCGCCACACCGGCGTGTGTGAAACCCACGTGCTCACCGGGCGGCTCGGCCGTTTTCCCGGCGGGCGCCGCTACCAGGTCACGATGAGTGCCCGGACCACGGCGCGGCGCTGGAGCCGGAGGGTCGCGCGTTCCGTGGACGCCCGGTGAGGGGCCGGGTTTGGGTGGTTGGGCGCCGCTGGTGCTCGGTGGCGCTGGTGGCTGCGGCCATGGGCTGTGGCGACGGCTCGAGTCAGGGGGTGGACCCCACGCCCGAGCGCCTTGACGGATCGTCGTCCCACGAGTTCGAGCAGGACGACATCGACCGCGCCAACGGCGCGAGTGACGCGGTCAAGGACTACTGCTCTGGAGCGGTGTCGGAGGCGCAGCGGGTGGGATGCGAATCGCACGTCACCGAGGACGACATCCCATGAGGGATGGGGCGAGAGGTCGCTCGTCGTGGCGCACTGTTGGGCTAGGGCTGGCAGCCGCCACGGCGCTCGTCTTCTGTGCTCCTGCCGCAGGCCAGCAGGCGCAGATCACCCAGCGGGTGTTCACCGATGAGGGGCTGCCCTACCTGGTTGGCAATCCGGTACCGGACGGGAGCAAGGGCACGGTAATTGCCTGGAGGGAGTGCCGGCCAGGGGTCCCCTGTCGCGCGTTGGCCGCGGAGGGGCGTGGGGACTTCATTGAGCCCGGCGACGTGCCGGCGGGTACGACGTTTGAGATGGATGCCCTGTCGGACTCGGGTGTGCTCACCACCGATCGGAGCATCCCCTGGCAGGGTCGCGTCGCCTCAACCAGTTCGCCCGGCGTAAGCGGGGCGCTTCGGGTAGGACGCATTGTTCTTCCGAGGGCCGCGAGTTGGACTGGGGGTTGGGAGGGCGACTATGACCGCTTCAATCTGGAGGCGTGCCGCACCGCGGCCGGGCTGTCGTGCGAGGCGCTCGCCGCCCAGGGCGAGGATCCCCTGGTGTGCCCCGGCGGGGGCGCGGTTCTGGGTCACCGCTACCTGGGATGGTGGGTCCGTGCGGTAGACGGGCGACTGGCGCGCGACTCGGTCTTTGCGGGGGTGGGCTATAGCCAGCCGCGCGACATCCCGCTACCCGCAGCGTCGGCGACAGTTGTGCGTTCCGGGCTCGTGGGGCCCGTGAGGGCGTCGAGAGGGGCGTTCGCGGAATGCGGCAAGCCGCGCGTCCAGATCTTCAAGAACCGCATTGGCGAGGCTAGGCGTCCCACCTTCGCGGCGGTGGGATGCACCTCTACATGCGATGTGGTCCTCGTGGTTCGCGATGCCCGGCGCACGATCCGACGCCGGGTTGACGTGGAGACCAACGGGCTCGTTGGGCTGCGCCTCCACAGGCGGCTGAGCGGGAAGAGCGTCCGCGTGCGGGTGATCGTGAACGGTCATCAGCGGGCGCGGCGGGTGGTGCTCCTCAAGCCGGCGCGGGCCCCCCTCCAGACGCGCCCGCCGGCACCGTAAGCGTCGAACGACCGATTCTTGCGTGGAAGGGCTGTCTGGACGGGAGCCCGTCGCGTTGAACTGGGCGACCTCGGGTGTCGTGGCGCAACGCCCAACTCCAGGAAGTCCAATGCTCGACCGGCGCGTAGATTCGGCGCAAGCGGAGACTTGTCTACTAAGCCCTTCTCTCTCCCCGATGGCCTTGCGGGGCGCCCGGGCGGGGCCTAGGCTGGGGTTCTCTCTTTTCGCTTTCCAATCGTTGTTCCCGGGCCTGAGCCCGAACCTCATGCTCCACCCCGGCTCCCCAGCGACAGCTTGTCGACTGGTTGCCTCAGCGAGTG
>JBBQHI010000074.1:0-7099 GCA_038323835.1 Solirubrobacterales bacterium
GCCTGATCACCGATCAGGCTCCGCTCCTCGCCGGCATGGCTGCGGTGCTCGCCCGGCCGGCGCCCGGGCTGCGCTCCTCCCTCGGGCCGGGGCTCTGGGTAACGTGCGCGGGCATGCCGGGCCCGGACGAGCGGAGTGCCGACGTGGTGGTGATCGGGGCCGGCCTCGCCGGCCTGTCGGCGGCGCGCGAGGTGGCCGCGGCGGGCGCCTCGGTGGTGGTTGTGGAAGCTCGTGATCGCGTCGGGGGCTGGGTGCTGAACGAGGACATCGGCGGGGGCAAGGTGGTGGAGGTCGGGGCCGAGTGGATCGGGCCCACCCAGGACCGGCTCGCCGCGCTGGCAACAGAGCTCGGAGTGGAGACCTTCCCCACCTGGGTGCAGGGCAAGAGCGTGCTCGAGCGCTCGGGACGGCTCAGCACCTACCGGGGCACAGTCCCCCGCGTCAACCCACTCGTCCTCGTGGACGTCGGCCAGGCGCAGCTCCGGCTGAACCGCATGGCGCGGCGGGTGCCCCTGGACGCGCCCTGGGAGGCACCCGGCGCCGAGCGGCTCGACGCGCAGACCGCCGACACCTGGCTGCGCCGCAACGTGCGTACCCGTGCCGGCCGCGCACTGCTCGAGCTGGGCATCGAGGCGGTGTGGGCGGCCGAGCCCGCGGACGTGTCGCTGCTCCACGTCCTCTTCTACATCCATTCCGCGGGCAGCCTCGAGATGCTCTTCGACACCGCGGGCGGTGCACAGCAGGACCGCTTCGTCGGCGGCTCGCAGCTCGTGCCGCTGAGAGCGGCGGAGGCGCTGGGCGCCGAGCGCATCCTGCTCGGGGCGCCCGTGCGGGCCATCGCCCACGGTGACGGCGGAGTGGTGGTGCGCGCCGACGGGGTCGACGTGCGCGCCCGGCGGGTCGTGGTGGCGATCGCGCCCACCCTGGCCGGCCGGATCGCCTACGACCCGCCCCTGCCCGGCTACCGCGACCAGCTCACCCAGCGCATGCCGCTCGGCACGGTGATCAAGTGTATGGCCCTCTACGACGAGCCCTTCTGGCGAGCCGACGGACTCTCGGGCGAGGCCATCAGCGACGTCGGGCCGGTGAAGGTCACCTACGACAACTCGCCACCGGACGGCTCGCCCGGAGTGCTGCTCGGCTTCCTCGAGGGGCGCCACGCCCGGCAGCTCGGCCACGTGCCGCAGGCCGAGCGCAGGAGGGCCGTACTGGATTGCTTCGGCCGCCTCTTCGGGGCCCGCGCCCGGGAGCCGTCGGGATACGTCGAGCATCTGTGGGCCGACGACGAGTGGTCGCGCGGGTGCTACGGCTGCCACATGCCCACCGGCGCCTGGACGAACTACGGGCCCGCCCTGCGCGAGCCGATCGGCCCGATTCAGTGGGCCGGCGCCGAGCACGCCACCGTGTGGAACGGCTACATGGACGGGGCGGTGAGGTCGGGTCAGGAGACGGGCCGCGAGGTCCTCGCCCGCCTCTAGCTCGGCGAGTTCAGAAACACGTTTAGCCAGATCCGCCCTCGGTACCCGGATAGACACGGCAGGACTCGATGAAGGAGAGGGACGGATGTCAGGCAAGCTTGATGGCAAGCGTGTGGCTTTTCTCGCCACCGACGGTGTGGAGCAGGTCGAGCTCACCGAGCCGTGGAAGGCGGTGGAGGCCGCCGGCGCAACGCCCGAGCTGATCTCGCTGGAGGACGGCGAGGTGCAGGGCTTCAACCACCTCGACAAGGCCGACTCCTTCAAGGTGGACCGGACCGTGTCCGACGCCGAGGAGTCCGACTACGACGGTCTGGTGCTGCCCGGCGGCGTGGCCAATCCCGACGCTCTGCGCACCGATGAGGACGCTGTGGCCTTCGTCCGCGCGTTCTTCGTGGCCGGCAAGCCCGTCGGCGTGATCTGTCACGGACCGTGGACGCTCGTGGAGGCCGACGTGGTCCGGGACCGGACCATCACCTCGTGGCCCAGCCTCAAGACCGACATCCGCAACGCCGGCGGGAACTGGGTGGACGAGGAGGTCCACGTGGACGAAGGCCTCGTGTCGAGCCGCAACCCGGACGACCTCCCGGCCTTCTGCGACAAGGTGGTCGAGGAGATCGCCGAGGGCCGGCACGAGGAGCAGGCCCTGCAGACCTCGGGCTCCAGCACGCAGTAGCCGCAACCACAAACACTTCAAGCACGGGCGCCCTCGAGGCGCCCCGTGTCTTTTCGTGACCTGTAGAACGATGGCGCGCGTGTGGTGGGAGAACGCCGTGATCTACCAGGTCTACCCGCGCTCGTTCCAGGACTCGGACGGCGACGGCGTCGGTGACCTGCGCGGGATCGCTTCGCGGCTCGACCACCTGAGGTGGCTGGGGGTCGACGCCCTCTGGATGTCCCCGATCCATCCCTCGCCGATGGCGGACTTCGGCTACGACGTGTCCGACTACCAGGACGTGGACCCGGCGTACGGCACGCTGGCCGACTTCGATGCCCTCGTGTCCGCAGCCGGCGAGAGGGGGCTGCGGCTGCTCATGGACCTGGTGCCGTGCCACACCTCCATCGAGCATCCGTGGTTCGCGGAGCACCCCGATTGGTACGTCTGGACCGGCCGGGCCAACAACTGGCGCTCCGCATTCGGCGGCTCCGCCTGGGAGCGCCTGGGCGACCGCTTCTACCTGCACTCGTTCTATCGCGAGCAGCCCGATCTGAACTGGCGCAACCCCGAGGTCGTGCGCGCCATGCAGGGCGTGCTCCGCTTCTGGCTCGAGCGGGGCGCCGACGGCTATCGCGTGGACGCGCTCGACCGCCTGCTCAAGGACCCGCGGATGCGCGACGACCCGCCGGCCACCGAGGCCTTCGGCCTGCCCGTGCCCGACTTCCTGGCCGATCTTGCGCCCGTCCACTCGAGGAACGCGCCGGACATAGGTTCGGCACTGGCCGCCATCCGCGAGGCCGCGGGCGATGCCCTGCTGGTGGGGGAGGTCTACCTGCCGGCGGCACGGTGGGAGCCCTACCTGTCGCACCTCGACCGGGCCTTCGCCTTCGAGCTTCTGCACTCGCCCTGGGAGGCGGGTGCCCTGCGGGCGGCGATCGCCGCGAGCACGGCACGCCCTGACAGCGCGGCCTGGGCGATGTCGAACCACGACTTCGGCCGGCTCACCACTCGCTTCGGGCCCGAGAACGCGCGGGCGGCGGCCCTGATCCTGCTCACCCTGCCCGGGCCCGCGTTCATCTACCAGGGCGACGAGATCGGCCAGCGGGAGGGCCCGGACGGCACGCGCTGGGACCGCCACGGGCGCGACAGGCACCGTCACCCGATGCAGTGGGACAGCTCTCGCTCGGGGGGCTTCACCACGGGCGAGCCGTGGCTCGCGGCCGTGGACCCGGAGCGCACGAACGTGGAGGCCCAGCGCGGCGACCCGGCCTCCATGCTGAACCTCGTCCGCGAGCTGATCGCGGTGCGCCGCATGCTGGGCGAGGGGTTCGAGCTCGTGGACGCGGACCCGGGCGTGGTGGCCTATCGCCGCGGCGGTCACACCGTCGCGGTCAACACGACCGACGAGCCTCGCCCGGCCCCGGCCGGGCTGCCCGGCACGCTGCTCGCCACGTCGGGTCACGCCATCCGAGGGGCCGTCCTGGCCCCTCATGCAGGAGTGATTTCAGAAGGTTGATTAAAGAAGTCGGTGCGGGGTAGGTTGCTCTCGAGGGAGAGAGAGAAGCTGCACGGAAGGCACCTACTTGCTGTAATCGCGACACTCACGCTGTCGGTGCTTTCGGCGTGCGGAAGCAGCGAGGGCGGCGGTGGGGCACGCTCCATCAACTGGTACGTGTTCAACGAGCCGGGCGGCTCCTATGACGCCGCCGTGGCCGACTGCAACAAGCAGGCAGGCGGCAAGTACCACATCAACTACGTGAAGCTGCCCACGGACGCGAACCAGCAGCGCGAACTGATCGTTCGCAGGCTCGCGGCCAAGGACGACAGCATCGACCTCATCGGCATGGACGTGATCTGGACCGCCGAGCTGGCCCAGGCGGGCTGGATCGAGCCGTGGGAGGGCGAGCGCAAGGCGGTCGCGGAGAAGGACAAGCTCTCCGGGCCGCTCAAGACGGTCCAGTACAAGGGCAAGACCTGGGCCATCCCCTTCACGAGCAACACCCAGCTTCTGTGGTACCGCAAGGACAAGGTGGACAAGCCCCCCGCGGACTTCACCTGGGACGAGATGATCGACGACGCGGTGTCCAAGAACACGGCGGTCGAGGTGCAGGCGCGCCAGTACGAGGGACTCACCGTGTGGATCAACTCCCTGATCGCGGGCGCGGGCGGCCAGATCGTGGACCAGAACGCCGACGTGAAGGTCGACGACAGCGCCAAGAAGGCGGCCGAGATCGAGAGCAAGCTGGCCAATTCCAAGGCGGCCCCTCCGGGCATGTCCACCAACGCCGAGGACCAGGCGCGCCAGGGGTTCGAGTCCGGTCGCTCCGACTACCAGGTGAACTACCCGTTCGTATATCCGAGCGCGGCCATGGTGGGCAAGGACTTCCAGAAGAA
This sequence comes from Solirubrobacterales bacterium, assembly GCA_038323835.1. Taxonomy (GTDB): domain Bacteria; phylum Actinomycetota; class Thermoleophilia; order Solirubrobacterales; family Thermoleophilaceae; genus JACVRW01. Next base: position 4,528 of record JBBQHI010000074.1, read on the forward strand.
CATGGGCTGGGCCCGCTTCCCGCGGACCGAGAAGGACAGGCCCAGCCGGCCGCCGCTCGGCGGAATCAACATCGGCGTGTCCCACTACTCGAAGAAGCGCGACCTGGCCTTTGATGCGGCCGAGTGCCTCGCCCAGCCCAAGCACCAGGCGATCGCCGCCGAGAAGGGCGGACTGCCGCCCACCACGCAGTCGGTCTACGACACGCCCACGGTCAAGAAGGCATATCCGTTCGCCGACGTGCTGCGTGCCTCGATCGAGGCAGCCGCTCCGCGCCCGGTGACCCCCGCGTACAGCGACATCTCGCTTGCGATCCAGAAGACCTTCAGTCCGCCCGACGGGGTGGATCCGAGCAACATCGTGAGCAAGCTGCGTGACCGGATGGACAAGGCGGCCGAGGGGAAGATCTTCTGATGGAGGCCGCCAGCACGACCGAGACCCGCACCGCCACGCCGCCGGCCAAGAAGGGGATCACCGACCGGGCCAAGGCCGAGCGCAAGCTCGCGTGGATGCTGTGCGCGCCGGCCGTGATCGCGATGCTGCTGGTCACCGGCTGGCCGATCCTCTACGCGCTGTACCTGTCCTTCCAGCGCTTCGACCTGCGCTTCCCGGACCAGAAGGAGTTCGTCGGCCTCTCGAACTACTCCGACGTGCTCACGTCCAGCACCTGGTGGTCGGACGTGTGGACCACGCTGATCATCACCGTCGTCTCGGTGTCCATTGAGCTCGTGCTGGGCATGCTGATCGCCCTGGTCATGCACCGCGCGATCTTCGGTCGCGGGCCGGTGCGCGCGGCGATCCTGATCCCGTACGGGATCATCACCGTGGTCGCGGCGTTCGCCTGGAAGTACGCGTTCGACCCCACCAGCGGGTTCGTCGCGGGCCTGCCGCTCATCTCCGACACGGCCCAGCCGCTGAACACCAAGGCGGGGTCGCTGCTCGTGATCATTCTCGCGGAGGTGTGGAAGACCACGCCGTTCATGGCGCTCCTGCTGCTCGCGGGGCTGGCGCTGGTGCCCGATGAGCTCCACGAGGCCGCGAAGGTCGACGGAGCAAGCACGCTCCAGCGGTTCTTCCGCATAACGATCCCGCTGATGAAGCCGGCGATCCTGGTGGCGCTGCTGTTCCGGACGCTGGACGCCTTCCGGATCTTCGACAACATCTACATCATCCAACCGGGAGGTGCCCTCGGCACCGAGAGCGTCTCGATCCTCGGCTACAACGTCACCATCAACCGGGTGAATGTCGGGCTCGGCTCGGCCGTGTCCATCCTGATCTTCATCTGCGTGATCCTGATCGCGATCTTCTTCGTCAAGGCGCTGGGCACGAGTACGGCGCAGCAGCGAGGGGAGGAGGCCTAGGTGTCTGAGCGGCACACACCTCGCGAGAGGGCGTTCTGGTCGATCGGGATACTGGTGGTGCTGCTCTACGCCCTGATCCCCGTCGCGTGGATGCTCTCGCTCTCGCTCAAGAAGCCCGAGCAGGTGGCGGACCGGAAGTTCTACTCGGGCATCTCCTTCAAGAACTACGAGGTGATCTTCTCCGACGACACGTTCCTCCGCGCGCTCGTGAACTCGATCGGCATCGCCGCGATCGCCACGATCATCTCGATCGGCCTGGCGGCGATGGCCGCCTACGCCACCTCGCGCCTCGACTTCACCGGGAAGACCGTGATCCTGTCCGGCGCGCTCGCGGTGGCGATGTTCCCGCCGATCTCGATCGTCGGATCGCTGTTCGAGCTGTGGCGCACGATCGGCCTCTACGACACCTGGCTCGGGCTGATCATCCCCTACATGACCTTCACGCTGCCGCTGGCGATCTACACGCTCTCGGCCTTCTTCAGAGAGATCCCGTGGGAGCTCGAACAGGCGGCCCAGGTGGACGGGGCCACGCCCTTCCAGGCGTTCCGAAAGATCATCGTGCCCCTGGCCGCTCCGGGCGTGTTCACGGCGGCGATCCTGGTGTTCATCTTCGCCTGGAACGACTTCATCTTCGCCAACACGCTCACGTCCACCGACAACGCGCGAACCGTCCCGGCCGCCCTGGCGTTCTTCACCGGGGCATCGCAGTTCGAGCAGCCCATCGGGGCCATCTCGGCCGCGGCCGTGGTGGTCACCGTCCCCATCATCATCATGGTCCTGATCTTCCAGCGTCGAATCGTCGCGGGCCTCACCGCCGGCGCGGTGAAGGGATAAGAGGAGGCACCGCATGGCCGAGATAACGCTCGACCACATCACCAAGCGCTACCCAGACGGCTACGAGGCCGTGTCGGACATGAGCCTCGAGATCGCGGACGGCGAGTTCGTGATCCTCGTCGGGCCGTCCGGGTGCGGGAAGTCCACCGCCCTGCGCATGATCGCCGGGTTGGAGGACATCACGGACGGCGAGTTGCGGATCGGCGGCGACGTGGTGAACGACCGCGCGCCCAAGGATCGCGACATCGCGATGGTGTTCCAGAACTACGCGCTCTATCCGCACATGAGCGTGCGCGACAACATGGGGTTCGCCCTCAAGCTGCGCAAGATGGACCAGAGCGAGATCGACGAGAAGGTGAACGAGGCCGCGCGGATCCTC
>JBBQHI010000075.1:0-4251 GCA_038323835.1 Solirubrobacterales bacterium
GAGATATCCGACGAGCCCGGTCCCCTCATTCCGGGGGCTCCGGAAGTCGAGGCCGCGGCCGAGGAGGTTCACGCCGACCGAGCCCAGCGAGGGGTACATCGACGTGCACGGCGGTTCAGGAGCCTAATCGCGCTGGCCGGCGTGGCCGTTGTGCTGGGACTGGCATTCTCGTGGCTTCCCAGCCCGTCAGCGTCGCCGTCGCCCCTCGCCGCCACCGCGCCGAGTGGGCATCCGAGCGGCGAGCGTCCGGCCCTCCGCACCGGGCCCGAGCCGCGACCTCGGCCGGCACGCACGGTGCGTGAAGGTCGGGCCGAGCGTCCGCTACGCGAAAGGGCGTCGCACGCCCGCTCCGGGTTCAGCGGCCGGCCGCAATCATCCCCCACTCCCGGGGTCGAGATTGAAGCGAGGGAGGCCGCGACCAACAGCCCAGCGGCCGCGGCTGGCGGCTACGACCCGGGAGATCCCGCCTCCGAGTTCGCGCCCGGTGGGCCGTGATGGTTGGGCCACGGACCCGTCTCTGCACGTGCGCGTATCCGATCGTCGACGCCGACCCCGGCGAGGCGCCCGGCTGCGTCAAATGCGGCCGTTGCGTTGTCGACACGAAGGTCCCGCTCGAGAGCACTTCCCCCTCGCCTCGCGAGGACGCTCGGTTCGGCGTCCCTCCCGCCGACCGCCGCCCGGAGTCCGCCGTGTCCACGGCGCGACGCGAACCGCCACCACCGCCGCCTGCGCCTCCGCGGCTCGCGCCGGCGCTCGGTGAGGCCGCGGGCTCCGGGCCGAGCTTCGAATGGCCGTTCGACCTCAGGCGCCGGTCCCAACCCGGATCGAGCCGACGGTGACTGAGCCGGCCGATGTGGAGGTCCGGTCGCTGCGGGCGCTGCGCCTGCGTGCCCGCCTACCTCGCGCGCTAGCCGTGGGGGCGGTCTCGCTGTTCGCCCTAGCCGGGGCGAAAGCGCTGCTCACAAACCCGGGCGCCGCATCGACTCAGGTCAGACCAACGCTTGCGTCCGATCCGTCGGTGGATGCGTTCGCCGAGGCCTTCACGCGTGCATATCTGACGTGGGCTCCGGGGAGGTCCGAGCAGAGGGAGGCCCGCCTGAAGCCCTTCCTCGCGCGTGACCTCGACCCGGACGCCGGCCTTTCGCCTCCGGCCAGGACAACCCGCGAGGTGGACTGGGCTGCGGTGGCCGATCGGCATCGGACGGGATCGACGACGGCGGTCACGGTGGTCGCCGAGCTGGACGGCAAGCGCGCATATCTCTCGGTCCCCGTCCACGAGGGTCGCCGCGGCTTTCTCGTGGTCCGCTCCTACCCCGCCCTGGTGGGCGGCCCTGCGACCGACACGTCCGCTGGGCAGCCGACGGAGGCGGAGGTGGAGAACGCTCAGCTGCGGGCGGTGGCCGAGCGCGTCGTGGGCAACTTCCTGGCCGGTGGGCGGGAGAACCTCGCCGCCGACCTGGCGCCCGACGCGGTCGTCTCAGTGCCCGCGGAGCGACTCGAGGTCAGCTCGATCGACTCGGTCACCTGGGCCGCGCCCGGGCGGAGGGTGGCGGTCCAGCTGCGGGCGAAGGACGGAGATGGGGCGGGGTGGACGCTCCGCTACGAGCTTGAGGTGGTGCGTCGCGAGCGCTGGTACGTGCGCGCGATCGAGGACGACCCGAACGGAGGAGCCGATGAGAGCTAGGCGAACGCTGATCGCCGCCGCCCCGCTGGCGCTGCTGCTGGTGCTGCTTGGGCCGGACCCGGCGCTGGCCGCGGCGAGCGATGTGGGCAGGAATGTGGGTCAGGAGGTGCGGGCCTGGGCCAATGCGCTGCTGCTCGGTGTGGCCGGGCTGGTGGCGATCCCGGTGCTGGCCAAGCGCGACGTCAACGGCGGGCTCGTGCTGGTGCTGCTGGTGGTGCTGATCGGCGGCTTCGTGTTCGCCCAGGGATCGGTAAAGGCCGTGATCGAGGGCCTCTGGCGGGCCATCGGCTCCTAGCCCAGGCCATGGGCGGGATCGGAGATGACGAGCTGCGGATCCCCAGCTTCCGGGTGTGCTTCGACTTCGAGCGCCGGATCCACCACGTCGATCGCTGGCGCATCCCCGTGCCCTACGGGCTACCGCTGCGGGGCATCGCCTACGCCGCCGCGGCGCTCGCCATCGTCCTGGTGCTCCAGGGGCTGCCGCTGTTCGGGCCGATCCTCGCGATCGTGCACCCGGCGCTGCGGCTGGTGGTGCTGCCCGTGGGGGTGGCGGTCGCGCTCCTGCGGCTGCGGATCGACGGACGCCCGATCCACGTCGCGGCAATTGCGTGGGGACGGTGGCGGAGCGCCCCGGCGCGGGTGGCGGCGTTTCGGGCAGCCGAGCCTCTAGGCCCGATCGTGCTCGGCGACGCCGTCGTGGCCGGGGACGAACGCGGCGTCCGCTACCGCCCGGCTGAGATAGTTGGCCCGGCCACGCTGACGCTGCGCTACCCGGCCACGGCCGAGTTGTCTGGGTCCCGGCTGCGGTTGCGCGAGAACGGGAAGGATCCGCTCTGGCGGGGCAAGTCGATCCGGGTGGAGCGCGGCCGGAGGTTGCGGCTGCGATGAGGACGCCGATCCGGTTCGTCTACCGCAACCTGGTCTTCGGCCGCGACCTGGACGACGTCTGGGCGCTGTTCCGGCTCGAGACGCGCTCGTACTCCGGTCTGACCCGCTCGCACAAGCGCGACCTGCTCGCGGACCTGGCCGGACTGGCCTACAGCCTGGAGGCCGACTTCGGCCTGCTGCGCGTCGGGCGGGCCTGGTCGGTGAAGGACTACCGGGCCGGCTGCGAGGCCGGGCTCGGGCGGGGCCGGGGGCATCCGGAGCTGTTGGCCGGCCTGCTCGACGGGCACGCCGACGCGCTCGCCGACCAGGCCCGCGCGCGCCCGGAGGTCTACCTGTCGGTGCGTCTCGCCGACCGAGAAGGCCGATCCTCGACCGGCGCCGCTAGCTGGTGGCCGGACGGGCTGCGGAGGGCCTTCGGTTGGGGTGATCCGGTTGGGCTCGGCCAGGGCCGTCTGGATCGCCTGGTCACCGAGGCCGGGGTGGTCGGGCGGCGGGTGGCGGACTACCTGGCCTCCGCGCCCGCCGCCAGCCACGAGCTGATCTGGCTGATCGCCCGATCCTTTACACGCTCGCTGGGGGAGCCGCGGGTGGATGAGCGCTTCCGCCCGCAGGCGCTCGTGATCGAGGCGCCGGACGAGCGCGCGTACGTCCCGCTAGAGGCGGACCTGCTGCGGTTGATGGACGCCCCGATCGAGATCGGCGCCCGTTCGCTGCGCATCGAGGGCGAGGGGGGCACCTCACACCAGGCGTTCCTGTGTCTCGGGGCGCTGCCCGAGGAGGTCACGTTCCCGGGGCGCCAGGCCGAGCTGATGTTCGCGCCGCTGGAGGCGCTGCCCTTCCCGGTTGACGCGGCGTTGCACGCCCGCCACGTCCCCAACCAGGAGGCGGTGCGGCTGGTGCGTCGCCGGATCGTGGATGCCGACCACGCATACGCCGAGGAGGCGCGCGGAGACCACGGGCCGAGCGCGGACTCGGCCGAGCGGCCGAGGGCGGCACGGGAGCTCGAGGAGTATCTGGCCGGCGCTGAGCGCCCGCCGCTGCTGCGCGCACAGCTCTCGCTCTGTGTGTCCGCTCGTGATGAGGCGGAGCTCGAGGAGCGGGTGGAAAGGCTGCGGCGCGAGTACGCGCCGGTCGAGCTGCACCGTCCGCTGGGCGACCAGCTGGCCCTGTTCTGCTCCCACCTCCCGGCCCAGCGCGCCGCCGTCTCCCACTACGACGACTATCTGACCCTGGAGCAGTTCGGGGCCATGGTGCCGGTGGCCACCCATGCCGTTGGTGCCGAGACCGGCCCCTACATCGGCCACACGCTCTCCGGCTCGCGCCAGCCGGTGCTGTTCGACCCGACCGAGGCGTCGCGCAGCGCCCGCGCGCCGGCCTGCCTTCTGGCCGGGACGCTGGGGTCGGGCAAGACGATGCTGCTGCAGCTGATCGCCTACCAGGCCTTCCTGCAGGGCTCGCTGGTGTGCGACATCGACCCGAAGGGCGACCACCGGCTGGAGCGCCTGCCGGGCGTGGCCGAGCGGATGGAGGTCATCGAGCTCTCGGGGGAGGAGGGCTGTCGCGGCATGCTCGACCCGCTTCGCATCGGCCCCGACGCGACGCGCGAGGACCTGGCCGCCAACTTCCTGCTGGCCGTGCTGCCCGAGCCGGTCCCGCCCGAGTGGCAGACCGAGGTCCGG
>JBBQHI010000076.1:0-2545 GCA_038323835.1 Solirubrobacterales bacterium
CGGACCCGTCGAGGCGTGCGGTGAACTCCCACTCGTCGCCGTTCTCGACCGCCTGCATGAACTCGTCGCTCACGCGGACCGAGTTGTTCGCGTTCTGGTACTGGATCGACGCGAAGTGCTCGGAGTCGAGCCGCATGACGAAGCCGGCGTCTCGCAGGGCGCCTGCCTTCTCCACCTCGCGCGCCTTGCACCACACGAAGTCGAGGACATCGGGGTGGTCCACGTTGAGCACCACCATCTTGGCCGCGCGCCGGGTCTTGCCGCCCGACTTGATCGTGCCCGCCCACGCGTCGGCGCCGCGCATGAAGGAGACCGGCCCGCTGGCCGTGCCGCCCTTGGAGAGCTGCTCCTTCGAGCCGCGGATGTTGGACAGGTTGATGCCCGAGCCGGAACCGCCGCGGAAGATCATCCCCTCCTTGGTGTTCCAGTCGAGGATCGACTCGATCGTGTCCTCCACACTGAGGATGAAGCACGCCGAGCACTGCGGGTGCTCCTCGAATCCCACGTTGAACCAGACCGGCGAGTTGAAGGCCGCCATCTGGTGGAGAAGAATGTGCGTGAGCTCGTCCTCGAAGGCGGAGGCGTCGTCGTCGCCCGCGAAGTAGCCGCCCTCGCGGCCCCATCCGGCGATCGTGCCGGCCACGCGCCCGATCATCTGCCTGACCGAGGACTCGCGATCGTCCGAGTCCTGGCGGCCGCGGAAGTACTTCTGGGTGACGATGTTGGTGCTGTTCTGGGACCAGCTCGCGGGGAACTCGACGCCACGCTGCTCGAAGGCGGGGTTCGCGGGGTCGCCGATCACGGCGTCGCGAATCTCCCACTCGATCGAGTCGAAGGGGTGGGTGTCGGCGTCGGTGAATCGCCGCGGAACGGTGACGCCCGAGCCGCTTGCGGCGATGCTCGGTGCGGCGGCGTCACGACTGTCAGACATGGGTTCTCCTCGTCTCTTTTTCTGTGGCCGGCGGCCTTAGGGGGGAACGACCGATGCTGCTCTCCGGATCGGACGGAACGGAGGGTGCTCCGGAAGCCCCGTCGGGGCCTCCCTCGAGGGCCAATTGGCCTGCTCCCGGTTGTGACTCGGACTTGAAGCGGAGCACCACCGCCTCGAGCTCGTCGAGGTCGGCAAGGTCCCGGTAGACGGAGGCGAACTGGATGGCCGCCACCGGGTCGATCCGGGCGAGGCCGCGCTCGGCCAGGTCCCCGATCTGGTCCGCGCGGACCACGGGCCCGGCGCGCCGGGCGGCGGAGGCGATCGACTCCGCCAGCTCATCGAGCTGCTGCTCGCTCACCGGGCGCTTGCCCGCGGCTCTGGTCAGGCCGCGGAGGAGCTTCTGGCGGTCGAAGGGCTCGCTGCGCCCGTCGCGCTTCTGCACCGACACCACCGGCCCCTCGGCCCGCTCGTAGGTGGTGAAGCGCTCACCGCATCCGGCGCACTCCCGCCGCCTGCGCACAGCGTCTCCAGGCTCGGCCAAGCGCGAGTCCACGACCTTGGTGGAATCGAAGGAACAGAAGGGGCAGCGCACAGCCTCATTCTACTAGGGCTGGTGCTCGGATCCTGCTTCAACCACTACATATTGTGGAAAGAGCGGGGTTATCTCCGCTGCAGCCGGCCCTCTGCCGGAGGCACCCGTGGGTGCTTTCGTTCGCCAGACGCCCAGCTTAAGGGCGCTTCTCGCATCTGCCGATAGCAAACGCGCAGGTAATCACCGAAACAGCGACCTGGACCGGGAGCCGATGCGAGACAGCCAACAGGCAGGGAACGCGTGAGCCCGCTCGGTCGGGGCCTCGAAGGACCCGCGCGGCGGATCACGGCCGCCGGTATTGCGACCGTCGTCCTCCTCGGCCTGGCCGTCGGGATCACGGTATGGCGCTACGGCGACGCCGTCGGCGCGAGCGAAGACGCCCTTGCTCAGAGCGAGGTGGTGGTCGCCACCGAGCAGGGGCGTACGGCGTTGGCGCGCACGGGCGGGCTGGTGGATGCCTATGGGGGTGACAAAGACCCGGCCGACCTGCGCGACATGCGCGCAGCCGTTGAGGAGCTTCACGCTGCTCTGGGCGAGCTGCGAGTCAGAGCCGACAATGGGGCTGAGCGCGCACGGGTGAACCGGCTGATCGCGGCCACTCGCCACCTCGACGCGACGTTTGCGAACCGGGTGCTCCCGGTGGCGGGGACCTCGCGGTTCGACGAGGGTGTCAAGCCCTACGCGGCCGAGCTGGCCAGGGTCAGCGATCGCCTCGACAGCTATGCGCGCCAGCAGGAGAGGCAGGCGCAAGCGGGGGTGGGAGCGTCCCACGCCGAGGCCCGAAGGGCCCGCGCGATCGCGCTGGTGGTTGGAGCGCTGGCCGCCCTGATGGCGATCCTGGGGACCATCTACTCGAGCCATCTCGTGGGCAGCCTGCTGCGGCGTATTCGTGTGACTGCGGGTGAGTTGGCGGGGGCGGCGAGTGAGATGCGTGCGGCGGCGGGGGAGTCGGCGTCGGCTACGAGTGAGCAGTCGGCGGCGATTGCGCAGGCGGCGTCGACGATTGAGGAGTTGAACGCGAC